>CAZNTX010000062.1:0-24597 GCA_964576075.1 uncultured Limibaculum sp. | reverse complement strand
AAGAGGAACAGCCACACCACGTCGACGAAGTGCCAATACCAGGCCGCCGCCTCGAACCCGAGATGCTGCGTCGGGCTGAAATGCCCGCGCGAGGCCCGGATCAGACAGACCAGCAGGAACAGCGTCCCCACCAGCACGTGGAAGCCGTGAAACCCGGTCGCCATGAAGAAGTTCGCGCCGTAGATGTTGCCGGAGAACGAGAACTCCGCATGGCTGTATTCATAGGCCTGGAAGATCGTGAACACCGCGCCGAGCAGCACCGTGATCAGCAGACCGTAGAGCAGCGCCGGGCGCTTGTTCTCGAGCAGCGCGTGATGCGCCCAGGTGACGGTGCAGCCCGAGAGCAGCAGGATCAGCGTGTTGAGGAGCGGCAGATCCCAGGGGTCGAAGGTGGTGATCCCCTCCGGCGGCCAGGGGCCGACCGGCAGGTCGAGGGTCGACTGCAGCGCCCCCTCGATCTCGGGCACCGGGAAGATCGCATGCTTGAAGAACGACCAGAACCAGGCCGAGAAGAACATCACCTCGGAGACGATGAAGAGGATGAAGCCGAGCCGGAGCCCGATCTGCACCACGGGCGTGTGGTCGCCCTGATGCGCCTCCTTCACCATGTCCGCCCACCAGACATACATCGTGTAGCAGACCACGACGAAGCCGACGACCATCAGCCAAGGCGTGACGTCGTGGAAGAACAGCACCGCTCCGCAGAGCATCAGAAGGGTGCCGAGGGCGCCGAGCACGGGCCAGGGGCTCGGCTCCAGGATGTGGTAGGGGTGGTTCTTCTCGTGTGCCATCAGCCGGTCTCCGATGCGCCTCCGGGGCCGCGGCCCCGCTCCCAGGATCTTCAGTCGAGCGCTGCGCGGCGCTCGGTCTCTTGCTCGTAGAAGGTGTAGGAGAGCGTCACCTTGGTCACGCCCACCGTCTCCTCGTCCTCGATCATCTCCGGATCGACGTAGTAGGTCACCGGCATCAGCATCGTCTCGCCGGGCTCGAGCACCTGCTCGGTGAAGCAGAAGCAGTCGATCTTCACGAAATAGCCGCCCATGGAGAACGGCGCGACGTTGAAGCTCGCGGTGCCGGTGATCGGACGGTCGGTCGGGTTGTGCGCCTCGTAGAAGGCGAGCCCGGTCTCGCCGATGCGGATCTCCTGCGTCGTCGCGACGGGCTTGAACTCCCAGGGCATGTCGCGGGCGGTCGAGGCGTCGAAGCGCACGGTGATGGTGCGGTCGAGCACCTCGGAGGCCGCCTCGGTGCGCTCCATCGGGCGCCCGCCGAAGCCGGTGACGCGGCAAAAGAGGTCGTAGAGCGGCACGGCGGCATAGGCCATGCCGAGCATGCCCAAGGCGACCCCCACGAAGGGGATGGCTTTCCTGGCGAGATTCGGAGTGCGGTCGCTCATGGTGTCAGCCCCACGGATTGGCGGCTTGCCCGCCCAGCTTGACGACGGTGACGAGGAACAGAAGCCCGATGAAGGCGATCAGGGCGGCGAGGACGCCGACATTGCGGCCCCGCCGGCGGATATGCAGCTCGTGGTCGCGTCGGATCATGGTCGCACCTCCGGGATCAGAACCAGGCCGGCCAGTCGAGGCCGGGGACGAGCGCGAAGAGCGCGGCGTCGAGGATGAGCGCCGCGAAAATCGCGAAGAGATAGACGATCGAGACGCCGAAGAGCGTCTTCTCGGCGCGGTAGCCGTCCGCCGCCGCGTCCTCCGCGCGGCGGACCGCCACGGCCCGGGCGCGCACCGCAAAGACCACCGTGCCGAGCACGGCGACCGCGAGCGTCACCGGCCCACCCGCCTCGGAGAGCGCGAGGAGCACCGGCGTCGGCGCCAGCGCGAGCGTATACCACCAGATCTGGCGCCGCGTCGCCCGCTCGCCCGCCACCACGGGCAACATCGGCACGCCGACGCGGGCGTAGTCCTCGTTGCGGAAGAGCGCGAGCGCCCAGAAATGCGGCGGCGTCCAGAGGAAGATGACCAGGAACATCAGGATCGGCGCGACGGCGATCTCCCCCGTCACCGCGATCCAGGCGATCAGCGGCGGGAAGGCGCCCGCGGCGCCGCCGATGACGATGTTCTGCGGCGTCGCCCGCTTCAGCCAGATCGAATAGATCACCGCGTAGAAGAAGATGGTGAAGGCGAGCACGGCGGCCGCCAGCGGATTGGCGATCACCGTCAGCATCACCACGGAGAGGATGGAGAGGCCGATGCCGAGGCCGAGCGCCTCGCCGCGCTCCACCCGGCCCGCGGGGATCGGGCGGCGGGCGGTTCGGCGCATCGCGGCGTCGATATCGGCGTCGACCCACATGTTGAGCGCCCCCGACGCCCCCGCCCCCACCGCGATGCAGACGAGCGCCGCGAGCGCGATCACCGGATGCGCGCCGGCCGGCGCGGACACCATGGCGGCGAGCGCGGTGAAGACGACGAGGCGCATCACCCGCGGCTTCAGGAGCGCGATGTAGTCGGCGAAGGCCGGCTCCGGGGCGGCGATCGCGAGGTCGGGCGTCTGGGTCGTGGCGTCGGTCAACGCGGGCCTCTCGGGTCAGCGGGGTCGGGGCGCGGGCGCGGGGGCCCGCTCGGGCGGCACGGGGGGCTCAGTCGACGGCGCGCTCGCCCTCGGCGGCGGCCATCTCGGTCCGGCCCTCGGCCTTCGCGGTCTGCTCGGCGATCCAGGCGTCGTAGTCCTCCCGGCTCACCGCCTCGACCGTGATCGGCATATAGGCATGGTGCATGCCGCAGAGCTCCGAGCACTGGCCGAAATAGGTGCCGGGCCGCTCAACGTTGAACCAGGCCTCGTTGATGCGCCCGGGGATGGCGTCGATCTTGATGCCGAAGGCCGGCATCGCCCAGTTGTGGATCACGTCGGCGCCGGTAACGAGCAGATGCACGTTGGTGTTGACCGGCACGACGACGCGGTTGTCGGTGGCGAGCAGATACTCGTCCCGCGAATACCCCGCCTCCTCCAGTTCCTGCATGCGCTCCTCCTCGCTCGTGGCGTAGTAGCCCACGGGATAGGCATCGAAGGAGATGTCCTGGTCGGGATACTCGTAGCCCCAATACCACTGATAGCCGGTCGCCTTGATGGTGAGCTCGGGGGTGGGAACGGTGAGCTGGGTGTCGAGGAGGCGCAGCGAGGGGATCGCGATCGCCACCAGGATCAGCACCGGCACCGCGGTCCAGATCACCTCGACGGTCGCGTTGTGGGTGAAGGTCTGCGGCTCGGGGTTCTTGCTCGCCCGGTAGCGCCAGATCGTGTAGAGCAGGAGCGCCGTGACGAAGACCGTGATCGCGGTGATGATCACGAGCAGCATGTTGTCGAGCCAGACGAGATCCGCCATCGCCGCGGTCGCGGCCGGCTGCAGGTTGATGCCGCCCGGGACGGGCTTTCCGGTCACCTCCTCGGCCGCCGCGGGAGTGGCGGAGAGAGCGGCAGCGGCGAGGGCGGTCATGGCGGTCAGTCGCATCAGCATCGCGGAAATTCCTGTCACGTCCTGGAGCGCGCTGGCGAAAGGGCGGCGCGCCCGATTTGCCTTTTCGCCCGTGTTGTATCACTTAGGGGTTCGAGACCCGCAAGCAGCGGGTTTGCGGCAAGTCGCCGCTCTGAGGCGCCGGCTTGACCGAGATCATGGTGCGGCGCAGCGAGCCCCTTCGGAGGACCCATGACAGAGCTCACCGAAACCTTCCGCCCCTTCGAGACCGAGCTCGACCGGGACCGCACGCTCGCGATCCTGCGCGAGGCGCTCGCGGGCGCCGAGGACGGCGAGCTGTTCCTCGAACGCCGCCGCGCCGAGGTGCTCGGCTTCGACGACGGCCGCCTGCGCACGGCGAGCTACGACGCCGCGGAGGGCTTCGGCCTGCGCTGCGTCGCGGGGGCGGCCACGGGCTACGCCCATGCCACCGAGTTCACGGAAGCCGCGCTGAAGCGCGCCGCGGAGACCGCCCGCCTCGCCGCGCGCGAGGGCGGGGGCGTTCTCGCCGCCCCGCCGCCGGGCACCAACGCGGCGCGCTATCGCCCGCTCGACCCGGTCTCCGAGCAGGCCGTCGGCCGCAAGATCGAGCTTCTGCGCGAGATCGACGGCTATCTGCGCGCGCGCGACGCCCGCATCGTGCAGGTCACCGTCAGCCTCG
This sequence comes from uncultured Limibaculum sp., assembly GCA_964576075.1. GTDB lineage: Bacteria > Pseudomonadota > Alphaproteobacteria > Rhodobacterales > Rhodobacteraceae > Thermohalobaculum. Next base: position 20,473 of record CAZNTX010000062.1, on the reverse strand, counting down.
CCAATTCGGTGCAGGAGGTGGAGATCCTGCGCCCCGAGGGCACCGCGCTCAGCGACGTCCGCCCGATGGCGCGGCTCAACGTCGCCGTCATCGTCGAGAAGGACGGCCGGCGCGAGAGCGGGAGCGCCGGGGGCGGCGGGCGGCACGACCTCGCCCGGCTGATCGAGCCCGAGGCCTGGCGCGCGACCGCCGAGGAGGCGCTCCGAATCGCCCTCGTCAATCTCGAGGCGGAGGACGCGCCGGCCGGCGTCATGGACGTCGCCCTCGGCCCCGGCTGGCCCGGCATCCTGCTCCACGAGGCGATCGGCCACGGTCTCGAGGGGGATTTCAACCGCAAGGGCTCCTCGGCCTTCACCGAACTGATGGGCCAGGAGGTCGCCGCCAAGGGCATCACCGTGGTCGACGACGGCACCCTGCCCGACCGGCGCGGCTCCATCACCATCGACGACGAGGGCACCCCCTCCGGCCGCACCGTGCTGATCGAGGACGGCGTGCTCGTCGGCTACATGCAGGACCGCCAGAACGCCCGCCTGATGGGCCAGACCCCCACCGGCAACGGCCGCCGCCAGTCCTACGCCCACCCGCCGATGCCGCGCATGACCAACACCATCATGCTCGCCGGCGAGGCCGACCCCGCCTCCGTCCTCGCCGATGTCGAGGACGGGATCTACGCCACCGGCTTCGGCGGCGGGCAGGTCGATATCGCGAACGGAAAGTTCGTGTTTTCCTGCACCGAGGCCTATAGGGTGAAGGGTGGGCGCGTCCTCCACCCTGTGAAAGGCGCGACCCTGATCGGCGACGGCCCCTCCGCGCTCCGGCGCATCCGCGCCGTCGGCAACGACATGGCCCTCGACCCCGGCGTCGGCACCTGCGGCAAGAACGGGCAGGGCGTGCCGGTCGGCGTCGGGCAGCCGACGCTCCTGATCGGCGGGCTCACCGTCGGGGGCGCGGGGGCCGGCTGAGCTCTCCCTCCGGCGCAGGGCGCGGCGGAGCGGCCCCCGAGGAGGCATGACCGCGAGGCCGATGACGAGATGAAACGCCGCTCGGATCTGCCCCCAGTCCCCTATTCCGTGAGCGGCGCGGCCGACGCCCATCCGGCGCGGCGCATCGCCCGGCTCGTCGAGGATGTCGGCCAGCGCCGGGCGCGGATGACGACCTCCTCGCTGGTCGTCGTCGCCGCTCTATCGGGGGCGCTCGTGGCGCTCGGCTGGGCGCTCGCCACCCTCGCCCTGGCCGACCCGTCCCTCGGCCCGCTCGCCGCGCGGCTCCTCGCCGGCGCCGCGATCGCCACCGGCGTCGCCATCGCGCTCCTCTCCGGGGGCGAGCTCTTCGCGGCCAATCTGCTGCTGCCGATGGCCTGGGTCTCCGGCCATGTGGGCGGCGCCGCGCTGCGGCGGCACTGGGCGGCGGTCTTCGTCGGCAATTTCCTCGGCGCCGCCTTCGCCGTCTTCGCGGTGGAGACCGCGGGCCTCCTCGCCCTCGCCGAGGGCCAGGCCGAGACCGCCCGCGGCCTCGGCGCGGAGGTCGCGGAGCTCGGCTACGGCGAGGCGTTCTGGCGCGGCGCCCTCGGCGCGCTCCTCCTCTCCGCAGCGGTCTGGCTCACCTACGCCTCGGCGAGCCTGACCGACCGGCTGCTCGCCCTCCTGCCCCCCGTGGCGCTCCTCGCCGCGCTCGGCTGCGAGATCGCGCCCCTCACCATGGCCGCGATCTCCGCGGGCCCCGCCCCGATCCCCTGGGGCCCGCTCGCCGCCGTCGCGCTCGGCAATCTCGCCGTCGGCGGGCTCGGCGCGGCAGCGGTCTACTGGTGGGTCTACCGCCGCGGCCGGCACGAGGACGACGAGGCCGGCCCCGGCGCCTGATCGGCGCGCCGCCGCGCCCCGAAGACCCGATCCGCCTCCTCCCGGGGGTGGGTGGGCGGAGGGAGGAGGCGGATCGGGCCCGGCGCCCGCCACCCTCACTCCGGCCGACGGGCGGAAACGAAGTATCCAGAGGCCTGCACCGTGTTCCGCCAGCGGCTCACCCGGCAATCGAGCGCCCGGTTGATCCCGGTCCCCATCCACCGCTCCACCCGCGTCTTCCAGATCTTCGCGAGATTGGCCATCGCCGAGTATTTCCCCCGGATCGGATGGAGCGTCACCGCCTCCCAGTCGCGCAGCAGATAGGCCAGCCCGTCCCGCGAGAGCCGCTGATAGTCCTGGAACATCAGATCCGGCGGCGCATGGTAGCGATAGATCCAGGGCACGTAGAGATAGAGCCGCCCCCCGGGCACCAGCGCCGTGCGGAAATTCGCCACCGCCGCCGCCGGCTCGTAGACATGCTCGAGCAGCGCGAGCGCGATCACCGCGTCGTAGCGCCCCGCCATCCAGTCCGGAAAGGGCTGGCAGACATCGCCGAGAATGTCCGGGTAGTCCCCGAAATCGTTGAGGTCGAGCGTCTCGGCCCGCCCGCCGAGGGCCGCCAGATGTCCCCGCATCGAGGCGCCGACATCGAGAATGCGCGCCGCCCCATGGGTCTCCTCGAGGATCTGCTCCCGGCTCCGGTCGCGATGGAGATGGCGCATGTCGACCGTCACGGCCCGCGTGATCGCCTCGAGCCGCGCCTTGGCCCCGGCCACGTCGTGGAGGCGCCGCTTCTCGCCGCCGCTCACGGGGCCGCCTCCAGCAGCGCCTGCGCCGCGCGCGCCGCCCCGTCGCGCGGCCAGGGCCAGGGCGGGCGCCGGGGCGCCCTGGCCGCGCGCTCCGCCGCCGCCGCGAGCCCTGCCGCGCCCAGCCCCGCCGCCGCCACCACCTCGATCCCCGGCAGCCCGGCGAGCGCCGCCGCGCGGATCGTCTGCTCCCGCTCGCCCCCCTCGGCCATCGGCACGAGCACCGCAGGGGTGCGGCAGGCCGCGAGGTCCATCGCCGTGTTGTAGCCAGCCAGACTCACCGAGGCGGCCGCGCCCGCGAGGAGCGCCGGATAGTCCCCCCGCGCAGGCTCCGCGACCAGCCGCGCGCCGCGCCGGCGCCCCTCGGCCTCGAGCCGCGCCGCCTCCGCCGCCGCATCCCCGCCGCCGACGAGCAGATGCCAGGGTCGCGCCGAGAGCGCCGCCGCCTCCGCCGCCAGCGCCAGCAAGCCCCGTCCGAGCGCTCCGCCGCCGACCGAGACGAGCACCGTCTCCCCCCGCGGCAGCTCCGGCGCATCCGGCGGGCCCACATAGCCAGTATACCGCACGCGCCCCGCCACCGGCTCCGGCAGCGGCCAGGTCTTCGAGAGCGGCACCGCCTCCGCCTCGCCATGCACGAGCAGCAGCCCATACTCCGCGAGCCGCGCCGCGGCCTCGGCAAGCCGCGCCGCGCGCGTCTCCGGCCGCGGCGGCTCCGGCACGTCGCGCACCGAGCCCGCCACCAGCGCCCCCGGCCGCGCCGCGCGCACCGCCGCGATCGCCGCCTCGAACTCCGCCGCGAGCCGCCGCCGGCCGAGCGGATAGGTCTCCGTCACCAGGACATCCGGCGCGAAGCCCCCGAGCCGGGCCGCGACATCGCCGCGCCGGGCCGCGAGCTCTGCCTCGCTCGCCGCCCGCCCGTCCGGATGGCGGAGCGTGCGATAGTCGAGATCGCGCACCGCGAGCGGCATCAGCCGGTGCTCCGCGACGCCGGGGAGCGCCTCGAGATGGGGCAGCGGCCGCCCGCCCGAGATCAGCAGCACCTCAGCCCCCCGCTCTGCGAGCGCCGCGGCGAGCGCGCGCATCCGCACGAGATGCCCGCTGCCCGCGAGATGGGTGACGAGGAGGGCGACCCGCGTCATCGCTTCGCCACCAGCCGCATCGGCGCGCCGGGGGCGGAGAGGCGGCCCTCGCCGTCGCAGAGGAGCGGATAGAGCCGCGCCCGCTTGATCTCGATCCCCTCGGCCGGGCGCCCGCCCATCGCCTCGGCGAGGAGCGCCCGCATCACCGCCTTGTGGAGCACGAGGAGCACCCGCCCCCCGCCGGCGCCGATCTCGGCGAGCGCCGGGCGCAGGCGCGCGCGCACGTCCTCGGCGCTCTCGCCGCCGGGGGGGCGGAGATCGGGCGGCATCAGATGGGTCGGCACGAAGCCGGAGCCGGGCTCTGCGAGCAACTCCTCGGCGAGCCGGCCCTCCCAGAGGCCCCAATCCTGCTCGACGAGGCGCGCATCGAGGCGCACCGGGCGGCCCTCGGCGAGGGTCTCCGCGGTGTCTCGGGCGCGGGCGAGGGTGCTGGCCACGATCTCCGCCCGGTCCCAGGGGCGGGGCAGGCGGAGGCCGGCGAGCCGCGCACGGGCCTCCGCCGTGAGCGGCCGGTCGGCGCGGCCCTGGAGCCGGCGCTCGAGGTTCCAGTCGGTCGGGAAATGGCGCAGGAGGGCGATGCGGGCCGTCATGCCAGGAGCGCCCCGAGCTCGCGCGCGAGGGTGGCGGCGGCCGCGTCGATCGAGTGCCGCGCCTCGATCGCGGCGCGGGCGGCGCGGCCGAGGCGCTCGCGGTCCGCCGCGGCCTCGGCGATGGCGCGGGCGAGGTCCTCCGGATCGTCCGCCCGGGCGCGCGGACCGGCGACCGAGGTGCCTGCCGCAGGCCCCTCCTCGGCGACGGCCGGAAGCCCCGCCGCCTGCGCCTCGAGCCAGGCCATGCCGACCCCCTCGCCGACGCCGGGCCAGACGAACACGTCCGCCGCCTCGAGGAGCGCGCGGAGCCGGGTGCGGTCCGTCACCGCCCCGTGGACGCGCACGCGCCCGGAGAGGGGTGCGAAGCCTGCGCGCACCTCCGCCTCGGCCGGGCCTGCGCCCACCACCTCGAGCCGCCAGTCGAGCGCCAGCCGGGCGAGGCCCGCGGCGAGGCGGCGATAGCTCTCCGCCTTGTCGCCCGGGCGCATCATCGCGACCGTGATCAGCCGCAGCGGGCGCCCCGCCGGGCGCGGCGCGGGCCGGGGGCCGGGATCGAGGAAGGGCGGCAGCGCCACCATGCGGCCCCCGTGCCCCGCCGCCTCGAGCGCCGGGCGGTCGCGCTCGGTGGTCCAGAACAGCCGGTCGGCCCGGGCGATCGCATCCTCCGAGGCGGCGGCGAAGGCGGCCCAGGAGCCCTCGCGCCGCTTGGGCGAGATCGAGGGCTCCGTGATGGCATAGGGGATCCGGAAGCGCTCTGCGATCCGGGGGCCGAGGAGATCGGGCGCCTTGTAGTAGCAGTGATAGGTGAGCCAGAGGGCCGGCGGGCGCGCGGCGAGGCGCGCGGCGAGGGCGTCCGCCTCGGCCTCCGCGGCGGCGAGGAGACGGGCCTGCGCGGCCGCATCCCCCGCCCCCTCGCGCAGCCTGAGCCGCGAGGCGAGGCGCGGCGCGAAGCCCGCGCGCGCGAGGGCCGCGAGGGTGAGCCGCGCGATCTCCCGGTCGCCGGAGGGCACGGGATCGTCCGGCGGCTTCATCGGCGCGTAGACGGCGATCTCGGGCAGGGCCTCGGCCCTTGGCGCGGCGCTCATCGGGCGGCCGCTCCGGGGCGGGCCGCGGCGGGGGCGTCCGGCCCGAGGCCCGCGGCGAGGCGCTCGGCCACCGTCCCGATCCCCGCGGCCATGCCGAAGCGGGCGCGGAGCCGTCCATAGGCCGCCTCTGCCATGGCGCGCCGGCCCTCCGGATCGGCGGCGAGCTCGGCGATGGCGCGGGCGAGCGCGTCCGGATCGCCCGGGGGGACGAGCCGGCCATGGGCGTCGTCGGGCACGAATTCGGGGATCGCCGAGACCCGTGTGGAGAGGATCGGCAGGGTCTGCGAGGCGGCCTCCATCAGCACGTTGGGCAGCCCGTCGCGGTCGCCGTCGGGCGCGATCTTGGCGGGCAGGACGAAGAGATCCGCCTCGCGCATGGCGGCGATAACCTCTCTCTGGTCGCGCTTGCCCCGCCAGTCGATGCGCGGGGCGAGCCCGAGGCGCTCGGCCTCGGCGCGGAGCGCGCCCGCCCGCTCCCCCCCGCCGATATGGACGAAGCGCCAGTCGAGCCCCGCAGGCAGGCGGGCGAGGGCGGCGAGGAGGTCGTCATAGCCCTTCTTCGCCACCAGCCGCCCGACGGAAAGGAGGCGCAGCGGCCCGCCCTCGGCGCGCGCGGGCGGCGCGGGAAAGCGGGCGAGGTCGAGCCCGTGATAGGCGAGCGCGACCCGGCCGGGCTCCGGCGCGAGCCCCGCGAGATGCGCCGCGCCCGAGGCCGTGCAGGTGACGGCGAAGGCGGCCTCCGCGAGCTTCTCGGCCTTCTCCCAATCGGGCGTCGTCCAGATGTCCTTCGCGTGCGCCGACACCCCCCAGCCGAGCCCGCGCATCGCCGCCGCATAGCGCGCGACCGAGGCCGGGGTGTGGAGGAAATGGGCGTAGAGAAAGCGCGTGCCAGGGCCGAGCTCGGCGGCGAGCACGCAGGCCTGCCCGAAGCGGCGGACGCGGCTGCGCGTCCGGTCCCGCCGCAGATCGCGCCACCAGAGCCCGAGCGCGCGGGCGAAGCCCGGCAGCCGCCGCGCCGCGGCGAGACCGCGGAGGACGCGCAGCGGCGCCTCGTGGAGATATTCCGGCAGATAGCGCGGGCGGGCGCGGATCTCGCCGTGGATCGGGTGGGTCCGGTCGTCATAGGGCGCGCGGAGCGACCAGATCTCGAAGCGGAAGCCCCGGGCCTCGAGCGCCTTCAGCTCCTGCGCGACGAAGGTCTCCGAGAGCCGGGGATAGCCCTTCAGCACCACCGCGAGCGGCGGGTCCGGCTCGGGGCCCGCCCCGCTCACGCGCCGAGCGCCCGCCGCCCCGGCGCCGTGGCGACCACCCGGGCGGCCACCGCCTCGAGCCCGTCGAGGAGGCCGGGCAGGCAGACCTCCGAGGGCCGGGGCTGCCCCGCGAGCCCGCGGATCGCGCGCGCCATCACCCCGGGCGCCCCCCCGTCGCGCTCCGGCGTCAGCATTCGGAGGAGGCCGAGGCGCTCGGCATTCGCAGCCCGGATGAGCTGCTCGCGGCGGGGCTCGGTGCGCGGCGCGATGACGGCCGCGCGGTCGGTCGAGAGGATCTCGCAGAAGGTGTTGTAGCCCCCCATGGCGACGACGCCCGCCGCGCCGGCCAGCAGCGCCTCGAGCCGGGGATGGAAGCCCGTCGCCTCCACCCGCCCGCCGAGCGCGGCGACCCGCGCGTCGAACTCCGCCCGCCGGGCCGCGGCGAGAAAGGGGCCGTAGACGATCACCGCCCGCGGCGCGAGGGCCGGGTCGGTCTCGTAGGCCGAGAGCACCCAGTCGACGAGGCCCTCCCCGTCGCCCCCGCCGCCGGTGGTGACGAGCACGTAGGGCGCCTCCGGCAGGTCCGCGCCCTCCTGCCCCGGCGCGGGCGCCACCTCGCGGCGGAGATAGCCGGTATAGACGATGCGCCGCTCCATCCGCGCCGAGAGCCCGAGCCCCGCGAGCGGCTCGCAGATCTCCGGCACGCCATAGACCCAGATCTCGTCGTAGAACCGCTCGATCGCCTCGAGCGCGCCCTTGCGCTCCCATTCCCGGGCGAGGGCGTCCTCCTCGTCGAGCACGTCGCGCAGGCCGAGCACGATCCGCGCGCCGCGGGCGCGGGCGGCGGCGAGCGTCGGGCCCATCTCGCCGCGGAAGCCCCAGGGCTCCTTGTCGACGATCACGAGGTCCGGGGCGAACTCCGCATCCGTCGCCGCGATGATCTGCCCGCGCAGGCGGACCATGCTGTCGATGTCGAGGCGGAGATTGGAGGAGGCATAGCTCCCGTCGGCCATCTTCACGACGCCGGGCAGGCGCACATGGTCGACCCGCTCGGGGAAGTCGAACCGCCCCGCGACCGGCGAGCCGGTGACGATGAGCGCCGAGAGCGTCGGGTCCGCCTCGGTCAGCGCCGCGGCGAGGGTGCGGGCGCGGCGGATATGGCCGAGGCCGTAGGTGTCGTGGCTGTAGAGGAGGATCCGTCGCTCGGACGTTCCGCCTGGCGCGGGCTGCGGCCGTCCCATGAGGCTCCCCCCCGGGGCTGACATGTCCCCCTATGCGTGCCGCATCTCGCGGGCGCGAGCAAGCCCCGCCGCTCACGCCCCGCTCACGCCCCCGCGCTCGGGGGTGACCGGACGGCGCGCAGCGATTACCTTTCGCGGGATCGCCCGCGCCGGAGGCCGGCCCCGCGCGCGCCCTCGGCCAGGGAGGCCCCGACGCCCGTGCTCCGCCGCGCCACGCTTTTCCTCCTCGCCCTCGCCGCGCTCGTCCTCTGGGCGGGCGCCCCGGTGGCGCAGACCCCGCTCGACTATCAGCGCCTCTTCGGGGGGGAGAGCGCGGAGGAGGCGGCGCCGGAGGAGCCCCGCCAGTCCCGCCCGGTCTTCGACCCGGACGACGTGCCCTCCGCCGAGGCCTACGGCGCGCTCACCGGGCAGCCGGTGGAGACCGGCGCCCTCGCCCGCGCGGGCCGCGCCGTCGAGGCGTTCCAGAGCCGCTTCGCCGCCATCCTGCTCGAGGCGCCTCAGGCGCTCTCGGAGCTTTCCGTCACCCTCGCCGCGGCGAGCAAGACCGGCGAGCCGTCCTATTTCCTCGGCGTCGCGCTCTTCGCGCTGGTGCTGATCGCGGTCGGCCGGGCGGTGTCCAACCTCTTCGCGGCCTTCATCGCGCGCCCGCTCTTCGTCGGGCTGCAGCGGCCCGACCCGCAGGGCTATCGCGACAAGCTGCCGGTGCTGGCCTATCGCGTCTTCCTCACCGCGATCGGCGTCGCGCTCTCGCTCGCCACCGCCGCCGCCGTCGGCCTGTTCTTCCACGACGGGCACGAGGCGACGCTCACCACGGTGCTCGTGATCTTCGCCGCCTATGGCGCCTTTCTGATGATCGACACGATCTGGCGGATGGTCCTCTGTCCCTTTCTGCCGGCCTACCGCATCCCCGCGATCGACACCCGCGAGGCCCGGCGCTTCTATCGCTGGCTCTACGGGGCGAGCGGCTTCGGCGTGCTCGCCATCGCCTTCGGCTACTGGGTGACGGCGCTCGGTCTGCCGCGCGGGGTGCTGGTGTTGTTCTCGCTCGGCTTGAGCGCGCTGACGGTCCTGCTCCTCCTCGCGATGCTCCGCGCCAATGCCGGGACGGTCCAGCGCATCATCCTCGACGGGCGGGACCGGCGCGAGGTCTCCTGGGTCACGCTGCTCGCCCTGGTGCTTTGGGGGCCGCTCGCGGCGGTCTATCTGATCGGCTCCTGGGGCCGGTTCGCCGTCGACATCGTGATGGGCACGGCCGATGCGCCCCTCGGCCTCGTCGTGCCCTATCTCGTGGTGCTCGGCGGCACGCTGGTCTACGCGGCCGCCAACTACGCGATCGAGCGGGCCTTCGCCGACGACCGGCGCATGGCCGAGCTCAACGCCGCCGCCGAGCCGGAGCCCGCCCCGCCCGGGGAGCCCGGGCCAGGGCGCTTCCGCCTGCCCCGGCGGCGGATGACGAGCTTCGAGGACCTCGCCCGCCGCGTCGCCTCGCTCTTCGCCATCGGCGCGGGGGCCTACGGGCTGCTCTACTACTGGGGCGGGCCCGGGCTCTTCGAGGAGACCATGGCGCTCGGCATCGCCGAGGACGTGATCGACCTCGCCTTCGTCGGCTATGTGCTGTTCCACGCGATTCGGATCTGGATCGACCGCAAGATCGCCGAGGAGGGCGCCGACGCGCCGAGCCAGACCGAGCCCGGCGAGGGCGAGGGCGGCACCGGGGCCTCGCGCCTCGCCACGCTGCTGCCGCTCGTGCGCAGCTTCGTGCTCGGCCTGATCGTGGTCTCGATCCTGCTCGCCATCGCCTCGGAAATCGGGGTCAACGTGGCGCCGCTCTTCGCCGGCGCCGGCATCCTCGGCCTCGCCATCGGCTTCGGCTCGCAGACGCTGGTGCGCGATATCCTCTCCGGCGCCTTCTTCCTGATCGACGACGCCTTCCGCCGCGGCGAATACATCGATGTGGGCGAGGTGAAGGGGACGGTGGAGAAGATCTTGCTGCGCAGCTTCCAGCTCCGCCACCATTTGGGCATGCTCCACACCATCCCCTTCGGCGAGATCAAGCACCTGACCAACTATTCGCGCGACTGGGTGATCATGAAATTGCCCTTACGGCTGACCTACGACACCGATGTCGAGAAAGTGCGCAAGCTCGTCAAGAAACTGGGACAGGACCTGCTCGAAGACCCGCAGATCGGCGACAAATTCCTGCAGCCGTTGAAGAGCCAAGGGGTGATCGAGATGCAAGACTCGGCGATGATCGTCCGGGTCAAGTTCATGACCAAGCCGGGCGAACAATGGGTGATCCGAAAGCGGGTCTTCCAGGAGATCCGCGATCTCTTCGAGCGCGAGGGGGTGAACTTCGCCCATCGCGAGGTGACCGTGCGCATCCCCGATCTCGACGGGCGCCCGCTCGCCTCCGCCGAGCGGGAGGCCGTGGGGGCTGCGACGCGCACCGCGCTCGACGTGATCGAGGGCGAGCAGGCGATGGCCGGCGGCCCCCGCGGCGCCCTCGACGACCGCTGAGGCCCCTGGCGAGCGCGCCGCGACGACCCGCGCGCCTGTCATCGCCGCCCGGGCCCGCGGCGCGGACGACCGCCGCACCAAGCCGTGCCGTGGGCGGGCGCGCGTGGCCAGCGAAGCGCTCAGTCTGCGGCGAGGAGGCCCTTGATCTCGTCGAGCAGGGCGAGCCGGCGCTTCTTCATGTCCTCGAGCACATGGTCGGCCACCGGGGCGACATCTGTTTCGGCGCGGTGAATCTCGCGGTTGAGGGTGTGATACTCGGCCTCGAGCCGGGCGAAATGCGGGTTGGCCTTCAGGTCGTGGAGGGCCTCGGCGTGATCTGGGAACTGCTCTGCGAGCACGTGGGGGGTGTGGGTCATGCTCCGCGCCTCTCTTCTCCGGTCGGATCGCTCGATCTCCAGCGGTTGCACGGCCCGCGGGGGGCGGCCTTGCGCTGTGTCAAACCGTGGGGCGCGATTGCGGGCTTGCGGGACCGACCCCCGGTCCCCGCGCCCGACGGGCGCCGTGGCGTCTCTCAAGCGTCGCGCCGGACGACCGGGTCGGGTGCGGGCAGGAGCGCGGTCTGCGCGAAGAGGGCCGCGAGGCGGGCGAGGCGCGCCGCCTCCGCCTGGGAGCCGGGGGCGGCGGCGCGCAGGAGGTTCTCCCGGGCGGCGAGGTCGGCCTCCGCGGCCCGGAGCAGACGGTCCGCGAGCGCGGCCACCTGCCGGTCGGCCGGAGAGGGGTCGGCCGGGGCGAGGGCGGCGGCGCGAACCACCCGCATCTTCGCGATGGTCGCCTCGGGATCGGACGGCTCGGGCGAGACGTCGATCCGCACCTGTCCGGCGACGGCATACCGCTTGCCGTCCGGCCCGACGACGTAGTCGTAGCTCGGCCGGCCCGCATAGCGACCGCCGACGCGGGCATGCGCGGCCTCGTGCGCGCGGACCTCCCGATCGCGCTTGGCGAGCTCGGCGAGGCGGGCGAGGGCGTCGGGATCGACCTGCCCCGGCCCGGCGCCCCGGCCGGGCGCGACGCGGACCGCCCGCTCGGGCGCCACCGCGGGGGGAAGGAGCTGCGCCTCCCCCGGACGGGGGCGCGGGCCCTCCCGACCGCTCTCCCGGCCTTTGCGCTCCGCCTCGAGCGCGACCTGCGGCTCTGCGCCGCCCGATGGGCGGGCATGGAAGCGGGCATGGTGCATCGGCGTGTTGGAAATCGCGGGACTGGTCAGCATCGCGTCTTCGCTGGGGCGCCTCCTGTTCGTCCGGACCTTGGCGGCTCGAGGGTCGCCCCGACCCGTTGCGATCCCGTTAACGGCGGGCGCGGCACGGGCCCGCAAGCCGTTGCGCTGGAGCAACAAAGAGGGCCGGCGCGGCGATGCGCCACTTGGCCCCATCGGCGGGTCGGGCGTGGTGCTGGAATAGCACGCCACCGGCCGGTATGAGCGGAAGAGGGCCACGAAGCGCAGGCATGAACATCTACCTCCCCATCGCCGAGGTGTCGGTCGACGCGTTTCTCCTCCTGGGGATCGGCGCGGGCGTCGGGGTGCTCTCCGGGATCTTCGGCGTCGGCGGGGGTTTCCTGATGACGCCGCTTCTGATCCTCGTCGGCATTCCCCCGGCGGTGGCCGTGGCGACGGGGACGAACCAGATCGCCGCCTCCTCCTTTTCCGGCGTGCTGTCGCATTGGCGGCGGCGGACGGTGGACTTCAAGATGGGCCTCGTGCTGCTCGCGGGGGGGCTCGTCGGCTCGGCGATCGGGGTGCAGATCTTCACCTGGATGCGCGACCTCGGGCAGGTGGAGCTCTTCGTCTCGCTCTGCTATGTCGTGTTCCTCGGCATCGTCGGTGCGCTGATGCTCGTCGAGTCCGTCAGCGCGCTTCGGGCGCAGCGCAGCGGGCGCGCCCGCCCGCCCCGGCGGCGGCACGGCTGGATGCACGGGCTGCCCTTCAAGATGCGCTTCCGCGCCTCCAACCTCTATATCAGCGCCATTCCGCCCCTCCTCGTCGGCCTGCTCGTCGGCGTGCTCGCGGCGATCATGGGGGTGGGCGGCGGGTTCATCATGGTGCCGGCGATGATCTACCTCCTCGGCATGGCGACGAGCGTGGTCGTCGGCACCTCGATGTTCCAGATCATGTTCGTCGCCGCGGCGGCGACTCTCATGCACGCGATCGCCAACCAGACGGTCGACGCCGTGCTCGCCGTGCTCCTCCTCGTCGGCGGCGTGGTGGGCACGCAGATCGGCGTGCGCCTCGGCCCGCGGCTGCGGGCGGAGCAGCTGCGCATCCTGCTCGCGCTTCTCGTGCTGACGGTCTGCACGAAGCTCGCGGCCGATCTCGTCATCGAGCCGCGGGAGCGGTTCAACCTCTCCGAGTCCCGGCCGTGAGGGCGCTCGCGGCCCTCCTTCTCTGGCTCGCGGCGGCGGTGCCCGCGGCGGCGGAGGAGGTGGTGGCCGCCCTCAGCCAGACCCGCGTCGCGATCACCACCGATTTCGACGGATCGGAGATCTTCGTCTACGGCGCGGTGAAGCGCGCGGCGCCGATACCGGAGGGGCGGCTCGATGTGGTGGTGACGCTGATCGGGCCCTCGGCGCCGGTGGTCGTGCGCCAGAAGACGCGGCAGTTCGGCATCTGGATCAACGATGCGGGCGTGGAGGTGGACGCCGCGCCCGTCTTCTACGCGGTGGCGAGCACCGGGCCCCTCGAAGAGGTGCTGAGCCACACCGACGACCTGCGCTACCGGATCGGCATCGACCACGGCGTCCGGCTCATCGGGGACAGCCAGGCGGAGCGATACCCCGAGGAGTATCGCCAGGCGGTGATCCGGCTGCGGCGGGCGAACGGGCTCTATTCCGAGCAACCGGGCGCGGTGACGCTCGCCGAGAACACGCTCTTCAGCACGGCGATCGCCCTGCCGGCCCAGTTGGTCGAGGGCGACTACAAGGCCCGGGTGTTCCTCCTGCGCGAGCGGGCGGTGATCGACGCGGAGGAGACCACCGTCTCGGTGCGCAAGGTGGGGCTCGAGCGGTTCATCTATCGCATGGCGCAGGAGCAGAGCCTCCTCTACGGGCTGGTCTCGATCGCGGTGGCGCTGGCGGCCGGGTGGCTCGCCTCCGCCTTCTTCCGGATCTTCGTGCCCTGAGCCGCTCAGGCGGCGAGCGCCGCCGCCACGGCCGGGCGGAGCAGCACCGCGCGGCTCACGCTCTCGCGATAGACCCAGGGATCGGCGCGCAGCGCCTCCGGCAGGCGGGAGAAATCGAGACGGCGGGCGCGGCGGCGGTGCACCACCGCCTCCCAGTCCCGCCCGTGGCAGGCGGGGCCGCCGGGATCGGCGAGCATCATGGCCTTGAGGGCGGCCTCGCGGGCCTGGAGCGCCCGAATGCGGGCGCGGATCTGGTGAAGCTCGTCGGCGGGCAGCATCTCTCTCTCCGGCATCTGAAACAAAACCAGAACACCACCGAAAGGCTAACAGCGGGTTAACGCCCCTCCGACAGCGCCGCGGGCCGCGCCTCGGCGAGCGCGCCGGCGATGGCAGAGAGCAGCGCGTCGAGGTCGATCGGCTTGACCACATAGCCCGAGACGCCGAGGCGGCGGAGCTCGGCGCGGCGCTCGGCCCGGGCGTCGGCGGTCAGCGCGATCACGGGGACGCGGGCGAGCCCGCCCGGCAGCGCCCGGATGCGCCGGATCGTGCCGATCCCGTCGAGCACCGGCATGTGGAGATCGAGGAGCACGAGGTCGATCCCCCCCTCGGCGATCCGCGCCACCGCCGCAAGCCCCTCGGCCGCCTCGCTGATCCGCGCGCCGGTGGGCTCGAGCATCAGCCGGGCGACGTAGCGGTTGGTCTCCACGTCGTCGACCACGAGGATCTCGCGGCCCGCGAGGTCGGGCGCGTCGCCTCGGGCGGGGAGGCAGGCGAGGGCCGGGCCCGGCGCGCGCTCGGCGAGGAAGCTCAGCACGAAGCGCGAGCCCTGCCCCTCGACGCTCTCGACGGCGAGCCCGCCCCCCATCATCGCCGCGAGCCGGCGGGTGATGGCGAGGCCGAGCCCGGTGCCGCCATGGCGCCGGCGGCTCGAGAGATCGATCTGGGTGAAGGGCTCGCCGAGACGGGCGCGCGCCGCCTCGGGGATGCCGATGCCGGTGTCGATCACCTCGACGGCGAGCGCCACGCGCTCCGGCCCCGCGGGCTCGGCGGAGAGGCGCATCCGGACCTCGCCGCGATCGGTGAATTTGAGCGCGTTGGAGACGAGGTTCGAGACGCATTGGCGCAGGCGGACCGGGTCGAACAGCAGCCGGTCGGGCACGCCGGGGGCGATCTCGAGGCTGAGCGGCACCCCCTTCTCCACCGCGAGCGGGTGCCACAGATCGCGGATCTGGCGCATCACGCAGGGCAGGTCTCCGGGCTGCGGCGCGAGCTCCATCCGCCCCGCGTCGATCTTCGAGAAATCGAGAATGTCGCTCAGGAGCTCCATCAGGCCGCGCCCGCTCGCGAGAATCGTCTCCACCGGGCGCGCCGCGTCTCCCGCGCCCGCGTCCGCGCGCAGGGTCTGCGCCATGCCGAGGATCGCGTTCATCGGGGTGCGGATCTCGTGGCTCATGGCGGCGAGGAAATCGGCCTTGGCGCGGTTGGCGGCCTCGGCGGCGTCGCGGGCGCGGGAGAGATCGGCGGTGCGGGCCTCGACGCGGCTCTCGAGCCCGGCCCTGATCGCCTCGAGCTCGCGCTCGCGGGCGAGGCGGAGGGTCTGCAGATCGTGGAAGGCGCGGCCGAGGCGGCCGAGCTCGTCCTCGGCGAGGCCCTTGGGCGGGGGCGCCGTCTCGCCGCGCCGCCACGCCTCGACCGAGCCCCTGAGCGCCGCGAGCGGGCGGCCGACGAGCGCGCGAAAGCCGAGATAGCCGACGAGGAGGAGCGTCAGCAGCGCCACCGAGACGATCAGCGCCGAGCCCGCGATCCCCTCCTCGAACATCCGGTCGGCCCGGGCGTGGCTCACCCCGATGCGCAGGCGCCCCCCCTCGCTCCCCCGGATCGGCCGGTCGGCGAGCTCGTCGGCAGCGGCCACCGAGCCGAACTTGGCGAGCGCCCGGCCGCCCGCATCCTCGACCGCGACGAACACCACGTCGACATCCGCCGCGAGGCTCGCGGACATCAGCGTGAGAACCCGCGGATCGGGCTCGTCCATCGCGCGGGCGAGCACGAGCGCCTGGCTGGTCGCGAGATGGGCGAGCTTGGCGTCGATCCGGGCGACCGTCTGGTCGTGATGGCGCATCTGCAGCGCCGCCGCCGCCCCGAACAGCGCGAGCGCCACGACGGGCGCCACCATCACGAAGAACTTCGTGCTGATCGGCAGCCGACCGAAGCTCGGGCGCCACACCCCCGTGCACCCCTCAGCGCGAGACGGCCGAGGCGGCGCGGCGGCCGCGCCATGCCCGGTCGGCCGCGGCGCGGTTGCGTGCGGCGTCGAGCATCCAGACCCCCCGGGTGCCCGGATCGAGGAAGAGGTAGAGCCGGCCCTCGTGGATGCCCCAGACCTCCGGATCGCCCGGCACCCGCTCGCCGAGCGCCATCCCGAGGGCGCAGAGCCCCTCATAGGCCGGCACGTAGCGCTCGGGATCGGTGGCGAAGCGCCGGCGATGCGCCTCGGAGACGAAGAGGACCACATGCTCGCGGTGATGCGCGCGAATCGCCGGATCGCCCGGGCTCGGCGCGCCGCCGGCGAAATAGGCGACCGGGTCGTAGCCGTCGAGGAGCAGCGCCTCCCCCGCCGTCTCGTCCGCCCCCGCGGCGCCCGCCGCAAGGATCACCGCCGCCACGCATGCACCCTGACGCAGCACGCCCGCCTCCGCTCGTTGTTCCGTGGGGGAGAGTAGCACAGACCGGCGCGCCCGCGGCACCCCCGCGGCCCCCGCCTCGCGCTGCGGCTCAGACGCCGAGGGGCGTCCCGGCCTCCGCGCGGGCGAGCAGCCGGGCGGCGAAGCGGCGCGCCTCCGCGTCGCCGAGGGGGCGGACGGTCGCCTCCCGCATCGGCGCGTTCTCCGGCGCGAGGACCGCCGCGGCGAGCGCCTCCGCCGTCACCCCGCGAAAGGCCGCCGGCAGCCGGCGCGGCAGCGCGATTCGGTCGTGCAGCGCCGAGACGAAGCCCGGCAGCGCCGCGGCCTCGGCGAGCCCGAGCGCGCGCGCCGCCTCCCCCATCTCGGCCGTGTCCGCCTCGACGAGCCAGGGCAGCGTCTCCTCGAAGGCGAGGGCGGTGGCGAGCCCGTGGCCCACCGGGGCGAGCGCCGCGAGCGCGTGGGACAGCGCATGCGCCACCGCCGTCCCGCAATTGTCGATCGCGGTCCCGGCATGGCAGGCGGCGAGGAGCAGGTCGCCCCGGAGCCCGAGATCCCCCGGCGCGGCGACGGCGCGGGGCAGCGCATGGGCGATCCGAGCGAGCGCGGCGTGGGCGTAGAGCGCGGCGCCCGGATGGGCGTGGCGGTTGGTCGCCGCCTCGAAGGCGTGGACGAAGGCGTCCATCCCGCAGGCGGCGGTGAGGACGGCGGGCTTGGAGACCGTGAGCGCGGGATCGAGGATCACGAGCGCGGGCTTGAGCGCCGCCCCCCAGAGCCAGAGCTTGCGGCCCTCGGCGTCGGAGAAGATGGCGGTGGAGGAGCTTTCCGCCCCGGTGCCCGCGGTGGTGGGCACGAGGGCGCAGGGCAGGCCCTCGGCCGGCAGCGGGCGCGCGGCGCAGGCATGGGCGGCGGGCGGCGCCTCGGCCCGGGCGAGGGCGGCGGCGGCCTTCGCGGTGTCGAGCGCCGAGCCCCCGCCGAGCCCGATCGCCACCTCCGCGCGCGCGGCCAGCGCGGTGGCGGCGGCCAGCGTGTCGAGCCCCGGCTCGCCGGCCACCCGGTCGAAGACCAGGACCCGCATCCCCGCCGCCTCGAGCGCGGCCCGCGCCGCCTCCCCGGCCGGACCGCGGGCGAGGCGGGCGTCGACGACGAGAAGCGCCGTGCCCCCCGCGGCGTGCCCCGCCGCGAAGGGCCCGATCTCGGCGAGCCCCCCCGGGCGCATCAGGATCGGCGGCACGGGGGCCGCGGCGAAGCCCCTCGGGGGCGCTGGGTCGGCGGCGGACATCGGACGCCTCTTCGGAAACGCGGCTCGACTCTCGCCCCGCATGCCCTCTGGCCAAATCCCCCGATTTGTCGGCATCCTGGCCGAGCTCAGTTCGGCCTGGACACCCGGGAGGGAGCGATGTCGACCCTGCGCAAGATCCCGCTCGAGACCTTCCGCGTCTTCGAGGCGGCGGCGCGGCAAGGCAACTTTTCCGCCGCCGCGCGCGAACTCGGCGTCACGCAAGCGGCCGTCAGCCGGCGACTGCGCCATCTCGAGGCGGTCTTGGGGGCGGCGCTCTTCACCCGGCGCGGGCGGCATGTGGCGCTGACCCCGGAGGGCGCGGAGCTCGCCCGGCGCACGGCGGCGGCGCTCGACTATCTCGAGCAGTCCATCGCGGGCTTCGGCGCGGAGGCGCCGGGCGCGCCGGTCTCGGTGGTGGCCTCGGGCTCGGTCAGCCATCTCTGGCTCGGGCCGCGGCTGCGCGACTTCGCCCGCACCCGGCCGGACATCTCCGTGCGCCTCCTCACCTCCGACGCGATGCGCGATCTGGAAGACGATTCGCACGACCTCACGATCCTCTATTCCCGCGGCGCCCATCCGCGCTGGCATCTCGCGCCGCTCTTCGCCGAGCGTCTGGTGCCTGTGGCCGCCCCCCGCTACCTGGCCGAGCGCGGCCTCTCCCCGCCGCTCGCGGCGCGCGAGATCGCCGGGCTCGACCTGATCGACTACGAGCGCTTCAACGCCCATTGGGTCGCCCTCGCGGACTGGCTCTCCGAGGAGACCGGACGGGCGCCGCGCCCGCGGATGACCTTCTCCGCCTATCTCCTCGCCGTGGAGGCCGCGCTCCGGGGCGACGGCGTGGCGCTCGGCAGCCTCGGACTGCTCTCCGGGGCGATCGGCGAGGGCCGGCTCGTGGCGCTCTCCGACCGGGTGCTCGAGACGGGGTACGGCTACTGGCTCGGCCTGCCGCGCGCGCGCCCGGTCTCCGGCGAGGCGATGGCGCTCCATGCGGTGCTCGCCGCCGCCGCGGAACCCGACACGGCGTTGCCGTTGGGCAAAGCGGATGCCCCCGGGTAGGCTATGCTGCCCCCCGGAGGACGCTCGGACCGAGCCTTTCGGGCGCCTCCCAGCAGCCATAAAGGGGATCTCATCATGCGCATCGCTCTCTGCACCCTCGCCGCCGGCCTCGTCTGCCTCGCCGGCGTCGCCGCCGCCCAATCCGTCGAGGAGCGCCATTCGGTCCAGACCGGGACCATGCTCGCCGCCTTCGCGATCAAGCACTCGCTCGACGCGCAGACCGCCTTCAACGAGGCCCGCGCCATCGGCGACAACGCCGCGATGGAAGAGGCCGCCGCCCGCCTCCTCAACAATCTCGATTCGGCCCAGGAGCACCTCGCCGTGCTCGACGCGCGGGTCGACGCGACCGCCTATTCCGAGCGGCTCGACGGGGAAGTGGCCGAACTCCTCTCGCTCGTCGAGCGGGCCTACGACGCGGTCGACGACTTCATCCTCGACCGCGACATGGCGGGCTTCGGGCGCGCGCTCGACAACTCGGCCGACTGGTTCACCGCGCTGCGGGCGGACGGCCGCCGCGTCCTCGACGAAGTCTCCACCCATCGCGAGTGAGGCACGCCTCTCCGCCAAGGCCGGGCGCCGAGCGCGCCCGGTCCCCATCGCGGACGCATGGCCGCGCCATTCCGGGACAGGATTTTGCCCCCCCGCGCTTGCCGGCCCCCGGGGGAGTGATTAGGACTCTGAGACGACCGCGAAGGCGCGGCGGACCCCGAGGCAGAGGCAGGACCGGCTCCATGCGCGACCCTATCGACACCTACATGAACACCCTCGTGCCCATCGTCGTGGAGCAGACCTCCCGCGGCGAACGGTCCTACGACATCTACTCCCGGCTCCTGAAGGAGCGGATCATCTTCCTCTCCGGCCCGGTGCACGACGTGATGTCGACGCTCGTGGTCGCGCAGCTTCTCTTCCTCGAGGCGGACAACCCGAAGAAAGAGATCTCGATGTATATCAACAGCCCCGGCGGCGTGGTGACCTCGGGGCTCTCGATCTACGACACCATGCAGTATATCCGGCCCAAGGTGTCGACGCTCGTCATCGGGCAGGCGGCCTCCATGGGGTCGCTGCTGCTCGCGGCGGGCGAGAAGGACATGCGCTTCGCGCTGCCCAACAGCCGGGTGATGGTGCACCAGCCCTCCGGCGGCTTCCAGGGCCAGGCCTCCGACATCGCGATCCACGCCCAGGAGGTGCTCGCGCTCAAGAAGCGGCTGAACGAAATCTATGTCCACCATACGGGACAGAGCTACGAAGCCGTGGAGACAGCCCTCGACCGCGACAACTTCATGACGGCGGAGTCGGCGAAGGACTGGGGCATCATCGACACGATCGTCGAGAAGCGCACCCCGGCGGAGGAGGCTTGACCGCGACCGGCGGTGGCGCTTAGTGACAAGGTTTATCTCGCGGGCTAGCTTCTCAGGGGAGGAGAGTCGCAAGCTACCAAAGCTTTACGATGCCCGGGTAACAACGGCGGGCAGGCCCGCCGGGAGACTGGAATGACGAAAAACAGCGGTTCCGACAACAAGAGCACCCTCTACTGCTCGTTCTGCGGCAAGAGCCAGCACGAGGTGCGCAAGCTGATTGCCGGACCGACGGTGTTCATCTGCGACGAATGCGTCGAGCTGTGCATGGACATCATCCGGGAGGAGACGAAGAACAACCTCGTCAAATCCTCGGACGGCGTGCCCACCCCGCGCGACATCTGCAAGATCCTGGACGATTACGTGATCGGCCAGGACATGGCGAAGCGGGTGCTCTCCGTCGCGGTGCACAACCACTACAAGCGGCTCAACCATGCGGGGAAATCCTCCGACGTGGAGCTGTCGAAGTCCAACATCCTGCTGATCGGGCCGACCGGCTGCGGCAAGACCCTGCTCGCGCAGA
>CAZNTX010000061.1:0-24647 GCA_964576075.1 uncultured Limibaculum sp. | reverse complement strand
GCGGGAGAAGTCGAACTCCTCGGCGAAATGGCAGGCGACCCAGTGCTCGGGCGCGATCTCGCGCCACTCCGGCACCTCCGCCGCGCAGCGCGCCCGGGCATGCGGGCAGCGGGTGTGGAAGCGGCAGCCGGAGGGCGCCTTCAGCGGGTTCGGGATCTCCCCCGTCAGCTTGATCGGCTGGAACTCCGCATCCGGGTCCGCCTGCGGCACGGCGGAGAGGAGGGCATGCGTGTAGGGGTGGCGCGGGGTGAAGAAGAGCTTCTCGGTGGGCGCGTATTCCACGAAGCGGCCGACATAGAGCACCGCGACCCGGTGAGACATCTGCGCGACCACCGAGAGGTCGTGCGCGATGAACAGATAGGCGACGCCCATCTCCTCCTGCAGGTCCTTCAGGAGATTGATGATTTCGGCCTGGATCGAGACGTCGAGGGCGGAGACCGACTCGTCGCAGACCACGAAATCCGGGCGCGAGACCAGCGCGCGCGCGATGCAGATGCGCTGGCGCTGGCCGCCGGAGAAGGCGTGCGGGAAGCGGCGCAGATGCTCCAGATCGAGCTTGCAGCGCGCGGCGATCTCGCGGACGCGGGCGTCCACCGCCTCGCGGTCGGTCATCATGCCGGAGGCGACCAGCGGCTCGGCGATGATGTCGCGGACCGTCATGCGCGGGTTGAGCGAGGAATAGGGGTCCTGAAAGACGAGGCTCATGCGCGGGCGGAAGAGGCGCAGCGCCTCGCCGGCGAGGTCGTGGAGCGCGACGCCGCCCTCGCGGAAGGCCATCTGCAGCTTCGGGCGGATCTCGCGGAGCGCGCGGTCGTCGGCATGGGCGAGGTCGATGTCGCCGAGCTCGGCATGGTAGATCACCTCGCCCGCCGAGGGGTCGATGGCGCGCAGGATCGCCCGGCCGATGGTGGTCTTGCCCGAGCCAGACTCGCCGACGAGCCCCACCGTCTCGCCGCGGCGGATGTCGAAGGAGACGTCGTCGACGGCGCGCAGCTCCACGGTCTCGGAGCGGAAGAGGGAGCGGCGGACGAGCGGGAAGCGGACCTCGAGATTGCGCACCTCGATGAGCGTCTCGGGCCCGGACTCCGGCCCGGTATCGGGGGCGGCCTCCGGCGTCTCCTTCATGCGGCGGTCCTCCCGGTCTCGTCGTGGAGCCAGCAGCGCACGGCGCGGCCGGGCTCGGGATGGGTCTCGCGCGGGGCCCGGGCGTCGCAGAGCCCCGGGATCGCCTCGCGGCAGCGGGTGTGGAACGGACAGCCCCGGGGCCGCGCATGGGGGCTCGGGATGTCGCCGGGCACCGGCTTCAGCCGGCCGGTCAGCGTGTCGAGCGAGGGGATCGCCTCGAGCAGGCCGCGGGTGTAGGGGTGCTTCGGCGCGCGGATCACCTCCCGCGTCGGCCCGCGCTCGACGATGGTGCCGAGATACATCACCGCCACCTCGTGGGCGATCTGGGAGATCACGCCGAGATCGTGGGTGATGAAGATCATCCCCATGCCGAGTTCGTCCTGGAGGCCGCGCATCAGGTCGAGCACCTGGGCCTGGATCGTCACGTCGAGCGCGGTGGTCGGCTCGTCGGCGATCAGCAGCTGCGGGCCCATGGCGAGGGTGAGCGCGATCATCGCGCGCTGGCGCATGCCGCCGGAGAGCTCGAAGGCGTATTGGTCGATGCGGCTCTCCGGAGAGGAGATGCCGACCTTGGCGAGCATCTCGACCGCGTGGTCCCGCGCCGCGCGCCGGCGCATCGCCTTGTGCAGCCGGATCGCCTCGATCATCTGGTTGCCGATGGTGTAGACCGGCGAGAAGGAGGCCATCGGCTCCTGGAAGATCATGCCGATCTCGCCGCCGCGGAGCCGGCGCACCGCCTCCGAGCGGGGGGAGAGCGTCTCGATCCGCACCTCGCGCCCGTCCTTCGCGCGGTAGCTCATGCGGGTCTCGGGCCCGAGCGAGGCGGTCCCCGGCAGAAGCCGCATCAGCGCCTTGGTGGAGATCGACTTGCCCGAGCCAGATTCGCCGACGAGGCCGAGCGTGCGGCCGCGGTCGACGGAGAAGGAGACCCCCTGCACCGGGGTGATCGGCCCCTCGTCGGTGCGGAAGGAGATCGAGAGGCCCTCGACCGTCAGCATCCGGGCCGTGGTCGCCGCGCCGTCCATCATTTGCTCTCCGAATAGGGGTCGGCCGCGTCGCGCAGCCCGTCGCCGATCACGGTGAAGGCGAGCACGGCGACGACCACGAAGACCGCGGGGATGAAGAGCCAGGGCGTCTGCTCGATCGCGCGGATCGACTGCGCCTCCTGCAGCAGCACCCCCCAGGAGACCGTCGGCGGGCGCAGGCCGAGGCCGACGAAGGAGAGCGCCGTCTCCGAGAGGATCATGTAGGGAAAGGAGATCACCAGATCGACGATGATGAAGGAGGTGAAGGAGGGGAGCATGTGCTGCCCGATGATCCGCCGCGGCCGGGCGCCGGCGAGACGGGCCGCGACCACGTAGTCCTCCCCCCGGATCGAGAGGAGCTGGCTTCGGATGCGCCGCGCCAGCGTCGGCCAGCCGAAGAGCCCGAGGATCATCGTCATGGCGAAATAGACCTGGGTGGTCGACCACTCCTTCGGCATCGCCGCGGCGAGGCCCATATAGAGCGGGATGATCGGCACCACGCGGATGATCTCGGTCACGCGCTGGATGATCCCGTCGATCCGCCCGCCGAAATAGCCCGCCGCGCCGCCGATGATCAGCGCGAGCACGAAGGAGATCAGCACCCCGAGCACGCCGATCGAGAGCGAGGTTCGGGTGGCGTAGATCGTGCGGGAGAAGACGTCGCGGCCGAGGCTGTCGGTGCCCCAGAGATGGAGCTTGGCGTCCGGGTGGTCGAGGCCGAAGAGCCGGGTGGTGGTGGGGAAGAGGCCGAGGACGTCCGCCTCGCGGCCCGAATCCCAGAAGAGCTGGACGTAGATGCGGGTCTCCGGGTCCGGCACCGCGATGGCGCGCAGGGTCACCGGGTCGCGCTCGGTCTTCACGCCGTGGATGAAGGGGCGGAGCGCGCAGCCGTTGGCGTCGCAGAACATCGGGATCTGCGGCGCGCCGTCGATATATTGCGGGTCGCGCTCGGTGGGGCCGTAGGGGGCGACGAACTCGGCGAAGATGCCGAGGAGCGCCATCAGGGCGAGCACCACGCTCGCCACCATCGCCGCCCGGTGCCGGCGGAAGCGCCACCAGATCAGCGTCCATTGCGAGGCGGAGTAGTATTTCAGCCGCCGTGCCTCCTCGCGCTCGCGGGCGCGGCGGGCGCGGCGGTCCTCGCGGGTCTCCTTGGGCGGTTCGGAGGTCGCGGTCATGGGGTCAGGCTCCGAGCTTGATCCGCGGGTCGAGCCAGGCGAGCAGCAGGTCCGACAGGAAGTTCATGAAGACGATCATGAAGGTCAGCAGCAGCAGGATCGCGCCGGCGACATACATGTCGAGATCGAGATAGGCCTTGAGGAGCAGCTCCCCGAGCTCGGTCAGCCCGAGCACCACGGCGACGATGGGCAGCTCCGAGAAGATCCGGTTGACGTCGAAGCCGATGGTGGAGACCACCGGGTTGATCGCGAGGCGGGCGGGGTATTTCACCAAGAGCCGCCGCTCCGGCAGGCCGCGGGCGCGCGCCGCCGTCACCGAGAGCTTGTTGAGCTCGTCCGACATCGTCGCGCGCACCGTCTGCAGCTGGTAGGCGACCGCGGACCAGGCGAGCACGAAGGCCGGCAGCCAGAGATGGGCGAGCAGGTCCCAGAGCTTGGCGAGGGACCAGGGCGCGTCCTCCATCTCCTTGGAGAACAGCCCGCCGATATCGGCGCCAAACCATTTGTTGGCGAAATAGAGCAGCACGAGGGCGAGCAGGAAGTTGGGCAGGGCGAGGCCCAGATAGGAAAACACCGTCAGCCCGTAATCCGCCGCCGAGCCGCGCTTCACGGCGGCGTAGATGCCGACCGGGATCGCGACGAGATAGGTGATGACGAGGGTGCCGAAGAGGATGGCGAGGGTGAGCCACGCCTTGTCGCCGATCACCTTGACCACCGAGGTCTCGAAGGCGAAGGCCTGGCCGAAATCGCCGCGCAGGACGATGCCGCCGATCCAATCGAAATATCGGAGCACCATCGGCTTGTCGAGGCCGAGCTCGGCCCGGATCGCTTGAATATCCGCCTCGGTGACGTTGACGCCGGTGCCCGAATACTTCCGGAAAGCATAGCGGTCGGCATAGTCGCCGGGGGGAAGCTCCATGATCACGAAAACCATGATCGAGACGAAAAACATCGTCACGACCATGCCGAGGAGGCGTTCGAGCGTGTAGCGGAGCATGGGCGGCCTCCGGGGGGCGGAGCCCTCCCCCGGGGGGGAGGGCCGATGGCGTCACTCGGAGGCGAGGAACCACTGCTGCGGCCGATACGGATAGACCCAGTAGAAGTCGTAGGTCTTGGCCTTGATCGGCTGCACGTTCTGCAGGTCGTTGCGGTAGAGGAAGGGCGCGACGATGTCGCCGACGGTGCCGATCTTCAGCATGTTGTCGACATGGATGTGGACGATCTCGGCGCCGATCTCGTTCGACTCCTCGGTGCCCATCTCGACCTGGATGAAGCGCTCGGCGAGGTCGTAGAGGCGCTTGATGTCCTCGGGCGGCTCGATGCCCTGCTCGCCGTTCGAGGTCTTCCACGCCGCCCAGGCGAAGCCGGTGCCCGGGTTGAACACGTCGCCGAAGGGCGGGACGAACACGGTCGGGTCCTGGGAAATGGTCGGGCCGGCATTGCCGTCGTATTTCCAGGTGGTGAGGTCCAGGTCGTTGTTGTTGGCGGCGGCGCGATACTCGTCGGAGGTCACCTCCTTGAGGTCGATCCGGACGCCGACGGCGGACCAGTAGTCGCGCACGAGCTCCTGCATCTTCACCGGCACGCCCTGGGAGGAGTAGACGAGGCGGATCACCAGCGGCTTGCCGTCGGGACGCTCGCGGGTGCCGTCGCCGTTCTTGTCGGCGAGGCCCATCTCGTCGAGCAGCGCGTTGGCGGCCTCGGGGTCGTAGGCGATGTCGCGGGTCATCATCTCCTCGGAGACGAAGGCGACCGTCTTGGGCTCGGCGGGGACGCCCTGCATCGGGGTGCCCTGGCCGAGATAGACGAGCTCGTTGATCTCCTCGCGGTTCATCGCGAGCGAGAGCGCCCGGCTGAAGCGCACGTCGTTGAAGATCTCGCGCAGGACCTCGTCCTTGTGCGTCCGGTTCAGCGAGTAGAAGACGTTCTCGCCGAAGGTGGGCGCGAACTGGATGGTGTAGTCGCCCTTGCCTTCGTTCTCCTTGAGCAGCGGGAAGTCCTCGAGGAACACGGCCTGCTGCTTCCAGACCACCTCGCCGTTCATGATCTTGAGGTTCTGGACCTCTTTGTCGGGGACGTAGGTCTCCTCGATCTCGGGGATGTAGGGGAGCTGGTTGCCCGCGGTGTCGACCATGTGGAAATAGGGGTTGGCGACGAGCTTGCGGCCCTGGCTGCTCTCCTCGACGAGGATGTGGCTCTCGAGCGTGGGGACCACGGCGCGGCCGAGGGCCTGGGCCTTGTCGGCGTCCTTGAGGAGCGGGGAGGGGACGTCCTTCCAGTCCGACCCGCCGTAGTAGAAGTCGACCGCCTCGGCGCCGGTCTCGAAGCCGTGCTCCTGGGCGAGCGCGTCTGCGTCCGGGTTGTGGCGCGGCATGAACTGGCCGAGGAAGTGCTTCGGCTGGAAGGGCTGGCCGTAGTCGACCGCGAAGCGGTTGAGCAGGCCCGGGGTCGGCACCGGCAGGGTGAAGCGGACCGTCACCTCGTCGAGCGCCTCGACCTTGGCGGGCTCCCCGGCGAAGAGCCAGCGATCCGGGGTCTTGTCGTAGACGTCGGGGTTCAGGATCAGGTCGTTGTGCCAGAACACCACGTCCTCGGCGGTGAAGGGCGCGCCGTCGGACCATTTGTGGCCGCGGCGCAGCGTGATGGTGAGCTCGGTGTAGTCGTCGTTCCAGGCCCAGGCCTTGGCGATGTTGGGCACCACGGTCTGCAGATCGTCGGCGTAGCGCACGAAATTGACGTGGCGCACGGAGAGCAGGTCGGAGGTGCCCGCCTCGGTCGCCTTGGAGAGGCCGGCGACGACGCCGCCATAGGTCCCGATCGCCTCGTAGGGGGCGACGACGAGCGGCTCCTCGGGCAGGCGCTCCTCGATGGGCGGCAGCTCGGCATTGCCGAGGATGCGCGCGTTGAACTCGGCGATCTGCGGATTGGCCGAGAAGGCGAGGTCGCAATTGGCCTTCTCCTCGAACTCGACGAGCTCGAACTGCTGCGGATAGGCGGGCTCGAGGCCCTTCATGTCCGCGACGGTCGCCTCAGGGCAGGCGGCCCGGGCGGCGGCGGCCAGCACGACGAGGGCCGCGCCCGACATCAGAGCGGTGCGCAAGGTGGCGGTCATCACATGTCTCCCCGGTGGATGAGTCCCGGGCGCGGATACTGCGCGAAGACTGTGACATTAGCATAAAATGCCACAAAATATAGGCGATGGCTATGTTTCGGCGTGCGTCGCCGAAGCGTCATAGAGCTGTCGCGGCGGTGTCGAAGAGCGCGTCGACCGCGGCCACCTCGCGCATCTCGGGCGCACAGGCGAGGTGGTGCCCGGCCCAGAGGGCGGGGTCGTCGATCCGCAGCACCGCGAGCCGCGGGTCCGGCTCGATCTCGCCCGAGAGCGCGACCGAGCCCCCGATCCCGGCCACGACCGCCGCCTTGAGCGAGTCCCAGGAGCCGAGATCGAGGACGGTGTTGAGCCGCACGCCCGCGGCCTCCGCGGCGCGGTCGAAGATGCGGCGGGTGGCGGAGGTCTCCTCGCGGCGAATCAGCGGCAGCCCGGCGATCGCCTCCCAGGGGACCCGGCCGGCCGCGGCGAGGGGGTGCGTCGCCGGCAGCATCAGCACGATCTCGTCGCGCAGCAGTTCGAGCGCAGACACACCGGGCGGCGGGGTCTGCGCGGTGACGAAGGCCACGTCGATCTGCCCGCGCGCCAAGAGCTCCAGCAGATCGAGCGAGGCCATCGAGCGCGCCTCGAGCTTGATGCCGGGATGCGCGGCCATGAATCGGGAGATCACCGGGATCGCGAACTGATGCGTCGAATAGCCGAGCCGCAGCACCCCGCGGGCGAGGTCGCGCGCCTCGGCGAGGCTGCGCTCGATCTCCTCGGCGAGGGTGACGAGCGCCCGCACCTTCGGCAGGATCGCCTGGGCGAGGCGCGTCGGCGTCACCGTGTGCCCGTCGCGCGCGAGGAGGCGCGAGCGCGACTGCGCCTCCATGGCGCGCAGCTGCGTCGAGACCGAGGGCTGGGTGATGCCGAGATCGGCGGCGGCGCGGCTGAAGCTGCCGGTGCGGGCCACCGCCTCGAGCACGCGGAGCTGGCTGATGGTGATCTTCATGCGGCGGCTCCCGGGCGAGGCTGGCTTATAAGCCCTTCAGCATATTTGTGTTCCGGGCCGATCCGTGGCGAATTAGGGGGAGACGCAGGACAAAAAGACGGCCCAAGGGGAGGTGACGGATTGGATCTCGCTGTGATCGGCGCGAATCCGTGGTTCATGGAGGCGATGCGCGCGATCTCCGACCGGGCGGAGCCCTTTCGCCTCGCTCTCGCCCCCGACACGCTCGAGGCGTTCTTCGAGAGCGCCGAGGCGCGGCGGGTGGAGATCGCGATCCTCGCCTGCCAGACGCCGGTGGAGGAGGCGCCCCGGCTGATCGGCTGGGCGCGGCGGCACAATCCGGGGCTGCGGGTGGTGGTGAAATTCGCCCAGAGCCGGCCCGAGCTCGTCCATCGCGCGATCCAGGCGGGCGTCTGGGGCTGCTTCACCGCGGAGGACCCGCCGGAGACGCTGCTCTCGGTCCTCTCCTCGGTGCGCCGGGGGCGGGTGAGCTTCCCCTTCGTCGATTTCCAGCGGCTGAACGCGGACCCCTTCGAGAGCCTCACCCGCCGGGAGGTGGAGGTGCTGAAGGCGCTCGCCCAGGGCTGGACCAACCAGCAGATCTCCACCCGCCTCGGCATCTCCCCCAACACGGTCAAGTATCACCTGAAGCTGATCTACGACAAACTCGGCGTCGCCAACCGCTCCACCGCCGTCGCCCAATACGTGGCCCGCACCCAGGGCTAGGGCGCCGGGGCGGGCGTGGCGGAGGCGGCGGCTCCGGGTGCATGGCGCGGACCGGGGCGGTCGCAGGGCCGGGACAGGGCGCGCCGCGGCTCAGCCGAAGATGTAGCCGACGCCGCGGACGGTGCGGATGACTTCGGGTTTCGCGGGGTTGGGCTCGATCTTGCGGCGCAGGCGCGAGACGCGCAGGTCGATGGAGCGGTCGAAGGGCTCCCAGGACTTGTCGTGGGCCTGTTCGAGGAGCTGGTCGCGGTTGAGCACCCGGCCCTTGTTCTCGGCGAACACCTTGAGGAGGGCGAATTCCATCGCGGTGATCGGGATCTCCTGGCCGTCGGGGCCGGTCAGGGTCGCGCGGTCGATGTCGAGCTGGCAGGGGCCGAAGGCGACGGCGGTGCGCGCCCCGTCGCCGGCGGCCGGCTCGGCGGGGGCGGCGCGGCGGAGCGCGGCCTTGATGCGCGCCTCGAGCTCGCGGAGATCGACGGGCTTGCCGATATAGTCGTCGGCGCCGAGTTCGAGGCCGATCACCCGGTCGACCACCTCGGCCGCGGCGGTGAGCATGATGACGGGAATGTCGTGCTCGGTCCGGAGCGTGCGCAGCGCGGTGAGCCCGTCCTCGCCCGGCATGGTGATGTCGAGGACCACGAGATCGGCGCCCTCGCCCTTGAGCGCGGCGTGCAGCGCGGCGGCGTTCGGCGCCTCGGTGACGGCGAAGCCGCGCTCGGAGAGGTATTCGCCGACCATCTCGCGCAGATGGTCCTCGTCGTCGCAGATCAGGATGCGGGCGCGGGCAGGTGTCGTCATGGGCTGTCCTCGGAGAGGGCGGAGACCAGGGCGGCGAGCGCCCCGGGCTCCACGGGCTTGGCGAGATGGGGGCGGCCGGAGCGGCCGAGCAGGGCCTCGACGCCGGGGCTGAGCGTGTCGCCGGTGAGGAAGCCGAGGCGGGGGACGAGATGGGGCAGGCGCCCGGCGAGGGCCTCGAGGAAGCCGCCGCCGTCCATCTCGGGCATGCGGATGTCGGAGAGGATGGCGTCGAAGCGCTCGGCGGCGAGGCGGTCGAGCGCGTCGGCGGCGCGCAGGCAGTGCTCGGCCTCGTAGCCCGCCTCGCGGAGCATGTCGCAGACGACCTCGCCGACATCTGGCTCGTCCTCGACGACGAGCACTCGGCGCGGGGCGGGGGCGGGCGCCTCCGGCGCCTCCTCGGCCGCCTCCGCGGCCTCCTCGGCGCGGGCGGGCAGGCGCAGGACGAAGCGCGCGCCGCGCCCGGGCGCGGAGACGACGCCGAGCCGGCCATTATGCGCCTCGACGATGCGGTGGCAGAAGGCGAGGCCGACGCCGGTGCCCGCGCCGACCTCCTTGGTGGTGAAGAAGGGCTCGAAGATGCGCGCCTGGATCTCGGCGGGGATGCCGGGGCCGGTGTCGGCGATCTCGGCCACCACCTCGCGGGCGCGGGCGTCGTGGCGGGTCACGAGCTCGAGCCGGGCCTCGCCGGACTGTCCGGCCATGGCGTGCTCGGCATTGACGATGAGATTGGTGAAGACCTGCGCCATCTGGTCGGGATCGGCATCGACGAGGGGCAGGTCCTCGGCGAGGCGGGTGACGATCTCGGCGCCTTGCGTGCGCAGCCCGTAGCCCGCCACGTCGAGCGCGACCTCGATCACCTCGTTCAGCCGGCAGGGCTCGATCCGGGCCGGGCGCTTGCGCGCCATGGCGAGGAAGGTGCGCACGATCTTGGTGCAGCGCTCCGCGGCCTGGGCGATGCGGTCGACCCGGCGGCGCAGATCGGGGTCCTCCACCTTGTCCTGGAGCATCATGGAATAGCCGACGATGATCGAGAGCGGGTTGTTGAGCTCGTGGGAGACGCCGGCGAGGAGTTCGCCGAGGGCGGAGAGCTTCTCGGTCTGATGCGCGATCTCGCGCTGGCGCTCGAGTTCCTCCTGCATGGCGAGCTGCTCGGTGATGTCGCGGGTGGAGGAGATGATGACGTCCTCGCCCTTGTAGTCGACGACGCGGGCCGAGGTGAGCCCGTGCATCACGCTGCCGTCGCGGCGGCGGACGGCGACCGGGTAGTCGTCGACCCGGCCGGTGGGCAGGAGGGCGGCGAGATAGGCCTCGCGGTCCTTGGGGTCGAGAAAGAAATCGAGCGTGGTCGCCCCTTCGCCGAAGCTCTCGCGCGCGGCCCGGGGGGCGTAGACGATCGCGCCGTCGGCGACGCGGGTGACGAGAAAGGCGGTGGGCGAGCTCTCGACGATGGTGCGCACGAGCATGTCCGCCTCGCGCTCGGCGCGTTCGGCGCGCCGGCGGTCGGTGACGTCCTTGACCTCGATCAGCCAGCCGCCGAGGCGGGTCTTGTGCGAGGAGGCGAGGAGCCAGCGCCCGTCCGCGGCGGGCATCTCGACGTTCTTGGAATAGGCGCGCACCGCCTCGACGAGCCCGCCCGCGAAGGCCTCCGGCGAGACGTCCGGGTCGGACTGGAAGAAGCCGGTGGCGACGAGGCGGGCGATCGTCTCGAAGAGCGGCTCGCCGGGCGGGGGCATCGCGATGTCGCGGAAGAGGACTTCGGCGGAGAGATCGTTGGCCATCACGAAGCGCATGCCGTTGTCGTAGAGCACGAGGGCCTGGTCGAGCGCCTGGATCGCGTCGCCGAGCAGCTCGAGGGCGCGGGAGCGCTCGTGGTCCTGCTGGCTCGATTCGGTGGTGTCGAACATCGCGCAGAGGGTGAGCGCGCGGCCGGCGAGGGTGATGCCCTTCGTCGCGCCAGCGCTCCAGAGGCGGCGGCCGTCCGGGGTCTCGACGAGGGCGTCCATGAAGTCGACCCGGCCCTGGCCCTCCGGGCGCGCGGCGATGGCGACGCGCTGATGCGGCATCACGAAGCTCTTGAGGAGCGCGCGGCTGTCGTCGGCCGCCTCGGCGCCGAAGAGTTCGCGCGCGGCGAGATTGGCGAAGGCGATCTGCCCGCTCTCCGCCTCCACCGCCCAGATCGCGAGCGGGCTCTCGGCGAGGATGCGGGTGGCGAAGGCGTCGCGTCTGCGCTCCTGGGTGATGTCGACGGCGTGGTAGCTGCGCCCGCCGTCCGCGCGGAGATGGCCGGAGAGAAGCCGCCAGCGCCCGTCGGCGCCGAGCGCCTCGATCCCCCCGGCGCAGGCCTGCCAGCGCGCCAGCGCGGCGGCGATGCGGCCCGGATCGCCGCGCTGGGCGCCCGAGATCTCGACGAAGCGGCCGAGGATCGCGGCGAGGACGACCGGCTCGGGGTCGCCCGGCTCGATCTCGAGGGGGGCGGCCCCGGTCTCGATCATCGCGGCGTTGTGGGCGAGGAGCCGGCCCTCGGCGTCGAACTCGGCGAAGCCGGTGGGCGCGGGGCCGGCCTCGCCGGGCGCTGCGGTCGGGGCGGGGGCCGCGGGGCTGGTCTCTGGCATGGCGCTCGGCTCGGGCTCGGGGCTGGCGGGGCGGACAGTCTGGGGCGCGGGCGTATCAATCGCATGTCGCGGGCGGGGCGCGGATGTATCCATTGTATCGGCCGGGGTCAGACGAGGCTCCGCGGCGTCTCGAAGGCGGCGAGATGCGCGGCGCCGGGGGCGATGTCGGCCCAGTCCCGGTCGAGCGCGAGGAGGGCGAGGCCCGCGGGCGGCAGCGAGACCCCGCGGCGCCCGGAGATCTCGGCGACGGCGCTCTCCAGCGTCGGGTTGTGGCCGAGGACGAGGAGCGTCGGCGTCTCCGGGGGCGTCTCGCGGAGGATGTCCCAGAGCTCCGCCGTCGCCGCGCCGTAGAGCGCGGCGGCGAGCGCGGGCTCGGGGGCGGCGCCGAGGAGGGGGCGCATCGCCTCGTAGGTCTCCCGGGTGCGCCGCGCGTCGGAGACGAGGGCGCGGGCGAGCGGCGTCCCGGTGCCGGCCAGGATCTCGGCGAGATAGGCGCCCATCAGCGCCGCGGCGAGGCGCCCGCGCCGGGTCAGCGGGCGGTCGCGGTCGGCGATGCCGGGGCCGGCCGGCGCGGCCTCGGCGTGGCGCATGAGCACGAGCTGGCGCATCGGACGGGTCCTCTCCGGTCGGGCGCGGGGCGGGCGCGGGGTCGCGCCGGGGCCGAGCCTAGACCGCCCGGCCCGCGAGGGCCAGCGCCCCTGGGCTCAGAGCCGGCCCTCCTCCTCGAGCACCTTGCGCGCGACGCGGAAGCATTCGAGCGCCTGCGGCACGCCGCAATAGATCCCGATCACATGGCAGATCGCGCGGATCTCCTCGACGCTGCAGCCGTTGGTCAGCGCGCCGCGGCAGTGGGTCTCCCATTCGTGGAGCTTGCCGAGGGCGCCGAGCATGGCGAGGTTCATCATCGAGCGGGTCTTCGCGTCGATCGCGTCGTCGCCCCAGCCGAAGCCCCAGCACCAGGCGGTCATCGCTTCCTGGAACGGGCGGGTGAAGCCGTCGGCGGCGGCGAGGTTC
Source organism: uncultured Limibaculum sp. (assembly GCA_964576075.1). GTDB lineage: Bacteria > Pseudomonadota > Alphaproteobacteria > Rhodobacterales > Rhodobacteraceae > Thermohalobaculum. The sequence continues at coordinate 12,072 of CAZNTX010000061.1, read as the reverse complement.
TTCTCGACATAGTCGGCGCCGAGGGTGGCCTTGCGCCGGGCGAGGCCTGTCTCGAAAAGGTCCTGGTCCATGGGGGTCTCCTGTGCGGTTGGTCCGTCCCCCCTAGCACGGCGGCGGGGCCTGCGCCCTAACCCGGATTTAACCCTCGTCCCGCCATGCAGGGAGCCGAGCGGGCAAGCGCGAGGGCGAACGGCGGATGGAGGGCTCGGGGGACGGCGAGGCGGGTCTTTTCGCGGCGTTCTTCGAGGGCGCGGCGGACGCGTTCCTCGTGCTCGGGCCGGAGGGCGAGATCCGCGCGGCCAATGGCGCTTGGGAGCGGCGTTTCGGCTGGGCGCCGGGGGCGCTCCTCGGCTGCGCCTATGCCGAGTTGCTGGCGCCCCGCTGCCCCGCGCGCGCGGCGCTCGCGGCGCAGGGGCCGGCGGCGCTCGGCGCTGAGGGGCGGCACCTGGTGCGCCACGCCGCGGGCGGCGCCCGGCTCTGCGACTGGCGCGGGGCTGCGGGGCCGGCGGGGCTCGTCTTCGCCACCCTGCGCGAGGTCGCGGCGCCCGCCGGCGCGGCGGCGGCGCCTCGGGCGATCGAGGCCGCGGGGCGCGTCGGCGTCTGGGAGCTCTGCGCGCAGACCGGGGCGCTCCGCTGCTCGCCCCCCGCGCGCGCGCTCCTCGGCCTGCCGGAGGGCGCGGCGTCGGCGGAGGCGCTGCCCGGGCCCTGGGGCGCGCGGCTCGGCGCGGCGCTGGCGGGCTTGCGAGAGACCGGCGAGGGCTTCGATCTGGAGCTCGAGGCGGGGCCCCGGGCCGTGCGCATCGCCGGCGGGCCGCCCGGGCCGGGGGCGCGCGCCGTCGGCATCGTCGAGGACCTCAGCGAGCGCCGCGCCGCCCGCACCCGGCTCGAGCGCTTCGCCGCCGTGGCGGAGGCGACGACGAACGGCGTGATCCTCGCCGATGCGGAGGGGCGGATCGACTGGGTGAATCCCGCCTTCGCCGCGCTCTCGGGATACCGGCTCGCGGAGCTCGTCGGCCGCAAGCCCGGCGCCGTCCTGCAATGCGCGGAGACCTGCCCCGAGACGGTGGCGCGCATCCGCGCCGCCCTCCGCGCCGGGCAGAGCTTCCAGGGCGAGATCCTCAACCGCGCCAAGACCGGGCGGCTCTACTGGATCTGGCTCGAGATCCAGCCGCTGCGCGACGCGGAGGGCCGGATCACCGGCCATCTCGGGGTCGAGACCGACATCACCGAGGAGCGCGCCACCGCCGAGCGGCTCGAGCGCGCCGAGTTCGAGGCCCGCGCCGCGCGCACCCGCCTCGTCGCCGCCTGCGAGGCGCTCGACGACGGCTTCGCGCTCTACGACAAGGCCGACCGACTGGTCCTCTGCAACGAGCGCTACCGCAAGCTCTACGGGGCCTCCGCCCCGGCGATCCGCCCCGGCGCCACCTTCGAGGAGATCCTGCGCTACGGTCTCGACCGCGGGCAATATGCCGATGCGGTCGGGCGCGAGGAGGCCTGGCTCGCCGAGCGCCTCGCCGTGCATCGCGACTGTCCGGAGGCCTTCGAGCAGAAGCTCGGCGACGGGCGCTGGCTGCGCGTGCTCGAGCGGCCGACGCCCGATGGCGGGCGCGTCGGCCTGCGCACCGACATCACCGAGCTGAAGCGCCAGCAGGCCGCGCTCGAGGCCGCCAATGCCGAGCTCTCCGCCGCGCTGCAGGCCCGCGACGCCGCCGAGACCCGCTTCTTCGACATCGCCGCCGTCAGTTCTGACTGGTTCTGGGAGCAGGATGCCGAGGGCCGCTTCACCTTCCTCTCCGAGAGCTTCGCGCGCTCGACCGGCGGCGATCCGGACGCCTTCATCGGCCGCACCCGCGAGGAGATCCGCGACGCCCGCGCCGAGAAGTGCGGCGCGGATTGGGACTGGCTCGCCGCGCGCATCGCCGAGCGCGAGAGCTTCATGGATTTCATCTACCGCATCGATCTGCACATCGGGGAGCGCTGGGTGCGGATCAGCGGCGCGCCCTTCTTCGACCGGACGGGCGCCTTCGCCGGCTATCGCGGCGTCGGCTCTGATGTGAGCGAGCTGTTCCTCGCCCGGCGCCGGGCCGAGGAGGCGAGCCGCGCCAAATCGCTCTTCCTCGCCAACATGTCCCACGAGATCCGCACGCCGATGAACGGCGTGATGGGCATGGCCGATCTGCTCGAGAGTTCGCTGACCGACCCCGCCCACCGCCACATGATCGCCGCGATCCGCGATTCGGGGGAGGCGCTGCTCACGATCCTCGACGACATTCTCGACTTCTCCAAGATCGAGGCGGGCAAGCTCACGATCGAGCGGGTCTCCTTCCTGCCCGCCGATATCGCGCGCCGGGTCGAGAGCCTGCACACGCTGAAGGCCTCCGAGCGCGGGCTCTCCTTCGCCGTGACCATGGGGGCCGGGGTCGATGCGCCGCGCCTCGGGGACCCCCACCGCATCCTCCAGGTGCTCCACAATCTCGTCTCGAACGCGATCAAGTTCACCCAGGTCGGGGAGGTGACGGTCGCCTTCTCCGCGCCCTCGGGCGGCCCCGTCGCGATCGAGGTGCGCGACACCGGCATCGGCATGACCGAGGCGCAGGTGGCCGCGGTGTTCGAGGATTTCGTGCAGGCCGACAGCTCGACGACGCGGAAATTCGGCGGAACCGGGCTCGGCATGTCCATCGTGCGCCGCCTCGTGCAGGCGATGGATGGGCGGATCGAGCTCGACAGCGCCCCCGGGCGCGGCACCCGCGTGCGCGTCACCCTGCCGCTCGGCCCGGCCGAGGCGGAGCCGCCCGCCCCTCGTGCGCCGGAGCCGCCGCCGATCCCGAAGGGCCTGCGCGTCCTCGCCGCCGACGACAACAGGACGAACCGGATGGTCCTCTCCGCCCTCCTCGCCCGCCTCGGCGTCGCCGCGGAGGTGGTGGAGGGCGGGCCGGAGGCGGTCGCGGCGGCCGAGGCACGGGCCTTCGACCTCTATCTGCTCGACATCTCGATGCCGGAGATGGACGGGATCGAGGCGCTCGCGGAGATCCGCCGGCGCGAGGCCGCGCAGGGCCGGGCGGCGGCCCCCGCCGTCGCCGTCACCGCGAACGCGCTCACCCATCAGGTCGAGAGCTATCTCGCGCGCGGCTTCGCCGGCCATGTCGCCAAGCCGATCCGCAGCGAGGTGCTCGCCCGCGCCATTCTCGACTGCCGCGCCGCCCGCGCCGAGACCGCCTGAGCCGCCGATGCGCCTGCCTCCTATACTTTCGGCGAGGCCCGCCGATCCGGATGCGCCACGGCGGAGGGAGGCCGGGTGTGATAACGGGTGCGCGAGAGGAGGAGCGATGCAGATCCGGACAGCCATGATCGAGCCGGCCGACGCGGCGCAGACCGGCGCCGAGGCCGCGGCCGCCGCTCTGGCCGCCGCGCTTCGAAAGGACGCGCCCGCCGGGCCGCCGAGCTTCGTGACGGTGCACCACGCCTCGGCCTTCGCGCCGGAGGCGGTGCGCGCCGCCCTCGCGGGGGCGACAGGGCCGCTCGCGGAGGCCGGGGCGCTGCATGGCGGCACCTCCTGCCTCGGCGCGATGACTGAGGCGGGCGCCGGGGTCGGCCGCGGCACCGCGCTCGCCGCCTTCGCGATCTGGGACCCGGACGGGGACTATGGCAGCGCCGTCGAGCCCGCGGGCGAGGATCCGCGCGCCGCCGCGGCCCGCGCCGTCGCCCGCGCGCTCGATGCGGCCGGCCGCGCCGGGGAGAGCCCCGATCTCGTCTGGCTCACCGCGAGCCCCGGGGCGGAGGAGGCGGTGCTCGCCGGCATCGGAGATGCGGTCGGCGCAGCCACCCCGGTCTTCGGCGGCAGCGCGGCGGACAACGCGATCGCCGGGGAGTGGGGCGCCTTCGACGCTCTGCAGGCGGTGGCGGACGGCGTGGCCGTCTCCGTCCTCTTCCCCTCCCGGCCGGTGCAGATGGCCTATCACAACGGCTACGCCCCCGCGGGCCCCGTCGGCCGGGCGACGCGGGCGGCGGGCCGGCGGCTCTTCGAGATCGACGGTCGGCCCGCGGCGGAGGTCTATGCCGGCTGGGCCGGCGGCGCCGTGGCCGAGGCGGTGGCGCGCGCGCAGGCGGGGGGCGCGGAGGCGGAGGTCTCCATCCTCGCCGAGAGCACGCTGATGCCCCTCGGCCGCGCCGCCACCCGCCTCGCCGACGTGCCCTTCCATCTCCTCGCCCACCCCGCCGCCGCGCATGGCGACGGCAGCCTCTCGCTCTTCGCCGACATCGCCGAGGGCGAGGCGCTGCACCTGATGCGCGGGTCGCCGGACGGGCTCGTCGCCCGCGCCGGCCGCGTCGCGCGCCTCGCCGCGGAGACCGGGGATCTCGCGCCGGAGCGGATCGCGGGCGCCCTCGTCGTCTATTGCGGCGGCTGCATGCTCGCCGTGCGCGAGCGGATGGACGAGGTCGTCGGCGGGGTCGAGGCGGCGCTCGGCGGCGCGCCCTTCCTCGGCACCTTCACCTTCGGCGAGCAGGGCACCACCCTCGACGGCGCCAATCTTCACGGCAACCTCATGATTTCCTGCATTCTCTTTTCGGCGTAGGCTTCCTCATGGGGTCGGCGTCGGTTGGGTGTCGTGACGGAAGATGAAAGGCTGCGCGAGGCGCTCGTCGAGCTCGAGCGTCTGAGGGCGCGCGAGGCGCGGGCGTTGCGGGAGAGCCGGGCCCTGCTCGAGGGGCTCGAGCGGGTGGCGACCGCGGGATCGCGCGGCGGCGGCGTCGACGGGCTCGTCGAGGCGGTCGCCCGCCATCTCGGCTGCGGGGCGGTGGCGCTTCTGAGGGGCGATCCGGAGGGCCGCGCCCCGCGGCTCGAGAGCGCGCGGCCCGCGGCGCTCTCGGGCCTCGCCTGGGCCGGGGCCGCGCCGCTGCTCGAGAAGCGCCGGCGCATCGCCGATCTCGACGCCCCCGCCGCCGCCCCCTGGCGCGCCGGGCGGCCGGAGGCGCTCGCGGGCTTCCGCGCGCTCCTTTCCGCGCCGGTGGCAGAAGAGGGGGGGCCGCGCGCCGCCCTCCTCTGCCTCGACGCCGCGCCGGACCGCTTCTCCGGCAGCGATCTCGCCCTCCTGGAGCGGATGGCCCAGCTCGCCGCCCAGGCGCTCTCAGCGCAGGCGATGGCCGAGCGCAACGCGCTGCTCGCCGCCGTGATCGACGGCTCGGCCGCCAGCATCGCCATCGCCGACGCCGGGGACCCGGCGATGCCGCTCGTCTACGTCAACCCCGCCTTCGAGCGGCTGACCGGCTACCGGGCGGAGGACGCGGTCGGCGCCAATTGCCGCTTCCTCTCCGACGAGCCGGCCGACAGTCCCGAGCGCCGGCGCCTGCGCACCGCGGTGGCTGAGCGCAGCCACGGCCGCTTCGAGCTGCGCAACCGCCGGGCCGACGGCAGCGTCTTCTGGAACCAGCTCAGCCTCTATCCCGTGATCGGCGGGGACGGGGCGGCGCGCTTCCTCGTCGCCACGCAGATCGACGTCTCCGACCGCCGCGCCGTGGAGACCGAGCGCGACGCCGCCCGCCGCCGGCTCGAGGTCGCGCTCTCGAGCACCTCCCAGGGCTTCCTGCTGATCGACGCCGAGGGCCGCATCGTCTTCGCCAACGAGAGCTATCGCGGCGCCTATGACGCGCCGGGGCTCGACTGGTCGGAGGGCGCGGACTTCGCCGCGCTCTGGGCGGCGCGGCTCGAGGCTCTCGGCCGGGCGCCGGAGGCCGCGCGCGCGGGCGCCGCGGACCGCCTCGCCGCGCTCTATGCCGGCCCCGCGACCCGGGAGGAGCGGCTTGCGGACGGCCGCGTCGCCCTCGTCGAGGACCGGCCGACGGGCGATGGCGGCGCGCTCTCGCTCCTGACCGACATCACCTCGCTCAAGGCCGCCGAGGAGCTCCTCGCCCAGCGCGCCGCGGCGATCGACGCCGCCCAGGACGGCATCGCGCTCACCGATCCGGAGGACCGGTTCGTCTACATGAACCCCGCCCATCGCGCCATGTTCGGCATCGAGACCGAGGCGGAGGCGCTCGGCCGGTCCTGGAGCGCGCTCTACACCGACGCCGCCGCGGCGGAGCTGCGCGAGACCGCCTTCCCCGCGCTCGAGCGCGCGGGCGCCTGGCGGGGGGAGGCGCTCGGGCTCCGGCGTGACGGCACGGCGATCGAGCAGGAGCTCTCCCTCACCCGCCTCGCCGGCGGCGGCATCGTCTGCGTCACCCGCGACGTCTCCGAGCGCCGCCGCGCCGAGCGCGAGCGGATGCGCCTGCGCGACCAGCTCCAGGTCGCCCAGCGCCAGGAGGCGATCGGCCAGCTCGCCGCCGGCATCGCGCACGATTTCAACAACCTGCTCTCGGCCATCTCCGGCTCCGCCGCGCTGATCCGCCAGGACCTCGCCCCCGGCGCGCCGGCCATCGCCCATGCCGAGCGGATCGTCGCGGCGACCGGGCGGGCGGCGGAGCTGATCTCCCGGCTCCTCGATGTGGGCGCGCGCCGGGCGGAGCGGCGCGAGACCGATCTCGGCGCGCTCCTCGCCGACGCCGCCGATCTCCTGCGCGCCTCGAGCCCGAAGCGCGTCGATCTGCGTCTCGACCTGCCGGAGGCGCCGCTCCGGCTCGAGCTCGACCCGACGGACATCCTGCAGATCGTCCTCAATCTCGGCATCAACGCGCGCGACGCGATCGGCCCGGCCCAGGGGGAGATCGCCCTCGCCCTCCGCCCTGCGACGCCGGAGGACCTCGCGCGCCGGCTCAGGATCGGGCATCTCGATCCCGGCCGCCCCTATATCGCGATCGTGGTGGCGGATACGGGGTCCGGCATGTCCGAGGAGCAGGCGGCGGAGGTCTTCGCGCCCTATTTCACCACCAAGGGCGCGGCGGGGACCGGGCTCGGGCTTTCGGTCGTCGCCAGCATCGTGAGCGCCAACGACGCCGCCCTCGCGCTCGACACCGCCCCCGGGGAGGGCGCGCGCTTCACCGTCCTCTGGCCCGCCGGCGCCGCGCCCGCCGCCGCAGCGCCCGCCCCCGCCGCGCCGCTGCCGGCCGGGGGGGCGAGCCTCGCCGGGGAGACGGTGCTCGTGGCGGAGGATGCGGGCCCGGTCCTCGGCGTCATCACGGCGATCCTCGAGCGTGCCGGCGCCGAGGTCGGCGGTTGCGAGGACCCGCGCGACGCGCTCGCCGCCCTCGAGGAGGACCCCGGCGCCTGGAGCCTTCTCGTGACCGACTACGACATGCCCGGCCTCACCGGGGCCGAGCTCGCCGAGGCCGCCCGCCGCGCCGCCCCCGATCTGCCGATCCTCTTGTGCTCCGCCCTGCCGGACTGGCGCGGCCGCGCGGGCAAGGGGGCGCTCTTCGACGCGGCGATCGGCAAGCCGGTGGAGGAGGCGGCGCTCCTCGACGCCGCGCACCGGGCGATCGCGCGCCGCCGTGCCATGGGAGAGAGCCGATGAGGATCCTCGTCGCCGACGACCACGACCTCGTGCGCGAGACGCTCTGCGCCTATCTCGAGCGCGAGGGGGATATCGAGACCCGCCAGGTGGCCGATTTCCCCGCCGCGATGGCGGCGGTGGAGGCGGAGGGGCCGTTCGATCTCGTGCTCCTCGATCTCAACATGCCCGGGATGGACGGGCTCGACGGGCTGACCCGCGCGCTCGAGCGGGCAGACGGCCGGGCGGTCGCGCTGTTCTCGGGGGCGGCGAGCAAGGCGCTCGCGGAGGAGGCGCTCGCCCTCGGCGCCGCGGGGTTCCTGCCGAAGACGCTCGCGGCGAAGTCCCTCGTCAACGCCGTGCGCTTCATGGCGATGGGCGAGCGCTACGCCCCGATCTCGATGATGACCGAGGCGGAGGCGGCGCCCGCCCACCCCCTCGCCGAACGGCTGAGCGAGCGGGAGATGCAGGTGCTCGGCGGGCTCTCCCGCGGCCTCTCCAACAAGGAGATCGCCCGCGAGCTCGACTTGCAGGAGCCGACGATCAAGCTCCACGTCAAGACCCTCTGCCGCAAGCTCGAGGCGCGCAACCGCACCCAGGCGGCCCTCATCGCCAAGGACTCCGGGCTGTTCTGACCTCCGCGCGGCGGGCCGTGCCGCGCCGGGCTGGACGCCCGCGGGGCGGCTTGCTAGGCGGGGCGCATGCTGACGATCCGCGATCTCTCCTTCTCGATGGCCGGAAAGCCGCTCTTCGAGGGCGCCTCGGCGCAGATCCCCGGCGGCGCGCGCGTCGGCCTCGTCGGGCGCAACGGGACGGGGAAGTCCACGCTCTTCCGCCTGATCCGGGGCGAGCTCGCGCCCGACCGCGGGGAGATCGAGCTGCCGCCCCGCGCGCGCATCGGCGGCGTGGCGCAGGAGGTGCCGGCCGGGCCCGAGGCGCTCCTCGACATCGTGCTCGCCGCCGATGCCGAGCGCGCCGCCCTCCTGGCCGAGGCCGAGACCGCCGAGGACCCCGCCCGCATCGCCGAGATCCAGACCCGCCTGACCGATATCGACGCGCATTCCGCGGAGGCGCGCGCGGCGACGATCCTCTCCGGCCTCGGCTTCCCTCCCGCCGATCAGGCCCGCGCCGCGGCGGAGTTCTCCGGCGGCTGGCGGATGCGCGTGGCGCTCGCGGCGGTGCTCTTCTCGGCCCCCGATCTCCTGCTGCTCGACGAGCCGACGAACTATCTCGATCTCGAGGGGGCGGTCTGGCTCGAGGCCTATCTCGCGCGCTACCCCTACACGACGCTCGTGATCTCCCACGACCGGGGGCTTCTCAACCGCGCGGTCGACCGCATCCTCCATCTCGAGGCGCGCGGGCTCACCCTCTATGGCGGGCCCTACGACACCTTCGACCGGGTGCGCCGGGAGAAGCTCGCGCTGCAGGCCGCCGCGGCCAAGAAGCAGGCGGCGGCGCGCGCGCATCTGCAGAGCTTCGTCGACCGCTTCCGCTACAAGGCCTCGAAGGCCAAGCAGGCGCAGGCGCGCATCAAGATGCTCGAGAAGATGGAGCCGATCGCGGCCGTCGCGGAGGACGCCGTCGCGCCGATCCGCCTGCCAGAGCCCGAAGAGCTCCCCCCGCCGCTCGTCGCCTTCGACGGCTGCGCGGTGGGCTATGGCGGGCAGGCGGTGCTCAGCCGCATCTCGCTCAGGATCGACCAGGACGACCGCATCGCGCTTCTCGGCGCCAACGGGCAGGGCAAATCGACCTTCGCCAAGCTCGTCTCCGGCAGGCTCCGGCCGATGGAGGGCACCCGGCAGGTCTCCTCCCATCTCAGGATCGGCTATTTCGCGCAGCACCAGACGGACGAGCTCGACCGCGCCGCGACGCCGCTCGAGATCCTGCGCCGCGCCCGCCCCGAGGAGCCGCCGGCGAAGCTGCGCGCCCGCCTCGCCCAGGGCGGCACCGGGGCGGACATCGCCGACACCGCGGTCGCCGATCTCTCCGGCGGGCAGAAGGCGCGGCTGATGCTCACCATGGCCGCCCTCGACGCGCCGCATCTCCTGATCCTCGACGAGCCGACCAACCATCTCGACATCGAGAGCCGGGAGGCTCTGGTGGCGGCGCTCAACGCCTATTCGGGGGCGGTGATCCTCGTCAGCCACGACGCGCATCTCGTCGCCGCGGTGGCCGACCGGCTCTGGCTCGTGAAGGATGGCCGGGTCGGCGCCTATGACGGGGATATGGAGGACTATCGCCGCCTCCTCCTCGCCGCCGAGACCGGGGAGGGCGCGCGCGCGCCCGCCGCCCCCTCGCAGAAGCGCGCCCAGCGGCGGAGCGCCGCGGAGGCCCGGCGCGCCCTCGCGCCGCTGCGCGCCGAGGTCCGCGCCTGCGAGGAGCGCCTCGAGAAGATCGCCGAGATGCTCTCCCGCCTCGACGCCAAGCTCGCCGACCCCGCCCTCTACGACGGCCCCGCCGACCGCATCGAGGCGCTGCAGATCAAGCGCGGCGAGATCCTCGAGGGCCAGGAGCGGGCCGAGGCGCTCTGGATGACGGCGCAGGAGAAGCTCGAGGCCGCCGAGGCGGAGGCCCTCGAAAGCCCGCGTTAACCCGGCGCGCGCAAGCTGCCCCCCGTGTGAGACCGAAGCGGAGGGCAGCCATGCCGCATCTATTCCCCTATCACCTCGCCATCGTCCTCGGGTCGGCGGCGGTCTCGTCCCATATCGCGGGGGCGACGCTCGACGCGGACGCCGTGTTCGGCGCCCTGAGCGGGAGCGTCCTCGCCGCCTGGGGCTGGATCTCGCTCGGCCGCATCCGCGCCGAGGAGGCCCGCATCGCCGCTTGACCCGGCCGCCCCCGCCGGGCAGGGAGGCGGCGATGGAGCACGCCCTCGCCGCCTTCGCCACCCTCTTCGCGATCGTCGACCCGGTTGGGACGACGCCGCTCTACATCGCGCTGACCGCCGATCTCCCGCCCGCCGAGCGCCGCCGCGTCGCCGTCCGGGCGGTCGCCATCGCCTTCGGCGTGCTGCTGCTCTTCGGTCTGGCGGGGGAGGCCGTGCTCGCCTTCGCCGGCATCTCCATGCCCGCCTTCCGCATCGCCGGCGGCCTCCTCCTCTTCCTCACCGCGATCGACATGCTGTTCGAGCGCCGCACCGAGCGCCGCGAGCGCCGGGTGGAGGACGAGCGAGAGACCCCCGATGCGGGCGACCCCTCCGTCTTCCCCCTCGCGATCCCGCTGATCTCCGGCCCCGGCGCCATCGCCGCCATGATCCTCCTGATGGGCGAGGTCGAGGGCGATGCGCCCGCGCAGGGCGCCATCCTCGCCACCATGGCGGGCGTCCTCCTCCTCACCTATCTTCTGTTCCGTCTCGGAGACCCGATCGGCCGCGCCCTCGGGCGGACCGGGATCATGGTGGTGACGCGGCTCATGGGCATGCTGCTCGCGGCCCTCGCCGTGCAATTCGTGATCGACGGGCTGGTGCAGAGCCCGCTCGCCGATCTGCTGGAAGGCACCGCATGAGCGACGACGGCTGGATGCGCGTCCTCTATCTCTCGCTCCTCGGCGTGGTGCTGCTCTGGTGGCTCTTCGGGATGTATCGCGGCCGGCTCGGGCAGGCGATGCAGAACGCCGCGATCTGGGTGCTGATCTTCCTCGGCGCCATCCTCGCCTACGGCTTCAAGGAGCAGATCGCCTTCCACCTCTCCCCGGGCAGCGCCATGCGCTCGGGCGAGGGCGTGGCGATCGCGCGCTCCGCGGACGGGCATTTCCACGCGACCCTCGAGGTCGAGGGCACCCCGGTCGAGTTCCTCGTCGACACCGGCGCGAGCGAGATCGTGCTCAGCCCCGCCGATGCCCGCCGGATCGGCTTCGACCTCGAGGCGCTCTCCTACACCGCCCGCGCGATGACGGCGAACGGCATCGTCCGCGCAGCCCCCGTCCGCCTCGGCGAGATCCGCTTCGCCGGCGCGGTGGACCGCAACGTCCCCGCCCTCGTCAACGGCGCCGAGATGGCCGGCTCGCTCCTCGGCATGGGCTATCTCGACCGCTTCGCCCGCGTCGAGATCCGCGGCGACCGGCTGACCCTCGAGCGCTGAGCCCCGGCGCCGGCGCGGGCCCCCTCAGCCCCCGCTCTCGGCCTTGCGCGCCCAGCCTCCGCCGGGCTCCTCGGCCCAGTAGACCGCCGTGAGCCCCGCCGCGACGACCCGCCGCCAGTCCTCCCGGGCCCGGGCGAGCGCCGCCCCGTCGCCCCCGTCGAAGAGCAGCGCGGCCGTCTCGAGGCCGGAGAGCGCCGCCGGCTCGAAGGCCGCCCCGTCGATCAGGAAAAGCGCCTGCCGCGGGCCGCCGGTCTCCTCGCCCGCGGTCAGCCAGACCGGATGCTCCTCCGCCGTCCCCGGCGCCCGTCCCGCGAGCCCGTGCGGCAGGAAGCTCTCCTCGGAATAGCTCCAGAGCAGCCCGTCGAGCGCCGCGAGCCGCGCCGGGTCCCCCCCGCGCACGACCGCGCGCCAGCCCCGCTCCAGGCAGCGCTCGAGCATCACCGGCAGCACCCCTTCGAGCCGGCGCTCCACCAGATGATAGAACCGCACCTCGCTCATCCGAGGCTCCCCCGAGTCCAAGCCCCGGGCGGGTCCGGACCGAGGGTCGACGCGCGCCGGGGGGTGGGTGG
>CAZNTX010000060.1:0-25225 GCA_964576075.1 uncultured Limibaculum sp. | reverse complement strand
CCGAGGCCCATGGCGAGGATTCCGAGCTTGGTCTCGATGCCGGCGAAGGCCACGGCGAAGATGAGCGGAACGACGACGGCGATGGGCGGGAAGAGACCTGGAAAGGCGATCGCAGCCGCCTCGACCTGGCTCGGGTCGATCTGCCGGGCCGGGGCGGGCGGCACCAGCAGCGCCTGCAGCGACAGCGCGAAGAGCACGACCCCGCCCGCGCCGATCAGCACCGGGAAGCTGACGCCCCAGGCCGCGAGCGCGCCCGTCCCGATCCCCACCGCGAGGGCGAAGGCGCCGGCGACGAGGGCCGCCGCGCGCCCCGCCATCGCCCGCACCTCGGGCGCGGCGTCGTCCTCGCCCACGCGGGAGTAGACGGCGATGGCGCGGACCGGCCCCATCGTCATGAACAGGAGGCCGAAGAGCTGGCCCCAGGGCATCTCAGGCAGGGTGTCCGGGGTCACGGGGTGCCTCCCACGATGTCGGAGATGGCCGGGAAATGGGCGATCGCGGAGGGGTCGGACGGGGGCGCGGGGGGCGCGGACACGGGGCTTCCGGCCGGGAAGCACCGACCGGTCATCGCTCGGCCACGGCTTTGATCCGATCGAGGCTCGGGAACAGGACCGCGCGGCATTTCTCGAGACCGGCCTCGCGGTGCCGGTAGTTCGACCGCGCGATCGCGAGCTGCGCCTCCCTCTCGAGAACGGTGCTGAGCGCCAAGTTGCCCCGGCTGTTGAGCTGGCGGGCCCGCTCGAGCGCCTTCTCGGCGTAATCGGCCCAGGCCTTCATCGCGACCACCTCGTCGGGCCCCTTGTCGCAGCCCGCCTCCCAGCCGCGCAGGAAGCTCGCATAGAGCTCCTCGACCGTCATCGCCTCGCCGCCGAAATGGCGGGCCATCTGGGTCATCGCCGCGTATTCGGCGCTGACATAGTCGAGGCTCTTCTCCGCGACGATCAGCTGCTTGCGGTTCCAGGCATCCTTCAGCTGTGCGATCTCGAGCTCGATCAGCGGGATGGCGTCCTTCTCGTAGAGCTCCTCGTTCTGCGCGAGGATCGCGGCGTCCCGCGCGAGCTGGGCCTTGATCGTGTCGAGCTGGATGCGCGCCATCATGGTCTGATAGCCGTAGGACCGCCCCTGATCGACGAACATCATCACATAGACTTGCTCGTCGGTGAGCGGTGTGGCGGTTTCCTGGGCAAGGACAGGCTGCCACGGGAGGATCGCGGTGAGGCCGGCGACGGCGAGGCGCAGCGCTCGGATCATGGTCGGTCTCCCTGTCGCGCAGGCGCTCAGGTGCCGAACAGGCGCACCACGCCGCCCCCGCCATGGACGTTGATCGTCTGCCCGCTGACCCAGCCCGCGGCGGGGGAGCAGAGCCAGAGCATGGCGTTGGCGATGTCCTCGGGGCGGCCCGGGCGCCCGGTGAGGTTGTCCGGATGGGCGAGCTTCTCCTGCATCTCGGGCGAGATGCCCGCATCGCCGTAGCCCGCCGTCATCACGGTGCCGATGAGCACGGAGTTCACCCGCACCCGCTTGTTCAGCATATGCGCGAGCGAGACCATCATCTGGTTGAGCGCGGCCTTGGCCGTCGCATAGGGCAGGATGTCGTAGGCCGGCACGGCGGAGGAGAAGGAGCCGGAATTCGTGATCGAGGCGTTCTCCGCCTTCTCCAGATAGGGCAGGCAGGCCATGCTCATCCGGTAGGCGCTGATGGTGTTGAGCTTGTAGGAGGCGACGAACTCGTCCTCCGGGATCGCCGCCGGATCGGGCTGCCGGCCGCCCCAGCCGACATTGTTGACGAGCGTCGAGATGCCGCCGAAGGCCTCGGCGGTGGCCGTCACCACCGCGCCGATGTCCGCGGCGCTGGTCACGTCGCAGGCCATGCCGCGGCAGTCGTTGCCGGTCTCCTTCGCGATCCCGGCGGCGGTGTCGGCGGCCTTCTCGCCGTTGAGGTCGGCGATCATCACCCGGGCGCCGGCGCCCGAGAGCGTCCTCGCGATCCCGGCGCCGATGTTCTGCGCCCCGCCCGTGATGATGACGCTGTGGCCGTCGAGCCGGAAGTCTGCGAACGGATCGAATGGCATCGCGCCTCTCCTTCAGTCGAGTTCCTGCAGGCCGCCGCCGGAGACGGTCAGCACCTGCCCGCTGATCCAGGCCGAGGCGGGCGCGCAGAGGAAGAGCGCCGCATAGGCGATGTCCTCCGCCTCGCCCAACCGGCCGAGGGGCGTGTGCTTCAGCATCGCCGTCTCGATCTCGGGGGTGAGCACCGAGGCGAGCGCGTCGGTCTTGATCGCCCCCGGAGCGATCGCGTTCACCCGCACGCCCATCGCGCCGAGGTCGAAGGCGATGTTGCGGGTCAGATGGTTCACGGCGGCCTTCGACGAGCCGTAGGAGGCCATGCGCTTGTTCTTGTTCTCGCCGGCCATCGACGAGATGTTGAGCACCGCCCCGCCGCCGGCCCTCTCCATCAGCGGCGCGGCCAACTGCGTCAGCCGGAAGAGCGAGAAGAGGTTGAGCTCATAGGCCCAGCGGAAATCGTCCATCGGCATGTCGAAGGGCTTCGGCCCGCCGCCGCCCGCATTGTTCACGAGGATCGAGAGCCCGCCGAAGGTCTCCGCGGCGGCGGCCACCGCCGCGTCGAGCTCGGCCTCCTTCGTCACGTTGCAGGCGATGCCGGTCGCCTTGCCCCCCGCGGCCGCGATCTCCGCGGCGACGGCCTCCGCCGTCTCCAGCCTCAGATCGCTGACGACGACCGACGCGCCGGCCCCGGCGAAGAGCCGCGCGATGCCGCGGCCGATCCCCGCGCCCGCGCCGGTCACGAGCGCCACCTGTCCGTCGAGCCGGAACATCTTCGGATCGAACATCTGCGCCTCCGCTGCCCTGCCGCGGCGACAGATTAGCCATCGCTCGGCCCGTGTAACGCGCGCACCTGCTCATTCTGAGCACCCGCGGACGGGCGCAGGCTCGCGGCTCTTGCCGATCGCCGTCTCGTGCCGGTCGATCACGCTCTCGAGGTCCGCCACCAGCCCGGCCACGCGCTGCATCGCGCGCCGGTCCGTGTCGGAGAGATCGCGCCTCGCCGACGACCTGCCGTCGCTCGAGACCAGTCGGTAGGTGCCCTCGGCATCCCGTTCGATCCAGCCGCGCTCGGCCAGCGCCTCCAGCTTGCGCCGGACCGTCTGCCGCGGAATGCCGGTGATGTCGGCGATCCGCGAGGCGTTGGTGCTCTCGGCCCCCCGGCTCACATCCGTCGACGTAGCGTCAGCGCCCGCGGCGGCCCGCAGGGCGCCGAGCCTCGCCTGCCCGAGAACGGCAAGCACGAGCATCGCCTGATAATCGCCCCGGAAGGCGCGCCCGGCATCGACGAGGTGGTCGATCAGGAACTCGACGAAGACGTATTGATAATCGAGATAGCAGGTCTCGAACGCCGCCGCGATCGCGTCCGCCCGATGCGATCGGCCGCGGGGGCCGGCGCCTCCTGTCGTGTTCTTTGCCAAGCGACATCTCCCATCCGTCTGGCCCGCGAGGCCGAAGCGCATCGGACCCGGTCGAAGCGGGTCCAGTCCCGTCATCGGCCGCAGGGCCGAGCCGGTCGAGACGGGACACGGGAGATGTTGTCCGCGGGCTGTCGAACGGCGTCAACACGGGGGCCGCCTTGGGCCGCGGGCATGATCGGGGCTTCCGTGGCGCAGTGAGACTGGGGGTCTGGCGCAGCCGCGCCGGCGGGGCGCCGGCACCGAAGCGGCTGCGACGGCGGCCGCGCCGCGCCGTCCCGGCCCCCGGCGCCATGCAGGCTGCCACCGCGGACCGGCTCAGAGGCAGGCTGGGTGGAAGCGCCGCGGCGGATGCCGGGGGCCGCCCGGGTATCGAATACCGGGCCGGCTCAGGCGGGGCAGCCGTCCTCGACATAGCGGGCGATGCGGCGGATGCCCTCGGCGATCCGCTCGGGCGACTGCGCGAAGGACAGGCGCAGGGTTCCGTGCCCGCGCACCGGGTCGAAATCGAGCCCCGGGGTCGTCGCGACCCCCTGGTGGCGCAAGAGCCCCGCACAGAAGCTGCGGCTGTCCTCGGAGAGGCTGCCGAGCCCGGCATAGACGTAGAACGCCCCATCGCAGGGCGCGATCTCGGAGAAGCCGAGCTCCGGCAGGCGCGCCATCAGCGCCGCCCGGTTGGTCGCGTATTCCTGCATATGGGAGGCCGCCTCCGCCTCGCCCGCCTCCGAGAGCGCGCCGATCGCGCCGAGCTGGCTCGCATGGTTGGCGGAGATGTAGAGGTTCTGCGCCAGCGTCTCGACCGCGCGGACGACGCGCTCCGGCACCACCATCCAGCCGATGCGCCAGCCGGTCATCGACCAGTATTTCGAGAAGCTGTTCACCACCACCGCGTCGTCGAGGCATTCGAGGGCGGAGACCGCCTCCGCGCCGTAGGTGAGGCCGTGATAGATCTCGTCGGCGATCACGGTGATGTCGGCGGCGCGGCAATGCTCCATGAGGGCGGCCATGTGCTCTCGGTCGAGGACGGTGCCGGCGGGGTTCGCGGGGCTCGCGATCAGCAGCCCGTCGAGGGGGCCCGCCGCCTCAAGGAGCTCCGGCGTCGGCTGGTAGCGGGTCTCGAGCGTCGCCTCGATGCGCACGAGCTCGAGCCCGAGGACCGAAAGGATGTTGCGATAGGCCGGATAGGACGGGTCGGCGATGGCGACGCGCGCGCCCGGGTCGAACAGGCCGAGAAAGGCGAGCTGGAAGGCCGCCGAGGAGCCGGTGGTGACGATCACCCGGCCGGGGTCGATCTCGAGCCCGTGGCGGCGGCGATAGAGCCCGGCGATCGCCTGGCGCAGCGCCGGCAGGCCGAGGCCGGAGGTGTAGCCCATGGTCGTCGGCCCCTCGAGGCCGGCGCGGATCGCGGCGCGGGCGGCCTCCGGCGCGCCGAAGGCGGGCTCTCCCACCTCCATATGCACGATGTCGCGCCCCGCCGCCTCCGCCGCGAGCGCCTCGGCGAAGACGTCGAGGGCGTAGAAAGGCGGGGTCTGGCTGCGGCGGGAGGGTTTCATCTGCGATCTCCGAGTGACTGGAGGGCACCGCCTAGCAGAGAGCGCCGTCCGCGCGCCAGAGGCCCGATGCGCGCAGGGACGCTCTCCGAGACGTGAGCGGTCGCGCCGCTTGAAAGCGGGGGCCACGGGCCCCTATTGTCGCACCAGACCAAGGGGCCCCGCCATGATGCGCATCCGCGCCCGCCTGATCGCGAGCCTGATCGTCTTCGCCCTCGCCGCGGCGCCGGGGGCGGGTTGGGCGTTGTCGCTGATCCGGGATGCGGAGATCGAGCGCACGCTCGACCGAATGTCCACGCCGCTCTTCCAGGCCGCCGGGATCCGGCCGGGAAGCGTCGCGATCCACATCGTGCGGAGCCGCGCGCTCAACGCCTTCGTCGCGGCGGGGAACAACATGTTCCTGCACACCGGCCTGCTCGAGGAACTCGAGACGCCGGAGGAGCTGATGGGCGTCGTTGCCCACGAGATCGGCCATATCGCGGGCGGGCACCAGATCCGCCGGGCGATCAACATCCGCAACGCGCAAGGCCCGGCGCTGATCGCCATGCTCGCCGGGATCGCGGCGGGGGCGGCCGGGGGGCCGGAGGCGGGCGCGGCGATCTCGCTCGGCGCGCGCCAGGCCCTCGAACGCAGCCTCCTGAGCTACAACCGCGGCGAGGAGGCCGCCGCCGACCAGGCGGCGATGGCCTATCTCAAGCGCGCGGGCGTCGACCCCAAGGGCCTTCTCGAGGTGCTCGAGCGCTTCCGCGGCCAGGAGGTCTTCACCGTCGGCAACATCGACCCCTATGCGCTGACCCACCCGCTCTCGACCGAGCGCGTCCAGCTCATCGAGCGCAAGGTGGCCGAGACGCGCGGGAGGGAGTTCGCGCGCGACCCCGAGATCGCCTATTGGCACGCGCGGATCCGCGCGAAGCTCCAGGGCTTCCTCGGCTCGCCGCGCCGGGTGCTGCGGGACACTGAAGGCGAGGACGACGAGATCGCCCTCTACGCCCGCACCGTGGCGCTCCATCGCCTGCCCGCGCCGCAGGAGGCGCTCGCGAGCGCCGATCGGCTGATCGCCACGCGGCCGGGCGACCCGTTCTATCTCGAGCTCAAGGGCCAGATCCTGCACGAATCCGGCAAGGCGCGGGAGGCGGTGCCCTATTACCGCCGCGCGGTCGAGGCCGCCCCGGGAGAGCCGCTCCTTCTCGCGGGCCTCGGCCGCGCCCTCCTCGCGCTCGAGGAGCCGGCGGCCGACCGCGAGGCGCTCGCGGCGCTCAAGGAGGCCCGCCGGCGCGACACCGGCGACAGTGCGGCGCTCCGCGATCTCGCGGTGGCCTATTCGCGCGCGGGCGACACCGGCATGGCCACGCTCGCCACCGCAGAGCGCTTCGCCCTGGCCGGGCGCAAGAAGGACGCCGTCCTCCATGCCCGCCGCGCCTCCAAGCTCCTGCCCCAGGGCTCGGCCGGCTGGCTGCGCGCCCAGGACATCCTCGTGCTCGACACAGAAGACTGACCGAAGGCCGGCCCCGCCCGGCCGCAGAGGGAGAGACCCATGCCGAGATTCCGCCCCCTCCTCCGCGCCGCGAGCCTCGCCCTCGCGCTCGCCCTGCCCCATGCCGCGACGGCGCAGGAGACGTCGGAGCCCCCCACGGCGGGCTTCGCCGGCATGACCGAGGAGGCCCGCGCCGCCTTCCGCGCCGAGGTCCGCGCCTATCTGCTCGAGAACCCCGAGGTGATCCTCGAAGCCATCCAGGTGCTCGAGCAGCGCCGCGAGCAGCAGACCGCCGCGGCCGACAGCGATCTCATCGCCGCCCATTCCGAGGCGCTCTTCGAGAGCCCGCATTCCTATGTGGGCGGCAATCCGGAGGGCGAGCTCACCCTCGTCGAATTCTCCGACTATCGCTGCGGCTTCTGCAAGCGCGCCCATCCGATCGTCGCCGAGTTGCTCGAGCGGCGGCCGGATCTGCGCCTCGTGATCAAGGAATTCCCGATCCTCGGGCCCGACTCCGAGACCGCGAGCCGGATGGCGCAGGCCGCCCTCGACCTCGACCCGGAGAAATACGAGGCCCTCAACGACGCGCTGATGGCCCACAAGGGCAATCTCACCGAGGCCGCGGCCTACCGCATCGCCAACGAGGTCGGCTACGACATCGCCGAGCTCAAGGCCCGCGCCGCCGAGCCGGAGATCGCCGAGCGCATCCAGGAGACTTACGAGCTCGCCCAGGCGCTCGGCCTGCAGGGCACGCCGAGCTTCGTCGTCGGCCGGCGGATCCTGCGTGGCTTCCTGCCGCTCGAGGAGATGCTCGCCGTGGTCGACGAGGAGGCCCGCGCCGCCGCCAATTGAGCGGGCCCGCGCCACTGCCCGTTTGACGCGCGCGCCCGAGCGCGTATAACGCGGCGAACCGCACGCCGGGAGCCTGGGCCGCCGGCGGGGTTCCGCCGCGCATCCCGGGCGCGGACGAGAGGTGTCATGAGCAAAGACAAGACCAAGGACGACGCCGAGAGCGTCGTCGACCGCGACATCGCCTTCATCCGCGCCCTCGCCGAGATCCTGCGCGAGGGCGACCTGACCGAAATCGAGGTCTCCCGCGAATACGGGGAGGACGACGAGATCGAGGTGCGCCTCGCGCGCGATCCGGTGGGCGTCGCGCCGCCCCCCGCCGCGGCGCCGGCCCCGGCTCCGGCCGCAGCCCCCGCGCCCGTCCCCGCCCCGAGCCCGGCCGCCGAGGCGCCGGAACCCGATCTCTCCGACGCGCTCACCTCGCCGATGGTCGGCACCGTCTATCTCGCGCCGGAGCCCGGGGCGCAGCCTTTCGTCTCCGTGGGCGATCAGGTGGCCGAGGGGCAGACGGTCCTCATCATCGAGGCGATGAAGACGATGAACCAGATCCCCGCCCCCCGTGGCGGCACGGTCAAGGCGATCCTGGTCTCCAACGCCGAGCCGGTCGAGTACGGCGCGCCGATGATGCTCATCGCCTGAGGGGCCCATGTTCTCCAAGATCCTGATCGCCAACCGGGGGGAGATCGCGCTGCGGATCCACCGGGCGGCCAAGGAGATGGGGCTGCAGACGGTCGCCATCCACTCCACCGCCGACGCCGCCGCCATGCATGTGCGCCTCGCCGACGAGAGCGTCTGCGTCGGCCCGCCGCCGGCCACGCACTCCTATCTCAACCAGCCCGCGATCCTCTCGGCCTGCGAGATCACCGGGGCGGAGGCGATCCATCCGGGCTACGGCTTCCTCTCCGAGAACGCGGCCTTCGCCGAGATCGTCGCCGAGCACGGGCTCACCTTCATCGGGCCGACCGCCGAGCACATCTCCCTGATGGGCGACAAGATCCGCGCCAAGGAGACGATGCGCGCCCTCGGCGTGCCCTGCGTGCCGGGCTCGGAGGGCGCCGTCGGCTCCGTCGAGGAGGCCCGCGCGGTGGCCGACGCCATGGGCTATCCCGTCCTCGTCAAGGCGGCGGCCGGGGGCGGCGGGCGCGGCATGAAGGTCGCCCAGAGCGCCGAGACCCTCGAGGCCGCCTTCCGCGAGGCCCGCGCCGAGGCGCTCGCGGCCTTCGGCGACGATGCCGTCTATCTCGAGAAATACCTCGCCAAGCCGCGCCATATCGAGGTGCAGATCTTCGGCGACGGGCGCGGGCAGGCGGTCCATCTCGGCGAGCGGGACTGCTCGCTCCAGCGCCGTCACCAGAAGGTGCTCGAGGAGGCCCCCTCCCCCGTGATCGACGCCGCGACCCGCGAGGAGATCGGCACGCTCTGCGCCAAGGCGGTGGCCGAGATGGGCTATCGCGGGGCCGGCACCATCGAGTTCCTCTATGAAGAGGGGCGGTTCTACTTCATCGAGATGAACACCCGCCTCCAGGTCGAGCACCCCGTCACCGAGACGATCTACGCCATCGACCTCGTGCGCGAGCAGATCAACGTCGCGGCCGGCCGCCCGATGTCCTTCACCCAGGAGGCGCTCGTCCCCCGCGGCCATGCCATCGAATGCCGGATCAACGCCGAGCGGCTGCCGGACTTCGCCCCCTCCCCCGGCCGCGTCGCCGCCTACCACCCCCCGGGCGGGCTCGGCGTGCGCATGGACAGCGCGCTCTACGACGGCTATGTCGTGCCGCCCTATTACGACAGCCTGATCGGCAAGCTCATCGTCCACGGCGCGGACCGGGAGGACTGCCTCATGCGGCTCCACCGGGCGCTGCACGAGCTGATCGTCGACGGGATCGACACCACCCAGGGCCTCTTCTTCCGCCTCCTCGAGAACCCCGAGATCCGCCGGGGCGCGTATGATATCCACTGGCTCGAGGACTGGATCGGCCGGAACTACGGCCAGCTCTGAGGCGCGCCCGGGCTCAGGCGGCCCGGCGGGCGAGCCTGCGCGCCTCGCCCCGGAAATTGCGCAGGCTGCGCCGGTCGCTCGGCGTGGCGGGCCCGACGAGCCGGCCCTCCTCGCAGACGAATTTCAGGTGCTTGCTGCGGATCACGGCGAGGAGGGTCAGCCCCTCCGCCAAGAGAATCGCTTCGAGCTCTCTGAGGTGCTTCTTCATCAAGTCGTGCTCCGATAGTATCTGCGCGGCAATTTGGCGCCTCGACATGGGTGCGGCCTCGCCGCGCTTCAACCGGCGCGGGGGGCGATTTCATCTGCCGCAGGCCGAGCGCCTGGGGCGGGGCGCGATTTGCGGGGTATGGTGAGGCATGAAGGACGCAGAATCAGACTTCCCGCTCACCCCGGGGCTCGTGCTCCGCGCCTATGCCGCGGGGGTGTTCCCGATGGCGGACAGCGCGGAGTCGGACGAGGTCTTCTGGGTCGATCCGCGCCGGCGCGGGATCCTGCCGCTCGACGCCTTCCATCTGTCGCGCTCGCTCAGGAAGCGGATCCTCAAGGGCGGGCACGAGGTGCGCGTCGACCATGCCTTCGACGCGGTGATCGACGCCTGCGCCGACCGTGAGGAGACCTGGATCAACCCCCAGATCCGCCAGATCTATCTCGATCTCTTCAAGCTCGGCCACGCCCATTCCGTGGAGGTCTGGGAGGGCGACATGCTGATCGGCGGGCTCTACGGCGTGCGCCTCGAGAGCGCCTTCTTCGGCGAGAGCATGTTCTCCCGCGCCGCCGACGGCTCCAAGATCGCGCTCGCCTATCTGATCGCGCGGCTGCGCTATGGCGGCTTCACGCTGCTCGACACCCAGTTCACGACCGAGCATCTCGAGCGGATGGGCGCGCGCACCGTGCCGCGCCACCGCTACCATGCGCTGCTCGAGCGGGCCCTGCAGCGGCCCGGCGACTTCCACGCCCTGCCCGAGGATGCCAGCCCTCAGGAGGTGGTGCAGCTGATCACCCAGACATCGAAGCGCGGGTGATCGAGGGCCGAGAGCGCGGGGCTGTCGGCGAACATCCAGCCGGAGAAGGCGGGCTCCTCGCCCTCCGCCTGGGCGTCCCAGATCTTCACGAAGGCGCGCGTGCCCTCCTGCGCCCCGCTCTCGGGGGCCAGGCAGGCCTCGACGGCGACGGTGAGCCGGCCGAGGGAGCGGCGCTCGCCCGCGGCGATGGCGAGCGTCTCGCTCGCGCCGGTCATCTTGTCGAGCTTGCGCAGGCGGGCGCCGGCCTGCGGCGCGGTTTCCACCCGGTCGATCAGCTCCGGGCGGCGCTCGGTCCGGAACGGGGCCTTCTTGAACTCGACGATCGGGTCCTCGACGGCGCGCCGCCCGGTGTCGGTCAAGGGCTCGAGGCTCTGCCCGGGGGCGGGCGCGGCCAGGAGCGCGAGGAGGACGAGCGCCCTCACGAGAGCCGCGCCCGGAAGCGGATGCGGACATAGTCCGCCCACCACCGCCCCTCCGCATCGCAGAGCGCGGGCGCGAGGAGGCGCACGGCCTCGGCCGCGGCGGGCGCGCGCTCGGCCTCCGGCAGGAGCGAGAGCGTGGGCGTGGCGAGCGTGGTCAACCACGCCTCCATGCCGGCGGCGATCTCGGTCGGGCGCGGCACGAGGGCGATCTCCTCCACCGCGAAGCCCGCCGCCTCGAGCCGGGCGCGGTGCTCCGCCACGGTCGGGAAATACCAGATCTCGGAGAGGTCGGTCGCGACCCCGCGGGCGCCCATCACGGCGACGAGCGCCGTCCGGATCGCCGCGACATTGCCGAAGCCGCCGAACTCCGCGACGAAACGGCCGCCGGGGCGCAGGCTCCGCGCGACGCCGGCCACCACCGCATCGGCCTGCGGCATCCAATGCATCGCGGCGTTGGAGAAGACGGCGTCGAACCGGCCGAGATCGGGGAGCGCCTGGGCATCGGCGCGCACCGCCGCGAGCCCGCGGGCCCGGGCGGCGGCGACCATGTCGGCCGAGCCGTCGACGCCGAGCACCTCCGCGCCCGCGGCCGCGATCCGCTCGGTCAGCGCGCCGTCGCCGCAGCCGATATCGAGGATCCGCTCGCCGGGCGCGGGCGCCAGCCAGTCGAACACGGCCCCCGCGAGATCGGCCACGAAACGGGCGTTCTTCGCATAGGCCTCCGCCGACCAGGCGTCGGCCCCGGGCTCACTCCCCGCCGCCGGCATCGACGCCGCCCCCCGCGACGGCCTTCGCCGCGAGATCGAGGAGGTTGACCGAATCCTGGGTGAACTGGATCGCCTCGCCATCGGCCAGCATGTAGTCGGAGCTGCCGGGGACGAGGGCGAGGAAATTGTCGCCGAGGAGCGAGGCGGAGGTGATCTTCGCCGCCGTGTCCTCCGGGATCTCCACATCCTGGCGCAGGGTGAGCGTCGCGATCGCCTTGTAGCTCTTGGGGTCGAGCTCGAGGGTGCGGACGGTGCCGACCTTGACGCCCGCGATGCGCACGTCCGAGCCCGCCGCGAGCCCCTCGGCCCGGCGGAACTCCGCGGTCAGCTCGTAGCCCGAGCGGACCTCGCCGAGATCGGTGGTGTTCGCGGCATAGACCAGGAACCCCCCCGCCGCGGCGAGGACGAGGGCTCCGATCAGGGTCTCCGCGGCGCTGCCGGCCATGGGGTCACTCCGGGGTCCAGGCTTCGTAGTCTCCCGCGGCGCGGGGGCGGGTCTCGGGGGTCAGCACGCTGCCGGGGGGGCGATAGGCGCCCTCGGTGCCGGTGAGGTTCGGCTTGTGCGGCTTCTCCCAGGGCTGCTTGGGGAGCGGCGCCTCCGTGGGGGGCGCGTCGTAGGTGCGGTGCAGCCAGCCGTGCCAGTCCGGCGAGACGCGGCTCGCCTCGGCCTCACCGGCATAGATCACCCAGCGGCGCGCGTCGTCGGCGGTGCGGTAGAACTTGTTGCCCGCCTCGTCCTCGCCCACGAACTCGCCATGGCGCGCGGTGAAGACGCGGGTGCCGAGGGTCTGCCCGTTCCACCAGGTGAAGATCTCTTTCAAGAGCGACATGCGACTCACTCCCTGTGCTGGCGCCCGACTATGGAGGAGCGCCCGGGGGGCGTCCAGTGCGCCGGCCGCGGCCGCGGGGCGCGGGGCGTGGCGCGCGGTCGGCGGGAGGGACTTGCATGGCGCGGATGCCCGGATAGGTTGAACCTCCGGAGGGTGAGACCGCGGCCGCCGGGCCGCAGGAGCGAGCGAGAGACGGGATGGCCTACGACATCCGGGCCGATGCGGGGCTCGGCTGCATTTTCATCGAATGGCGCGGGCGTTTCTCCGCCGAGGAGGTGGCGCGCTACTATGCGGATTTCGCGGCATTGCCGGAGAGCGCGCGGCTCGGCTGCAGCCTGCATGACGGCCTGCGCTGGGATCTCGACGTGCCGATGGCCGAGATCCGCCGCGCCGCGCGCCAGCCCGCGCCGAGGGGGCTCTATGCCGGGCCGCGGCGGGTGGCGATCGTGGTGGCGACGGACCTCGCCTTCGGCATGATGCGGGTGCTCGCGGCGCTGCGCGAGGGCGGGGGCGTGGAGATCGACGTGTTTCGCGAGTTCGCCCCGGCGCGGGACTGGCTCGGCCTGCCCCAGCGCGCGTTCGACCGGGAGGGGAGCTGAGATCAGAGCGGCGGGATGTCGCCCCGGGCGCGCTCGGCGCGGAAGCCCGCCTCGAAGTCGGCGAAGCGGCGCTCGGCGATCGCCCGGCGCATCGCGGCCATCAGGCGCTGGTAGTGGTGCAGGTTGTGCCAGGTGAGCAGCATGGAGGCGATGATCTCCCCCGATTTCAGCACATGGTGGAGATAGGCGCGGGAATAGCCGCGGCAGGCCGGGCAGTCGCACCCCGCCTCGAGCGGGCGCGGGTCCGCGGCGTGGCGGGCGTTCCTCAGATTGACGGGCCCGCGCGCGGTGAAGGCCTGCCCGGTGCGCCCGGAGCGGGTGGGGAGCACGCAGTCGAACATGTCCACCCCGCGGGCGACGGCGCCGACGAGATCGTCGGGCTTGCCGACGCCCATGAGATAGCGCGGACGCTCGGCGGGCAGCATCTCGGGGGCGTAGTCGAGGACGGCGAACATCACCTCCTGGCCCTCGCCCACGGCGAGCCCGCCGATCGCATAGCCCTCGAAGCCGAGCTCCTCGAGCGCCTGCGCGCTCTCCTCGCGGAGATGGGGGTAGGTCGAGCCCTGCTGGATGCCGAAGAGCGCATGGCCCGGGCGGCGGCCGAACGCGGTCTTCGACCGCTCCGCCCAGCGCATGGAGAGGCGCATGGAGGCGGCGGCGGTGGCCTCGTCCGCCGGATAGGGGGTGCATTCGTCGAAGGCCATCACGATGTCCGAGCCGAGGAGCGCCTGAATCTCCATCGAGCGTTCCGGCGTCAGCATGTGCTCCGAGCCGTCGATATGGGAGCGGAAGCGCACCCCCTCCTCGCTCATGCGCCGCAACTCGGCGAGCGACATCACCTGATAGCCCCCCGAGTCGGTGAGAATCGGCCCGGCCCAGTTCATGAACCGGTGGAGCCCGCCGAGCGCCGCGATCCGCTCCGCGCCGGGGCGCAGCATCAGGTGATAGGTGTTGCCGAGGAGGATGTCCGCGCCGGTGGCCGCGACGCTCTCTGGCAGCATCGCCTTGACCGTCGCCGCGGTGCCGACGGGCATGAAGGCCGGGGTGCGGATTGCGCCCCGCGGGGTCTCGATGCGGCCGGTGCGCGCGCGCCCGTCGGTCCCCTCGAGGGTGAAGCGGAAGCCCTCTGACATGCGCCCTCCCCTGGACGAAACACCTGAGTTTTTCTATATGCTATTCGGGTGACGACGGAGGAGAGCCCCATGAACGCCGAGCCCGGAGAGCCCCTGATCGCGGAATCGAGCACCGACCATCCGCTCTACGAGCAGATCGTCGAGGCGTGCCGATCCGTCTACGATCCGGAAATCCCCGTCAACATCTACGATCTCGGCCTGATCTACCGGATCGGCATCTCCGCCGAGGGCGATGTCGAGGTGGACATGACGCTGACCGCCCCCGGCTGCCCCGTGGCGGGCGAGATGCCGGGCTGGGTCGCCGAGGCGATCGAGCCGGTGCCGGGGGTCAAGACGGTGGAGGTCGAGCTGGTCTGGGAGCCGCCCTGGGGGCTCGACAAGCTCTCCGACGAGGCGCGCCTCGAACTCGGCCTGATGTGAGACACGCGGCCTCAGTCCTCGGGCACCGGGAACTCGCAGGCGAGCGGGCCGCGGGCGAAGCGGTCGAGCACGAAGGCGAAGAGCGCCTCGTCCGGCCCGTCGAACACCGGATAGGCGGCGCGCTCGGGGCGAGGCTCGGCCGGCAGGCGCAAGCCGAGGCCGGTGAGGCGATAGGCCACGGCGAGCCCCGCTGCCTCGGCGGCGCGCTCCAGGCCCGGCCCGGTCTCGACTTCGCAGAGGAAGGGCCGCCCGCCCGCATGGCCGATGGCGAGGTGGAGCGCCGCCGTCTCTCCGGGCTCGTGGATCTCGAGCACGAGAAAGCGGCCGAGATCGACGGCCCGCACCGTCGCCGGCTCGATCTCTCCGCGCTGGAACGGCGCGCCGCCGAAGGCTTCCGCCACGCGGACGAACTCAGCGAACCCCGGCGCGGCGTCGAGCGCCACCGAGCGCTCCGCGTCGAACACCGGGCGCGCGGTGTAGAGGCAGCCCCCGAGGAGCAGGCAGAGGAGACCGCCTGCGAGCCTGTTGCCAATCGTCCCGATCCCCATCACCCTGTCTCCGCCATCACAAGGAGGTTGCCATGTTCGCGATCCCCGGCAAGGATCCCGTGACGCTGACCCCCGCCGCCATCGCCCGGATCAAGGCGCTGATGCGGGACGGGGAGGTCAAGGGGCTGAAGATCGGCGTCAAGAAAGGCGGCTGCGCCGGCATGGAATACACCATGGAGCACGCCACCGAGATCGGCGCGCACGATGCGGTCGTCGAGACCGAGGGCGCGCGGGTGCTGATCGCGCCGATGGCGCAGATGTTCCTGTTCGGCACCGAGATCGACTACCGGACCTCGCTCCTCGAATCGGGCTTCGTGTTCAACAACCCCAATGTGGTCGAGAGCTGCGGCTGCGGCGAGTCGATCAAGTTCGCGGAGCAGGGCTGAGGCGCTTGCCCGCGCGCGGCGGGGCGGGATAGACCGCGGCTGACCGAGAGCCAGCCCGGAGACGCCCATGACCCGCCGCCCCCTCCTCGTCGGCAACTGGAAGATGAACGGCCTCGCCGAGAGCCGGGCCGTCCTTGGCGCGATCCTCGACGGGGCGGACGACCTCGCCGAGCCGGAGCTTTGGGTCTGTCCGCCGGCCACGCTCCTCGCGGGCTTCGCGGCGGCGGCGGAGGGGCGCCGGGTCGCCCTCGGCGGGCAGGATTGCCACCCCGCACCGAACGGCGCGCATACCGGCGACATCTCTGCGGAGATGCTCGCCGATGCCGGAGCGCGGGCGGTGATCCTCGGGCATTCGGAGCGGCGCTCGGCCCATGGGGAGAGCGACGCCGAGGTGGCGGCCAAGGTGGCGGCGGCTTGGCGGGCTGGGCTCGCGGCGATCCTCTGCGTCGGCGAGACGGCGGAGGAGCGCGCGGCCGGTCAGGCCGGCGCGCGGGTGGCGGCGCAGCTCCACGGCTCGCTGCCGGACGCGCTGCCGGAGGGGGTCGCCGCTCGCCTCGTGCTGGCCTACGAGCCGGTCTGGGCCATCGGCCAGGGCCGCACGCCGACGCCCGAGGAGATCGGGGAGATGGCCGGGCGCCTGCGCGCGGAGGCGGCGGCACGGATCGGCGGCGCGGCGGAGGGGGTGCGGCTGCTCTATGGCGGGTCGGTCTCGCCGGGGAATGCGGCGGAGATCGCGGCCGTCGACGGGATCGACGGCGCGCTGGTGGGCGGCGCGAGCCTGAAGGCGGACAGCTTCCTCGCCATCGCCGCGGCGATGGCGCGGTGAGATGGGGCGCGGGGCCCCGGGGCTCAGCCGAGGAGCGACTTGGCCTGCCCCACCCAATCGTCGCGGAAGCAGCGGCCCTTGAAGGTGGTGAGCTGATCGTCGACCCAGGTCAGGTTTTCCTCGGAGAAGGTCGCGATCTGGTCGAGCCGGTAGATGCCGAGCGCGTTGAGCTTGCTCTCGAGGCTCGGGCCGATGCCTTTGATCTGCTTGAGATCGTCCGCCTCGGCGGGCTCGGTCTCGAAGAGGTTGCCGGGGCGGACGGCGGCGCTCTCCTCGCTCTCGAGCGCGAAGCCCTCGCCCTCCGACGCGCCGTTGCCGACGACCGGGTCGGCCATCTCCTCGACGGCCTCCGCCGCGCTCTCGAGCGCTTCGGTCGCGGCCTCGACGGCGGCGTCGGCCGCTGCGGCCATCTCGGCGCCGGCATCGACGGCGGGCGCCTCGGCGACGGGCGCGGGCGTCGGCGCGGCCGGAGCCGCGGGGGCCGAGGGTGCCTTGGGCGCGGGCTCGGCCTTGGTCATCGCCTCGGGCGCTTTCGGCATGAACGCGTCCACCGGCATCATGGGCATCTGCGGGAACGTCTTGGCGAACCGCCACTCGACGCCGAAGAACGGGGCGACGGGCCAGAAGCTGATCCAGAGCTTGAAGGCGTCCGCGGCAGGGCCGGTGAAGCCGGCGATCTGATCGGTCTTCTTGGTCATTCCGATGGTCCTTTGCCTCTCTCGCCACCCTATCTAGCAATCCTGATTGTGCATTGCAACATGAATTTGGTGTCGGTGCGGCACCGCCGGGCGGCATGACCCCGCCCGTCGAGCGCTTCGCCCCGAGCCCCACGGGCCGGCTCCATCTCGGCCATGCCTTCTCGGCGATCACCGCCCATGACGCGGCGCGCGCGGCGGGGGGGCGGTTTCTCCTGCGCCTCGAGGATCTCGACCGCTCCCGGGTGCGCGAGGCCCATGCGCAGGCGATCCTCGAGGACCTGGCCTGGCTCGGCATCTCCTGGGACGGGCCGGTGCTGCGCCAAAGCGCGCGCGGCCCGGCCTATGCGGCGGCGCTCGAGCGGCTCTCGGCGGCGGGGCTCGTCTATGCCTGCGCCTGCTCCCGGCGCGACATCGCGGAGGCCGCCGCCGCGCCGCAGGAGGGGGCGGCCCCCCTGGGCCCGGACGGGCCGGTCTATCCCGGCACCTGCCGCGGGCGCGGGCTCGCCCCCCTCCCCGGCCGCGCGCTCCGCCTCGACATGGCCGCGGCGCTCGCGCATCTCGCCGGCAAGGCCCTCGCTTTCGACGAGATCGGGCGCGGGCCCGAGGGGCAGACCGGGCGGCAAAGGCTCGACCCGCAGGCGCTGTCGACGGGCGCGGGCGACATCGTCCTCTCCCGGCGCGACGGGGCGGTGGCCTACCACCTCGCCGTGGTGGTCGACGACGCGCATCAGGGCGTGACCCACGTCACCCGGGGCGAGGATCTCTTCACGGCGACGGCGATCCACCGGCTCCTGCAGGCGCTCCTCGCCCTGCCCACGCCCGTCTACCGCCACCACCGGCTGATCCGCGACGAAGCCGGCCGCCGCCTCGCCAAGCGCGACGACGCCCGTGCCATCGCCCATCTGCGCGAGGAGGGCTGGAGCCCGTCCGGGATCCGCCGCGCGGTCGGCCTGCCGGCTCAGTCTGTCGGGCCGAGCTGATCGAGAAAGCCCTGCCGCGCCTTGCCGGCACGCCCCTTGAAGACCCCGCGCAGGATGCCCGGCGCGAGGAAGGAGAGCGGGTTCACCTCGAAGCTCGGATCCGCGAGGCTGCCGCCGACCTGGAAGGTCATGGCGAAGATCCCCTCGCCCTCGCCGCCGGAGAGCAGCGTTCCGAGGAGCGGCACCTCGTCGAGCGCGCCGGTGACGCCGTAGGCGGGCGAGATCACGCCGACGAGGGCGAGCCGGTCGCCCGGCGCGTCGACCCGGCCCTCGACCTTCACCGCGACGAGGGGCGAGCGGGCGATCGCCTCGTCGAGATCGAGCACCCCGTCCGTGAGCGAGAAGGGGATCATGATGCTGTCGAACAGGATGCCCTCCCCCTGGACCGCCTCGGCCGCCGCCTCCGCGCCGCCCTCCTCGAGGATCGAGCCGAAGGTGGCCGAGCGCAGAACGCGCATTTCGCGGATCTCCGCCTCGCCCCTGAGATCGCGGGCGGCGTCCGGGGCGAGGACCGCATCGAGAATGAGGCTGCCGCCCTGCCCGCCTTCGAAGAAGCCGAGCGCGGAGAGGAGCCGGCCGGCATCGGGGCTGCGCAGGCGCAGCTTGCCCCCCTCCCCCGCGCGGCGGGTGAAATTCGCGTCGAACGGCGCGGCGCCGCCCGCGCGGCCGGAGAGCTTGGCGGTCGCGGCGCCGTCGGCATCGCGCGACAGGCGCATCTCGGCGCCCGCGACCTCGATCCCGCGGGCGAGGATCAGCCGCTCGATCTCGGCGGTGAGGCGGATCGGCGGGCCGCCGCCGCCCTCGGTCTCAGACGCCTCCAGAACCTCGGAGAGGTCGAGCCGGGCGCCCGAGAGCTCGGCCCGGTAGCCGCCCTCGGGGCGCGCGGCGAGACGGCCGGAGAGATCGGCGCGGTCGTCGAGGCGAAAGCGGTCGATCCGCGCCTCGGCGAGCCCGCCGCCCGGGGCGAGCCGGGCCGAGCCCGCGACCGAGAGCCCCGGCGCCTCCAGCGCGAGCCGGTCGAACGCCGTCTCCGCCCCGAGCCGGCCGGACAGCGACAGGCGGCCCGTGCGGCCTGCGGGCTTCTCCCAGCCGATCTCGGGAAGCGCGAGGGCCGCGGGCGAGAGGTCGAGATCGGCCGTGAGCCGGGTCTCTCCCCCCGCCTGCTCGATCCGGGCCTCGGCCTCCGCCGCGCCGCCCTGGAAGCCCGGGACCTCCGCACCGAAGCGGGCGAGGAGCGCGGGCGTCACCCGGCCCGCGAGATCGAGGGTGCGGCTACCGCGGCCGGCGTAGCGCTCGGTCCAATCGAGGCGGAGCGGCACGCCGTCGACCCGCGCGGCCCCGGAGACCTCCATCTCCTCGGCCGTGGCGGCGAGCGCGAGCCGGTCGGCCTCGACCGCCATCTCCGGCGCGCCGCCGAGGGCGAGGCGCGTGGCGAAGCCGGTGAGCGTCGCCTCGCTCGCCACCTCGATCTCCTCCATCTCGAGCTCCTGGATCAGCGGGAAGGCGAGATCGGCCGTCACCTCCGCGCGCCCGCGCACCGAGCCGAGATCGAGCCCGAGCTTGCGCACGAGGCGCAGCGGCTCGCGGTCGATCAGCGCGAGGATCGCGCCCGTCGGCCCGCTGCCGGAGATGCGGATATCGGCCGGGGTCACGGCGCCGGAGAAGTCCCGCACCGCGAGCCGCGAGGGACCGAGCGCCACCTCCCCCGCCGGCCCGAGCCCGACCCGGCCCTCGGCGAGATGCAGATCGAAGGCGTCGACCGTCAGATGCCCGGTGCCGCGGCCCGCCTCGATCGGCGGCATGTCGCCGAGATAGCGGCTGTCGAGATCGGCGAAGGCGAAATCGAGGGCGAGGCGCGGCGGGCGCTCGGGCGCGAAGGCCGCTTGCGCGACCACCTCCGTCAGCCGCCCCTCGATCAGGTTCTCCACGACCCAGAGGCGCGCGTTCTCGCCGAGACCCTTGGGCCAGAGCGCCTTGAGATCGGCCACCCGCGCGCCGCGGATCTCGGCGCGGAGCAGGCTCTCCCAGCCGGCCTCGCCCTCCCGGGCCTCGCCCTCGAGCGCGAGCGCGAGGTCGCCGCGCGTCAAGTGGGCATGGCCGAGCTCGACCTCCAGCGGATCGAGGCCGACCCGCGCGATCGCCTGCCCGCCGTCGAACTCGAGCGGCTCGGCGAAGCGCTCGGGCAAATCGAGGCGGAGGCGCTCCACATAGACCTGCGCCTCGAGCGCCTCCGCCGCGAGCGCCACGGGGCCGAGCACCGCCACATCGCCCGCGAGCCGCGCCTCGATATCCGGCCCCTCCACCTCGAAGCGGAGCACCCGGAGCGTGCGGAATCCCGGCTCGGCGGCGAAGGAGACCTGCGCCCGGTC
Organism: uncultured Limibaculum sp.; assembly: GCA_964576075.1. Taxonomy (GTDB): domain Bacteria; phylum Pseudomonadota; class Alphaproteobacteria; order Rhodobacterales; family Rhodobacteraceae; genus Thermohalobaculum. Next base: position 4,871 of record CAZNTX010000060.1, on the reverse strand, counting down.
GAAGGCGCGATGCCCCGGCGGCGCCGGCAGCAGGAGCCCCGCCCCCGCCTCGAGATGGCCGCGCGCCGGCCCGATCGTTCCGTCCGGCAGCACCGCCACGCGCACGACGCCCGAGAGCGGCGCGTCCAGCATCCCCGCCCAGGCGAGCGCGGGCGCCTGGGCTGCGAGCGCGCTCGGGCGGAGCCCGTCGAACCGGATGCGGAAATCGGTGCGCTCGGTGCCCGAACGCCGAGTCGCGGTGACCTTGAGGCGGACAGGTGCCTCGGCACGCTCGGTGATCGAGGCCTCCATGAGCGCGCGCGCACCGTAGGAGGTGCGCAGGATGGTGAGATCGGAGCCGCGGGTGCGCCAGCGCCGCCCGCTGATCGCATCCTCGTAGGTGAGATCGGCGCGGAGAATGCCGACCCTCTCGAGCCGCTCGAGCACCGGGACAGGCGCAATGTCGCCGACGAAGCCGCGCACGATCCGCGCCACGGCATCCGTCGCCGCGCGGTCCGGCCCGCCCCCGCCGAGATCGACGCCCGGCCCCGCGCCGAGGCCGAAGCGGATGCGCCCGTCTTCGCCGCGCACCACCCGGGCGCGCGCGCCGATCACCTCGAGGCGCGTCGGCTGCAGCCGCCCGCGGATCAGATCGGAGAGCTGGAATCCCGCGGCGAGCGCCGGGGCTGCGAGCAGCTTGGTCCCGTCCTCCGAGAAGACGCGCACATCGGTGAAGCGGATGCCGGAGGGCGCGCCCTCCCGCCCGAGGCTGAGCGAGGCGCCGCCGACCTCGACGCGCGAGCCCTCGATCCGGGCGTTGACGGTCTCCTGAACATGGCGCGCGAGCACGGCGAGGTCGATCGGGCCCTGGGCGAGACGGATCCAAAGGAGCCCCGCGGCCATCGCGACAAGCGCGGCGGCGCCGAGAAGGAGGCGCAGTCCGACCCCGATGCTTCGAGCGCACATGACGCAGACCCACTCCCAGCCGTTCCGACCCGTCGCGCAGGGGCACCCTTGCCGCCGCCGCCCCCCGCGATAGGATACTCAAGCGGAACTCCGCGCGGATCATAGACCGAGCCGCAGGCCCCCGTCCAATCGCAGCCTTCTCGAGGAACCGCAGCCATGAGCGAAGACACCCTCCCGGCCGTCGGCCAGCCCGCCCCAGACTTCTCCCTTCCGGGCTCCGGCGGCGCCACCCACAGCCTCGCCGACTATGCCGGCAAGCAGGTCGTCCTCTATTTCTACCCGAAGGCGGACACCTCCGGCTGCACCAAGGAGGCGCTCGCCTTCACCGAGCTCGCCGAAGAGTTCGCAGCGGCCGGCGCGGTCGTCCTCGGCGTCTCCAAAGACCCGGTGAAGAAGCTCGACAAGTTCGTCGAGAAGCACGAGTTGAAGGTTCAGCTCCTCTCCGACGAAACCGGCGATCTCTGCGAGCGCATGGGCGTCTGGGTCGAGAAGAGCATGTATGGCAAGACCTATATGGGGATCGAGCGGTCGACCTTCCTGATCGGCACCGACGGCACCCTGCGCCAGGAGTGGCGCAAGGTGAAGGTTCCCGGTCATGCCGAGAAGGTCCTCGAGGCGGTGAAAGCGGCGTGAGCGATCCCCTCGCGGCCGGGCTGGCGCAGGCCGCCGAGCGGGTGCTGCGCACCGCCGATCCGTGGCAGAAAACCGCAGCGAGCCGGGAGGCCGCGGCGGCCTGGGTCGCCGCGCGCGCGGCCGGCACGGCGGCGATCGGCCGCGCAGACCCCCCGGACTTCCCGGCCCGCCCCGACCGGCCGGAACTCAAGGACCCCCGCGAGGTGCCCCGCCGCCGCCCCGGCACGCCCGAGGGCCGCGCCGCCCTCCTGCACGCCATCGCCCATATCGAGCTGAACGCGGTCGACCTCCACTGGGACGTCGTCGCCCGCTTCTGCGACACGCCGATGCCGATGGGCTTCTACGACGACTGGGTGCGCGCGGCGGACGAGGAGTCGAAGCATTTCGGCCTCCTCTCCGACCGGCTCGAGGCGATGGGCACCCCTTACGGCGCGCTCGCCGCCCATGCCGGGATGTGGCGCTCCGCGGCGGCGACGGCGGAGGACCTGATGGGCCGGCTCGCCGTCGTCCCCATGGTGCTCGAGGCGCGCGGGCTCGACGTCACCCCGGACATGATCGCACTCTTCGAGAGGGCCGGTGACGCCGAGAGCGTCGCCGCGCTGCGGGTGATCTATGCCGAGGAGGTCGGCCATGTCGCCTATGGCTCGAAATGGTTCCACTTCCTCTGCGGCCGGCACGATCTCGATCCGAAGGAGACCTTCCACGGCCTCGTCCGGCGCTATTTCGACGGCGCGCTGAAGCCCCCCTTCAACGACGAGAAGCGCGCCGAGGCGGGCCTGCCGCTCGATTTCTATTGGCCCCTCGCGGAGGCGCGCTGAGCCGGGCGGCCGGTCCCGCGCCTGTCCATCGCTTTAAGAAAGTGTTTGCCTGCCCGCCCCCCATAGCCTAGAAAGTGGCTGCAAATCCGCAGCTCAGAAAAATAATAGCTGTTGCGGGAAGAACACTGCGAGGCTGACGAGGGGTCCAACCGATGTCGAATGCCGCATCGCGTGCGCTGAACGCAGCGATCGGGCGCGTCCTTCCGGAGCGCCAGGTTTTCATCCGAAGCGACCGCGGCTGCCGATATCTCCACCTCACTCCGGTCACGCAATTGGGCGCCGTCGCGCTCCTCGGCGCCGGGCTGCTCTGGACGGCGCACGCGACCCACACCGCCCTCACCCACACCGCGGAGACCGAGCGTGCGGCCCTCACCCGGGCTGCCGTCGAAAAGGCCTGGGCGGCACAGCACGCCCGCCTCGCCGAGACGCGCGACACACTCGCCGCCGATCTCGCCGAGGCGGAAGCGGACCGCCGCGCCGCCGCCGAGGCGCTCGCCGCCGCCGAAGCCGAACTCGTCGAGGCCGAGGCCGCGCTCAAGGCCGCCACCGTCGAGCGCCTCGCCCTCAAGCGCGGGCTCGACCGGCTCCAGATCGAGCGCACCCGGGCCGCCGAGCGCGCCGCCCGCCTCGAGGCGACGCTGCACGAAACCCGCCTCGCCCTCCTCGAGAAGGCCACCGAGCGCGGCACCGCACCCGATGCCGGGCAAATGATGTCGGGCGCCATGCTCGCGACCGCCATGGCCACCGTGGTCGAGGAGCGCGACGCCGCCCGCGAGCGCCTCGCCGCCCTCGACGCCGAGCGCGCCCGCCTCGAGGCCGAGCTCTCCGGCTGGCAGGAGCGCCAGGGCCTCGTCCTTGAGAAGATCGAGACGGCGGCCAAGGCCGGCCTCTCCGGCCTCACCAAGGTCCTCGAACGCGCCGATCTCGACATCGACCGCATCCTCGAGGAGACCCGCGCCAACTACACCGGCTCCGGCGGCCCCTTCGAGCCGCTGACCGAGGAGGAGGCCGCCCTTCTCGACGGCGGCGAGGACGACGCCCGCGTCGCCTCCCTGATGGCCGATCTCGAGCGGATCAACCTCATGCGCATCGCCGTCGACCGGCTGCCCTTCGGCATGCCCGTCACCGCCGGCGTGCGGCTGACCTCGGGCTTCGGCAAGCGCCGCGACCCGTTTCGCGGCCGCTGGTCGATGCATAACGGCGTCGACTATGCGGGCCCCGTCGGCACCCCGATTGCCACCACCGCCGAGGGCGTCGTCAGCTTCTCCGGGCGGATGCGCGGCTATGGCAACGTCGTGATCATCAAGCATTCCTTCGGCTACGAAACACGCTATGCTCACCTCAAGCGTTCGCTCGTGCGCGTCGGCGACCGGGTGACGCGCGGCGACCGCATCGCGTTGATGGGGAGCACCGGCCGCTCGACCGGCAGCCACCTCCACTACGAGATCCGGATCGACGAAGACCCGATCAACCCGAAGAAGTTCATCGAGGCTGCCCGAGATGTTCTCTAAGAACAAGATCAGCGACACCGATCCGCAAGACAAGGCGGCGAAACCCCAGCCGGCGCCGGCGAAGTCCGGCGGGCCGTCCGGGGGCACGGCGATGGTCCCCGGCGCGAGCCCGGCGCCGGTTCCCGGGACGAGCCCGGCCCCCACGCCGAACCTGCCCGCCAAGTCCAAGCCCTCGCCCTCGCTCCTGTCGAGCGACCTCACGGTCAAGGGCAACGTCTCCACCTCGGGCGACATCCAGATCGAGGGGACCATCGAGGGCGATGTCCGCGCCCATCTGCTGACCGTGGGCGAGAGCGCGACGATCCGCGGCGAGGTGGTGGCGGACGACGTGGTGGTCAACGGCCGCGTGGTCGGCCGCCTGCGCGGGCTCAAGGTGCGGCTGACCTCGACCTCGAAGGTGGAGGGCGACATCGTCCACAAGTCGATCGCGATCGAATCGGGAGCGCATTTCGAGGGCTCGGTGCAGCGCTCGGAAGACCCGCTCGGCGATGGCGCGGCCGGCGGCCGCCCGGTTCCCGCCAACGCGGCCGAGAGCATCAATGCGGCCCAGTCCAACCCCTTCGCCAAGTCCGACGGCTGACCGGCGGCCGGGGCCCGGTCGCGCGCATCGCCTCCGGCCCCGGATCGTCCCGGCCCGGCCTCTCAAGGCACATCGGGCGCCTGACGCTCCGGTTTAACGCCCGATCTGCTTCACGGATCAGCGCCGAGCGCGGCGGCGGCCGACATGCTTGCCACCGCCCGCCTGCCTTCCCGGCCCCCGACTGGGCGCGGCCAGGCCGAAGCAGCCGCCACGCCAGACGACGCGGCGCTGCGCGCGCGTGGGACCCATGGATACGTCGAAGACCAGCGCTTGAGGCTCGAGCTGGGCCCTCCGGCCGGGCGGTCTGGCTGGCTCGGACACCCGGCATCACCGTAAGCGGGGCGCGATCACCCTTGGGGTTGCGGCTTGACTATCCGGCGAAGG
>CAZNTX010000059.1:0-25384 GCA_964576075.1 uncultured Limibaculum sp. | reverse complement strand
CTGAAGCCGGGCACCGCTCAACGGTCGCCGAAATCCCGGAATTATCGAGGTGCCCGGAATACTCCCCCGCCGGGATCACCGCGGAGAGGCGGAGCTTGGTCTGCATCACCTCGCTCATCATATGCTCGGCCCAGGCCCCGCGCATCACGTCCGACCCCGCGCCCTGCGCCGCGATGAGATCGCGCTTCAGGCTCTCGAGCACGGAGATGGGCACGACGAAATCGAGCCCCGCGCCGCGCTTGTCGTCGTTCATGTGGAAGTTGAGCTTTATGACGAAGACCTCCGCCTGATCGGGCGCGATGCGGACCATGCCGGGCTGCTGCTCGAAGCGCGCGCGGCTCGCCACCCCGATCGCCGAGCGCCCGCAATGCTCGCGAATCGCGTCGTCGAAGCAGCGGGCCACGATGTCGACGAAGCGGCCGTAGATCGACAGGTCGATCGCGGTGAGCGAGCGGGAGAAGTTCGACTCCTCGAAGGACCCGTCGCCGCCGAGATAGATGTCGAGCACCTTGCCGAGGAGGCGGGGATGGGCCTTGGTGAGCGCCATGCCCTGCTTGCCGGGGAACTGCAGGAGATAGATCGCCGAGGGCGCGAAGAGGCTGCGCAGATAGTCCCCATGGCGGGCCACCTCGAAGCCGTAGACCGACACGTCGATCCCCGGGCGGAGCTCCGCGCGCACGCGGGTGGCGGAGATCGAGGCGAAGGTGTGGCAGAGCGGGTCCATCGGCGGGAAGCCGGCGAGCCGCATCTTGGGCCCGCGCACCTTGCGCGCGAGCACGTTGTCCGTTCGCCCCTCGGCCATGCGCCGCCTCCCTTCTGGACCCGATCCGCGCATCATCCTGGCCGGACGAGCGTGGAGAATGCGTTAACCACGGCCCCTCGCGCTTCCTTGAGGGTCGCCGTGGCAAAGAGGCTGCGGACGGGAAACGAGACGGGGGTGACCCATGGCGGCGGACGGCAAGCCGATCATCGTGAAGAAGGTCGTCAAGGGCGGCGGCGACGGCCATCACGGCGGGGCCTGGAAGGTGGCCTACGCCGATTTCGTCACCGCCATGATGGCCTTCTTCCTGCTGATGTGGCTGCTGAACGCCACCACGGAGAAGCAGCGCAAGGGCATCGCGGACTATTTCGACCCCTCGATCCCCCTCGCGCGGGTCTCGGCCGGCGGCGACGGCATGCTGAACGGCGATTCGGTCACGAGCCGGGAGCGCCGGGCGGGCTCGGCCGAGCAGCGCCTGCCGCAGGACGAGGCCGAGGCGCCGCGCGAGGAGCGGGGCCCCGAGCCGCCCGCCGCCGAGGCCCCGCCGCCGAACGACGCCGAGCTCGCGGCCGTCGCCGGCGACCTGCGCGTGGCCCTCGCGGAGGCGGGCGGCACCCTCGGGGGACATTTCATGGTGCGCGTGACCCCCGAGGGCCTCGTCATCGAGATCGTCGAGACCGGGGGCGAGCCGCTCTTCCCCCGCGGATCGGCGCGGCCTGCGGCCCGGCTCGTCGAGCTCGCCGAGGCGATCGCCCCGGTGCTCGCGCTCGTCGAGAACCCGATCTCGGTGGTCGGCCATACCGATGCGCGGCCGTTCTCGCGCCCGGACTACGACAACTGGCAGCTCTCGGCCGACCGCGCCGCCGCCGCCCGGCGCCTGCTCGCGGCGGCGGGGCTCGCGCCCGCGCGCATCGTCGAGGTCGCGGGGCGGGCCGCCACCGAGCCGCTCTCCGAAGACGCGGATGCGCCCGAGAACCGCCGCATCTCGCTCACCTTGCTGCGAGAGGCGCCCCGTTAGGCCGCGCTTAACGCTGTCCGCCTAGCGTGCCCTGGCAATCCAGACGCGCAGAGGTGGCCCCATGAGTTTGTCCTCGTCCCTGAATGCCGGCGTCGCCGGCCTCCTGGTCAACTCGACCAAGCTCGCGACGATCTCCGACAACATCGCGAACTCCGCGACGCCCGGCTACCGCCGCGCCACCGTCGAGTTCGCCTCGCTGGTGACCGCCGATCCGCGGACCTCGATCTACACCGCCGCTGGCGTGCGCTCGATCTCCTTCCGCGACGTCGAGACCTCGGGCTCGCTCGAATCGACCTCCAACTCCACCGATCTCGCCATCGCTGGCAACGGCATGCTCCCCGTGACCGATGCCGAGCGGCTCGACCTGCCGGCCAACGAGCGTCCCTTCATGATGACGCCGACGGGCTCCTTCCGGACCAACGAAGTCGGCTATCTCGTCACGCAATCCGGCCTCGGCCTCCTCGGCTTCCCGACCGATTCGTCCGGCAATCTGCGCAACGCCGTGGTGCGCGACGGCACCTCCTCGCTCGAGCCGGTGCGCGTCTCTCCCTTCCTGACCGCCGCGCAGCAGACCTCCGAGATCTCCCTCGGCGTCAACCTCCCCGCGCGCGAGACCGAGTTCACCGGCGCGCCGCCCAACGTGCTCGAGAGCCCGATCCAATATTTCGACAGCGTCGGCCGCGACCAGCAGCTGCGGATCGTCTACACCCCGGTGATCCCCGCCGCGGCGGGCGACCCGCCGACGAACTCCTGGAACATCTCCTTCTTCGACAGCAACGGCCCGGACCCCGCAGCCCCCATCGCCTCGCTCGATCTCGCCTTCGACGACACCCAGGGCGGCGTCCTGCTCAATCCGGGCGGCGTGACCGAGGTGGACCTCACCGGCACCCCCGGCGAGCCGCAGAACTACGACCCGGCGAGCTACGACCCGGCGACCGGCACCCTGACCGTCCAGGCCTCCGACGGCGACGTGCCGATCGAGATCTTCATCGGCTCGCCCGAGCCCGGCGTGACCGGCGGGCTCAGCCAACTCGACGCAGAGTTCGCCCCCACCAACATCATCAAGGACGGCGCCCCCGCCGGCACCCTCTCCTCGCTCGAGGTGGACGAGCGCGGCGTCCTCCTCGGCGTCTACGACACCGGCCAGCGCGTCGCCCTCTACCAGATCCCGATCGCCGACGTGCCCAACATGAACGGGCTGACCGCCTTCTCCAACCAGGCCTTCGGCCTTTCGCCGTCCTCCGGCAACGTCTTCCTGCACGACGCCAATACCGGGCCCGTCGGCTCGATCGAGGCCTTCTCGCTGCAGCAATCCACCGTCGACATCGCCCGCGAGCTGACCGACCTGATCTCGACCCAGCGCGCCTACTCCTCCAACGCCACGGTGATCCAGACGGTGGACGAGATGCTGCAGGAAACCACCAACATCAAGCGCTGACGCGCGGGGGCCGCCGATGACCATCACCAACGCGCTCAACAACGCGCTCTCCGGGCTGAGGGCCAACGGCCGGCTCGCCGACGTCACCGCCGGCAATCTGGCCAACGCGCTGACCCCGGGCTACGGTCGGCAGGAGGTCGGCCTCGCCGCCTCCGTCACCGGCACGCAAGGCACCGGCGTGCGCGTCTCGGGCGTCACCCGGGCGCTCGATCCCGACCTCTCCGCCGCCCGCCGCCTCGCCGACGGCGATCTCGCCGGGCGCAGCGCCGCCTTCGAGGCGCTCCGCCGCCTCGAGACCGAGCTCGGCGGCATCGGCGCGGAGGACGGCATCGGCAAGCGCCTCGCCCGCTTCGAGACCGCCCTCAAGGCGCTCGCCGAGACGCCCGAGAACGCGCCCCGCCAGCAGGCCGCCGCCGAGGCCGCCCGCGACCTCGCCGAGGGCTTCAACGCCATGGGCCGCGCCGTCACCGATCTGCGGGCCGGCGCCGATCGCGAGATCGCCCGCACCGTCGCCGAGACCAACACCGCCCTCGAGGGCATCGCCCGGCTCAATCGCCGCATCCAGGTCGCCGAAGCCACGGGGCGCGAAACCGCCGCCCTCGTCGACAAGCGCGAGATGCTGATCGACGAAGTCGCCCGCGCGCTCCCGATCCGCCAGTCGGTCCGCCAGGACGGGGTGATCGAGCTGCGCACCCGCGAGGGGATCGGCCTCGTCGACATCCGCGCCCAGCGCCTCGACTACACCGTGACGCCGGTCTACGAGCCCGGCCTCTCCTATGGCCCGGGCGGCACGCTCTCGGGGATCACGCTCCGCGGCATCGACGTCACCCCGGGCGGCCCGGGCCCGCAGCAGATCCGCGGCGGGGCGCTCGCCGGCCTCTTCGAGGTGCGCGACCGGATCGGCGCGGATGCGGAAGGCGAGATCGACAGCCTCGCCGCCGATCTGATCACCCGCCTGGCCGACCCGGCGGTCGACCCGACGCTCGCTCCGGGCGATGCCGGCCTCTTCACCGACCGGGGCACGCCCTTCGACCTTGCCGACACGGTGGGGCTCGCGAGCCGGATCGCGCTCAACGCCGCGGTCGACCCGGCCGAGGGCGGCGACCCCGCCCGCCTGCGCGACGGTATCGCCGCGGCGGCCCCCGGCCCCGCCTCGGACGCGACGCTGCTCCGCGCCATGGTCGACGCCCTGGCCGAGCCGCGCGATGCGGCCCTGCCCCCTGCGACGCCCGGCCTCGCCGGCCTCCTCACCGCCGCCGAGCGCGTCGACGCGGTCACCGAACGCCTCGCCACCGACCGGGTGGTCGCCGAGACCGATGTCGGCGCGCTCGGCGCCGCCCGCGAGGCGCTGGCCAACGAGGAGTCCACCGTCCTCGGCGTCGACACCGATCTCGAGCTCTCCCGCCTCGTCGAGATCGAGCAGGCCTACGCCGCCAACGCCCAGGTGATCCAGACCGCCGCCCGCATGCTGGACGAACTGAGGAGGCTGCAATGACCGTGACGCCGACCGGCTTCCCCCCGCAGCGCACCCAGGCGGTGCTGCGAGAGCTTTTGGTGGACCTCCGCGCGACCGGCGACACGCGGCGCAAGGAGGCCGTGACCGGCCGGCTCGAGGACCCCGCCGCCGCCCGCGGCGGGCGCCTGCGCGAGCCGCTCGCGATCGAGCGCGACCTCGCCGAGATCCGCGGCTATCGCGAGACCATCGCGCTCGCCGAGACCCGGGCCGGCACCACCCAGCGCGTTCTGGACACCCTGCGCGAGTCGGTGGACGAGCTCGCCAATCAGGCCGAGCTTGCCCGGCAGAACGCCGCCAAAGGCGGGCGCGAGACTGCCTCCGCCCTCGCCGAGGACCTCCTCGGCACGGTGGTCTCCGCGCTCAACACGCGGATCGGCGGGCGCAGCCTCTTCGCGGGAGATGCCGGCGACGCGCCGGCCCTCGTCGAGGCGGAGCGCATCCGCGACGAGGTGATCGCGCTCGTCGCGGCCGCGCCCGACGCGGCCACCGCCGAGGCCGATGTGAGGGCCGCCTTCGACACGCCGGGCGGGCTCTTCGAGACCACTCTCTACCAGGGCGGCACCGGCGATGCGCCCTCCGCCGAGATCGCCGAGGGCGAGCGCGTCGCCCTCTCCGCCCGGGCCGACGATCCGGCGATCCGCGATCTCTTGCGCAGCGTCGCCCTCCTCTCCGCCGCCGAGGACCCGGCCCTCGCCCTCGCCGAGGCCGACCGCAAGGCGCTCTTCGAGGGCGCCCTCGCCGATCTGCGCAACGTGACCGACCCGCTCAACCGCCGCGCGGCAGAAATCGGCGCCGGCGAGGCCCGGGTCGAGCAGGCCAAGGCGCGCCACATCGCCGCCCAGACCGCGCTCACCGCGCAATACAACGAGATGACCGGCGCCGACAGCCTCGTCGCCGCCGCTGAGCTCAGCGCGGTGGAGAGCCAGATCGAGGTGCTGTTCCTGACCACGGCGCGGCTCCAGGATCTTTCCCTCGTCAACTTCCTGCGCTGAGGGTCCATGCTCCGCCTCCTCCTCGCCGCGGCGATCCTCGCCCTCGCGCCCCCAGCCTGGGCGACCCCGCGCATCAAGGACCTCGTGGAGATCGAGGGGGTGCGCGGCAACGATCTCGTGGGCTACGGCCTCGTCGTCGGCCTCGCGGGGACGGGCGACAGCATCCGCAACGCGCCCTTCACCGAGGAGGCGCTCGCGAGCCTCCTGGAGCGCCTCGGCGTCAACGTCTCGGGCGAGCAATTCCGCCCGGACAACGTCGCCGCCGTGATCGTCACCGCAACGCTGCCCCCCTTCGCCCGCGCCGGCAGCCGGGTGGACGTCACCGTCTCCGCGATCGGCGATGCCGACAGCCTGCTCGGCGGCACGCTCATCATGACCCCGCTCAACGCCGCCGACGGCGCGATCTATGCCGTGGCCCAGGGCCCGATCCTCGCCGGCGGCATCCAGGCGGGCGGCCAGGCGGCGGAGACCCAGATCGGCGTGCCGACGGCGGGCTCCATCCCCGGCGGCGCCCGCATCGAGCGCGAGATCCCCTTCGAGTTCGGCGAGCTCACGCGCCTGCGCCTCGCGCTCCGGGAGCCCGACTTCACCACCGCCCAGCGCATCGAGACGGCGATCAACGGCGCCCTCGGCAAGCCGATCGCCCGGATGGGCGATGCCGGCACCGTCACCCTCGATCTCGCCAATGCCGGGCTCAGCCCCGCCGCCCTCGTCGCCCGGGTCGAGAACCTGCCCGTCGCCCCCTCCACCAAGGCGCGCGTGGTGATCGACCAGCGCTCGGGCACCATCGTCCTGGGGGCGGACGTCAAGATCAGCCGGGTCGCCGTCGCCCAGGGCAATCTCGCCATCCGCGTGCAGGAGACCCCGATCGCCGTCCAGCCGAACCCCTTCGCCGAAGGGGAGAGCATCGTGCTCCCGCGCACCGGCGTCGATATCGAGGAGAACGACCAGAACCGCCTCGCCCTCGTCGAGGGCAACGTGACGCTCGCCGACCTCGTGGACGGGCTCAACGCCCTCGGCGTGGGCCCGCGTGACATGATCGACATCCTGAAGGCGATCAAAGCCGCCGGCGCGCTCCATGCAGAGCTGGTGGTGCTCTAGTCGTCGAAGATCGGCTCGGGAACCGTGGCGGGGTCGAGCCCGAGCAGCGCCCAGCTCCGCGCCATATGCTCGGGCAGCGGCGCGGCGAGGCGCATCGGCCGGCCCGTCGCCGGGTGGGGGAAGGCGAGGCGCGCGGCATGCAGGTGGAGCTTGCGGCTCACCGCGCCGCCGAGCCCCGCCCCCCAGCCAGTGCCCGGGTTCTCCTGGCCCCGCCCGCCATATTTCCCGTCGCCCGCGATCGGGGTGCCGAGGGCGGCCATGTGTGCGCGCAGTTGATGGGTGCGCCCGGTGACCGGGCGAAGCGCCACCCAGGCGCAGCGATTGCCGACCTGCTCGATCACCCGGTAGTCGGTGGTGGCATGCCGCGCCCCCTCGGTCCCCGAGACCTCGTCGGGGTGGAGGAGGCGCATCTTCTCCCCCTCGCCCGCGCGTCCGGCCTTGACGAGTCCGTAGCGGATGGTGCCGGCCGGCGGCTGCGGCCGCCCGGCGACGAGCGCGAAATAGACCTTCTCCACGGCCCGCGAGCGGAACAGCTTGCCGAGCGCCACCGCCGCCGCCCCGGTCCGCGCCAGGACGAGGAGCCCGGAGGTGTCCTTGTCGATCCGGTGGACGAGGCGCGGGTCGTCCGCCCGCCCGAAGCGCAGCGCGGGCAGGAGCGCGCCGAGATGGCGCCGCTGCCCACTGCCGCCCTGCACCGCGAGGCCAGGGGGCTTGTTGAGCACGATCATGTCGTCGTCGCGATGGAGGACCGCGGCGCGGATCGCCTCGGCCTCGTCCCCGTCGATCGCGGGCGGCGCAGGCTCCGGGGCCGGCGTGTCCGGCAGCGGCGGCAGGCGCACGACCTGGCCCGGGGCGACCCGCGTCGCCGCCTTCGCCCGGCCGCCGTCCACCCGGATCTCGCCCCGGCGCAGGAGCTTCTCGATGCGGCCTTGGGTGAGCGCGGGGGCATGGCGTTTCAGCCAGCGGTCGAGCCGCTGCTCCGCCTCGTCCGCGCCGACGGTGACATGGCGCACGCCCGACATCAGCCCCCCTCCCAGAGCGCGCGGCCGATCCGCAGCCCGGCCAGGAGCGCGGCGACCGAGAGGAGAACCGACATCCCCGCATAGCCGAGGGCCGCAAGGCCCCGGCCCCGCTCCACGAGGCTCACGAGATCGAGCGAGAAGGCGGAGAAGGTGGTGAAGCCGCCGAGCAGCCCGGTGAGCAGGAAGGGGGCGAGCCGCGAGGCCCCGCCCGCCCTCTCGAGCAGCAGCACCGCGAGCACCCCCATGGCGAAGGAGCCGAGAATGTTGGCCGCCACCGTCCCCCATGGGAAGCCGGGCGCGACCCGCCCCGCCCAGGCGACCAGGAGGAAGCGCAGGCTCGCGCCGATGGCCCCTCCGAGCGCGACGGCGGCGAGCGCGGCGGGCTGCACGATCATGCCCGTCGCTCCTGCCGCAGCCGCTCGAAATAGTCGAGGCGCTTGCGCATCTCGCGTTCGAAGCCCCTCTCGACCGGTTGGTAGAGCGCCGACCTCTCCATGCCTTCCGGAAGGTAGTCCTGCCCGGAGAAGCCCTCCGGCGCATCGTGGTCGTAGGCATAGCCCGCGCCGAAGCCCTGCCGCTTCATGAGATCCGTCGGCGCGTTGAGGATGTGGTCGGGCGGCGGGGCGGAGCCGGTCTTGGCGGCGAGCTTGCGCGCGGCCTTGTAGGCGAGATAGCCGGCATTCGATTTGGGCGCGAGGGCGAGATAGAGGCAGGCTTGGGCGAGCGCCAGTTCCCCCTCCGGCGAGCCGAGCCGTTCGTAGGTTTGCCAGGCGGAGAGGCAGTGCGCCTGCGCCTCCGGGTCGGCGAGGCCGATATCCTCGATCGCCATCCGCGTGAGGCGGCGGGCGAGGTAATGGGGGTCCTCGCCCCCCTCGAGCATGCGGGCGAGCCAGTAGAGCGCGGCGTCCGGGTCGGAGCCGCGGACCGCCTTGTGGAGCGCCGATATCAGCCCGTAATGCGCGTCCCCCGCCCGGTCGTAAACCGGCGCGCGGCGGGTCAGCCGCTCGGCGAGGGCGGCGGCGTCGTGCGGCCCGGGGCCGAGGCGGGCGGCCTGCTCCACGAGGTTGAGGAGCGCGCGCCCGTCCCCGTCGGCCATGGCGACGAGCGCGGCGCGGGCATCCTCGGCGAGGGCGAGGCCGGTCGCCTCGAGCGCCCGGTCGAGCAGCCGGGCGAGCGCGACGGCATCGAGCCGCGCGAGCCGCACCACCTCGGCGCGCGAGAGCAGCGCTGCGTTGAGCGCGAAGGAGGGGTTCTCGGTCGTGGCGCCAACCAGAACGATGGTGCCGCGCTCCATATGCGGCAGAAATCCGTCCTGCTGCGCCTTGTTGAAGCGGTGGATCTCGTCGACGAAGAGGACCGTGCCCTGCCCCGCCGCATGGCGCCGCTCCGCCGCCTCGAAGACCCGGCGCAACTCTGCGACGCCGGTGAAGATTGCCGAGATCTGCACGAAGGCATGCGTCGTCTCGGCGGCGAGGAGGCGGGCGATGGTGGTCTTGCCGACGCCGGGCGGGCCCCAGAGGATGATCGAGCCGAGCTCTCCGGCGGCGAGCATCGCGCCGATCGGGCCGCCGGGGCCGAGGGCGGCCTCCTGACCGATCACTTGGTCGAGGCGCTCCGGGCGCAGCCGGTCGGCGAGCGGGCGCGGGCCCTCGGCCTCCGGGTGGCCAGCGGCGGCGAAGAGGTCCCCCATCAGCCGCCGACGACGAGCCGGCCGCGCCGCCCGTCCCGCTCGATCTCCAGGACGAGCCGCCCGCGCGCGCGCTCGAAGGCGGCGACCAGGTCGTCGGTGGTGCGGATCGCGACGCCGTCCGCCGCGTGGACGATGTCGCCGGGGCGGAAGCCGCGCCGCGCCGCGAGACCCCGCGCCGCGACGATGAGCACGCCCTCGGCCGTGACGGGCAAGCCCGCCTCCTCGATCACCGCGGGGTTGATCGTCACCGCCTCGAGGCCGCGCAGCGCACCGCGGCGCACGGAGATGGGCGCGCGCGCAGGGATGTCCGGCGCCGCGCGCAGGCGGACCGTCCCGCGACGCTCCCGACCGTCCCGCAGATAGGCGACCGTCGCGGCGCGCCCGGTGCCGAGCGTGTCCGCCCGGAAGCGCAGCTCCGAGAGGCTATCGACCGGTTGGTCGGCAAGCCGGATCACCACATCGCCGGACTCGAGCCCCGCCGCCCGCAGCGGGCTTTCCGGGTGGAGCGCGCCGATCAGCACCCCCTGCGGCTGGGCGAGGCCGAGCGCGTCGGCGAGATCGCCCGTCACCGTCTGCCCCTCGAGCCCGAGCCAGGGCCGTTCGAGCGCCGCCTCCCCGCCGCGCGCGGCCTCGATCACTCGGGCGACGAGATTGGCCGGGATCGCGAAGCCGATGCCGTTGGACCCGCCCGAGCGCGAGAGGATCGCCGTGTTCACGCCGACCAGCCGCCCCTCCATATCCACCAGCGCGCCGCCGGAATTGCCCGGATTGATCGCCGCGTCCGTCTGGATGAAATAGCCCTCGCGCAGGTTCCGCCCTGCGCCGCCGCGCGCGAGGCCAGAGACGATGCCGGAGGTCACCGTCTGCCCGACGCCGAAGGGGTTGCCGATGGCGAGCACGAGATCGCCGACCTCGAGCGTGTCGCTGTCGCGCAGATCGAGGGCGGGGAGCGGATCGCGCGTGTCGAGGGCGAGGACGGCGAGATCGGAGGGCTCGTCCTCGAAGACGATGCGCGCGTCGAACTCCCGCTTGTCCGGCAGCACGACGGTGATCTCGTCCGCCCCGGCGACGACGTGGTGGTTCGAGACGACGATGCCCGCGGGGTCGACGATCACGCCGGAGCCGAGGGAGTTCTCGATCCGCCGCCGGGGCATGTCGGGGAACATGCCGCCGAAGAACTCGCGGAAGAACGGGTCGTTGGCGAAGGGGCTCAGCCGGCGCTCGACCACCTTGCGGGTGTAGATATTGACCACCGCAGGGGCGGCGCGCTTGACCACGGGGGCGAAGCTCAGGCGGATCTGGTGCGGCGAGTCGGGCACCCGCGGGGCCTGGGCCGCGCGGGTGGGCGGCGCCTCGGCAAGGGGCGCCGGCGGCTCCGGCACCGCGCAGCCGAGGGCGAGGAATGCGAGCAGGATCGGGGCGAGGCGCATGAACTGGCTCCTTGGGCGGGCCCGGTCGCGCCGAATCTACGCGATCGCCCTGGCCCCGGGAAGACCGGGGCCAGGGCGGGGCGGCTCACTCCTCCTCGAACTCCTCCGCGGCGAGGCGCTCGCGATCGGCGCGGCCCTTGGCCTCGGGGTCGCGGTCGACGAATTCGATGATCGCCATCGGCGCCATGTCGCCATAGCGGAAGCCCGCCTTCAGCACCCGGCAATAGCCGCCCGGCCGCTCGGCATAGCGCGCGCCGAGGGTCTCGAAGAGCTTGGCCACCGGCGCGTCCTGGCGAAGCTGCGCCGCGGCGAGGCGGCGGGCATGCAGATCGCCGCGCTTGGCGAGCGTCACCAGCTTCTCGACATAGGGCCGGAGCTCCTTGGCCTTGGGGAGCGTGGTCTTGATCTGTTCGTGCTCGATCAGCGAGCAGGCCATGTTGGCGAGCATCGCCTTGCGGTGCTCATGGGTGCGGTTGAGCTTGCGGTAGCCGTTGCCGTGGCGCATGTCGATCTCCGTCTACGGGGTTTATGCTTTGTGGTTGGGGGGCTCTGCGGCCCCCTTAGAGATGGTCTTCGAACTTCTTGGCGAGGTCTTCGATGTTCTCCGGCGGCCATTCGGGCACGTCCATGCCGAGATGGAGGCCCATGGTGGTGAGCACCTCCTTGATCTCGTTGAGCGATTTGCGCCCGAAATTCGGCGTGCGCAGCATCTCCGCCTCGGTCTTCTGGATCAGGTCGCCGATATAGACGATGTTGTCGTTCTTGAGGCAGTTGGCCGAACGGACCGACAGCTCCAGCTCGTCGACCTTTTTCAGCAGCACCGGGTTGAATTCGAGGTCTTCCGCGCTGTCGGCGCGGCCAGCCTCCTGCGGCTCCTCGAAATTGATGAAGGTCTGGAGCTGGTCCTGCAGGATGCGCGCGCCATAGGCGAGCGCGTCGTCGGGGCTGAGCGAACCGTCCGTCTCCACCGTGATCGAGAGCTTGTCGTAGTCGAGCACCTGGCCCTCGCGGGTCGGCTCGACCTTGTAGGACACCTTCTTGATCGGCGAGTAGAGCGCGTCGATCGGGATATAGCCGATCGGCGCGTCGTCCGGGCGGTTCTTGTCCGCCGCCACATAGCCCTTGCCGATGCCGACGGTGAGCTCGGCGTGGAAGCTCGCATCCTCGTCGAGATGGCAGATCACATGGTCCTTGTTGATCACGGTGACGCCCGCGATCTCCACGATGTCCGCCGCGGTGACGACGCCCGGGCCCTTGGCGGAAAGCTGCAGCCGCTTCGGCCCGTCCCCGTCCATGGCGATGGCGACGCCCTTGAGGTTGAGCACGATATCCGTCACGTCCTCGCGCACGCCCGAGACGCTCGAGAACTCGTGCAGCACCCCGTCGATCTGGACGGCGGTGATCGCGGCGCCCTGCAGCGAGGACAGCAGGACACGGCGCAGCGCGTTGCCGAGCGTCAGGCCGAAGCCCCGCTCGAGCGGCTCGGCGACGGCGGTGGCGATGCGGGCGGGATCGCGCCCGGGGACGATCTCGAGCCCCCGCGGCTTGATCAGTTCCTGCCAGTTCTTGTGGATCATCGACGTGCCCTCCATGCCAGCGACCGGCCCGACCCGTGGCCGACCGCACCCGAGGAAATGCGAAAGGGCCCGCCCCCGGGGGGCAGGCCGAACCCGTCTCCGGAGCGGATCAAACGCGCCGGCGCTTCGGCGGGCGGCAGCCGTTATGGGCGATCGGCGTCACGTCGCGGATCGCGGTCACCTGGAAGCCGACCGCCTGCAGCGCGCGGAGGGCCGATTCGCGGCCGGAGCCGGGGCCCTGCACCTCGACCTCGAGGGTCTTCATCCCGTGCTCCTGCGCCTTGCGACCGGCATCCTCGGCGGCGACCTGGGCCGCATAGGGCGTCGACTTGCGCGAGCCCTTGAAGCCCATCGCGCCCGCGGAGGACCAGGAGATCGTGTTGCCCTGGGCGTCGGAAATGGTGATCATCGTGTTGTTGAAGCTCGAATTCACATGGGCGACGCCCGCGGTGATGTTCTTCGAGACCTTCTTGCGGGGAGCCGCCCGTCTGTCGCGCGCCATGGGGACCTCTTACTTCTTCTTGCCGGCGATCGGCTTGGCCGGGCCCTTGCGGGTGCGGGCGTTGGTGTGGGTGCGCTGGCCGCGCACGGGCAGGCCGCGGCGGTGGCGCAAGCCCCGATAGCAACCGAGATCCATCAACCGCTTGATGTCGACCGCACGCTCGCGCCGCAGATCGCCCTCGACCGTGAGATTGGCGTCGACATATTCGCGAATCGCCAGCACCTCGGCGTCGGAGAGTTCGTTGACCCTGCGCTCGACCGGAATGTTGAGATCGGTGCAAATCTTCTGCGCGGTGGTGTGGCCGATCCCGTGAACATAGGTCAGGGCGATCGGCACCCGCTTTGCCGTCGGAATGTTAACGCCTGCGATGCGCGCCACCTGTGTCTCCGTCTTGCTTCGCCCAAGGCCCGGCGCCCGGGGTCGGTGCGGCGCCGGGCCTGCCCCCGGCGCGCCGATTCGATTGAAAGGCGCCGGCGACCGGGCAGAGCCCGGACGCAAGACCGACGCCCTCGGGAAGCGCGAACTATATCCAGGCGGCGGGTCGACGCAACCCCAAAAAATTCTATGCCACGCCCTCAGGAGAGCGCGGCGCGGATCGCCCGGTTGACGTCCTCGATCTCGGCCATGCCGTCGACCGTCTTCAGCTTGCCCGCCGCGCGATAATATTCGATGAGCGGCGCGGTCTCCGCGTGATAGGCATCGAGACGCGCGCGCACGGTCTCCGCATTGTCGTCAGGGCGGCGCTTGAACTCGGTGCTGCCGCATTTGTCGCAGACGCCCTCGACCTGCGGAAGCTTGTGCCTGTCGTGATAGCCCTCGCCGCACATGGCGCAGGTGAAGCGGCCGGAGACGCGGTCGACGAGCAGTTCGTCGTCCACCTCCATCGAGATCGCCGCGTCGAGGTCCATTCCCTTTTCGGCGAGCAGCCCGTCGAGCGCCTCGGCTTGGGCGGCGGTGCGGGGGAAGCCGTCGAAGATGACGCCGTTCTTCACGTCCGGCTGATCGAGGCGCTCGGACACGACGCCGATCACGATGTCGTCGGAGACGAGCTGCCCCGCCTCCATCACCGCCTTCGCCTTCTGCCCGATCTCCGTGCCCGCGGCGACGGCGGCGCGCAGCATGTCGCCGGTGGACAGCTGCACCATCCCCTCGCGCTCGGTCAGCATCCGCGCCTGCGTGCCCTTCCCGGCCCCCGGCGGGCCGAGCAGAATGATGTTCATGATGTCCCCTCCCAGATCCGTCTTGTCGTCGCCCCTCGAGGCGCGCGCGGTTGTCGCGCTCACGCCTTCTTGGGTCCAGAGCGCTTCTTGCCGCGGATCTTCGATTTCTCGATGAGCCCCTGATACTGGTGCGCCATCAGATGCGACTGGATCTGGGTGATCGTGTCCATCGTCACCGAAACGACGATCAGAAGCGACGTCCCCCCGAAATAGAACGGCACGCCGACCTCGGCGATCAATAGCTCAGGCAGCAGGCAGACGATCACGAGATAGATCGCGCCGACGACCGAGAGCCGGGTCAGCACATAGTCGAGGTATTCCGCCGTGCGCTTGCCGGGCCGGATGCCGGGGACGAAGCCGCCGTGCTTCTTCAGGTTGTCCGCCACGTCTTCCGGGTTGAACACCACAGCCGTGTAGAAAAACACGAAGAACACGATGAGCGCGGAGAACAGCACCAGGAACAAGGGCTGCCCATGCCCGAGCAGCGCCGCCACCGTGCCGAGCCAGCCGGCATCGCCGTCCCCCGCCGAGAAGCTCGCCACCGTCGTCGGCAAGAGCAGCAGCGACGAGGCGAAAATCGGCGGAATGACGCCCGCGGTGTTGATCTTGAGCGGCAGGAACTGATTCTCCCCGCCATACATCTTCTGCCCGACTTGGCGCTTCGGATACTGGATCAGGATCCGCCGCTGCGCGCGCTCGACATAGACGACGCCGTAGATCACCGCCACCGCCATCGCCATGATGCCGATGATGATGAAGGTGGAGAGCTGCCCGGTCCGCCCGAGCTCGAAGAACTGCGCGAGCGCCGAGGGCAGCTCCGCCACGATCCCGACGAAGATGATCAGCGAGATGCCGTTGCCGACGCCGCGCGCCGTGATCTGCTCGCCGAGCCACATCAGGAACATCACGCCGCCGACCAGCGTGATCACCGCCGAGGCCTGGAAGAAGAACCCGGGCGAGACCGCGAGCCCCTGCCCCTCGAGCCCGATCGCGAGCCCGTAGGCCTGCACGGTGGCGAGCAGCACGGTCCCGTAGCGGGTGTATTGGTTGATCTTCTTGCGCCCCTGCTCGCCCTCTTTCTTGAGCTTCTCGAGCTCGGGGATCATCGAGCTCGCGAGCTGCATGATGATCGAGGCGGAGATGTAGGGCATGATCCCGAGCGCGAAGATCGCCATGCGCTGCACGGCGCCGCCGGTGAACATGTTGAAGACGCCGATGATCCCGCCCTGAGTCTGCTCGATGAAGTTCTGCAGCTGGACGGTGTCGATCCCCGGCAGCGGGATGAAAGTGCCTGCGCGATAGACGCAGAGAAGCGCCAGGGTGAAGAGCAGCCGCTGCTGCAGCTCCTTGGCCTTGCCGAAGGAGCCGAAGCTCAGATTCGCGGCCATCTGGTCGGCGGTCGACGCCATGGGTGTCCTCCTCGGGGGGCGCGGGCGCGCGCGTCCCCCTCACATCGGCCGTGCGGCTGCCGGGGTCAAGCCTCCGCGGCAGGCTCCTCCTTGGCGGCGGTGGCGAGCGTGCCGCCCTTGGCCTCGACAGCCGCGACGGCGGCCTTGCTCGCCCCGGTCACGGAGATCTTCAGCCCCTCGGAGATGAGCTTGCCCGAGGCCAGGACGCGCACGCCGTCCTTCTTCCGGCGCACGAGACCGGAGGCGACGAGCGCCGCCTCGTCGATCGGCTGCGCCGCGTCGATCTTGCCCGCGTCGATGAACTGCTGGATGTCCCCCAGATTCACCACCGCGAAGGTCTTCTTGAACGGATTGGTGAAGCCGCGCTTCGGCAGGCGCCGATGGAGCGGCATCTGCCCGCCCTCGAAGCCCTTCACCACCGCGCCGGAGCGCGACTTGTAGCCCTTGATGCCGCGCCCGGCGGTCTTGCCCTTGCCGGAGCCCGGGCCGCGGGCCACGCGCTTCTTCTTCTTGGCCGCGCCCGGATTGTCGCGGAGTTCGTTCAGTCTCATCTCGCATCTCCTCTGCCGGCAGCGGGGCGATGCGCATCCCCGCCTTCTCGGCTCTCTCGGCCCGCGGGCCGGCGCGTCAGCCGCGCTCTTCGACGATCCGCACCAGATGCGGGATCTTGGCCACCATGCCGCGGACGGCCGGGGTGTCCTCGAGCTCGCGCGTCCGGTGCATCTTGTTGAGCCCGAGGCCCTTCAGCGTGTCGCGCTGGTCCTTCGGGCGGCGGATCGGGCTGCCGATCTGCTGGACGACGATGGTCTTCTTGTCCGACATCTCACGCCTCCGCCTGCTCGGCCGGCTGCTCCGGCTTCGGCTCGTCGCGGGTCGGCAGGATCTCGGCGACCTTCTTGCCGCGACGCGCCGCGACCTGCCGGGGCGACTGGGTCTTGGCCAGGCCGTCGAAGGTCGCCCGGATCATGTTGTAGGGGTTCTGGCTGCCCGTGGACTTCGCGACGACGTCCTGGATGCCGAGCATCTCGAACACCGCGCGGCAGGGGCCGCCGGCGATGATCCCGGTGCCCTGCGGCGCCGTGCGCATCACCACCTTGCCCGCCCCGTGATGGCCGCGGATGTCGTGATGGAGCGTGCGCCCCTCGCGCAGCGGCACGCGGATCATCGTGCGCTTGGCTTCCTCGGTCGCCTTGCGGATCGCCTCGGGGACCTCCTTGGCCTTGCCCGAGCCGAAGCCGACCCGGCCCTTCTGGTCGCCCACGATCACGAGCGCCGCGAAGCCGAAGCGCTTGCCGCCCTTCACCGTCTTCGACACCCGGTTGATCGCCACGAGGCGATCGGAGAGCTCGCTGTCGCCGTCGTCGCGGCGATCGTCGCGGCGGCCGCGGCCGCCATCCCGTTCTGCCATCCTCGCCTCCTCAGAACTTCAGACCGCCCTCACGGGCGGCATCCGCCAAGGCCTTGACCTTGCCGTGATAAAGGAACCCGCCGCGGTCGAAGAACACCTCCTCGACGCCCGCGGCCTTCGCGCGCTCGGCGATCGCGGTGCCGATCTTGGCCGCCGCCTCGACGTTGTTCTTGCCGACGACGCCGAGCGCGGGCTCGAGCGTCGACGCCGCCGCCACGGTGCGCCCCGCCACGTCGTCGATCAGCTGCACGCTGATGTTCTTCGACGAGCGGTGCACGCTCAGCCGCGGCCGCCCGCGCGCCATCTTCTTCAACTTGTTGCGCACGCGCAGCCGGCGGCGCTGAAACAGCTCTCTCTTGGTCGCCATAGCCCCGTGCCCTTACTTCTTCTTGCCTTCCTTGCGGAAGATATACTCGCCCTTGTAGCGGATACCCTTGCCCTTGTAGGGCTCGGGCGGGCGCCATTCGCGGATGTTCGAGGCCACCTGGCCGACCTGCTGCTGGTCGATGCCCTGGATCTCGATCTCGGTCGGCTTGGCGCATTTGATCTCGATCCCCTCGGGGATCGGGAACTCCACGTCGTGGCTGTAGCCGAGCGCCATCTTGAGCGTCTTGCCCTGCACCTGCGCGCGGTAGCCGACGCCAACGAGCTCGAGCTCTTTCTTGAAGCCCTCGGTCACGCCCTGCGCGATATTGGCGATCTGGCTGCGGGTCATGCCCCACATCTGGCGCGCCCGCTTGCTCTCGCCGACGGGCTTGACCGTCACCGTGTTGCCCTCGAGGCTGAGTTCGACCTCCTCGGGGGCGGTGAAGCTGCGGGTTCCCTTCGGCCCCTTGCACTGCACCGTGCGGCCTTCGAGCTTGAATTCGGCGCCCTTGGGCGCCTGGACCGGCTTCTTTCCGATACGCGACATCCCAGGCCTCCTCAGAACACCCGGCAGAGCACTTCGCCGCCGACATTCTCGGCGCGGGCCTGCGCGTCAGACATGACGCCCTTCGGCGTCGAGATGATCGAGACGCCGAGGCCGTTGCGGACCTGCGGCAGCTCGCTCACACCTGAATAATAGCGGCGCCCCGGGGTCGACACCCGGGCGAGCTCGCGGATCACCGGACGGCCGTCGAAGTATTTCAAGCTGATCTCCACCTCGGGCTTGTGGTCGCCCGTGTCGATCACCTCGTAGCCGCGGATGAAGCCCTCGTCGCGCAGCACGTCGAGGACGCGCAGGCGCAGCTTCGAGGAGGGCGAGCGCACCGTGCTCCGCTTGCGCATCTGCGCGTTGCGGATGCGGGTGAGCATGTCGCCGAGCGGATCGTTCACCGACATTCGACCCTCCTCACCAGCTCGACTTGACCATGCCCGGGATCTCGCCGCGGGAGGCGAGGTCGCGGAGCGCGATCCGGCTCATCTTGAGCTTGCGGTAATAGGCCTTCGGACGCCCCGAGACCTGGCAGCGGTTGTGCAGGCGCGACGGCGAGGAGTTCCGCGGCAGCTTCGCGAGCTTCATCCGCGCGCGGAACCGCTCCTCCGGGGCGAGGCTCTCGTCCTTCGCCTGCTCCTTGAGCGCCGCACGCTTGGCGGCGTATTTCGCGACGAGACGCTGGCGCTTCTTCTCGCGCTCGACCATGCTGACTTTCGCCATAATCCGTCCCCTTACTTCGTGAACGGCATGTTGAAATGCCGCAGCAGCGCCCGCGCCTCGTCGTCGGTGCGCGCGGTGGTGCAAATGATGATGTCCATGCCCCAGATCTGATCGACCTTGTCGTAGTCGATCTCGGGGAACACGATGTGCTCCTTGATCCCGAAGGCGTAGTTGCCCCGGCCGTCGAAGCTCTTCGGATTCACGCCGCGGAAGTCGCGGATGCGGGGCATCGCGATGGTGATCAGACGGTCGAGGAAATCGAACATCCGCTCGCGGCGCAGCGTGACCTTGACGCCGAGCGGCATCCCCTCGCGCACCTTGAAGCCCGCGATCGAGTTCTTCGCCCGCGTGATGATCGGCTTCTGGCCGGCGAGCTTCATCATGTCGTCATGGGCTGACTTGATCTTCTTCGAGTCGCCCACCGCCTCGCCGACGCCCATGTTCAGCACGATCTTGTCGAGCCGGGGGATCATCATGTCGTTCGAGTAGCCGAATTCTTCCTTCAGCTTGGCGCGGATTTCCTCGCGATAGAGCGTCCGCAGCCGGGGGACATAGGCGCTGCCGTCAGCCATCGATCACCTCCCCGGATTTCTTGGCGAAGCGGACCTTGGTGCCGTCTTCGAGGACCTTGAAGCCGACGCGGGTCGGCCCGCCCTCCTTCGGATCGACGAGGGCGAGATTGGACACGTCGATCGGGGTCTCCATCGGCACCCGCCCGCCCTGGCTCTGGGCCGACTGCTTGCGGTGCCGGATCGCCATGTTGACGCCGGAGACGACCGCGCGGCCTTCCTTCGGGCGCATCTCGACGATGTCGCCCTCCTTGCCCTTGTCGCGGCCGGTGAGGACCACGACCCGGTCGCCCTTCTTCAGCTTCGCGGCCATCAGAGCACCTCCGGCGCCAGCGAGACGATCTTCATGAAGCTCTTCCCGCGCAGCTCGCGCACCACCGGCCCGAAAATACGGGTGCCGACGGGCTCGAGATTGTTGTTGAGGATCACCGCGGCGTTGCGGTCGAAGCGGATCGCGGTGCCGTCCGCGCGCTTCACCTCCTTGGCGGTGCGCACGACGACGGCCTTGCGCACATCGCCCTTCTTCACGCGCCCGCGCGGGATCGCCTCCTTCACGGAGACGACGATGATGTCGCCGACGCTCGCGTATTTCCGCTTCGCGCCGCCGAGCACCTTGATGCACTGCACCCGACGCGCGCCGGAATTGTCGGCGACGTCCAGATTCGTCTGCATCTGGATCATGTATTTTCTCCCGACCTACGGGGACGCCGCCCATGCGCGCCCCGGGGTTTCGATCCGTGCGGTCTAGATCAGCTCGCCCGTCTGAGCGACCTGCGCCACGACCTCCCACCGTTTCGACTTCGACTTCGGCGCGCATTCCTGGATGCGGACCACGTCGCCGTCCTTGTATTTGTTCGCCTCGTCGTGAGCGCGATACTTCTTGGTCTTCTTGATCGTCTTCTTGAGGACCGGATGGGTGAAGCGGCGCTCGACCAGCACCGTCACGGTCTGGTCGTTCTTGTCGCTCACCACCTTGCCCTGGAGAATTCGCTTCGGCATCGCCTCACTCCGTAGCCGGCTGCGAGGCGCCGCGGGCGGCCTCGATCGCCTTCTCGTTCAGGATGGTCTTGACGCGCGCCACGTCGCGGCGCACGGCGCGGATGCGCGCGGTGTTCTCGAGCTGCCCGGTCGCCTGCTGGAAGCGCAGATTGAACGCCTCCTTCTTCAGCGCCTCGAGCTCGTCGCGCAGCTGATCCGGCGTCTTGTCGCGCAGATCGGTCGCCTTCATCGCCTCTCGCTCCTCCAGGGCCTCACGCCCGAAAACGGAAAGCCGCGGCGGACCCGACCGGATCCGCGCGCGTCTCGCCTCAGTGTCACCAATCCTCGCGGGCGACGATCCGGCACTTGACCGGCAGTTTCATCGCACCCAAACGGAGCGCCTCCTTTGCCACGGGCTCGGAGACGCCGTCAACCTCGAACATGATGCGCCCGGGCTTCACCTTCGCCGCCCAGTATTCCACCGAACCCTTGCCCTTGCCCATGCGGACCTCGGTCGGCTTCTGGGTCACCGGCACGTCGGGGAAGATTCGGATCCAGATCCGGCCCTGGCGCTTCATGTAGCGGTTCATCGCGCGGCGCGCGGCCTCGATCTGGCGCGCGGTGATGCGCTCCGGCTCGTCGGCCTTGAGGCCGAAGGAGCCGAAATTGAGGTCGGTCCCGCCCTTCGCCTCGCCCTTGATCCGGCCCTTATGCGCCTTGCGGAATTTCGTGCGCTTCGGCTGCAGCATCTCTCACTCCTCCTCAGGCGCGCTCGCGGTCGCGATCGCGACGCGGACGGCCGCCGCCGCCCTCCTGCATCTCCTGCTCGCGCTTGTCGCGGGCGGAGGGGTCGTGCTCCATGATCTCGCCCTTGAAGATCCACACCTTGACGCCGATGACGCCGTATGCGGTGTGCCCCTCGGCATGGGCGTAATCGATATCCGCGCGCAGCGTGTGCAGCGGCACCCGCCCCTCGCGATACCACTCGGTGCGCGCGATCTCCGCGCCGCCGAGCCGGCCGGCCGCGTTGATCCGGATGCCCTGCGCCCCCATGCGCATCGCGTTCTGCACCGCGCGCTTCAGCGCCCGGCGGAAGCCGACGCGGCGCTCCAGCTGCTGGCAGATGTTCTCGGCGACGAGCTGGGCGTCGACCTCGGGCCTGCGGATCTCGACGATGTTGAGATGCAGCTCGCTGTCGGTGAACTTCGAGAGCTTCTTGCGCAGCTTCTCGATATCCGCGCCCTTCTTGCCGATGATCACGCCCGGGCGCGCGGTGTGGATCGTCACCCGGCACTTCTTGTGCGGGCGCTCGATCACCACACGGGAGACGCCGGCCTGCTTGCACTCCTTCTTGATGAACTCGCGGATCGCGAGATCCTCGTGCAAGAGATCGCCATATTCCTTGGTGTTGGCGAACCAGCGGCTGTCCCAGGTGCGGTTGATGCCGACCCGGAGGCCGATCGGATTGACCTTGTGTCCCATCAGGCGCTCTCCTCCGGCTGCCGCACCTTGATCGTGAGCTGGCTGAACGGCTTGATGATCCGCCCGAAGCGCCCGCGCGCCCGGGGGCGACCGCGCTTCATCACCAGGTTCTTGCCGACATAGGCCTCGGCGACGACCAGTTCGTCGACGTCGAGCCCGTGGTTGTTCTCGGCATTGGCGATCGCGCTCTCGAGCGTCTTCTTGACGTCCTGCGCGATGCGCTTCTTCGAGAAGGTGAGATCGGCGAGCGCCGCCGCCACCGGCTTGCCGCGGATCATCGCCGCCACCAGGTTCAGCTTCTGCGGCGAGGTGCGCATCATCCGGTTGACCGCCATGGCCTCGTTGTCGGCACAGCGCCGGGGATTCTTTTCCTTGCCCATGACTTACTTCCGCTTCGCCTTCTTGTCGGCCATATGGCCGTAATAGGTCCGCGTGGGCGCGAACTCGCCGAACTTGTGCCCGATCATCTCTTCCGAGACCGAGACGGGCACATGCTTCTTGCCGTTGTGCACGCCGAAGGTGAGCCCGACGAACTGCGGCAGGATGGTGGAGCGGCGCGACCAGATCTTGATGACCTCGTTGCGGCCGGAATCCCGCACCTTGGCGGCTTTCTTCAGAACATGGGGGTCGACGAAGGGACCCTTCCAGACGGAACGCGGCATCGTCTACCTCACTTGCCCTTCCGCGCGTGGCGCGAGCGGATGATGAACTTGTCGGTCGCCTTGTTGGTGCGCGTGCGCCGGCCCTTGGTCGGCTTGCCCCAGGGGGTGACCGGGTGACGGCCGCCGGAGGTGCGCCCCTCGCCGCCACCATGCGGGTGGTCGATCGGGTTCATCACGACGCCGCGGACCGAGGGCCGGATGCCCTTGCGCCGCATGCGCCCGGCCTTGCCGAAATTCTGGTTCGAATGGTCGGGGTTCGAGACCGCGCCGACCGTCGCCATGCATTCCTGCCGCACGATGCGCAGCTCGCCCGAATTCAGCCGGAGCTGCGCATAATCGCCGTCGCGCCCGACGAACTGCGCATAGGTCCCGGCCGAGCGCGCGATCTGCCCGCCCTTGCCCAGCTTCATCTCCACATTGTGGACGATGGTGCCGATCGGCATGCCGCGGAACGGCATCGCGTTGCCAGGCTTGATGTCGACCTTCGCGCCGGCCACCACCCTGTCGCCCTCGGCGAGGCGCTGCGGCGCCAGGATATAGGCCTGCTCGCCGTCCTCGTAGCGGATGAGCGCGATGAAGGCGGTGCGGTTCGGATCGTATTCGATCCGCTCGACCACCGCCGGCACGTCCCATTTGCGCCGCTTGAAGTCGACGACCCGATAGAGCTTCTTCACGCCGCCGCCGCGGCGGCGCATCGTGATCCGTCCGGTGTTGTTGCGCCCGCCCTTGGAGGTCAGCCCCTCGGTGAGGGACTTGACCGGGCGGCCCTTCCACAGATCCGAACGGTCGATCAGAACCAGCCCGCGCTGGCCTGGCGTGGTCGGCTTGTATGTTTTCAACGCCATCTTGCTGTCGCCCGTCTGTCCGGCCTCAGAGGCCCGTGGTCACATCGATCATGTGGCCCTCCTGGAGGGTCACATACGCCTTCTTCACGTCCTTGCGCCGCCCGGGCCGGCCACGGAACCGCTTGACCTTGCCCTTCTGCACCACGGTGTTCACCGCCTTGACCTTGACGCCGAACAGCGTCTCGACCGCCTCGGTGATCACCGGCTTGGTCGCGTCGATCGCGACCTCGAAGACGACCGCGTTGTGCTCGCTCGCGCCCGTGGTCTTTTCGGTCACGATCGGCTTGCGGATCACGTCGTAGAGAGCTGCCTTCTCGGTCATTTCAGCCGCGCCTCCAGCGCCTCGACGCCTGCGCGCGTGACCACGAGGAGGTCCTGGCGCAGAATGTCGTACACGTTCGCCCCCTGGGACGGCAGGATCTGCACGCCCTCGTAGTTGCGCGCCGCGCGGGCGAAGTTCTCGTCGACCTCCGGCCCGTCGATCACCAGCGCCTTGCCCCAGCCGAGCTTCTGCACCCGCTCGCGCAGCGCCTTGGTCTTGGGCTCGGGCAGGGTCGCGGCATCGAGCACCACGAGCTTGCCCTCCCGCGCCTTGGCCGAGAGCGCCATCTTCAGCCCGAGCTTGCGCACCTTCTTCTGCAGATCGTGCGCGTGGCTGCGCGGCGTCGGCCCCTTGTAGGTGCCGCCCTTGCGGAAGATCGGCGCGCCCCGGTCGCCGTGCCGCGCCCCGCCGGAGCCTTTCTGCCGCACGATCTTGCGCGTCGAATAGCTCACCTCTGAGCGACCCTTGACCTTATGCGTGCCGGCCTGGCGCTTGGCGAGCTGCCAGCGCACCACCCGGTGCAGGATGTCCGCGCGCGGCTCGAGCCCGAAGATCTCGTCGGAGAGCTCCGCTTCGCCCGCGCCCGCGGCGTCGAGATCGATCACCTCGAGTTTCATGCCTCGCCTCCATCGGCCGGCGTCTCGGCAACCTCGGCCGCGGCCTCCGCATGGCGAATGGCAGCCGGCATCGGCAGCCCGTCCGGCACCTTGCGCTTCACCGCGTCGCGGATGGTCACCCAGCCGCCCTTGGCGCCCGGGACCGCGCCCTTGATCATGATGATGCCCCGGTCGGCATCGGTGCGCACCACCTCGAGGTTCTGCACGGTGCACCGCGCATCGCCCATATGGCCCGCCATCTTCTTGCCCTTGAACACCTTTCCGGGGTCCTGGCACTGCCCGGTCGAGCCATGGGCGCGGTGGCTGATCGACACGCCGTGCGACGCCCGCAGACCGCCGAAATTGTGCCGCTTCATCGCGCCGGCGAAGCCCTTGCCGATCGTCGTCCCCGACACGTCGACATACTGCCCGGCGACGAAGTGATCCGCCGTGATCTCCGCGCCGACATCGATCATGTTCTCGGGCGCCACGCGGAACTCCACGAGCTTGCGCTTCGGCGCGACGTTGGCCCGCGCGAAATGCCCGCGCATCGGCTGCGTCACGTTCTTGGCCTTCGCCGCGCCCGCGCCGAGCTGCACGGCCGAGTAGCCGTCGGTCTCGGGGGTGCGCTGCGCCACCACCTGGCAATTCTCCATCTGAAGGACCGTGACGGGCACTTGCCGCCCGTCCTCCATGAACAGCCGGGTCATCCCCAGCTTCCTCGCGATCACGCCGGAACGCATGGGCCCCTCCTCAGAGCTTGATCTCGACATCGACGCCGGCCGCGAGATCGAGCTTCATGAGCGCGTCCACGGTCTGCGGCGTCGGATCCACGATGTCGAGCAGCCGCTTGTGGGTGCGGATCTCGAACTGCTCGCGGCTCTTCTTGTCGATATGCGGCCCGCGCAGGACCGTGAATTTCTCGATCTTGTTCGGCAGCGGGATCGGACCGCGCACTTGCGCGCCGGTCCGCTTGGCCGTGTTGACGATCTCTGCGGTGCTGGCGTCCAGCACGCGATGATCGAAGGCCTTGAGCCGAATTCGTATGTTTTGACCTTGCATCTGCTCGCCTCTCCGGCCGTCCCCGGGATGAACTCGAAACGAAAACGGGGCCGGGGGGCGCGCCCCCGGCCCCGGGAGTGACTGACCCGTTACTCGAGGATCTTGGAGACGACGCCGGCGCCGACGGTGCGGCCGCCTTCGCGGAT
>CAZNTX010000058.1:0-25506 GCA_964576075.1 uncultured Limibaculum sp. | reverse complement strand
GGCCGCCCCGTCTGGTCCGCCGATGATCCGCGCGCGGCGGTGGTGGCTGTCCTCGATGAGCTGCGCCGGGCCTAGGGGGCGCGGGCCGCGCGCTCACGCCCGCATCCGGCGCGCCTGCGGGTCGTAGAGCGGCGCGAGGCTCGCCTCCGCCGCCACCCGCGCCCCGGCCACCTCGATCTCGTAGGCCGAGGCGAGCACCGCCTCCGCTCCCTCGCCCGGGCAGGGCACATAGCCGAGCCCGACCGCGGCCCCGAGATGATGCCCGTAATTCCCGCTCGTCAGATGGCCGACGATCTCCCCGTCCCTCAGGATCGGCTCGTTGTGGTAGAGCAGCGGCTCCGGCTCTCTGAGGCGGAACTGCACGAGCCTGCGCGCGAGCCCCGCCTGCCGCTTGGCGAGCACCGCCCCGCGGCCTAGGAAATCGCCGAAGCGCGAGGGCGCCTTCTCCGTCTTCACCGCGAAGCCGAGCCCGGCCTCGAGCACATGGTCCTCGTCGGTGATGTCGTGGCCCCAATGGCGGAAGCCCTTCTCGAGCCGACAGCCGTCGAGCACATGCATCCCGCAGAGCCGGAGCCCCGCCGGCCGCCCCGCCTCCTCGATCGCCTCGAAGGCCTGCGCCGCCTGATCGGCCGGCAGATAGAGCTCCCAGCCGAGCTCGCCCACATAGGACACCCGGTGCGCCCGCCCGATCCCGAGCCCGATCTCCACCTCCCGCGCCGTGCCGAACGGGAAATCGGCGCTCTCGAGGCTCTCGGGGATCACCTGCGAGAGCACCTCCCGCGCCCGCGAGCCCATCACCGCGATCACCGCCTCGGCGGAGGTCACGTCGGTCGCCACGCAGTGCGCCTCCTCCGGCGTCAGCGCCCGGATCCAGGCGAGATCGCGCCGCAGCGTCGCGGCCGGCGTCACCACGAGGAAGACCCGCTCGGAGAGCCGCGTCACCGTCACGTCCGCCTCGATCCCGCCGCGTTCGTTCAGGAACTGCGTGTAGACCACCCGCCCGGGCGCGACGCGCATATCCGCCCCGCAGATCCGTTGCAGCACCTCCTCCGCATCCCGCCCCTCGACGCGGATCTTGCCGAAGGAGGAGAGATCGAAGAGCCCCACCCCCTCGCGCACCGCCCGGTGCTCGCGGGCGGCGTTCTCGAACCAGTTCTGCCGGCCCCAGGAATAGCGATAGGCGCGCGGCTCGCCCGCCTCGGCGAACCAGCCCGGGCGCTCCCAGCCCGCGGTCTCGGAGAACACGGCGCCGCGGGCGCGCAGGTGTTCGTGCAACGGCGAGCGGCGCACGCCGCGCGCGGTCTCCGGCTGGCGATAGGGGAAGTGGTCGGCATAGAGCAGGCCGAGCGTCTCCGAGACCCGCTCGCGCAGATAGCGCCGGTTGACCTGGAAGCCCTGCGCCCGGCGGATATCCACATCCCAGAGATCGAAGGGCGGATGCCCCGCATCCATCCAGGCCGCGAGCGCCTGCCCCGCGCCGCCCGAAGAGACGATCCCGATCGAGTTGTAGCCCGCCGCGACCCAGAACCCCTCGAGCTCCGGCGCCGGGCCGAGATAGTAGCGGTCGTCGGGCGTGAAGCTCTCGGGGCCGTTGAAGAAGGTGTGGATGCCCGCCTCGGCGAGGAGCGGCACCCGCGCGCAGCCCATCTCCAGGATCGGCGCGAAATGGTCGATGTCCTCGGGCAGCTGGTCGAAGCAGAAATCCGCCGGGATGCCCGCCATCCCCCAGGGCTTGGCCTTCGGCTCGAAGGCGCCGAGCATCAGCTTGCCGGCGTCCTCCTTGTAATAGGCGCATTCGTCCGGCACGCGGAGCACCGGAAGCCGGCCGAGCCCGTCGATCGGCTCGGTCACGACATAGAAATGCTCGCAGGCATGGAGCGGCACGGCGACGCCCGCCATCGCCCCGATCTCGCGCGCCCACATGCCGCCCGCATTGATCACATGGGCGGTCTCGATGCGCCCGCGGCTGCCGTCCTCGGCCTCCCAGTCGACGCCGGCGACCCGGCCGCGATCGGTGACGATGCCGCTCGCCCGCACCCCCTCGCGGATCATCGCGCCGCGCATCCGCGCGCCCTTGGCGAGCGCGAGGGCGATATTGGCCGGGTCCGCCTGCCCGTCCCCCGGCAGATGGACGCCGGCGACGACGTCCCGCGTCTCGAGATGGGGGTAGAGCGCGCGCGCCTCCTCCGGCACGATCTCGGCCACCTCGACGCCGAAGACCCGCGCGAGCGAGGCCTGCCGGCGGAGCTCCTCCGCCCGCTCCCCGGTGAGCGCGACGGTGATCGAGCCGGTCTGGCGCATCCCCGTCGCCACCCCCGTCTCCGCCTCGAGCCGGAGATAGAGATCGGCGGAGTATTTCGCGAGCCGCGTCAGGTTCTGGCTCGCCCGAAGCTGCCCGATGAGCCCGGCGGCGTGCCAGGTGGTGCCGCAGGTGAGCTGGCGGCGCTCGAGCAGCACCACCTCGTCCCAGCCGCGCTCGGCGAGGTGATAGGCGATGGAGCAGCCCGAGACGCCCCCGCCGAGGATCACGGCGCGGGCCCGGGCGGGCAAATCGGTCATGGTCGGTCTCCTGGACTGGCTGGGGCGGCCTCCGAGAGATCGCCCGTGATCTCGATGCCGGCCGCGCCGAGCCGGGCGGCGAGGCGCGCGATATGCGCAGGCCCCACCTCGCAGCAGCCGCCGAGGATCGCGGCCCCCGCGCGCGCCCAGCGGAGCGCGGTCTCGGCGAAGGCCTCCGGGTCGAGATCGGCCCGGCGCGAGAGCGCCGCCACCGTCCCCCCGGGCACGAGCGCCTCGACGCTCGCGAAGCCGTTCGGAAAGGCCCCCCAAGGGAGCCCGGTCGCCGCGAGATCCCCGAGCGCAGCGTCGACGCTCTCGGGATGGCAGCAATTGGCGAGGAGCGCCGAAGGCGGCGCGAGGAGCCCCCGGGCCGCCTCCGCCACCGTCTCGCCAGAGCGCAGATGCGCCTCCCCCCCGTCGCGGAGCGTGAGCGCGACCCAGACCGGCTTGCCCGCCTCCGCCGCGGCCTCGGCCGCGAACCGCGCCTCCCGCGCGCTCGCCATGGTCTCGCAGAGGAACAGGTCGACATGGGGCGCCTGCGCCGCGACGATGCGGCGATACTCGCCGAGCGCCGCCTCGTCCTCGGGCGTGAGCTCCGGGCGGTAGGAGGCGACGAGCGGCGGCAGGCAGCCCGCGATCCGCACCCCCGGCACCCCGGCCCGCTCCCGCGCCGCCTGCGCCAGATCGCAGGCGGCGCGCTGCAGCGCCTCGAACCGCTCGGCAAGCCCTGCGCGGGCGAGCCGCGGGCCCGTCGCCGAATAGGCGTTCACCGTGATCACCCGCGCGCCCGCCTCGATGAAGGCCAGGTGCGCCGCGCGCACGAGCTCCGGCTCCTCCAGCATCACGAAGGCCGACCAGAGCGGATGCGCCGGATGGCGCGAGCGCGCGACGAGCTCCTGGCCCATGCCGCCGTCGAGGAGGACGACCCGGGTCATGCCCGGAGCCGGGCGTTCTCCGGGTCCCAGACCGCCTGATGGGGCGCGACCTCCGCCGCCACCCGCTCGCCGAAGATCTCCACCTCGAGCGCCGTCCCCGGGGCCGCGAGATCGGCGCGCACGACGCCGAGCGCGATCGAGGCGCCGACCCGGTAGCCCCAGGCCCCGGAGGTCGTCTCCCCCACCACCTCCTCGCCGGACCAGACGGTCGACATATAGGGCGCGTCGTGCCCGTTGGCGGCGAGCCGGAGCGCGACGAAGCGCTTGGCCGAGCCGCGCTGCCGCTCGGAGAGGAGCGCCGCCTTGCCGGGGAAGTCCTCCGCCTTGTCGAGCTTGACGAAGCGGTCGAGCCCGGCCTCGAACATCGTGTAGTCGGTCGAGAGATCGCCCTTCCAGGCGCGGTAGCCCTTCTCGATGCGCAGGCTGTCGAGGGCGAACATGCCGAAGGGGCGCAGCCCCATGGGCCCGCCCAGCTCCATCATGTCGTCCCAGATCGTCGGCAGATCGTCGGGCTTGGCGTGGATCTCCCAGCCGAGCTCGCCGGTGAAGGAGACCCGCACGAGGCGCACCGGCCGCCCGCAGAGATAGGCGATCTGATGGGTGAGCCATGGCTGCGAAAGATCCGCCTGCCCGAGCGCGCCGATCAGCTCGCGCGAGCGGGGCCCCGCCACGATGAGCGTACCGACCTCCTCGGTGATGTCGCGGAGCGCGAAGGACGCCGCCTCGGGCATCCGCGCGCAGAGAAGCTCGCGGTCGTGCTCGCGCGCGGCGGCGGCGGTGATCAGGGTGGCCTCGTCCTCCCCGTCGCGCAGCACGGAGAACTCGGTGACGACGCGCCCCCGCGCATCGGCCAGATAGACGAGGCCGAAGCACCCGATCTTGGGGATGCCGCCGGTCACCTGCCCGCGCAGCCAGGCCGCCGCCCCCGGCCCCTCGATGCGGAAGCGCGAGAAGCCCGGCAGGTCGAGCACGCCCACGCCGTCGCGCACCGCGAGCGCCTCGGCGCGGATGCGCGGCTCCCAGGGGCCGGCGCGGCCCCAGGTCTCGGTCGCCGCCTCCGAGGTGTCGTCGCCCGCTTGGGCGAACCAGTTGGCCCGCTCCCAGCCGCCGTATTGGCCGAACTGCGCGCCGAGCTCGGCGAGGCGCCCATTCAGCGGAGATGTCTGCACAGGCCGCCCCGCGGGCCAGGAATGGCGGGGGAAATGCATCGCGTATTCGTGGCCGTAGACCTCCTTGGCCTTGGCGACGCAGTAGTCGTGATCCGCCCAGGGCCCGAAGCGGCGCGGGTCGCAGGACCACATGTCCCACTCGGTCCCCCCCTCGGTCACCCATTCGGCGAGCACCTTGCCCGCGCCGCCGGCCTGGCAGACGCCGAAGGTGAAGACGCAGGCCTCGAAGGCGTTCGGCACCCCCGGCATCGGGCCGATCAGCGGGTTGCCGTCGGGGGCGTAGGGGATCGGCCCGTTGATCACCTTGGAGAGCCCCGCCGCGCCGAGCGCCGGCACCCGGGCGAGCGCGTCCTCCATATGCCACTCGATCCGCTCCAGATCGTCCGGCCAGAGCTGGAAGGAGAAGTCCTCCGGCATCGGGTCGTCCGGCGTCGCCCAATGGGCGCGGCAATTGCGCTCGTAGGGGCCGAGATTGAAGCCGAATTTCTCCTGGCGGAGATAGTAGCTCGAGTCGACGTCGCGCAGCAGCGGCAGCTTGCGCCCCTCCGCCTCCGACCAGGCGCGGACCTCCGCCACCTCCTCGAAGAGGATGTATTGGTGGGACATGGTCGCCATCGGCACCTCGCGGCCGAAGAGCCGGCCCACCTCCTGCGCCCGGTATCCGGCGGCGTTGACCACGATCTCCGCCCGGATCTCGCCCTTCGCCGTCTCGAGGACCCACTCGTCCCCCTCGCGCCGCGCCCCCGTCACCGGGCAGAAGCGCACCACCTGCGCGCCGAGATCGCGCGCCCCCTTGGCCAGCGCCTGGGTGAGCTGGGCCGGGTCGATGTCGCCGTCATAGGGGTCCCAGAGCCCGCCGGCGAGATCGTGGGTCTCGAGGAACGGGTAGCGCGCGCGCAGCTCCTCGGGCGTGCAGACCTCGAGCTCCATCCCCTGATAGCGCCCCATGCCCTTCACCCGCTCGAACTCCTGCACCCGCTCCCGGCTGTGCCCGAGGCGGAGCGAGCCGGTGACGTGGTAGTTCATCGGATAGTCCACCGCCTCGGCGAGGCCCCGGTAGAGCTCGGCCGAGTAGCGCTGCATGTTCATGATCGACCAGGAGGACGAGAAGGTCGGCACGTTGCCCGCCGCGTGCCAGGTCGAGCCGGAGGTGAGCTCGGTCTTCTCGAGCAGCACGCAGTCGGTCCAGCCGGCACGGGCCAGATGGTAGAGGCAGGACGCGCCGACGCAGCCGCCGCCGATGACGACGACGCGGGCGGTGGAGGGGATCTCTGACATCACGGGTCTTCTGGGATGGGCGAGGCGCTCAGGCGGCGCGGATCTCTGGACGGCCGGAGAAGCCCCCGGCCAGGGCGTCGTCGAGGACGGTGACGCGCTGCACCTCGCGCTCGGCCGGCCAGTGATCGGCCGCGGCGAAATGCTGCGTCGCCCAATTGTCCCAGATCACGAGCGCGCCGGGGCTCCAGCGCAGGCGGAGCTGGAAGCGGGGGTGCCGGGTCATGCCCGTCAGCAGCGCCAGGAGCGCGTCGCTCTCCGCGGGCGCGAGGCCGAGGAGGCGCGTGGTGAAGGCCTCGTTGACGTAGAGCACGGCCCGCCCCGTCGCCGGGTGGCGCTTGATCACCGGATGGCGCGCGGTGTTGGCGGCACGGTCCTGGCCCTCGAGGGCGGCAGCCCGGTCGGACTGGCCGGAGCCGCGCAGGAAGGCGAAGCCCTTCTCCTGGGCGTGCTCCGCCTCGAGCCCCTCGAGGAAGGCGCGCATCGGCTCGGAGAGCGCCTCAGCCGCGGCGCGCATGTCGCACCAGAGCGTGTCGCCCCCCGCGGGCGGGATCGTCACGCCATGCAGCAGCGCGGCGAAGGGCGGGTCGGCGCGGAAGGAGAGGTCGGAATGCCAGGTCTCGTTCTCCGGCGGGCTCGTCGGGTCGTCGACGATGCGCATGATCCGCTCGTGCCCCTCCACATGCGGATAGAGCGGATGGCGCGGCGCGAGGCGCCCGAGCGCCTCCCCGAGCGCGAGATGGGCCTCGGGCGCGGGGTGCTGGTCGCGAAAGACGAGCACCCCCCGCTCGAGCAGCAGCGCGCGGATCTCGCCCGCGAGATCGGGCGAGAGGTCGCGGACGAGATCGATCCCGCGGATCTCCGAGCCGAGGGTCGCGGTGAGCGGCGTCGCGTCGAGGGCCATGGTCCGTGTCCTTTCTCCGGGCTCAGTAGACTGGGGGGGCGATCACCCAGATCGCGACGGCGGGCGCGCGCCCGGGATTGCGCCAGCGATAGGGCTCGTCGCGAAAGCGGAAGCTGTCGCCCGGGCCGAGCGCGAAGCGCCGCTCGCCGATCCAGAGATCGAGCCGGCCCGAGATCAGATAGCCGGCCTCCTCGGTCGGGCGGGCCTGCGGCTCCGGCTGCTCGGCGCCCGGGGCGAAGACCGAGCGCAGGATCTCGAAGCCGCCGGTCAGATCCGGGGAGAGAAGCTCCTCCGTGAGCCCGTCGACGACGCCGCCGAGCCGGCGCCGGGCGCCCGCGCGCACCACATGCCCGCGCTCGGCCTCCGGCCCCGCGGCCGCGCCGAAAAAGAGCGAGATCGGCTGATCGAGCGCGCGGGCGAGGCGGCGCAGATCGTCGGTCGCCGGCGCGCGCAGATCGCGCTCGATCTCCGAGAGGCAGCCGACCGAGCGC
Source organism: uncultured Limibaculum sp. (assembly GCA_964576075.1). GTDB lineage: Bacteria > Pseudomonadota > Alphaproteobacteria > Rhodobacterales > Rhodobacteraceae > Thermohalobaculum. The sequence goes on along the minus strand of CAZNTX010000058.1, from coordinate 18,173 downwards.
CCGACCTCCCCTGCGAGCGCCTTCAGCGTCAAACCCCGCGCCTTGCGCAGCGCCCGCAGATCGGCGCCGAGGCCCGATGGCGGCTCCCGCGCGACCCCGTCGCGGCGATGGGCGGCCTCCTCCATGGGCGAATCTCCCGCTCGGCGCTGGTGCATGAAATTCTGGCGCGGAATTTCATGACCGTCCACCGAATTCGCGCCTGTCGAAGAGGGAGAGATTGCGCGCAGTCCTCCCGCACGCCTGCGGCGCGCGGGATCCTGCACGCGGATGCCCGCCCCCACCCCCGCCACCTCCCTGCGCGGCTATGCCGCGCAGGGAGGTGGCGGGGGTGGGGGCGGGCGCGGTCTCGAAGCCGGCGCGCCGAAGGCGTGTCCGGGCGAGAGAGGGCGGCGGGACGGGCTCACTCGGCCGGCTGGGGCTCCGGGGCGGGGGCCGCGACGCTCATCGTCAGACGCAGGAGCGGGGGGACGAGGAGGAGGGTCAGCACCGCCGACATCGACAGCCCGCCGACCACCACCGAGCCGAGCCCGCGATAGAGTTCGGAGCCTGCGCCCGGGAACACCACGAGCGGCAGCATTCCCATCACCGAGGTGAGCGTCGACATGAAGATCGGGCGGATGCGGTTGCGGGTGGCGGCGAGGATCGCGTCGTTCGCCGCCATGCCCTCCTCGCGCAGATGATAGAGCGACTGGTGCACGAGCAGGATCGCGTTGTTCACCACGATGCCGATCAGGATGACGAAGCCGAGGAGCGTCAGCATGTCGAGCGGCTGGGTCTGGAAGGTGTTGAGCACCGCGAGCCCCGCCACGCCCCCGGCCCCTGCGACCGGCACCGAGATCAGGATCACGAGCGGCAGGACGAAGCTCTCGAAGAGCACCGCCATCACCAGATAGACGATGACGAGGGCGAGGAGGAGATTGACCTGCAGCGCCTCCCAGGTCTGGGTGAGCTGGTCGGCCGCGCCCGTGAGCGACAGGCCGACGCCTGCGGGCAGACCCTCCTCGCGCAGCGGCGCGACGACCTCGTCGGCCATCATCTCGAGCGCCGTCTCGAGCGGGATGTCGGAGGCGGGGCGCAGTTCGAGCGTCACCGTGCGCAGGCGCTCGCGGTGGCGGATCTCGGTCGGCCCCGCGGTCAGCTCGATGTCGGAGAGCGCGGAGATCGGCACGATCCGGCCGTTGGGCGCCACCACGGGGAAGCCGCCGATGTCCTGGGTGCGCCTGCCCTCGGCATTGGCGGTGGCGCCGAGGAGGGTGAGGTCGATCCGCTCCGAGCCCACGGTGATCTCGGAGAGCCGCAGCCCGTCGTTGTAGGCGTCGAGGGTCTGGGCGAGGGTGCGCGCGTCGATCCCGGCATCGGCGAGGCGCACCCGGTCGGGCACCAGGCGGACCTCCGGCGCGCCGAGTTCGAGCCCCGGCTGGGGGCGGAACTGGTTGCCCCCCTCGCGCGGGAAGACCTGCCCGATCTTGCCGGCCGCGCGCTGGGCGACGGCGAGGATCTCGCCCAGGTCCTGGCCCTGCACGTTGAGCTCGATCGCGCGCCCCCCGCCGATCCCGCGCCCGAAGAGCGAGCGCTGGTTGATGAAGCCGAAGGTGCCGGGCTCGGAGAAGATCGGCCCCGAGAGGATCGGGATGAGTTCCTCGACCCGCGTCGGGATCTGCGCCGCGCCGCCGAGGAAGGTGGTCCCGCGCACGGCGACGAAGAAGAAATGGCGGATGCCCGGCGGCTCGTCGGGGTTGCCGGTGTCCTCGCGCTCCCAGAGCGGACGGGCGACGCCCTCGATCCGCTCGGCGATCTCGGTGGTGGTGGCGAGGTTGTAGCCGGGCGGGGGGAGGATCACGCCGAAGACGAGGTTGCGGTTGCCCTCCGGCAGGTATTCGAGCTTCGGCAGATAGGTGACCGCCCCCCAGATCGCGCCCGCGGTGATCGCCGAGACGACGAGAAGGCCGAGGAGGCGCACCTTGACCGTGAGCCAGGCATAGCCGCGCACGAGCCAGCCGAAGGCCTGGCCGATCTGGTCGACCACCGGCAGCGGCATCACCTCGAGCCGGGCCCGGCCGCGGCCGAGCAGGCGCGCGGAGAGCGCGGGGATCACCGTCACCGCGACGACGAGCGAGAGCACCACCGAGACCGAGATCGCCACCGCGAGGTCCCGGAAGAGCTGGCCCGCCTCGAGCTCCATGACGAGGATCGGGATGAACACCATCACGGTGGTGAGCGCCGAGACGAGGATCGCGCCCCAGACCTGCCGCGCCCCTTCATAGGCCGCGCGGGGGGCGGAATAGCCGGCCTGGCGCAGCCGGTAGATGTTCTCGAGCACGACGATCGCCGCGTCGACCACCATGCCGACGGCGAAGGCGATGCCGGCGAGGGAGATGACGTTGAGCGTGCGCCCGAGCGCCGCCATGGCCACGAAACTCGCGACGATCGAGACCGGGATCGCGAGCGAGATCACGAGCGTCGCAGAGCCCGAGCGCAGGAACAGGAGCAGCACCCCCGCCGCGAGCAGCCCCCCGACCCAGATGTTCTGGATCACTAGGTCGATCGCGCTCTCGATATAGATCGTCTCGTCGTAGACTTGCAGGAGCGTCAGCCCCTCCCCGGGCAACGGCCCGGTGCGCAGGTCGTCGAGCGCCTCGCGGATGCCCTCCATGGTCTCGATGACGTTGGCCCCCTGCTCGCGCACCGCGTTGACGGCGATGGCGGGCTCGCCGTTCTGGCGGATGCGCGCGGTCGGCTCCTTGTAGCCGAAGCGCACCTCGGCCACGTCGCGCACGAAGACCCGGCCGAGGGCGTCAGCCGTGCCCGCCGCGCCGGAGCGCAGGACCACCTCCTCGACCGCCTGCACCGTATTGAGCTCGCCCTCGGCGCGCACGACGTAGCGGCGCTTGCCCTCGTCCAAGTCCCCCGCCGAGAGGGAGATGCTCTCCTGGCGGAGCCGCGAGACGACCTCGGGGATGGTGAGCCGGAAGCGGGCGAGCTCCTCGGGGTCGACCACCACCTGCAGCTCGCGCGAGACGCCGCCATAGACGTTGGTCGCCGCCACGCCCTCGACCCGCTCGATCCGCTCGGCGACGACATCGGTGACGAAATCGCCGAACTGCTCCATCGGCTTGGTCACGCCGTCGGCGCGTTTGACGATCATCCAGGCGATCGGGTTGTCGTCCGAGCCCGAGGTGTCGAGCGTCGGCTCGTTGGCCTCTTCGGGGTAGCCGTCGACCCGGTCGAGACGGTTGGCGACGAGCAGGAGCGCCCGGTCCATATCGGTGCCGATGGCGAATTCGAGGGTGATCCGCGAGCGCCCGGTCTCGGCGCGGGCGATGATCGTCTCGAGCCCGGAGATGCCCTTGAGCTCCTCCTCCTGCGGGTTGACGATCTCGCGCTCGACCTCGGCGGGGGCGGCGCCGGCCCAGATCGTCTCGATCTCGATCACCGGCTTGCGCACGTCGGGGGTGAGCTGGATCGGGATGCTGGTGAGCGCGAGCGCGCCGAACATCACCGCCATCATCACCGCGGCGATGACCGCGATCGGGCGCTCGATGGCGATGCGGATCGGGTCCATCACCTCAGCCCTGGCGGCGGCCGGGGACCGCGGCGGCGGCCTCGCCGGCCCGCTCGTCCTCGGGCGGGGCGACGATCTCCGGCGTCACGGGCTGGCCGGGACGCAGGCGCTCGTTGCCGCGGGTGACCACCACATCGCCCGGCAGGAGGCCGGAGAGCACCTCCATCCGCGCGCCCACCGGCTCGCCGAGCTCGACCGGGCGCGGCGTCGCCTTGCCGTCCTCCACGGTGAAGACCTGCCAGCCGCCGCGGGACTGCACGAGCGCGTCCTTCGGCACCGTCACCGCCTCGCGGGGCGCGCTCACCGGCATCTCGAGCAGCACCGACTTGCCGGCTGCGAGCGGCATGCCGTCGAGCGCCGCGGTGTCGAGGGAGAGGCGCACAGGCCGGGTCCGCGTCGCCGCCGTCTCGACGGGCAGCAGGCTGCGCACCGTCGCCGTCACCCGGTGGCGCGCATCGAGCACCGCCGTCACCTCGAGCCCGGGGCGCACGGCGCCGACGAGCTTCACCGGCAGATTGGCCTCGATCTCGAGCGCCGCGACGTCGAGCAGCGTCGCCACCGGTTCGCCGAGGTCGATATAGGCGCCGGGCTGGGCCGATTTGGCGATCACGACGCCGGAGAACGGCGCGCGGATCTCCGCATGGCGCGTGTCGTAGTCGGCGCGGGCGAGCGCGGCCTCGGCCTCGGCGACGCGGGCTTCGGAGCGGGCGCGCTCGCTCTCCGCCTCCGCGACCGCCTCCTCGAGGTCCTCGAACTGCCCGCGCGAGAAGGCGGCCGAGCCCTGCAGCCGCTGCTGCCGCTCGAAGGCCTGCACCGCGAGGCGCACCTGCGCCTCGGCCACCGCGACGCCCGCCCGCGCCGTCTCGAGCGCGGCGGCGGCGGTGCGCCGGCGGATGTCGATGAGATCCCGGTCGAGGCGCACGAGAAGCTGGCCTGCCTCCACCGGGTCGCCGACCCGGAAGAGCACCTCCTGCACGATCCCGGCGGTGCGCGCCGCCACCTCCGAGCGCGTCGTCGGCACGAGTTCGGCGAGGATCGGGGTGGTCTCGGTCACGGCCTGCAGTTCCACCCGCTCGGCGCGCACGCTCGCGGGCCCGCCCTGCGCCGCCGCCGGCGGGGCGAGGAGCACGGCGCAGAGGAGCGCGAACCCGGCGACGAGGGCGCCTCGGATCGCGGCCTGGCGGCGTCCGCTCTCGCGGCGCGACTGGGGGACGGCAGGCATGGGGCTCTCCTCGCGGCTTCGGCGGGCGGGGCCTCCCTCGGCCCGCGCCGGACCGGCGACAAGATGGGCCGTTCGCCGCATCGCGGCAAGGCCCCTCGCCCCGGGGACAGCCTCACGGCGTCGAGAGGGGGCCGCTTGACCTGCCGCGGGCGGCGGGGCAGGAGGCGTCCATGATCCCCGAGGAGCGCCTCACCGAGATACTCGACCGCCACGCCTATCTCGAGGCGCGCCTCGCCGCGGCCGCCGATCCCGCCGAGATCGCGACCCTCTCCCGCGATTACGCCGCCCTCGGCCCCGTGGTCGCCGCGATCCGGGACTGGCGCGGGATCGAGACCGGCCTCGCCGAGGCGCGGCGGCTGCTCGACGACCCGGAGATGGCCGCCCTCGCCCGCGAGGAGATCGCGGAGCTCGAGGCCCGCCGCCCGGAGGCCGAGCGCGCCCTCGAGCTCGCCCTCCTCCCCCGCGACGCCGCCGACGACCGCGCCGCCATCCTCGAGATCCGCCCCGGCACCGGCGGCGCCGAGGCCGCGCTCTTCGCCGGCGATCTCTTCGCGATGTATCGCCGCTATGCCGAGGCGCGGGGCTGGAGCGTCGAGGTCCTCGAGGAGAGCCCGGCCGAGCTCGGCGGCCTCAAGGAGGTCGTGGCGGCGATCCGGGGCGCGGGCGTCTACGGCCGGCTGAAATACGAGAGCGGGGTGCACCGGGTGCAGCGCGTGCCGGAGACCGAGGCGCAGGGGCGCATCCACACCTCCGCCGCCACCGTCGCCGTGCTGCCGGAGGCCGAAGCGATCGACATCGAGATCCCCGCCTCCGAGGTCCGCATCGACACCATGCGCGCGAGCGGGGCCGGCGGGCAGCACGTCAACACCACCGACAGCGCCGTCCGCCTCACCCATCTGCCGAGCGGGATCGTGGTGACGGCCTCGGAGAAGTCGCAGCACCAGAACCGCGCGCGGGCGATGGAGGTGCTGCGCGCGCGGCTGTTCGACATGGAGCGGCGCCGGGCGGCGGAGGCGCGGGCCGCCGAGCGCCGCGGGCAGATCGGCACCGGCGACCGCTCCGAGCGCATCCGCACCTACAACTTCCCCCAGGGCCGGGTGACCGACCACCGCATCGGGCTCACCCTCTACCGCCTCGGCGAGGTGATGGCGGGCGATCTCGACCAGCTCGTCGACGCGCTGCTGGCCGCCGAGCAGGCCGCCAAGCTCGCGGAGCTCGGATGAGCCGGCGGCACGGCCCTCGGCGCGCGACGCGCGTGCCGACGGACCGGGGCCGCGGCGGGCCCCGTGCCGCCCCGTCGAGCGGCTCGGCGGCGGGCGCCCTCGCCGCCACTGCCCCCGCCAGCCCCCCGCCGCGCGCGGGCCCGGCCCCGAACGCCCCGCCGCGCCGCATCGACGCGCGCCCGCCCCCGGCTTGGGCCCTGCGCGTGTGCCAATGCCCCCCCTGCGCCGGGTCCGCCGACGATCCCGGAGCGGACCGCCGCGGGGCCCCCGCGCCCGGCAGCCGCCCGTCCGCCGGCCCGGTCGGCCGGGGACAGATCCGCCTCCGCGCCGCCCGGCCCGGAGGTCCTGGTCAGAGCCCGTCCGGCGCGCCCGAGGCCGGCCCGGTCACGCGCCCGAGACGCCGCGGCCGCGCCCTCCGCGGCCGATCCGGCGCGGGACGGCTCGGCACCGCCCCGGCACGTCGCGGCCGGACGGGACCGAGCGCGGCCGACTGGCTCCGGTCGGACCGTCTCGCCATCGATCCACGCGGCGACCGCGCCCTCGGCAAGCCGCCGGGCGCGGGACGGGTCCGCATCGGCGCCCGGCCACGCGGCGAACCGGGCGCTGGCGCTTCGGAGGCGGCCGGCGCGCGGCGAGGCGCAGGCCCTGCGCCGCTCGGCGGGGGAGGTCTGGGCGGCGTGTCGGGCTCGGGACCGATCGGCACGGCCCTGGTGCGCGGCGGGGCCGTTCCGGGAGGTCCGGCGGCGGGCCCCCGCGAACCGGCCTTGCCGGGCGCGTCCGGCGGCCGCAGCCCCGCCCCGCCGGCGGACCGCGGGCGCAGGCGCAGCGCTGCCAGCCGCCGGGCGGGATGGTCCTGCGGCGCGCGCGAGGGCGGCTCTGCCGGCGCGTCACGTCGCCCTGGGCGCTCCGGCGCGGCCGCTCCGAGCCGCTGGGGCGCGAGGCACCGCCCCGCCGCACCTCCGAACGCCCCCTCCGCCCGGCCTTCGGCGCGCGGCGGACCCGCGGTCGTCGCCGGAGGCTGCGAGACCCGGCACGGCGCGGCGGGCGGGGAGCGTCCGGCGCGCCGGTGGAGGCCCGGGTGGCCGGCCCCCCCGGCGCCGCGACATGGGCCGGGAGGACGCGCAGGATGAGCGGCGGCCGGGTCCGAGCGCCCGGAGCCGGCGGGCCGGGAGAGGTGCGGCGCGCGCTCCTGGCCGAGGGGACGGCGCGCCTCGCCGCGGCCGGGGTGGCGGGCGCCGAGCGCGACGCCCGGCGCCTGCTCGCCTGGGCCGCGGGGCTGCCCCCCGCCCGCCTGCAAGGGGCCCTCGCATCGCCCGCCGCGCCGCCCGAGACGCGCCGCTTCCTGAGCGCCATCGCCGCCCGGGCGGGACGCCGCCCGGTCTCGCAGATCCTGGGGGAGCGGCTCTTCTGGGGGCGGCGCTTCGCGGTCTCGCCCGAGGCGCTCGACCCGCGTCCGGAAACAGAGACGCTCGTCGCCGCCGCGCTCGAGCGGCCCTTCGCGCGGGTGCTCGATCTCGGAACCGGGACCGGCTGCCTCCTGCTCACCCTCCTCGCCGAGCGGGCCGAGGCGCAGGGGCTCGGCACCGACATCTCCGGCCCGGCGCTCGCGCTCGCGGCGAAGAACGCCCGCGCCCTCGGCCTCGCCGCCCGCGCCGCCTTTCTGCGAACGGACTGGACGGCGGGGATCCCGGCGAGCGCCGCGGCCGATCTCGTCGTCTCCAACCCACCCTATCTCGCCGAGCGGGAGATCGCGGGGCTCGCGCCCGAGCTGGCCGCCCACGAGCCGCGCGCGGCGCTGACCCCCGGGGGCGACGGGCTCGCCGCCTATGCCGCGATCGCCGCGGGGCTCGGGCGGATCCTTTTGCCGGGCGGCCGGGCGATCCTCGAGGTCGGCCCCGGGCAGGCCGAGCCGGTCGGGGCGCTCCTCGCCGGAGCGGGGCTCCGCCCGGCCGCGCCGCTCCCCGACCTCGACGGCCGGGCGAGGGCCGTCCTCGCCTATCGCCCCCCCGCATGAGCCCCGCGCCGCCCCTGCGGCGAAAAAATCGCCCGTTCGGGCGCATTCGCGGTTGAGCGGGCCGGAGATCGCGGTATATGTCACACAAGTCCGGAAGGGCGCGGGGAGCGCGCCGCCACTGAGGGCTTCCGGACCCTGGCAGCCTGAACGCCCGCACACCGCCCGCACGGTCGCAATGCCGGCCGCGTGGGCCGCCGAGGCGCTGTCATCGCACGCCGGATCAAGAGCAGTCTGGGGCCCATGAGATCAGCACAGAAATCGAGCCGCACCCGCGGGCGCGGCAATCGCAAGTCGAACGGCAACAACGTCAACCGCGTCTACGACAGCTCGGGCCCCGAGGGGAAGGTGCGCGGCACGCCGCAGCAGATCATCGACAAATACCTCTCCCTCGCGCGGGACGCGCAGACCTCGGGCGACCGGGTGATGGCGGAGAACTTCCTCCAGCACGCCGAGCACTACCAGCGCATCCTCATCCAGGCGACGCAGGGTCAGACCGATCGGCGCGACCAGGCGGGCGACGGCGACGAGGACGGGTTCGGCTCTGACGGCGGCATGGAGCGGATGGAGCCGCAGGGCGGCCGGTCCGACCAGCCCGAGCGCGGCCGCGACCGCCAGGAGGCGCGCCGCAGCGAGGACGCGCCCAAGGAGGCGGCCGCCGAGCCCGCCCCGGCGGAGAGCTCGGTCGGCGGCATGACCACGATCGACACCGATGCGCCGGGCGACGGCGAGGGGAGCCTGCTCGTCGACGCCGAAGAGGTCGCGCAGAGCCAGCCCGCGCCCGCTCCGGCCCCGCGCCGGCGCCGCCGCAGCCCCAAATCCGAGCCCGCAGAGGCCACCGCCAACGACGCTCCGACCGAGAGCTGAGGCGCGCGCCGCCGCTGCCCGGGCCGCGGCGGGGACCGCCTGTCGCGGCGGTCGGGCCGTGGCGACGGCGCCGGCCGAGCGGATGCGGCATCGGCGCAGCGCCCGCGCGGTGGGGCCCGCCCCCTCTCGACCCCGCCCCCTCCTGAAATCGCCGCTCCTCGGCGGCGTGCCGGTCGCGCGCTTCGGGCGGTCGGGATCCGGTCGGACGCTGCCTCGGCAGGCCGGCGGCTCCGAAAGCCCGGCCGCGGCGGCAGGGGGCAGAGGCGCCGTCCGACGGCAGCGCCCGGGGTGCGCCCGGTCAGAGAGCGCGGGCGAGGGCGAGGAATTCGGGGATGGTCAGCGTCTCGGCGCGGCGGGTTCCCTCGATCCGCGCCGCCGCGAGGCGGTCCGCCGGGTCGCCGCCGAGCGCCTTGAGGCTCTGCCGGAGCATCTTGCGGCGCTGCGCGAAGGCCGCCGCCGTCACCCGCTCGAGCGCGCGCGGGGCCACCCCCTCCGGCATCGCGCCGGGCAGGATCCGCACCACCGCGGAGGTCACCTTGGGCGGCGGGGTGAAGGCGCTGGGGTTCACCGTGAAGAGAAGCCGCGCCTCCGCCCGCCATTGCGCCAGCACCGAGAGCCGTCCGTAAGCCTTGCTCCCCGGCGCGGCGACGATGCGCTCGGCCACCTCCCGCTGGAACATCAGCGTCAGGCTCTCCCACCAGGGCGGCCAGGCGGGCGGGATCAGCCAGCCGACGAGAAGCTCGGTGCCGATATTGTAGGGCAGGTTGGCGCAGATCCGGGCCGGGCCGCCGCCGCGCTCGGCCGCGAGGCGGGCGAGGTCGATCTCGAGCGCGTCGCCCTCCACCACCTCGAGCCGCCCGGGATAGCGCGCCGCCACCTCCGAGAGCGCGGCGAGGCAGCGGGCGTCGCGCTCGACGGCGATCACCTGCGCGCCGCCCGCGAGGAGCGCCCGCGTGAGCCCGCCGGGGCCCGGGCCGATCTCCACCACCCTCGCCCCCTCGAGCGGGCCAGAGGCGCGGGCGATCCGCGAGGTGAGGTTGAGATCGAGGAGAAAGTTCTGCCCGAGCGACTTCCTCGCCGAGAGCCCGTGCGCGGCGATCACCTCGCGCAGCGGCGGCAGCCCGTCGGGCGCGAGGCTCATGCGCCCGCCCGGGCCCGGGCCATCTCGGCGGCGAGGCGGAGGGCGGCGATCAGGCTGTCGGGCTTGGCGCGGCCGGTGCCTGCGATGTCGAAGGCGGTGCCGTGGTCGGGCGAGGTGCGGATGAAGGGCAGGCCGAGGGTCACGTTCACGCCCTCGTCGAAATCGAGCGCCTTCACGGGGATCAGCCCCTGGTCGTGATACATGGCGAGCGCCGCGTCGTAGCGCGCCCGGGCCGCGGCGTGGAACATCGTGTCGGCGGGGAGCGGGCCGCGGGCGTCGATCCCCTCGGCGCGGAGGCGCGCGACGGCGGGGGCGACCACCTCGATCTCCTCGCGCCCGATCGCCCCCCCCTCCCCCGCATGGGGGTTGAGGCCCGCGACCGCGAGGCGGGGCGCGGCGATCCCGAAATCGCGGCGCAGCCCCTCATGGGCGATGCGCGCGGTCTCCACGATCAGCTCTTCGGTGAGCGCCGCGGGGACCTCCGCGAGCGGGATGTGGATCGTCACCGGGACCACTCGGAGCGAGGGCCCCGCGATCATCATCACCGAGCGCGCGACCCCGCCGAGGGCGGCGAGATACTCCGTGTGCCCGGGGAAGGCGAAGCCCGCGCCCTCGTAGAGCACGGCCTTGGAGATCGGGTTGGTGACGACCGCCGCCGCCGCGCCGGATTGCGCGAACGCCACCGCGCGGTCGATGGCGGCGACGACGGCGGGCGCGTTGGCCGGGTCGGGCCGGCCGGCGACGGCGGGGGCGGCGAGCGCATGGGCGAGCACGGGCAGGCCGAGCGGATAGGCCGCCGCCGCCTCCTCGGGCCCGGCGATCGGCACCACGGGGACGGCGGCGCCCATCGCGCGCAGCCGCTCCGGGTCGTCGATCAGGAAGAAGGGATGCGCCACCCGCCCCGAGGCGCGCGCGGCGAGCGCGATCTCCGCGCCGATCCCCGCCGGGTCCCCCATGGTCAGCGCGAGGGGGGGCAGCGGGGCGGTCATCTGAGCTCGATCAGCGCGTCGCGGCGAAGCTCCTGGATCAGGCCCTGGCTCAGAAGCTCGAGGCGGCGGCCGACGAGGTCGCGCCGGACCTGCTCGCGCAGCTCCGGGTCCTCGGGGTCGACATCGCCCGCCACCCGGCGTTCGGCGACGCGCAAGATCGAAAGCCCGCCCTGCACGGATTGCGGCGGCGTGACGCCCCCCTCCGGCAGCCCTGCGACGATGCGCAACAGCCCCGGCGGGATGTCCGCGGCCGGGATCCAGCCGACCTCGCCCCCGCGCGCGGCGCTCGGGGCGCGGGAATAGCGCTCCACCGCCGCGGCGAAATCGCCCCCGGCCGCGAGCTCGCGATAGAGCCGGTCGGCGAGGGCGCGGGTTTCGGCCTCGGTGCGCCCGTCCGCCGCGAAGGGCAGGCCGATCTCCTGCATGCGATAGGCCGCGTCCTCCGAGCCCCGGCCGAGGGCGATCTCGGCGTCGATCTCCGCCTCGCCGAGCTCGATCCGGCCGCGGAAGCGCTCGCGCACCACGTCGAGCCAGAGGATCTGGCCGGCGACGAGGTCCTCGATGGCCTGGTCGGTGACGCCCGCCGCCTCGAGCCGCCCGCGGAACGCCTCGGGCGTGGTGCCGAGCTGCGCCGCGAAGGCCTGCACCCCGCGCGCGACCGCCTCGGGCGTCGGCTCGAGCCCCGCCTGCTTGGCGGCCTGGAGCTTCAGCCGGTCCTCGATCATCTGGTCGAGGGCGAGATTGGCGAGGTCCTCCGGGGCGGCCTCGGCGCCGAGGGCCGCGAGGATGCGCGCGCGCTGGTCGACGTCGTAGGCGGTGATGATCGAGGCGTTGACCGTCGCGACCGGGCGGAACGGGGTCTCCTGCGCCACCGCACCGGCGGCGGCGAGACAGGCAGCGGCGAGCGCCGCGATGAGCCGGAGTCGCATGGATGTCCTCCCCTGGACGTGTCGCGCACGGGCGGGCCGCCCGCCGTCAGCCGCCGAAACTGGTCCCGCCGCCGCCGAGTGTAAAGAGCTCGACCGTGAGCCCGAAGCTCGTGCCGTCGGACACGTTGTCCTGCTCGGTGAAGTTGCGGCGGACGAAGGCGGTGACGGAGCAGCATTCGTTGCGGAAGCGGACGCCGCCGCCGATATTGACGAACTCCTCGGCGTCGAGATCGCGGCGCAGGAAACCGTTGATCGACCATTCGTCGGTCAGGCGGAAGCGCGCCGAGGTGAAAAGCTCCTCACGGTCGACGAAGGCGTCGGAGCCCGGATCGGCCTCGAAGAAGCTGTATTGCAGGTCGAGGTCCGCGGGGCCGAGACGGAGCGCGAGGCGGGCCTCGTTGCGGGTGAGCTCGAGCCCGTCGTCGGCGAGGCGCAGGCGCTGGCTGACCGTGACATAGGGGTCGTAGCTCGCCGACCAGGCGCCGACCCAGTCCGACTGCGCATTGGCGAGGCCGGAGCCGGTGGAGAACTCGTCCGCCCGCTCGAAGCGCAGCGAGCGCCCGAGGGTCGCGTCGAAATCGAGGCCGAAATCGCTGTAGACCGCGTAGCGCAGGCCGAGATTGACGCGCGGGCCCTCCTCCACCTGGTCGTAGCCGGTGAAATGGTCGCGCTCGAAGAGGCTGGTCTCGTCGAACTCGGTGATCAGGCTGTCCTCGTTGGGGATGTCCGCGTCGTTCCCGCCATAGGGGGCGAGCACGAATTGCGCGATCGGCTCGACGACCTGGGTCAGCCCCTCGAAGCCGGTGCCGGGCTCGGAGATCAGCGGATAGCGCGCCTCGATCCCGGCGAGGGGGTGGAAGCGGAAGGCGGTCGGCTCCTGCTGAGGGTCGTCCGCATCGCCGATGAAGAAGGCGTCGCCCCGGATCTCGGCGAAGCCCTTGATCGCGAGGCCCACGGGCAGGAGCCATTCCCGCTCCCAGTCGAGGCCGACGGAGAGGCGCGCGGTGTCCTGGCCGTTGTTGCGCATCAGCCCCTGGGAGTTGCCGAAAAGGCCGATGCGCCCGCCGGTGAAGTCCTCCTCGATCTCGTAGCGCGCGGCGATGTCGGGGATGACGAGGGGGATCTGGCCCGCCGGCTCGTCGTCGCGCAGCGACTGGAAGCGCGCCGCGCTCACGTCGAAGAAGCCGTGGCGGGCGTAGCTCGAGGCATAGAGCTCGGAGGTGAGGCGGTCCTCGTTGGAATAGTCGAAATAGCGCAGATAGGCGTCGTCGGAGGCGAACTCGACGTCCCAGCCCCAATCCACCCGGTCGTCCCAGGTGAAGCGGCCCACGGTGTCGACATGGCCGTGCCACTCGCCGCGCCCGGTGAAGTCCGACCGCCCGACGGTGCCGAAGAACTCGGCATAGCCCGACTCGAAGGCCCGGCGCAGCTCGAGCTCGCCCACCACGCCGTCATTGGTGGTCACGAAGGGGGTGAGCGTCAGGTCGGTCTGCTCGTCGAGCACGATGAAGAAGGGGGTCTTGACCCCATAGCCGAAATTGTCGCCCGAGGACTTCACCGAGGGGGCGAGGAAGCCGGTGGCGCGCTCGACCGTGGGGTCGGGATGGCTGAAATAGGGGGTCCAGAGGACCGGCACGCCCATCACCTCGAGGCGGGCGTCCTCGTAATGGATCACCCGCGCCTCCTGGTCGTGGATCACCCGGCGCGCGCGGATGCGCCAGAGCGGGGTCGGCTCGTCCTCGCAGACCTCGCAGGGCGAATAGACCGCGCGGGAGAGGATGTTGTAGCGGTCCCCCACCCGGCGCGCCTCGACGGCGGCGAGGCGGGAATACCGGTCGAGCACCGACTGCGCGCCGCGCACGAGGCCGTCGCGCAGATCCGCGTCGAGATCGGCGAACTCGGCGAAGACCGTGGCGCCGGAGCCGTCGCGCAGCACGATGTCGCCCTCGGCGGTGATGCGCCCGGTCTCGTCGCTATAGGCGATGCGGTCGGCGGTGAGCGTGCGCTCGCCGTAATAGACCTCGACATTGCCGGCGGCGGTGAGCGTGCGCGTCGTCGTGTCGTAGTCGAGGCTGTCGGCGACGAGAGAGACCGGGCGGTCGGGGTCGAACTCGGTGTCGATATCCTGCGCCGCGGCCCCCGCGACGGCGAGGAGCCAGAGCATCAGACCGGCGCGCACCCAAGACAGCATGGCGTTCCCCCGGAGCGCGGCCGCCGCGCCAGCGCCTCCCCGGGTTTTAGCCGTCTTCGAGATGAAGCAGCAAGCCCAGCGAGAAGAGCACCGCCGCCGCAGGCGGCCCCCAGGCCGCGAGCAGCACGGGCACCGCGCCCGAGGCCCCGAGCGCGCCGGCGACATCCGATAGGAAGAAATAGGCGAAGCCGGTCAGCACGCAGCCGAGCGCCATCGCGCCCAAGCCCCCGAAGCGGGCATGGCGCATCGAGAAGGCCGCCCCGATCAGCACCATCGCCGCGAAGACCGCAGGCGCCGCGAGCAGCGAATGCCAATGATAGCGGTGGCGGTTCGAGCTGAACCCCGATTTCTCCAGCCCCTCGATGAAGCCCGGCAGATCCCAGAAGGAGATCGTGCGCGGCGGCGCGAAGCTCTCGAGGATCTGCTCCGGCGTCAGATTGGTCGGCAGCCGGTAGAGCGGGAGCAACTCCGCCTCGGTCTGCCGGCGCGCCTCGCCGAGATCGTCGAGCCCCGCCGCGCCCACATCCCAGACCCGCGCGCCATGGAGCGCCCATTCCCCCGGCCCGAGCACCGCCCGGCGCGCCTCGATCCGCCGCTCGAATCGGTCGTCCGGCCCGAAGGCGAAGACGCTGACGCGCCAGAGCTCCGTCACCCGCTCGGAGGCGCGGGCGGCGCGGATCACCGTCTGCCCCTCCGCATCCCCCTGGCGCAGCCAGATCCCCCCGCCCGCCACCGAGAGCCGGGAGGAGGAGCGGCCGAACATCTGCTCCTCGAGCCGGTCGAAGCGCTGCGCGAAGGCCGCGGCCACCGGGTTGTAGACCGCGAAGGCCCCGACCCCGAGCAGCACCGCCACGAGGAGCGCCGGCGCGAGCAGCGCCCAGACCGAGACCCCCGCCGCCCGCGTCACCACGAGCTCCGAGCTCCGCGCGAACCAGGCGAAGGTCAGCATCGCCGAGAGCAGTACGGTGAAGGGCGCCGCGGTGATCGTGATCGAGGGCGCGTGCAGCACCGCCATCCAGACGAGTTCGAGGAAATCCGCCCGCCCCGCGGAGTTCTTCGCCAGAAGCTCCACGAGATCGACGACCACCACGAGCGCCAGCACCCCCCCGAACGCCGCCCCGGAGACCCAGAGAAAGCGCCGCGCGACATAGAGCCCGAGGGTGTAGGTCACGCCGCCCCCTCCCCCGCATCGGCGGAGAGCGCGCGCCCCGGCGGCGGCGGCGCCGGCCGGCGCGGCATCAGCCCCCAGGGCGAGAGCATCCAGAGCGCGACCCCGATCCCGGCCAAGGGCGGCAGATACATCAGCGGCCAGAGCGCCGCCTCCGCCCCCGTCGCGCTCTTCGCCGCGAGCCCGAGCAGGCGCAGGCCGAGCGCCGCCCCCGCCGCGAGCACGATCCGCCCCGCGAATCCCTGCCGCCGGAAGCCGAGCCCCACGATCAGCGCCGTGCCGAGCATCGGCAGCGCCAGCGCATAGAGCGGGCCCGAGAGCGCCTCGTGCGCCTCCGCCCGGAACTCCCCGAGCGTGTAGCGCCCCGTCTCCCCCTCCCCGACCGAGAGGAGATGCGGCACGAAAAACTCGCTCGGCTTCTGCTGGCGCGCCCGCTCGCCCGAGCTCAGCTGCCCGAGATCGTAGGACAGCCGCTCGAAGCGCAGCACCGAGACCGGCGCCGCCGGATCCGCCGCCTTGCTCTGCGCGAGCCCGTCGAACATCACGATCTTCGGCGTCTCCGCAGCGCTGACCAGCACCGCGCGCTCGGCGGTGTAAGTGACGATCTGGTCGGGGTCGCGCTCGTCATGCACGAAAACCCCGAGCATCTCCCCGGGCCGGCCCATCCGGCGCAGATAGATGGTCACCTGCGGCACCGGCGAGACGAACTCCCCCTCCCGCAGGAAGGCCGCCGCGACGTCGCCGCGCACCTCGCTCACCCGCTCCTGCATCACCCGCTTGCTGACCGGCATCAGCACCGTCGTGATGACGAGCAGCACCGCCACCGTCAGCCCCCCGAAGATCGCCACGGGCCGCAGCAGCCGCCAGCCCGAGATCCCGGCGGAGAACAGCACCACCACCTCGCTGTCGGAGAACAGCCGGTTGGTCGCATAGAGCACCGCCGCGAGCGCCGAGACCGGCAGCACGATCGAGAAGACCGTCGGCAAGAGCAGCGCCGTGAACTCGAGGAACACCTTGGCCGACTGCCCGTTGTTCACCACCGTGTCGATGACGCGCAGCGACTGGCTGAGCCAGATCACGCCGGTGAAGACGAGCACGAACAGGAGAAACGGCCCGAAAATCTGGCGCAGAATGTAGATGTCGAGCCGGGTCATGCGCCAGGGGACCTCCCTCAGAGCCTCCCCGTTTGTCGCAGGCGCGCCGCCCCCCGGCAAGGGTGCGCGCCGCCGGGTCGCGCCGCTCGGGCGGGGGCGGGGTGGGCGGGCGGGAGCCCCCGCCCGAGCGGCGCGACCCGGCGGCGCTGGCATCCGCGCGCGATCCGCGCTAGCTCTCGGCGAGCGATCGGGGAGGACGAGCCATGAGCACGAAACCGGCATCGGTGACTTTCGCGGCGGAGGCCGACGCCGCCTGGGGCGAGATCGAGGGGACGCTGGTGGTCTTCGCCACGCCCGAGGGCGCGCTGGCGCCGGGCGCCGAGGCGGTCGACCGTCTCGCCGGCGGGGCGCTCTCCCGCGCCCTCGCGGATCCGGAATTCAAGGCCAAGGCCGGCACCGTGCGGCTGCTGCGCTACCCTGCGGGGCTGAAGGCCGATGCGGTGATCCTCGCGGCCTTCGGCGCCGACCCGGACGCCGGCGCCGCGCGCAAGACCGGCGGCGCGATCGCCAAGGCGCTGCCCAAGGGCCGGGTCACCCTCGCCACCCTCGGCGCAGCCCCCGAGGAGGCGCTCGCCGGGGCGCTCTACGCCCTCGTCGCCCGGCTCTACGAGTTCCGCGAATACAAGACCGCGGCCGAGGAGGAGGAAGGCGAGCGCGCCGACGCGCCCCGCGAAATCGCCGTCCTCGCCGAGGCGCCGGAGAGCCTCGCGCGCGCCTCCGCGCCCTATGCCGCCCTCGTCGAGGGCCTCTTCTTCACCCGCGATCTCGTCAACGAGCCGGCCAACAGGCTGACGACGGACGAGTTCGCCGCCCGCCTCGCCGCGATGCAGGAGCTCGACCTCGAGGTCGAGATTCTCGGCGAGACGGAGATGGCCGAGCAGGGCATGCGCGCGCTCCTCGCCGTCGGCCAGGGCTCGGAGAGCGAGTCGAAACTCGTGGTGATGCGCTGGCAGGGCGGGGAGGCCGGGGCCGATCCGCTGGTGCTCGTCGGCAAGGGCGTGGTCTTCGACACCGGCGGCATCTCGCTCAAGCCCGCCGCGGGGATGGAAGAGATGACGATGGATATGGGCGGGGCGGGCGTCGTCGCCGGCGTCATGCGCAGCCTCGCGCTCCGCAAGGCCAAGGCGAACGTCGTCGGCGTCGTCGGCCTCGTCGAGAACATGCCCGACGGCCGCGCCCAGCGCCCGGGCGACATTGTCGCCTCGATGAAGGGCGACACGATCGAGGTGATCAACACCGACGCGGAGGGCCGCCTCGTCCTCGCCGACGCCATGTGGTATGCGCAGCAGCATCTCTCGCCCGCCGCGATGATCGATCTCGCGACCCTGACGGGGGCCGCCATCATCGCGCTCGGCCATCACAACGCCGCCTGGTTCGCGACCGACGAGCGCCTCGCCGACGATTTCGAGGCGGCGGCGAAGGCCGCGGGCGACCCGGCCTGGCGGCTGCCGCTCGGGCGGAAATACGCCGACCAGCTCAAATCGAAGAAGGCCGACATCAAGAACACCGGCGGGCGGTCGGCGGGCTCGATCACGGCGGCGGAGTTCCTGCACCGGTTCGTCAAGGACGATGTGCCGTGGATCCATATCGACATCGCCGGCGTCGCGCTGACCTCGGAGGGGACCGACGTCTCGCCGAAGGGGGCGACGGGCTGGGGCGTCGCCGCCCTCGACCGGCTGGTGCGCGACGCCTGGGAGCGGTGAGCCGGGCGGGTCC
>CAZNTX010000057.1:7463-25608 GCA_964576075.1 uncultured Limibaculum sp. | reverse complement strand
CGGGGGACGGCGGCGGGCCCGCGTCGGATGCGGCCGGCCCCGCCCTCGGGGTCGGCGCGCACCGGCCGCCCTGCGCGCCGACGCTCCGCGGGCCCGGCGCAGCCCCGCCTCAGGCCGCCTTGTCGCGCCGGAGCCTGGCCATTTCTTCCGACACGATCCGGTCGTGATGCTCCTCCGCCGGGCGCGCCTTCGAGAGATCGATCTCCTTGGCGAAGGGCCCCTCGGTCCTGAGCCCCCTGATCGCGAGCCCGAGCATCTTGAACGGGTTGGCGAAGGCCATCGCCGCCGCCGTCGGCTCGTAGCCGCAATGCGCCATGCAATCGGCGCATTTCTCGTAGTTCCCCGTCCCGTATTTCTCCCACTCGGTGGTCTCCATGAGCTCCTTGTAGCTCTTGGCATAGCCCTCGCCGAGCAGATAGCAGGGCTTCTGCCAGCCGAAGACGTTGCGCGTCGGCATCCCCCAGGGCGTGCAAAGCATCTCCTGGTTGCCGAGCAGGAAGTCGAGGAACAGCGGCGAGTGGCTGAGGCTCCATTTCGAGCCGCGCGTCTTGCCGATCTTGAACACCTCGCGGAAGAAAGTCTTGGTCTTGCGCCGGTTGAGGAAGCTCTGCTGGTCGGGCGCGCGCTCATAGGCGAAGCCGGGGCTGATCGAGATGCCGACCCCGAGCGAGGTCGCGAAATCGAGGAAATCCGCCAGCTCGTCCGCGGGATAGCCGTCGAAGATGGTCGCGTTGACGTTGACCCGGTGGCCCGCCTCCTGCGCCGTCTTGATCGCGCGCACCGCCTTCTCGAAGACGCCTTTCTGATCGACCGCCTTGTCGTGATGCGCCTTCAGCCCGTCGAGATGCACCGAGAAGAAGAGATAGCGCGAGGGCTCGAACAGATGCAGCTTCTTCTCGAGCAGCACCGCATTGGTGCAGAGCGAGACGTATTTCCGCCGCTCCACCAAGCCGCGCACGATCTCGCCGATCTCGCGGTGGATCAGCGGCTCGCCGCCCGGGATCGCCACCATCGGCGCGCCGCATTCCTCGGCCGCCTGCCAGCATTCCGCCGGCGTGAGGCGCCGGTTGAGGATGAGCTCAGGATAGTCGATCTTGCCGCAGCCCGGGCAGGCGAGATTGCAGCGGAACAATGGCTCGAGCATCAGCACCAGGGGATAGCGCTTGTTGCCCTTCAGCTTCTGTTTGAGGATATAGGCCGCCACGGCGGCTTGCTGGCGGATCGGTACGCTCAACGGTCTGTCCCTTCGCATTCGGCGGCCTCTGCGGGCCCGGTCCCGTCCGTGCCGGCCGCTCGGCGGCCATCGGCGAGGTAATCTCTCCATTCCCGATACCAATGAAAAACGCTCGGGAAAACGCCCGATCCACGATTTTTCGCCAAGATCTCCCGAGAATGTGCGCGAAATGGCGCAGTCAGGGCGCCACAGGCGGGGCCGAGCGCGCGAGCCAGTCCGACAGCGCCGCGACGAACGCGTCCGGCTTCTCGGCGTGGAGCCAGTGCCCGGCCCCCGCGATGGCGCGAATCTCGGCAGCCGGGAAGCGCCGGAGGATCTCCGGCCGCGCCGCCTCGTCCACATAGTCCGACGCCCCGCCGTGAAGAAAGAGCGCGGGCCCCTCGTAGCGCGCCTCCCCGAACTCGGGAAAGCCGAGGAGATCCGCCATCCCTGCCCTAAGCGCCGCGAGATTGATCCGCCAGCGCGCACGCCCCCCCTCGAAGACGAGGTTCTGCAAGAGGAAGGCCCGGAGCGCGGGCTCGGGCGCGGCCTCGGCGAGCCGCGGATCGGCCTCGCCCCGGCGCGAGAGACCCGAGAGGTCGAGCCCCTCCATCGCCGCGATCAGGCTGCGGTGGCTGTGGGCATAGGCGACGGGCGCGATGTCGGCCACGGCAAGCGCCGCCACCCGGGCGGGCTCGGCGAGCGCGAGCGCCATCGCGGCCTTCCCCCCCATCGAATGGCCGAGCACGACCGCCCGCCCGCCGAGCCGCGTCTCGATCGCGCGGGCGAGATCGCCCGCCATTGCGGGGTAGCTGCAGTCGTCGTCCCAGGGCGAGGCGCCGTGATTGCGCATATCGACCGCGAGCACCCGCAGCCCGGCCGCGAGGCGCTTGGCGATGGCTCCGAAATTCCGCCCCGAGCCGAAGAGCCCATGCGCGATCAGGAGCGGCGGCGCCGTCTCCGGCCCCTCGGATGCGTGCTCCGTCGCTGCGAGTTCGAGCGCCATCCGCCCCTCCGATCCCGGCCCCCGCCGCTAGCACGCCCCCGCCGCCCTGCAAAGCCCCGCGCGCGGCGGCTGGCCAAGGCCCCGCGCGGGTCCGACGCCTGGGGGGCGGGCAGGCGGCGCCGCGCGCGCCGAGGGCGCCAGGGTGGGCGGGGCGTCGGAGCCGCGCGGGGCCGGGGGCCCGGCTCAGCCGAAGAGCCCCCGCCGCTTGGCCGAGCGATGGCCGAGCTTCACCGCGCTGCGCTCGCCCGGATAGAAGCCCTTCTCGAAGACCACGATCCCGTCGTAGAAATGCACCGAGAGCGTGTGCCGCGCATGGTAGTCCTCTCCCGCACCCCAATGCGCCCCGTTCATCCGGTCGACCACCCCCTTGGCATGCTCGACGAAGCTCTCCGGCGCGCCCTTGCCCCCGCCGTAGTCGGGATCGTAGGCGGTCATCATGTCCTCGACCATATAGACCCCGTCGCGCGCCATCGCGGGATAGAGCGCCTCGAAGGCCGTGCGGACATGGGCCATGCGGTGGCTGCCGTCGTCGAGCACGATGTCGGGCGGACCGAACTCCGCGACCACCCCGGCGAGGAAGGCCGGGTCGTCCTGGCTGCCGATGCGCACGGAGATCTGGTCCTCCTCGGCGGCCTTGCAGGCCTCCTTGACGTCGATCCCCACGATCGCCGCCTGCGGGCCGAAATAGCGCTTCCACATCTGCAGGCTGCCGCCGCCGGCGACGCCGATCTCGAGCATCACCACCGGGCGGTTCCGGTAGCGCGCGAAATGGCGCTCGTAGGCCGGGAAATAGTGCTTCCATTTGTAGACCTGGAGATCGTCGCTCGAAAGGAAGATGTCCCAGAGATCCATATGCCCGCCTCGCCGCCGCCTGTGGCGCGAGATCACCACGCCCCGGGCGTCGGGGCAAGCGGGACCGGCGCAAATCCGCCTCCTCCCTCCGCCCACCCACCCCCGGGAGGAGGCGGATTTGCGCGAGAGGGAGGCCTCCGGGCCTCGGCGGCGCGGGCCTGTGGGGGGCGGCGACGGTGCCGCGCGCGCTCCCGACTGCCAGGGTGGGTGGGACCCGCGGCGCCGAGGTCCGGAGGCCGGCCGCGGGCTCAGTCGGCGGGGGCGGGCTCGGGCGTTTCGGCCTCCTGGCTCGCCCACATGCGCGCATATATCCCGCCGCGGGCGAGGAGCGCCCGGTGGGTGCCGCGCTCGACCACGCGGCCGGCCTCGAGGACGAGGATCTCGTCGGCCTCCACCACCGTCGAGAGCCGGTGCGCGATCATGATCACCGTGCGCCCCTCGCCGAGGCGGCGCAGTTCGGCCTGGATCTCGCGCTCGGTGCCGGTGTCGAGGGCCGAGGTCGCCTCGTCGAGCACGAGCACGGGCGGATTCTTCAGGATCGTGCGCGCGATCGCCACCCGCTGCTTCTCGCCGCCGGAGAGCTTCAGCCCGCGCTCGCCGACCACCGTGTCGTAGCCCTGTGGCAGGCTCTCCACGAAGGCGTGGATGCGCGCGGCCTTGGCCGCCTCGACCACCTCCTCCCGGGTCGCGCCCTCGCGGCCATAGGCGATGTTGTAGCCGATGGTGTCGTTGAAGAGCACGGTGTCCTGGGGGACGACGCCGAGGGCGCGGCGCAGGCTGTCCTGGGTGACCTCGCGAACGTCCTGCCCGTCGATCTCCACCGCCCCGGCGGTCGCGTCGTAGAAACGGAAGAGGAGGCGCGCGATGGTGGACTTCCCCGCGCCCGATGGCCCGACGATGGCAAGCTTGCCCCCGCCCGGGACCTCGAAATCGACGCCGTGGAGCACCGGGCGGTCCGCCCCGTAGCCGAAGGAGACGTCGCGGAACCGCACCCGCCCCTCGCCCGGGCGGAACGGCCGGGCATCGGCCGCATCGGTCACCTCGGGCACCGTGTCGGTCAGCTGATACATCTCGCGCATGTCGACGAGGCTCTGGCGGATCTCGCGATAGACGGTGCCGAGGAAGTTGAGCGGCACGGTGATCTGGATCATGAAGGCGTTGACCATGACGAAATCGCCCACCGTCATCGCGCCCGAGGTCACCGCCGCGGCGGTCATCCCCATCACCCCCACCATGCCGCCGACGATGATCAGCGCCTGGCCCGAATTGAGCAAGGCGAGCGAGGTCTGGGTTTTCACCGCCGCCTGCTCGTAGGCGCGCATCGCCCGGTCGTAGCGCTCGGCCTCGCGGTCGGAGGCGTCGAAATACTTCACCGTCTCGTAGTTCAGCAGGCTGTCGACCGCCTTCTGATGGGCGTCCTGGTCGTCCTTGTTCATCTGCATCCGGATCTTCACCCGCCATTCGGTGACGCGGAAGGTGAAGGCGACATAGGCCGCGATGGTCAGCACCAGCACCCCGGCATAGGCGATGCCGAAATGCGCCCAGAAGATCGCCGCCACGATGACCAGCTCCAGCATCAGCGGCACGATGTTGAAGACGACGAAACGCAGCAGGAAATCCACCGCCTTGACGCCCCGGTCCACCACCCGGCTGAGCGCCCCGGTCTGGCGCGAGAGGTGGTAGCCGAGGGAGAGACGGTGGATGTGGCGGAAGGTGCGCAGCGCGAGGCGGCGGAGCGCGTGCTGCCCGACCCGGGAGAACACCGCGTCGCGCAGCTGCTGCAGCACCGTCCCCATCAGCCGGGCGAGGCCGTAGGCGAGGACGAGCAGGATGGGCGCGGCCACCGCCTGCGCGTCGCCGGGCGCGAGGGCATCGGTCGCCGCGCCGAAGGCGAAGGGGGTCATCAGCGTCGCCGTCTTGGCGAGCACGAGGAAGCCGAGCGCCGCGACGACGCGCAGGCGCAGATCCGGCCGCCCCTCCGGCCAGAGATCGGGGGCGACGCGGAAGAGGATGGAGAGCTCCGGCGTGCCCTCGGCGGGCGGGGCGCGCCGGTCGCGCTGTCTGAGCCTGCGGGCCATGCGGATCTCCTCGCGCCCCGGGGACGGCGCCCGGGGGCCTCTCGCCATATACGGGTCGGGGCGGGGCGGTCAAACCGGGGGGCCTTGCCAGAGAGCGCGCTCTCGGGGATGACTGCGCGCGGATCGGGAGGAGCCCATGGCCGAACGGGTCGCCAGCGTCTGTCTCTTCTGCGGCTCGCGCCTCGGGCGCGGGGCGCATCATGCCGAGATCGCCCGGCGCTTCGGCGCGGGGGTCGCGGCGGCCGGGATCCGCCTGGTCTACGGCGCCGGGGATTTCGGGCTGATGGGCGAGGCCGCGCGCGCGGCGCAGGCGGCGGGGGGGCATGTCACCGGCTTCATCCCGCGCCATCTCGTCGCCCGCGAGCTCGCCCGCGCCGATTGCGACAACCTGATCGTCACCGAGACGATGCACGAGCGCAAATCCCTGATGTTCGGCAATTCGGATGCGGTGGTGGCGCTCTCCGGCGGGCCCGGGACGCTCGACGAGCTGATCGAGGTGCTGACCTGGCGCCATCTCGGGCTCCACGCCAAGCCGATCCTGCTGGTCAATGCCGAGGGCTATTGGGACCCCCTCCTCGCCCTCTTCCGCGCGATGGAGCAGGAGGAGTTCTCCGGCCCCTCCTTCGCCGCCGCCCTCACGGTGGTGGAGAGCCCGGAGGCCGCGGTGGCCGCCCTCTCCGGGGAGGGCTGAGGAGCGCGCTCGTATAGAGCGCGAGCCCCGCGAGGACGAGCCCGAGCGCCCCCGCATAGGCCGGGCTCACCCGCTCGCCGAGGACGAAGACGGCGGAGGCGACCTGCAGCGTCGGGTTGAGATATTGCACGAGCCCCGCGGTCGCGTAGGGCAGCCGGCGCGCCGCCTCGGCGAAGAGGATGAGCGGCAGCCCGGTCACCGGCCCGGCGGCGAGGAGGAGGAGCGTGGTCTCCCAGTCCGCCCCGAAGGCCGCCCGCCCGAGCCCCGGCAGAAGCCCCGCATGCACCGCGGCGAGGAAGGCCGCCGCGAGGGGCGCGAGCATCGCCGCCTCCGCCGCGAAGCCGGTGACGGCGCCGACCTCGAGGCGCTTCCTGAGAAGCCCGTAGAGCCCGAAGCTCACCGCGAGCGCGAGCGGGATGGTCGGCGCCGCGCCCTCCCCCGCCACGAGGAGCGCCACGGCCGCCGCGGCGAGCCCGACGGCGGCCCATTGCCGCGCCGTGAGCCGCTCGCCGAGCACCGCGACCCCGAGCCCCACAGAGACGAGCGGCATCAGATAGTAGCCGAGCCCCGCCTCCGCGACGCGCCCGGACTTGATCGCGACGAGATAGACGAGCCAGTTGACCGTGATGAGCGCCGCCGTCGCCATCAGCCGCCGGCGGGTGGCCCGGCCTGCGAGGGCATCGCGGATGCGCCCGGCCCGGCCCCGCAGGACGCACCAGACCCCGACGAAGACCGCCCCCCAGAGCACGCGGTGGGCGAGAAGCTCCCCCGTCGGCACATCGGCGAGGAGGGCGAAGAAGAGCGGGTTCACCCCCCAGATCGCCGCGGCCGCGAGCCCCGCCGCGATGCCGGCTCCCGAAACCGCGCCTCCCCCGCCCATCGCCGCCTCCGTTTCCCGCCCCGTCCGGCTGCGCTATATCCGGGCGGCCCGCTTCCGGCCAGCCGCCCGCGCATCGCAGAGGAGGCCCGCCATGACGTCTCGGCCCGCGACACGCCGCCCCGATGGCGCCCCCCGGCGCCCTGCCCGCCCGCGCGCCTTCGCCGCGGCGCTCCGGCGCCTCGCGCTCGCGGCGGCCCTCACGGTCGCCGCGGCCTGCGCGCCCTTCCAGGCGGAGATCCGCCTCTCGGCCGAGGATCTCGCCGCCGCCGCGGGGGAGCGGCGCAGCCTGCCCGCCCGGCTCACCGTCCCGAAGCTCCGCGGGCGGGAAGCGCGGCTCTTCGGCCCCGCGCTCGCCGCGCATTTCGAGGTGGAGACGGTCGGCGTGGCCCCGGCCGCGGAGACCGCCGCGGAGGCCGCGCTCCTCGGGCTCCTCGGCCCGCAGGCCGCGCCCACGCAGGTCCCTGCCCCGGTGGACTGGACAGCGCTCGCGCCCGAGGCGCGCTATCGCCTCGAGATCGCCCTCTCCCTGCCCCTCGCCGACCATGCGGAGGCGCTCGCGGGCGACGCGGCCGGGCTCCTCCTCGTCCCGGACCCCGCCCCGCCCGCCTGGGCCGCGGGGGCGACGCACCGCCTCTCCCTCGCCGAAGGGGGCCGGGCGGACGCGTTCCGCACCGCGCTCCGCGACGCGATCGTCGCCGCCAACGCCGCCGAGGCCGCCGCCGGGCTCGCCGAGGCCGAGGGCACCGCGGCCGTGCGCATGCCCGGGCGCCTCCTCGACCTCACGCTCGAGATCGCCGGGGAGAGCCCTGTGGAGATGGTGCTGCCGGGCGCGCGCATCGGCGATGCGCGGCATTGGGTCTGGCGGGGCCGCCTCGCGCCCGGCGCGCGGGCGACGCTCGAGATCCGCCACACCCACGATTTCGATCTGCCGGAGGCCGGCTGGGTCCGCCTGCCCTGAGCCCGGCGGGCGCGCCGCCCGACCGCGAGAGGGCCGGGCCGCGCGGGAGCCGTCAGCCGGGCAGCCGGCTCGCCACGTTCTCCCAGTTCACCAGGTTGTTGAGGAAGTTCTCGATATAGGCCGGGCGCTTGTTGCGGAAGTCGATGTAGTAGGAGTGCTCCCACACGTCGCAGCCGAGCAGCGCCGTCTGCCCGAAGCAGAGCGGGTTCACGCCGTTCGGCGTCCGCGTCACCTTGAGCGTCCCGCCCTCGGCCACGAGCCAGGCCCAGCCGGAGCCGAACTGCCCGACGCCCGCCGCGGTGAACGCCTTCTTGAAGTCGTCCACCGAGCCGAACGCCTCCGCGATCTTCGCCTCGAGCTCGGAGGGCATGCCGCCGCCGCCGGGGCCCATCATCTCCCAGAACTGGATGTGGTTCCAATGCTGGCTGACCTGGTTGAACAGGCCCTGATACTCGTCCTTGCCGTAGGTCGCCTTGATCACCTCGGGGAGCTTGGCGTTGTCCGCCCCCTCCCAAGGCGTGCCGGCGATCAGCTCGTTGCCCTTGTCGACATAGGCCTTGTGGTGGAGGTCGTGGTGATACTCCATCGTCTCCTGGCTCATGCCGGAGGCGGCGAGCGCGTCATGGGCATAGGGAAGGTCGGGGAGCGTGAAAGCCATGGGGGATCCCTCTCTGTCGCAGTGTCCGGCGCGCGACGACCGCGCACCCCCCGCGATATAGAGGCCTGCCCGAAGCTTGGAAACCGCCCCCCTGCCCTGGCGTCCCTCCCGGCGTCAGTCGCAGCTGCCGTCGGCGCAGGCGAGCGCCGGGCTCGGCGCGAGCACGGCCCCGGCCGGCGCGAGGGCCGCGGCGAGGGCGAAGACGAGGATCAGGCGGATCATGGGCATCTCCATCGATCGAGTGACCCGACGATGGCACCGGCAGAGACGACTTGGGCCCCCGACGCTCAGAGGACGGCGAGCGCCACGATGGCGAAATAGAGCGCGAAGGGGGCGGCCATCGCGCCCATGGCATAGCCGACCATCCGGATCGGGCCGCAGAGGGCGCAGCCGAAGGCGGGGAAGCGCACCGAGGCGCGGTCCCGCCCGTAGCGCGCGGGATCGGTCGCCTTGCGCACCTCCCGGCGGGTGAGGGCGCGGCCGCGGGCGAGGTTCTCCTCGACGGCGCGCTCCGCCGCCTCCCGCGCCTCGATCCGGGCGAGCGCCGCGGGCGTCAGCGAGCGCGCCTCCGCCCGCGCCCGGCGCGCCGCCTGCTGCCGCTCGAGAAGCGCCTCGGAGACGGGCGCGAGCCCCGGCGGCGACACCGTCGGAGCCTCCTCCCGCCGCGCCGCCGCCGCGACCTTCGGCACCCGCGCATAGGACGTCGTCACGCCGCTCCTCCCTCTCGGCCACCCCGCCATGATCGCCCAGCCGCGCGAAAGGTCAACGCCGGAGCGGCCCGGCGATCCCGCCCCGACCCCGGCCATCGCTCGGACGCCGGCGCCCCCTCGCCTGCCGAACGCGACGGCCGTCGCGCATGCCCGTCGTCACCGACCGGACGACCGGCGCGAGCCGCGCCGGGCCTCCAGGACGGTCACCTCGGCAAGGCGACCAAGAGCGCCGCGACCCGGCGCTCCTCCGAGAGCAGCACGTTGTAGGTCCGGCAGGCCGAGGGGGTCGACATCGCCTCCACCCCGAGCCCCGCCGCTTCGAGCGCCGCCCGGAGCCCCGCGTCGAGATGGCCGATTTCGGGGCCGAGACCGACGAGCAGCACGTCGATCTCCTCGGCGATCTCGAGGATCGCCGGGGCGTCGCCGGGCCCCGGCAGGTCGCTCCCCGGCGCGACGCCGCGGGGCGAGACGAGCACCGAGCCCGCGACCCACTCCCCGTCGATCCGGAACCCGCCGGGCCCGTAGGCGTCGATGGGCCGGCGCTCGCCGAAGCCGATCTCCCGCATTCGCATGGTCGCCTCCCGCTTCTCGGTCGCGTTTCGCGCGGGCGACGCGGCCCTTCGGGCCACGCCCCCTTCCGACCCGCGCCCACCCCCACCCCCGCCGCCTCCGCGCGCCTCGCGCGCGGAGGCGGCGGGGGTGGGGGTGGGCGTCCGCTCGGCGGGGCGGGGCCGCGCCAGCGGCCTCGCCCGGCGAGCCAGCGCCCGAGGGGCGCACCGGAACCCGCGGCCCCGGCCGGATCAGACTTGGGCGCCGTCGAGCCGAATGCCGGCCTTCGCCTCTTCGGCGGTCGTCCAGTCGCGGCTGACGCCGAGCCAGAGCAGCGCCGCCGCCGCCACGAAGACCGAGGAGTAGGTCCCGATCACCACGCCCCAGATCATCGCGAAGGTGAAGCCCTGGATCACCGGCGGACCGAGGAAGAACATCGCGAGGAGCGCGATCAGGGTGGTCACCGAGGTCATCACGGTCCGCGCCAAGGTTTCGTTGATCGAAAGATCCAACAGCTCCGAGAGCTCCATCTTCTTGTATTTGCGCAGGTTCTCGCGCACGCGGTCGAACACCACCACGGTGTCGTTGAGCGAATAGCCGACGATGGTCAGGATCGCCGCGATGATCGCGAGATTGAACTCGATGCCGGTGATCGCGAAGAGGCCGATGGTGATGGCCACGTCGTGCACCAGCGCGATCACCGCGCCGAGGCCGAACTGCCACTCGAATCTGAGCCAGATATAGACGAGCACCGCGAGCACCGCGAGGAGGATGGCGAGCCCGCCCGCCTGGAGCAATTCGCCCGAGACCTTGGGGCCGACGACCTCCACGCGGCGGATCTCCGTGCCCGGGAAGGCCTCGATCAGCCGCGCCTCGATCGCCTGGGCGATGTCCATCCGGTCGTCGCCGTCGCCGGCCTGCTCCTCGACGCGCACGAGCACGTCGCGCTCCGAGCCGAAGCTCTGCACCGCCACGTCGCCCAGATCCATCGCCGCCACCGTCGAGCGGATCTCGGCGAGATCGGCGGGCTGCTCGGTCTGGATCTCGAGCATGGTGCCGCCGCGGAAGTCGATCCCGAAATTCAGCCCGAGCGAGAGCGCGAAGGCCACCGCCGCGAGGCAGGCGAGGGCCGAGCCGACGAGGGGCCCGCGGCGCAGGTTCATGAAGGAGATCCGCGTCGTCTCCGGCACCAGGCGCATCAGCGCCACCTTGAGGGTCTTCGGCCGCGCCCAATCGAGCCATTTGACCACCATGAGCCGCGTCACCATGAAGGCGGTGAAGACCGAGGTGACGATGCCGAGCCCGAGCGTCACCGCGAAGCCCTTCACCGGGCCCGAGCCGATGGCGAAGAGGATGACGGCGGCGATGAGCGTGGTGATGTTGGCATCCACGATCGCGGAGAGCGCCTCGGAATAGCCCTTGTCGATCGCCCGCGCCGGGCCTTTGGAGTTGCGCATCTCCTCGCGTGTGCGCTCGAAGATCAGCACGTTGGCGTCGACCGCCATGCCGATGGTCAGCACGATGCCGGCGATGCCCGGCAGGGTGAGCGTCGCCCCGATCGCCGAGAGGAGGCCGATCAGCAGGCTCATGTTGAGCACGAGGGCGAGGGCCGCGAAAGCGCCGAAGCGCCCGTAGGCCGCCACGATGAAGACGAGCACGGCGACGAAGGCGAGCGCGGTGGCGGCCGAGCCCGCGGCGATCGAGTCCGCGCCGAGATCGGGACCGACGGTCCTCTGCTCGAGCACCTTGATCGAGGCGGGCAGCGCGCCGGAGCGCAGGAGGATCGCGAGATTGGTCGCGCTCTCCACCGTGAAGGAGCCCTCGATGAAGCCCGCCCCGCCGAGGATCGGGGACTGGATCCGCGGGGCCGAGATCACCTCCTCGTCGAGCACGATGGCGAAGAGCTGGCCCACATTGGCGGAGGTGTAGTTGCCGAAGATCCGCGCGCCCTGGGTGTCGAAGCGGAAATTCACCACCGGCAGGCCGGTGTCCGGGTGGAAGCCGAGGGAGCTGTCGGTCAGGTTGTCGCCGCTGAGGATCGCGCGGCGTTCGAGCAGGAGGCGCTCGCCGGTGTCGACGTCGCGCAGCGACATCTGCCCGGGGCCGGGATTGGCCGCGTCCTCGCCGATCCCCTCCACCGCATGGAAGGTGAGCTTCGCGGTGCGCCCGATCAGGTCGAGCAGCTCCTGCGCCGAGCCGATGCCGGGCACCTGGATGAGGATGCGGTCCTCGCCCTGGCGCTGGATGGAGGGCTCGCGGGTGCCGGATTCGTCGATGCGCCGGCGCATGATCTCGAGCGACTGCGCCATGGTGCGGTCGGTCAGCGCCTCGAGGGCGGGATCGGTGAGGGCGAGGGTGTAGGTGCGCCCGTCCTCGCCGAGGGTAACCTCGAGGTCGTCCCCCGCCGCGATGCCGCCCATCCCGAAGCCGCCGGCGATGCCCCCGCCCACGGGCTCTGCGAGGGCGCGCAGCGCCTCCCCGGCGGGCTGGACGTCCTCCGGATTGGTGACGGTGACGCGGACCGTGCCCTCGCCCGCGGCGAGGCCGGTGAAGCGGCGCACCCCGGCGTCGCGGAGCGCGTCGCGCACCTCGTCGCGCAGGTTCTCGAGCCGCTCGCCGATCACCTCCTGGATCTGCACCTCGACGAGGAGATGCGCCCCGCCCCGCAGATCGAGGCCGAGCCGCACCACATTGGGCGGCATCCAGGAGGGCCAGGCCTCGGCCGCCTCGACGAGCTCGGGCTCCGGCGTGCCGCCGGCGCGCTCGATCTTCTCGATCTGCGCCCGGGCGCGGGCCGCCTCGTCGGCGGTCTCGTAGAAGAAGTTGGGGACCGTCAGCACGATCCCGGTCAGGCAGACCGCGAGGGTGAGGAAGATCTTCCAGGTGGGAAAGTTCAGCATCGCGGTCTCCTCGCGGCCGGCGGGGGCGGATCAGGACTCGCTGGCGGGCTCGGTCTTGGAGAGGACGGCGGAGACGGTGCTCTTGACGAGGCGGATCTTCACCCCGTCGGCGACCTGCACCTCGACCTCGTCGTCCTCCATCACCTTGGTGACCTTGCCGATGATGCCGCCCGCGGAGACGATCTGATCGCCCCGGCGCAGGTTCTCGACCATCTTCTTGTGCTCCTTCATCCGCTTCTGCTGAGGCCGGATCAGCAGGAAGTAGAAGATGACGAACATCAGGATGAAGGGGATGATCCCGGCGAGGCCGCCCATGGCGCCGGCGCTGCCGGCCTCCTGGGCGTAGGCGGGGGTGGCAAACATCGGCGCTCCCTCTGGCTGGCGTGGGCGAGCGGGCGGCGCGCGCCGCTCCGGCGCGGCCCCTCGGGCCCCGCGCATCGCCGTATATACGGGCCGCGGGAAGCGTTGCAAGGCGCGCGCCGGTGGCGGGCGTCTCGCCGTGTTGCCGTCTCCGATTGTCAACTGCGGCAGATTGTGCTAGCGAGTCGGGTGTCGGGAGAGATTGTTGCGGGCAACGACCTGCAGCCACACCAAACGATAACGCCTCCCGGCGAAGATGTTTGGCGACGGGACGGGAAGCCCGCGCCGACCCCTGGGAGAAGACGATGGAAGCAATCTACTACATCGCGCCGACCGTCGCCATGACGTGCTACGCGATGCTGATGGCGGTCGTGCTCGTCGGCTGAGCCGCAACCGACCCCTCTCGCCATCTCGGCCTCGGTCGCGGCAGGCCTGCCGCGCCCAACTCCCCCCTCCTCCTCGCCCCCTCCGCCCCTTCGATCCGGCGCGCTTTGCCTGTCGCGCCCGAAATGCTACGTTAGGTCAGGCGAGGGTAGGGCAAAGTCCGGGGGTCGCTGCCGTGTCGATCATGAAGAGCTTTCCACGCCTGCTCATGAAGGCCGGCAAACAGATCTTCGACGAGCACGGCGACAAGATCGAGCGCGTCATCAAGGCGAAGAACGCCACCAAGGACGAACTCCGCGACCCCGAAAAGCTCAAGGAACTCTACGGCGTCCCCTCCGCCAAGACGACCGTCAAGGCCAAGGGCAAGGTCAAGAAGATCCCCTTCGAAGTGGAGATCACGCTCGTCGACTATCAGGCGGTGCAGAAGGCTCTTGCAAATTTCAACGCATGGCTACGCAAGGTCAACAAATTCGAACCGAGCGGCGACATAGATACGACCATGAGGACCACTTACGAATACTGGATTCTTTTTCACCGGGAGCTTAAGAAGGAAAAGGCGAAGCCCGGAACCGGCAACCATGCCATGTATGCCGATTGGGTCGCCAACGAGATCGGCAGGCTCTACTGGGAATTTATCGTGGCGAAGAGCACGATCGACACGATCAAGACGAAAGCGCCCGTCTGGAAGAAGGTCTATGGCGGCTATCGCGACATCTTCCACGACTGCTGCCAAACCCTGCTGGATCTCGGCAGCACGGTGCGCCTGCCCCCGGCCGTCGCAGCGCAGATGTTCGCGCATCACCAGCAATTGTCCATGCTGCGGGAGCTGACCGGCGAGGCGGAGAAGCTCACCAAGGCGGCGGAGCGCAAGATGAAGAAGCTCTCCCCCAAGGTCGACATGACCATCGAGGAATGCGATTCCTATTGGAACGACGTGCTGCCCTACGTCACCGCCTCGAAGCTGCGGGCGGCCAAGGCGGCGCTCGCCAGATCCGCGCCGCCGATGTTCCAGGACCTGATCCGGCGCATCGGCGCGGGCTGACGCCCCTTGGCGGGACGCGGGCGCTGAGGCATAAGGCGCCCGGTCTCGACCGAGGGAGGGCGCCATGCACGACATCCGACTGATCCGCGACGACCCCGACGGCTTCGACGCGACGATGGCCCGGCGCGGCCTGCCCCCCCAGGCCGAGACGATCCTGATGATCGACGCCGCCCGGCGCGAGCGCATCACCGCCGCCGAGGCCGCCCTCGCCGAGCGCAACGCCGCCACCAAGGAGGTCGGCCAGGCCAAGGCCCGCGGCGACGACGCGGAGTTCGAGCGCCTGCGCGCCCTCGTCGCCGAGAAGAAGGACGAGATCGCCCGCCTCGAGGCGGAGGCCAAGGCGGAGGACGCCCGCCTCCAGGAGCTCCTGATGGCCCTGCCGAACGCCCCCCTCACGGACGTCCCCGACGGCGCGGACGAGGCGGACAACGTGGAGCTCCGCCGCGCCGGCACCCCCCGCGCCTTCGACTTCGCGCCGAAGGAGCATTTCGAGATCCCCGCCGTCGCCGCCGGCCTCGATCTCGAGCGGGCGGGCAAGCTCTCGGGCTCGCGCTTCATGTGGCTGACGGGCGCCCTCGCGCGGCTGCACCGGGCGCTCGCGCAGTTCTTCCTCGACGTGCAGGTCACCGAGAACGGGCTCACCGAGGTCTGGACCCCCGTCCTCGTGCGCGACGACGCCCTCCTCGGCACCGGCCAGCTCCCGAAATTCGCCGAGGACCTCTACCGCACCGAAAACGGCTGGTGGCTGATCCCGACCGCCGAGGTCACGCTCACCAACTCGGTCGCCGGCGAGATCCTCGAGGAGGGCGCCCTGCCGATCCGCCTCGCCGCGCACACCCAGTGCTTCCGCTCGGAGGCCGGGTCCGCGGGCAAGGACGTGACCGGCATCCTCCGCCAGCACCAGTTCGAGAAGGTGGAGATGGTCTCGATCACCAAGCCCGAGGACAGCCGCGCCGAGCTCGACCGGATGACCCGCTCAGCCGAGGACCTGCTGGAGCGCCTCGGCCTGCCCTACCGCACCGTGGTGCTCTGCACCGGCGATATGGGCTTCGGCGCCCGGCGCACGCACGACATCGAGGTCTGGCTGCCGGGGCAGGACGCCTATCGCGAGATCAGCTCCTGCTCCGTCTGCGGCGACTTCCAGGCCCGGCGGATGAACGCCCGCTTCCGCCGCGAGGGGGAGAAGCGGCCCGACTTCGTCCACACGCTGAACGGCTCCGGCCTCGCCGTCGGCCGTGCGCTGATCGCCGTGGTGGAGAACGGGCAGGAGGCGGACGGCTCGGTCACCCTGCCCGAGCCGCTGCGCCCCTATATGGGCGGCGCCGCCCGCATCGCGGCGGACGGCCGCCTCGCCTGAGCCTCAGCGCCGGGCCCTGAGCGCGAGCGCGCCGAGCCCGGCGAGCAGCAGCCAGGCCGGGGCGGGCAGCGGCACCGCCGCATCGGTCACGCGAAAGAGATAGGCCGCGCCCTGGTTGGCGTTCCCGCCCACATCGGCGAAGGGCGCGCCGACGAGCACGAGATCGCCCGAGACGGCGACGGACCAGCCGAACTGGTCGCCCGCCGCACCGTCATCGGCCAGAAGCTGCGCGACCTGCAGCCCGGAGAGCGTGTCGAAGAGATAGACCGAGCCGCTGGCGCTCCCGGCGTCGTCGTCGCCATATGCGCCGACAAGCGCCGTGCCCCCGTCGAGCGCGACGGAGAGGCCGAACCGGTCGCCCCCCGCCGCGTCGGAGGCGGTGAGCTTCGCCGTCTGCGCGCCCGTGCCGGCATCGAAGAGATAGGCCGAGCCGCTGGCGCTCCCGGCGTCGTCGTCGCCATATGCGCCGACAAGCGCCGTGCCCCCGTCGAGCGCGACGGAGTAGCCGAACATGTCGAAGCCCGCCGCGTCGGAGGCGGTGAGCTTCGCCGTCTGCGCGCCAGTGCCGGCATCGAAGAGATAGGCCGAGCCGCTGGCGCTCCCGGCGTCGTCGTCGCCATATGCGCCGACAAGCGCCGTGCCCCCGTCGAGCGCGACGGAGAGGCCGAACCGGTCGCCCCCCGCCGCGTCGGAGGCGGTGAGCTTCGCCGTCTGCGCGCCCGTGCCGGCATCGAAGAGATAGGCCGAGCCGCTGGCGCTCCCGGCGTCGTCGTCGCCATATGCGCCGACAAGCGCCGTGCCCCCGTCGAGCGCGACGGAGTAGCCGAACATGTCGAAGCCCGCCGCGTCGGAGGCGGTGAGCTTCGCCGTCTGCGCGCCAGTGCCGGCATCGAAGAGATAGGCCGAGCCGCTGGTGTTCCCGCCGTCGTCGTCGCCAATGGCGCCGACAAGCGCCGTGCCCCCGTCGAGCGCGACGGAGAAGCCGAAATTGTCGCCCGCCGCCGCGTCGGAGGCGGTGAGCTTCGCCGTCTGCGTGCCCGTGCCGGCATCGAAGAGATAGGCCGAGCCGCTGTTGGTCCCGGCGTCGTCGTCGAGCCTCGCGCCGACGAGCGCCGTGCCCCCGTCGAGCGCGACGGACCTGCCGAACCGGTCGTCCGCCGCGCCGTCCGCCGCCGTCAGCTTGGCCACGAGCTCCACCGTCACCGCCTGCGCGGCCCCGCCGCAAAGCGACGCCGCCAGCGCCGCCCCCAAAATCGCTCTCGTCATCGAACCCTCCTCGCTCCGCGAACGCACCCTGATCAGTCGGCATACGCTATCCGCTTCGTTTACGCGGCGAAATCCAAAAGCCCCGGGCTGGACCCCGGCCGCCGCGGACCCTACAACCCGCCGGGCAGCCACAGGGGGCAGGGACGATGCGCATCCTCATCATCAACGACGACGGGATCACCGCGCCGGGGCTCGGCGTCGCCGAGGCGATCGCGGCGGAGGTCGGCGGCGCGGCGGCCGAGATCTGGGTCGTGGCGCCCGACAACGAGCGCTCCGGCGTCTCCCACGCGATCTCCTACGTCCACCCGACGCGGATCACCCAGATCTCCGAGCGGCGCTTCTCGGTGGACGGCTTCCCGGCGGACTGCGCCCTCGTCGCGCTCCACGGGCTGATGAAGGAGACCCCGCCCGATCTCGTCCTCTCCGGCGTCAACCGGGGGCACAACGTGGCGGAGGACGTGGTCTATTCCGGCACCGTCGGCGGCGCGATGGAGGCGGCGATGGCCGGCAGCCGCGCCATCGCGCTCAGCCAGTTCTACGCCCGGGCGAGCACGGCGCCCGCGGATATGTGGGCGCCCGCCCGCGCGCTCGGGGCCGACGCCGTGCGCCGGGTGCTGGAGATGCCCTGGGCGCCGGGGGTGTTCTACAACGTGAACTTCCCCGCGGTGGAGCCCGCCATGGCGCAGGGGACGGCCGTCTGCCCGCAGGGGCTGCGCCGGGGCTCCACCTTCGAGGTGGTGCCCTACACGGCGCCCAATGGGCGGGAGTTCCAGTTCTACCGCCACCGCACGGCGAACGAGACCGCCGAGGAGGGGACGGATGCGCGCCTCCTCGTGGAGGGGTGGGTGACGATCACGCCGCTCCACCCCCGGCTGACGGCGGAGGACCTGCTCGAGGGCGCCCGCGCGGCGCTCGCCTGAGCCTCAGCGCCGGGCCCTGAGCGCGAGCGCGCCGAGCCCGGCGAGCAGCAGCCAGGCCGGGGCGGGCAGCGGCACCGCCGCATCGGTCACGCGAAAGAGATAGGCCGCGCCCTGGTTGGCGTTCCCGCCCACATCGGCGAAGGGCGCGCCGACGAGCACGAGATCGCCCGAGACGGCGACGGACCAGCCGAACTGGTCGCCCGCCGCACCGTCATCGGCCAGAAGCTGCGCGACCTGCAGCCCGGAGAGCGTGTCGAAGAGATAGACCGAGCCGCTGGCGCTCCCGGCGTCGTCGTCGCCATATGCGCCGACAAGCGCCGT
>CAZNTX010000057.1:0-7363 GCA_964576075.1 uncultured Limibaculum sp. | reverse complement strand
TGAGCTTCGCCGTCTGCGCGCCCGTGCCGGCATCGAAGAGATAGGCCGAGCCGCTTAAGCTCCCCGCGTCGTCGTCGGCATAGGCGCCGACGAGCGCCGTGCCCCCGTCGAGCGCGACGGAGTAGCCGAACTGGTCGCCCCCCGCCGCGTCGGAGGCGGTGAGCTTGGCCGTCTGCGCGCCCGTGCCGGCGTCGAAGAAATAGGCCGAGCCGCTGCCGCCCCCCGGGTCGTTGTCGCCATTGGCGCCGACGAGCGCCGTGCCCCCGTCGAGCGCGACGGAGATGCCGAACCGGTCGTCCGCCGCGCCGTCCGCCGCCGTCAGCTTGGCCACGAGCTCCACCGTCACCGCCTGCGCGGCCCCGCCGCAAAGCGACGCCGCCAGCGCCGCCCCCAAAATCGCTCTCGTCATCGAACCCTCCTCGCTCCGCGAACGCACCCTGATCAGTCGGCATACGCTATCCAATTTGTTTACGTCGCGAAACCGAAACGCCCGCGCCGCGCGACCCGGCCGCGAGCGGGCCCGGGCGCGCGCGTGGATGACAGGGGGCGCCGCAGCGGCTAGGGTCGCGCCACGCGGCGTCCGGGCGCGCGGACGGCCCGGAGCCTCAAGGGGGACGCGATGGCAGAGCCGGATTCCCGGGCCGAGGCGCTCATGCAGCTGATCTTCTCGCTCCGTCAGGCCGGGGTGACGGACAAGGCCGTGCTCGAGGCGATCGAGGCGACGCCGCGGGAGGCCTTCGTCGAGCCCGCCTTCCGCGACCGCGCCTATGCCGACGCCGCGCTGCCGATCCGCTGCGGGCAGACGATCTCCCAGCCCGCCGTCGTCGGCATGATGACCGAGGCGCTCGAGGTGACCAAACGCTGCAAGGTGCTCGAGGTCGGCGCCGGCTCGGGCTACCAGGCGGCGGTGCTCGCGCGCCTCGCCCGGCGGGTCTATGCGATCGAGCGCCACCGCCCCCTCGCCCAGATCGCCCGCGAGCGGCTCGAGCGGCTCGGGCTTGCCAACGTGACGCTCCGCGCCGGCGACGGCACCCTCGGCTGGCCGGAGCAGGCGCCCTTCGACCGCATCCTCGTCACCGCCGCCGCCGAGGACGCGCCCCGCCTCCTCTTGGAGCAATTGCGCGAGGGTGGCATAATGGTGCTGCCCGTCGGGCAGTCCGACGAGGTGCAGCAACTGATCAAGATCGAGAAGAGCGCGGAAGGACTGCGATACACCGAACTCGGCGAGGTGCTCTTCGTGCCGCTGATCGAGGGACTTCCGGAAGACGCCGAGTGAGACCGGGGCGCGCGGCCGCCCCCCGAGGCAGGACTGGCAGAGAACCGAGGGCGACAGGATGACCATTCCGAGACTGGGACTGCGCGCCGGCGCCGCCATGGCGCTCGTGACGCTGCTCGCCGGCTGCCCGGACCGGCAGTCGCCGGACCGCGCGGCGCTCGAGATCCGCGGAACCGATCCGCGGGCGGGCGCCTCGGGCCCCGCCGTCTCGCCCGAGGGCGTGGTGTTCTACGACGGCTACCAGGCGGCCCGCGCGCGCGAGGGCGAGACGGTGGGCGATCTCGCCGGCCGGCTCGGGCTCTCCGCGACCGAACTCGGCGCCTATAACGGCCTCGCCGCGACCCACCGCCTGCGCGCGGGAGACGAGCTGGTGCTGCCCCCGCGCCCCGGCGGCTATGCCGAGCTCGCCCCCGCGGCGCCCGCGGCCCCGGCCCCCGAGCCGCTGCCGCCCGCCGCGCCCGAGATCGAGGCCGTGCCGCTCGATGCCGGCCCAGCGCCCGAGCTCGCCGAGGAGGAGGCCCTCGCCGCCGCCCCCGCCGAGAGCCCGCTGCCGAACGCCAGCGGCTGGAGCCCCGAGCTCGCCCTCGAGGCGATCGAGCGCGCCGATCCCGCGGCGCCCGAGGCGGCGCCCCCCGAGGCGGCGGCCGAGCCCGGAACCGAGCCCCCCGGCAGCCGCACCGCGCTCGCCCTCCCCCCGAGCGCGGACGATCCGCTGCCGGCCAACCCGGCGCCGGTGCCGGAGCTCGCCTCCCCGGGCCTCAGCCAGTATCAGCGCAGCCGCCCCGCGCCCGATCCGGGCGCCGCCCCGGCGCGAAGCCGGCTCGCCCGCCCGGTCGACGGCCCCGTGGCGCTCGGCTTCCTCGAAGGCTCGGGCGGCGTGCGCAACGAAGGCGTGGATTTCGACGCCCCGGCCGGCGCCCCGGTCTTCGCCGCGGAGGACGGGACGGTGGTGCTCGTCTCGGAGTCGCTCGGCGCCCTCGGCACCATCGTGCTGATCCGCCACGACGACGACCTGCTCACCTCCTACGGCCGCATCTCGGGTGTGACCGTCGGCAAGGGCGAGCGCGTGGTCCGGGGCCAGCAGATCGGGACAGTGGCAGAGCCCGACGGCGGCGGCCCGCCCCGCATGCATTTCGAGGTCCGCCGCGGCGGCAGCGCCCTCGACCCGATGGAGTTCATCTGAGCGCCCGGATCGGCGCGCCCGCAAACCCGCTCCCGGACCGGCGCCCCGCGCGGCCGGACGATCGCCGCCGCCGGGCGCGCCGATCCGGGCCGCGCGGGGTGGGCGGGCGGGAGCGTGGCCCGGATCGGCGCGGCCGGCGGCTGGGCGCGGACGGCTCAGCCCGTGGGCAGCCGCACCCCCTCCCGCCCGGCGAGGTTCTGCACGAACTGCCAGGCGACGCGCCCCGACATCGCCCCCCGGGCCTGGCGCCACTCCACCGCCTCCGCACGCAGCCGCGCCTCGTCGATCTCGATCCCGTAGGCCGCCGCATAGCCCCGGATCATCTCGAGGAACTCCGCCTGGTCGCAGGGGTGGAAGCCGAGCCAGAGCCCGAAGCGGTCCGAGAGCGAGACCTTCTCCTCGGTCGCCTCCGAGGGGTTGATCGCCGTCGAGCGCTCGTTCTCGATCATGTCGCGCGGCATCAGATGGCGCCGGTTGGAGGTCGCGTAGAACAGCACGTTCTCCGGCCGCCCCGCGACACCCCCGTCGAGCACCGCCTTGAGGCTCTTGTAGTGCTGGTCGTCATGGTCGAAGGAGAGATCGTCGCAGAACACCAGAAACCGCCGCTCCGCCCCGCGCAGCAGGTCGAGCAGGCGGTGGATCGTCGGGATGTCCTCGCGGTGGATCTCGATCAGGGTGAGCGTTCCGGTCTCGGCATTCGCCTCCGCATGGGCGGCCTTGACGAGAGAGGACTTGCCCATCCCGCGCGCGCCCCAGAGCAGCACGTTGTTGGCCGGCAGGCCGCGGGCGAAGCGGCGGGTGTTCTCGAGCAGCGTGTCGCGCGCCCGGTCGATCCCGACGAGGAGGCCGATCTCCACCCGGTTGACCCGCGGCACCGGCACCAGCCGGTCGGGCTCCACGGCCCAGAGGAACGCCTCGGCCGCGGCGAAATCGGGCGGCGCGGCGGGCGGGGGCGAGATCCGCTCGAGGGCGCCGGCGATCCGCTCGAGCGCGGCGGCCTGCCGGGCGGCCGGGTCCTCGCCCGCGTCGTCCCTCACAGCTCCTCCTCCTCCTCGGCGGCGGCGCGCTCGGCCTCGCGCTTCTGCTCGAAGCGGCGCACGAGGACGATGGAGACCTCGTAGAGCAGATAGACCGGCACGCCGAGGGCGATCTGGCTGATCACGTCGGGCGGGGTGATCAGCGCCGCCACCGCCGCGATGGCCACGACGGCGTATTTCCGCCCCCGCGCGAGCCCGTCGGAGCTCACCAGCCCCGCGCGCCCCATCAGCGTCAGCAGCACCGGCAACTGGAAGCTCATGC
Organism: uncultured Limibaculum sp.; assembly: GCA_964576075.1. Classification (GTDB taxonomy): domain Bacteria; phylum Pseudomonadota; class Alphaproteobacteria; order Rhodobacterales; family Rhodobacteraceae; genus Thermohalobaculum. Next base: position 3,605 of record CAZNTX010000057.1, on the reverse strand, counting down.
CGAAGGCGAGCAGCATCACCTTGATGAAGCCGATATATTCCGAGAAGCGGTTGACGTTCTCGACGCGGATCCCCTCGTCGCTGCCCGCGCTCTCGGCGAAGCCGATCAGGAAGTCGAGCGCGAGCGGGATCACCAGGAGATAGGCGAGCGCCGCGCCGCAGAAGAAGAGAAACGGCGTCGCCACCAGGAAGGGCAGGAAGGCCGTCTGCTCGTTCTTGTAGAGCCCCGGCGCGACGAAGCGCCAGAGCTGGAAGGCGATGAGCGGGAAGGACAGGAAAAAGCCCCCCCAGAGCGAAAGCCCCATCACCGTGAAGAAGAACTCCTGCGGGTTCAGCGTCTGGATCCGCGCCTCCGGGTCCACCGCGAGCAGCGGGTAGGACAGGAAGTCGTAGATCTCCTGATAGAACAGGAAGCAGACGCCGGAGGTGATGCCGAGCGCGATCAGCGACCAGACCAGCCGGTCGCGCAGCTCCATCAAATGCTCGATCAGCGGCGCCGAGCTGTCCTCGATGTGTTTCTCAGTCATGGGTGCCGGATTTCGGCGGCTCGCCGGAGGCGGGCGCGGGGCGCTGGGCCTCGCCGGCCGGGGCGTCCGCCCGAGCGGCGGCGGGCGCCGGCGCAGGGGCCGCCTCGGCCGCGGGCTTGTCCTCGCCCTCGGCGGCGGCGGGTTTGGGCTTCGAGCTCGTCAGATAGGACTGGCTGCGCTCGGCCTGGGTCTTGAAGTCGACCCGGGCCATGTCCTCGACCTCGCGCTTGACGTTCTTGAGCTTGTTGAGCTCGTCGAGATCGGCCTCGCGCGCGGCGTCCTCCATGGAGCGGTGGAACTCGCGCGCCATCGACCGGGCCTTGCCGACCCAGCGCCCGACATTGCGCAACAGCCCGGGCAGCTCCTTCGGGCCCACGACGAGGAGCGCGAGCACGCCGATGACGAGCAGTTCCTGCCAGCCGAGATCGAGCATCTCAGCGTCTCCGACCGGGGCGGATCAGGCGCTGTCCTTGCGCGGCTCGCCGCCGGGGGCCTGCGAGCCGCCCTCGGCCTTGCGCTCGGCGGGGCGGGGGGTGACGTCGATCGTCGGCTCCTCCCCCTGCTCGACCTGCTTGGCGTCGGCGGACTTCTGCTCGTCCTGGTCCTCGGCCATGCCCTTCTTGAACGATTTGATGCCCTTCGCCATGTCGCCCATCAGCTCCGAGATCTTGCCGCGCCCGAAGAGGAGCACGAGCAGGAGGACGACGATCAGAATTTGCCAGACGCTGAGGCCCATCGGGTGTCTCCTTCACGGCGGCGCGGCTCGGCGCGCCCGGATGTTTCCCCACACATATTGGAAGCGCGCCCCCCGCGAAAGCCCCCCGCGCGGGCGGGCTCGGGCTTTTCCGACGCATGCCCCCGGATGCGGCTCACTCGGCGGCCCAGGGGCTCTCCACGCGGGACTGGTTCACGCAGGGGAAGACGAAACAGCGCTCGCGCCGGAGCGAGAGCCAGACCGGCGTGCCCGCCGCCGGCAGCCAGGCATAGGGCACGGCGACGCGGATCAGCGAGGCGTCATGGTCCATCCGCACCACGATGAGCGACTGCGCGCCGGTGAAGCGCGCGCGCTCCACCCGGCCATGCGCCGGCATCCCGTCGGCCGGGGTGATCAGCGGCTTGGCGCCGGCGCCCTGGTCCTCGACGATCTTGATGTGCTGGGGCCGCGCGATGATCTCCACATCCGCGTCGTCGACCAGCTTCGGCGTGAGGAAGAGGCCGAAGGGCGTGTCGGTCTGGCGGTCCTTCACCACGGCGTGGATCACGTTGAGATCGGAGAAGAAGGCCGCCGCCTTGCGGTCCACGGGGTAATTGTAGATGTGGTAGGGCGCGCCGATCTGCACGATCCGCCCCTCGCGCATCAGCGCGATCCGGTCGGCCATGCGCATCGCCTCGTCCGGCTCGTGGGTGACGAGGAGAACCGCCGCCCCCTCCTCCTTGAGGATCGCGAGCGTCTCCTCGCGCACCTCGTCGCGCAGCCGCGTGTCGAGCCCGGAGAACGGCTCGTCCATCAGCATCACCCGCGGCTTCGGCGCGAGGGCCCGGGCGAGCGCCACGCGCTGCTGCTCCCCGCCGGAGAGCTGGTGGGGGTATTTGCCCTCGTAGCCGCCGAGGCCGACGCGCACGAGATAGTCCGAGACCACCGACGCGCGGTCCCGCCCCCGGGCGCCGCGCAGGCCGAAGGCCACGTTCTCGGCGACGGTGAGATGGGGGAACAGCGCATAGTCCTGGAACATCAGCCCGACCGAGCGCGATTCGGGCGGCAGATGCCGCGCCTCGTCCGAGACCGGGCGGCCGTCGATCAGCACCCGGCCGGAGTCCTGGCGCTCCACCCCGGCCGCGATCCGCAGCGTCGAGGACTTGCCGCAGCCCGAGGGCCCGAGCAGGCAGACGACCTCCCCCGCCCCGACCGCGAGATCGACGGCACAAACCGCCGCCTTCCCCTCGAAGGCGAGCGAGACCCGCTCGAGCTCGAGCCGGGGCGGAGTGTCGGTCGCGGCGCTGGTCTGCGTCGGCATCGGCATCGGCTGTTCCCGAGTTCTTCCATCGGCTATTATCGGAGGTAGCAATTCGCAGGCCGGCCGGCAAGACGCGACCGCGCCCGGCCCGACCGGCGGCGGGGCTGTCCTTAGACCTGGATCAAGGCTGTCGGCCCGCCGCCCTGACAGTCTGCACCGGAGGGCCCGGAGAGAGCGGCCGAGGGAGGAGACCGATGACCGAGACATTCGACCCCGGCGCGGCGGAGGCGATGGGCCCGACCGTGGTCCACCCCGCCGGCCGCAACGACCCGCCCGCGCTCACCGTGCGCAACGTCACCTTCCGCTACGCCGAGAAGCCCGCGCTCGTCGATATCGACCTCGAGATCTTCCCCCGCGAGGTGATCGCCTTCATGGGCCCCTCGGGCTGCGGCAAGACCACGCTCCTCAAATGCTTCAACCGGATGCACGACACCGTCCGCGGCGCCCGCCTCGAAGGCCGGATCGAGCTCCACGGCGAGGATCTCTACGGGCCGGACATCGACCCGCCCGTCATCCGCCGCCGCTTCGGCTGGGTGGCGCAGGCGCCCAACCCCTTCCCCTCCTCGGTCTACGAAAACGTCGCCTACGCCCCGCGCCTGCACGGCCTCTTCGAGGACGGCCCGGAGATGGAGGCCCATGTCCGCCACTGCCTCGAACGCGCCGATCTCTGGGAGGAGGTGGCGGAGCGGCTGGAGGACGAGGGCATCTCGCTCTCCGGCGGGCAGCAACAGCGCCTCTGCATCGCCCGCGCCCTCTCCATGCAGCCCGACTTCCTGCTGATGGACGAGCCGACCTCGGCGATCGACCCGATCTCGACGGCCCATATCGAGCGCCTGATCCGCGAGATCGGGCGCGACCTCTCGGTGGTGATCATCACCCACAACCTCGAGCAGGCCAAGCGCGTGGCAGACCGCGTGGCCCTCTTCAATCTCGGCCGCCTGGTCGAGGTCGGCCCCACCGAGACCGTCTTCGAGCGCCCCGAACACCCCACCACCGCCGCCTACCTCCAAGGCAAATACGGCTGAGCCCGGCCCGGGCGGCTTCGCCGCTCCGAGCCCGCCGCC
>CAZNTX010000056.1:0-26616 GCA_964576075.1 uncultured Limibaculum sp. | reverse complement strand
GAGCGAAGCGGCCGTCGACGCTGGGCTGCGCGGGGGTCGGCGGGCTCGGTGGCGACCGGGGCGCGGCGCTCCGGAGGGCCGGCGGAGGGGCCGGGGTTTGTCGGATGCTGGGCCCGCCGGGGGTCTGATCCGGGTGCGGGTGCTGCGGTCGCCGTCCGAAATCCGGGCGGCGGGAGTGCGCAGCGCCAAGCGGCCTTGCGGGGCCGCCCCGGCGGGCCCCGCGGCTGTCTCGGGCGGCCGGCTGCGCCGGGCCTGCGGACGGGGCCCCGTCCGCCTCAGGGGATCACTGCTGGATCGACTGGATGTAGTAGACGAGTTCGAGCACGCGGGCGCGGACGATGCGCTCGGCGCCGTAGGGCCCGTAGGTCTCGCCCGCCTCGGCCTTGTAGCGCGCGCCCCAGACCGGCATGGGGTAGCCGTGGCCGCGCACCTCGCTGCGCCCGTCGACGATCATGAACATCTCCTGGACCGGGAAGCGGCCCTCGTTGGCGGCGGCGATCTTGGTGAGGTCGGGCACCTCGACGGTCATGAGCTCGGCGAGCGGCCCGTCGCCCTTGCCGCCGACGCCGTGGCAGGCGAGGCAGGAGTTGCGGTATTCCTCCGCGCCGGGGGTGTCCTCCTCGGCGGCGGCCGGGGCCGCGGCGGCGAGGCCGGCGGCGAGGGCGAGGGCGGTGATGGAGCGGATCATGGGGTCCTCCTCGGTCGCGAGAATTGGGGTCCGGCGGGGCCGGTCGTCTCCGGCGCTGCCTGCGCCGCCGGCCGAGTTGGACGCTAGCAGCCTCGGGCGGCGTGCCGATTGACAATTGTCAGATTTGCGGAAGGTCCTTCTGCAGGATGGATGTGCATCCGTGCTACATCTTGCGGAGCCCGGCGATCTCGGCCATAGATGTCGCATGCTGGATCGGCCCGCATATCTCGGAGTCGCGCATTCGCTCACCGGCCGGCGCTGGGTCGGGCCTGGGGCGGAGGTGGAGCGGCTCGGCCTCGCCATCGCGCAGGCCGAGGGGGTGCCGGAGATCGTCGCCCGGGTGATGGCGGCGCGCGGGGTGGCGCCCGAGGGCGCCCGCGGGTATCTCGCGCCGACGTTGCGCGAGCTCATGCCCGACCCCAGCGCGCTGGCCGGGATGGACGCGGCTGCGGAGCGGCTCGCCCGCGCGGTGCGCCGGGGCGAGCGGGTGGCGCTCTTCGGGGATTACGACGTGGACGGGGCCTGCTCCGTCGCGCTCCTGCGCGACTGGCTGGGTGCGCTCGGGCTGGGGGCGACGGTGCATATCCCCGACCGGATCGAGGAGGGCTACGGCCCCAACATCCCGGCGATGACGGCGCTCGGGGGGGCGCACGACCTGGTGATCTGCCTCGATTGCGGCAGCCAGAGCGCCGAGCCGATCGCGGCGGCGCGGGCGGCCGGGGCGGAGGTCGTCGTGGTCGACCATCATCTCGCCGAGGAGGTGCCGGAGGCGGCCCTCGCGGTGGTGAACCCCAACCGGCCTGGCTGCGGCTCGGGGCTCGGGCATCTCTGCGCGGCGGGGGTGGCGTTCCTGCTCCTGGTCGCGGCGAACCGGGCGCTGCGCGGTGCCGGGGCCTTCGCGCGAGGCGGCGAGCCGAACCTGCTCTCCCGGCTGGATCTCGTGGCGCTGGCCACGGTGGCCGATGTCGCGCCGCTCGTCGGGCTCAACCGGGCCTTCGTGCGCCAGGGTCTCGCGGTGCTCGCGCGGCGGGGGCGGCCGGGGCTCGCCGCGCTGGCCGATGTGGCGGGGCTGACGGCGCCGCCGACGGCGCGCGATCTCGGCTTCGCGCTCGGCCCCCGGATCAATGCGGGCGGGCGAATCGGCGAGGCCGGGCTCGGGGCGGCGCTGCTCGGCGCGGACTGCCCGGAGGAGGCGGCGGCGATCGCGGCGCGGCTCGACCGGCTCAACCGGGAGCGGCGCGAGATCGAGGCCGCCGTGCTCGAGGCGGCGACGGACCAGGTGCTCGCCCGGGGCGCCGAGGCGCCGCTCGTCTGGGCGGCGGGGGAGGGCTGGCATCCGGGCGTCGTCGGGATCGTCGCGAGCCGGCTGAAGGAGCGGTTCAACCGTCCCGCCGTGGTGATCGGGCTCGACCGGACGCGCGGCGAGGGCAAGGGCTCGGGGCGCTCTGTCGCCGGGGTCGATCTCGGCTCGGCGGTGGCGGCGCTGGCCCGGGCCGGGCTGCTCGTGAAGGGCGGGGGGCACCGGATGGCGGCGGGGCTCACGGTCGCGCCGGAGGCGGTGGGCGCGGCGATGGGCGCGCTCGAGGCGCGGCTCGCGGCGGCCGGCGCCGGGGCGCCGGGGCCGGAGGATCTGGAGATCGACGGGGCGCTCGCGCCCGGGGGGGCGACGGTCGATCTCGTCGCGACGCTCGAGGCGGCGGGGCCCTTCGGTCCGGCCAACCCGGCGCCCCGGCTCGCCTTTCCCTCGGTTCGGATCGAGCGGGCGGCAGCGGTCGGCCGGGGGCATCTGCGCTGCCGGCTGAAGGGGTCGGGCGGCACGCTCGAGGCGATCGCCTTCCGCGCGGAGGAGACCGGCCTCGCCGAGGCGGCCTTCGCCGCGGCCGAGGCGGGCACGGCGCTCCACGCCGCCGGCCGCCTCGAGATCGACGACTGGGGCGGGCGGCGCCGGGCCAAGCTCCGGCTCGAGGATCTCGCCCGCGGCTGACGCCGCGTTCGCGGAAAATCGAGCCTTGCACCGGGCGGGCCGCTCCGCTATCTACCCCTTCACCGGCGCACGGCGCCCTTCGTCTAGCGGTCTAGGACGCCGCCCTTTCACGGCGGAAACACGGGTTCGAGTCCCGTAGGGCGTACCAGCGGAGGTGGCGAGCGCGGGAAACACAGGCGCCCTTCGTCTAGTGGTCTAGGACGCCGCCCTCTCACGGCGGAAACAGGGGTTCGAGTCCCCTAGGGCGTACCAACCTCCCCCGGCTGCGGCCGGCGGCTCGGAGGCAGGCCATGGGCCATCTCTTCCCGCGCGACAGTCGGATCTCCATGCCCGTCGCGGTGGCGGCCGAGGGCTGCTACATCACCGACAAATCCGGCAAGCGCTATCTCGACGGCTCCTGCGGTGCCGCGGTCTCCTGCCTCGGCCATGGCGACCGGGAGGTGACCGCCGCCATCAAGGCGCAGCTCGACCGGCTGGATTTCGCGCATACGAGCTTCTTCACCTCAGAGCCCGCCGAGGCGGTGGCCGAGCTGCTCGCCGCCCATGCGCCGGGCGAGCTCTCCCGCGTCTATTTCCTGAGCGGCGGGTCGGAGGCGATGGAGGCCGCGCTCAAGCTCGCCCGGCAATATGCGGTGGAGAGCGGCCAGCCCGCGCGCGCCCGCGTCATCGCCCGCCATCAGAGCTATCACGGCAACACCCTTGGTGCGCTCGCCGTCGGCGGCCATGCCGGGCGGCGCAAGCTCTACGGGCCGCTCCTCTTCGACGTCTCCCATATCGCCGCCTGCCACCCCTATCGCGGCCGGCGCGAGGGGGAGAGCGCGGAGGACTACGGCCTGCGCGTCGCCGACGAGCTCGAGGCGGAGATCCTCGCCCGGGGCCCGGAGACCGTTCTCGCCTTCGTCGCCGAGACGGTGGTCGGCTCGACGCTCGGCGCCGTCCCGGCCACGCCCGGCTATTTCCGCCGCATCCGCGAGATCTGCGACCGCTACGGCGTGCTCCTGATCCTCGACGAGGTGATGTGCGGCATGGGGCGCACCGGCACGCTCTTCGCCTGCGAGCAGGAGGGGGTGGCGCCCGATATCTGCGCCATCGCCAAGGGGCTCGGCGGGGGCTACCAGCCGATCGGGGCGACGCTCGCGACCGAGCGGATCTACCGGACCATCGCCGAGGGCTCCGGCGCCTTCGAGCACGGGCACACCTATGTCGGCCACCCGGTCGCCGCCGCCGCCGCCGAGGCGGTGCTGAAGAAGCTCACCGGCGGGCTCGTGGCCCAGGTTCCGGGGCGCGGCGCACGGCTCGCCGAGGCGCTCGAGGCCGCCTTCGGCCAGCACCCCCATGTGGGCGACATCCGCGGCCGCGGGCTCTTCCAGGCGATCGAGATCGTCGAGGACCGGGAGACCAAGCGCCCCTTTCCGGCGGAGCGCGGCGTCGCCCGCGCGGTGAAGGCGGCGGCGCTCGAGGAGGGGCTGATCTGCTACCCCTCGGGCGGGAGCGCCGACGGCCGGGCGGGGGACCATGTGCTCCTCGCGCCCCCCTTCGTCATCTCGGATGCGGAGATCGACGAGCTCGCAGACAAGCTCTCGCGCGCGCTCGACCGCGTGATCGGCTGAGCGCAGGCCGGCCCCTGTGCGGCCCTTGGGCCGCGGGGGCGGGCGCGCTACCTGCCTCGGGCAAGCCAGAGAAGGGACATGCCATGCGCCTCGTCGGCCTCATCCTCCTCGCGCTCGGGCTCGGCGCGCTCGTCGCCGATCTCGCGAGCCTCGGCCGCCTCGCCGCCCTCGGCGAGTGGTGGGCCTGGGCGGACCGGGACAGCCTGCTCCTCCTCCAGCCCGCGGTCGAGCGCCACATCACCCCGGCGATCTGGGACCCCGGGATCCAGACGCTGCTGGAATGGCCGCTCGCGGTGGAGCTTCTGGTCCTCGGCGGCGCGGTGTTCGGGATCGGGCTGCTGCTGCGCCGGCGGGCTCAGTCGGTCCGCTCGGCCGGGCGGCGGGCGTAGAGCCGCCAATAGGGGCTCGCCTCGAGGAGGGCGAACTCCGCCTCGATCGCCGCGCCATAGGTCTCGACCAGGGACGAGAGCGTCGCCGGCGCCACCGGGTAGCGCGGCACCATCAGATGGTCGACCCCGCCGAGGAACCGCTCCGGGGGATGGGCGCGGTCTGGCGTGAAGTTGCGCCCCGGATGGATCCAGGAATAGGCGCCCGGCTGCGGCGGCAGGTCGAGGAGCGCGGGGAAGGGGTTGGCGAAGGCGAGCGCGAGCACCGTCCCCTCGACCCGGTGGCGGCGGAGGAGGGCGACGCCGTCGCGCAGCGTCTCGGCATATTCGCTCTGGGAGAGGATCTGCGCCGGCTGCCGGGTGCGCGCGGCGTAGAAGGCGGCGCGGGGGTCGCGCGCCTCGAGCCCGTCGAGGGCGGAGATGGCCCGTTCTCCGACGGTCACGCGCTCGAGCCGCGGCAGGTCCGCCGGCGCCGCGGTGGCGGGGGCGGTGAGGTGCACCAGGGTCGCGAGCGCCCAGGCCACCGCCTGAGGCAGCAGGAAGGCCGCGGCGAGGACCGCCGGCAGCCAGGCCCGCCCGGTGCCAGCGAGCATCCGCCCGAGGTCGAGGAACAGGACGAGGAGCGGCAGGACGAAGAGCGTGTGGTAGTTCTGGTTGAGGATCGCAGCCCCGGAGCCCGCGACGAAGAGGGCGAAGGCCGCCTCCCGCACCCCGAGCCGCCCGGCCGCCGCCGCCGCGCCGTAGCCGATGGCGAGCAGCGCATAGGCCGGCGCGTTCTCCACGATCTCGCGCGGGAGGCTCGGGCGCAGGCCCGGGGAGGCGGCGGCGGAGACGGCGATATCGGCGATGTTGGCGGAGACGAGGCCGGTCGCGAGCTCGAGCGCCGCGAGCCCGGCGAGCGCGCCGCCGAGCCACCAGGCGGCGGTGCGCCGCAGCTCCGGACGGAGGAGGGCGAAGGCCAGGAGAAAGGCCGCGCCGACGAGCGCGTAGCTCGCCTTCAGAAGCGCCATGACGAGGAGGAGAAGCGCCGCCGCCCCCGCCTCGGCCGCGGCCCGCGCGGGGCCGGGCGCCCGTGCGGGCGGCAGGCCGAGGAGGAAGAGCACCGTCAGCGCCGCCCAGCCCCAGCGGTTATAGGCCATGGCCGGGCTGACCTCTGTGCCAGGCTCCCCGGGGGTGAGCGGCACGACCGTCATCGCCGCGACCGCCGCGAGCGCCATCGCCGCCGGGACCGGCCCGGCCCTGGGCGCGAGCAGCATCGCCGCCACCGCCAGGAGGAGGGCCGCGAGCAGCACCGAGCCGGCCTCGATCGCGCCTGCGACCCCGCCCGCGATCTCCGCCCCGATCCAGGGGAGGGCATAGGCGAGCAGCCCGAGGGGCGTCTCGAAATCCCGGCTCGGAAGCTGGCCCCGGTCGAGCCGGTGGATGCCGTCGAAGAACACCAGCACGTCGTGCGCGTAGACCGCGAGATGGGTCCGCGCCGGGAGCAGGAAGGCGGCCGCCGCCGCGGCCAGGAGCAGAGCCGAGAGCCCCGCGAGCAGGGCGGGGGAGGCGCTCGCCCCCCTCACCGGTCCGCCCCGGCGAGGCGCCGCCCGATGCGCCGGCCCTCGCGGATCGCGTAGTTGGTGCCGCGGTCCTCCGGGTAGATCTGCGCCATGGAGCAGAGATGGAAGCCCGCGCGGGGCCCGTCCTCTGCCGGGATCAGGCGGGAATAGCCGCGCTCCACCACCGGCTGCGCCCAGCGCGCGCGCCAGAGATGGGCGCGCCGGACCCAGGCGCGGTCGAAGGCCGGGAACATGCGCGCGAGATGGGGCTCGGCGAAGGCGAGCATCTCCTCGGCCTCCATCGCATAGAGCGGATGCTCCACGGGGAGGTATTTCGAGAGATAGACGATATGCGCCCCGCCATAGCGCTCCGCCCGCTCGAAATTGGTGTGCTCGATGACGCCGACGAAGGGGAACTCCGGATCGGTGACGTTCAGCCAGTAGGTCTCGGAGAGCGAGCGGTCGAGTTCGAGCACGAGGCAGACATTCGCGAGATAGGCGATGCGCTCGAGGTTGGCGACATAGTCCGCCGGCGCCCAGCCGCGCACCATGCCGGCCACGAGCGGCAGCGCGGGCGTGGCGAGGACGCGGGCCGCGCGGAGGCTCCCCCAGGGGCCGGAGAGCCGCCAGCCCCCGCCCTCGGGCGCGATCTCTTCGACCGGGCGGGAGAGCGCGATCTCGCCGCCGGCCGCCGCGATCCGCTCTGCCAGCGCCTCCGCGAGTCGCACGAAGCCGCCGCGGAAATAGGCGAGCCGCTCCTCCCCCTTGGACCCGCGCGAGGAGCCGCGGAGCTTCAGCTTGTTCCAGAACCAGACGGCGGAGACCCGCTCGGCATAGGGGCCGAACTTGCCGGTCAGCAGGGGCTCCCAGACGACGCGGTAGACCCGCTCGCCCCCCATCTCGCGCAGCCAGTCGGCGGCGGTGGTCTCCTCGAGCGCGCGCCAGTCCCGCACCCGGCGCGCGCGGAGCGCCAGCAGCCCGAGGCGGATCCGGTCCGGGAAGGGCAGCGCGGAGAAGCGCAGCAGGTCCCAGGGGGTGGAGAGGCGGAAGATGCGGTTGGCGTAGTAGAGCCCGGTGTTGGTCGGCGCGATCTCCACCTCGCCCATCAGGCCGAGCTCCTCGATCAGCGCCATGACCTCGCGGTCGTTGGTGAACCAGTGGTGGTAGAAGCGGTCGAGCCGCTCGCCCTCGGTCTCGAAGGCCGCGGCGAGGCCGCCGACAGCGGGCTCGGCCTCGAGCACCGTCACCCGCCGCCCGGCGCGGGCGAGTTCGTAGGCCGCGGCGAGGCCGGCGAAGCCCGCGCCGACGACGGCGATCTCCGTCTCCGCGCTCATGGGCGGGGCTCCGTCATCCGCTCGGCGAGCGCCGCGCGCGCCTTCGGCCGCCAGAGGAGGCAGAGCCCGCCCGCGAGCGTCGCCGGCAGCCAGAGCATCGCATGGACGAGGAGCGCATAGGCCGCCGCGACCGAGGGCGCCTCGCCGAAGGCCCGGGCCGCGAGCGCGACGAAATAGTCGAAGGTGCCGAGATGGCCCGGCGTGCTCGGCAGGAGCGTGCCCAGCGTCCCGAGCGGCAGGGCGAGGGCCGCGGCCTCGGGCGCCGCCATGGCGGGCAGCGCGAGGGCCGCGGCGAGGAACACCGTCCCCTCGAGCCCCCAGGCGAGCGCCGACCAGGCGAGGAGCCGGACCATCGCGCGCCCCTCCGCCAGCCGGGCGAGGAGGGCGAAGATCCGTCCCGCCTCCGCCTCCGCCCGCGCCGCGAGGCCGGGTGCGAGCCCCCCGAGCGCCCGGATCGCCGCGAGGGCCGGGCGGCGCAGCAGCCCGGGCGCGAGCGCGAGCCCGAGCGCGAGGAGCGCGAGCGCCGCCGCCGCCCCCGCCCCGATCCCCGCCGCCCCGGCGCCGAGCCCCGTGATCCAGAGCGCGCCGGCGAGGATCGCCGCGAGCGTGGCGAGATCGAGCAGCCGCTCGACGAGGAGCGTCGCCGCCACGCGCCCGCCCCCGACGCCGAGCCGCCCGGTGAAGGCGAAGGCGCGCAGCGCGTCCCCCGCACGGAACGGCAGGAGATTGTTCGCCGCGGTGCCGATCAGGAAAGGCCCCGCGCAGTCCGCCCAGCGCAGTGCCGGGTTCTCGAGCGCGAGCATCGCCCGCCAGCGCGCGATCCGCGCGGCATAGCCCGCGAGGAAGAGGAGGACGCCCACGGCCACCCAGTCGCCAGAGGCCGCGCCCAGCGTCTCGCCGAGCGCCGCGGCGTCGGTCTCGCGCAGCAGGAGCCAGAGGAACGCCCCGGCGACCGCGCCCCCCGCGAAGAGCGACAGCGCCCGCCGCGCGCGCCCGCTCATCCCTCCGCCTCCGCCGGGGCCTCGGCCTCGAACCCGATCCGCTCGCGCACGAGATAGAGCGGGCGGCGCTTGGCCTCGTCGTAGATCCGCCCGACATATTCGCCGATGATCCCAAGCGCCACCAGCTGCACGCCGCCGAGGAACAGCACCGCGATGAAGAGGAGCGTCCAGCCCTCGACCCAGATATCGGTGAAGAGCCGGAGCACCAGCGCATAGAGGATGCCGAGGAGCGCGAGCCCCGCGGCCAGCACGCCGAGCCCCGTCGCGATCTGCAGGGGCCGGGCGGAGAAGGACAGGATCCCGTCGAGCGCGAGGCGCAGCATCCGCCCGAGCGGGTATTTCGACCGCCCCGCGGCGCGCTCGGCGCGGGCATAGGGCAGCGCCGTCTGCCGGAACCCCGCCCAGGCGACCATCCCGCGCAGGAAGCGGTGGCGCTCGGGCATCGCCTTCAGCGCCTCGACGACCGGGCGGCTCATCAGCCGGAAATCCCCGGTGTCGAGCGGGATGGAGACCTCCGAGAGCCGGTCGAGCAGGCGGTAGAAGCCCGCGGCGGTGGCGCGCTTGAAGGCGGTCTCGCCCGGGCGCTCGGTGCGCCGGCCGTAGACGACGTCGTAGCCCTCGCGCCAGAGCGCCACCATGTCCTCGATCCGCTCCGGCGGGTCCTGCAGATCGGCGTCGATCAGTGCGACGGCGTCGCCGCGGGCGGCGTCGATCCCGGCGGTCACGGCGATCTGATGGCCGAAATTGCGCGAGAGCGCGACGACGCGGAGCCGCGGGTCCTCGCGCGTAACGGCGCGGAGGATGTCGAGCGTGGCGTCGGCAGAGCCGTCGTCCACCGCCACGATCTCGGTGGCGAGGCCGAAGCGCTCGGCGAGGCGGTCCGCGAGGGCGGCGAGGCGGGGCAGGGTGGCGCCGAGCACCTCCGCCTCGTCGTAGCAGGGGAGCACGATCGAGACGCGCGCGCCGCCGGGATCGGCCCCCTCAGCCATGCGCCGCCCTCCCGCTCGGCCCGCCTCTCAGCCGCCATCGGGGTATCCCAGCCGGGGGGCGGGGTCAATCTCCGGCGCCCTGCCCCGCGGGGGCGAGCGCCTCGAGAAGGGCCGCGAGGGCGGCGATCTCGCGCGCCGCCTCTTCCGCGGCGCGGGCGTCGAGGAGCGCCTTGGCGCGGGCGAAGGCGGCCATCGCCCGGGCGCGCTCGCCGGGATTGGCGGCGAGGCGGGGCTTGGCCTCCGCGCCGAGGCGTTTGAGCTCCCGCCCGAGGGCGGCGAGGCGCGCGGCCTTGGGCGCCGGCGCGGGCTCGGCCCCAGGCTCGGCACGAGGCGCGGGGCGGGGCCGGCCGGAGAGCTTGCCTTCGAGCGCCGCGATCGCCCGCTCGGCCGCGCCGAGGGCGCCCCGGTCGATCCGGGATTTGGCGAGCCCGAGCACGTCCGTCGCGGCGCGGGCCCGCGCGCGCGGCAAGTGCCGGGCGATCTCCTGCAGCCTGGCGAGGCGGCGGCGCAGCCGCGCCCCGGCCTCGGAGGCCTTGGTCCGCTCCCGCGCCGGGGCGCTCGCCCTGGCGGTGCGGGCGGGGGCGGCGCTGTCGTCGTCCCCGTCCTCGAGCGGGTCGAGGCGGTCGTCCTCCTCGTCCGCGGCGCTGTCGATCTCGCGCCCGTCCTCGACGACGGAGACCTTGGTGAAGGCGCTGACCCCGAGGCGGCGCAGCATCAGCCGCACCCGCCGGGCGAGGCTCGGGATCTGCCGGCCTTCGAGATAGAGCACGAGGGTCCGCTTGCTGACCGTCTCGGCCCCCAACTCCTCCGCGAGGCCGCGGCTGCCGGCCACCCCGAAGGTGAAGCGCTTGACCGGCAGCGCCCGGCGCAGCCGCCCCAGCAGGCTCCGCCCGCCCTTCCGGCGATGGAAGACGAAGCGCATGTCGGCGGGGTCGTTCGAGGTCAGCGCGAGGGCGAAATTGTGCGGCTGGCGTTTGAGCTTCTGGGCGATCTTCTGGATGTAGGCGGCGTGGGCGTCCGGGTCGGCGAAGGGGGTTTCCGCCTCCTCGAGCGCCTCCTCCATCTCCTCCGCGGCGTCGCGGGCGGCGTCGATCTTGCGCGAGAGGGGCCGGCCCATGGCGGCGGCGGTGGTCTTGAAGGCGCGGGCGCGGTCGCGGTCGTCCTTGGCGGCCTTCTCCGAGGCGCGCGCCGCCGCGGCGACCTTCTCCCCGGCCGTCTCGAGCGCGGAGAGCGCGTCCTCGTAGGCCTCGAGCGCCTTGCGCGAGGGCTTGGCGAGGCGGGCCTCCGCCTTGGCATAGGCCGCGAGCGCGTCGGCGAAGCCCTCGCCCGCCGCGCCGAGCCCCTCGGGCGCCTCCTTCTTCCACCAGGCCGCGCTCAGCTCGAGCGCGTTCGCGTTGCGCATGCCGCCTCTCCGCCGCCGCACCCTGGGGAAAGGGTCCGCCCCGGGGCGCGGGCTGTCAAGGCGCGGGGGCGAGGCCGGCCGCGGCGAGCCCGCCGGCGAAGCGGGAGAAGCTGAAGCGCACCGCATAGGCGTCGTTGGTGATGAAGACGATCTCGTCGGGGGCCACCTCCGGCAGGAGGCGCGCATAGACCCGGCCGAGATCCTCGATGTCGAGCACGTTGCCGACCACCGCCACCACCCGCGCATAGCCCGGCGCGAGATGCTGCGGCACGTAGAAGCCGAAGGAGTTGGAGACGGTGAGGACCGTGCCCTCCGCCCCCTCCGCCCTGTTCTCCCAGACGCGGAGCCAGCGCGCCGCAGGCACCTCGGGCAGCGCCACGCGGCCGAGCGCCGTCTCCGCCTCGGTCGAGCGGCGTGGGCGGGCGGGGCCGTAGTCCGGCCGGCGGATGGTGATGCGCAGCGGGAAGCCGAGGAAGCCCGCGAGATCGCTCGTCACCTGGGCGGGGCGCGTCGGCACCGCGCCCGGCTCGAAGCCCGCATCCGGGCGCAGCGCGGCGAGCAGGTCCCAAGCGGCGAGATGGGCGGCGAGCCCTTCGGAATGGAAGTTCTCCGGCGGATAGAAATGCGCCTCCCCCCGCCGCGCGGCGAGGCGCTCGACCGGGTAGCGCGCGACGATCCCGCGGGCGCGCAGCGCCTCGGCCCAGCCGTCGAGCGCGCGGCCCGGGCGGTGCGCCGCGGCGCAGGCGGCGCGGAGCTCCGGCGCCACCGCGGCGGGCAGGCGGTCCGGGTAGAGCACGGGCTTGCCGGGGACGAGGAGGAAGGAGACCCGCCGCCCCGGTGCGGAGAGCGCGTCGTGGAGCGCGAGGCTGTTGGCGACGAGCTCGTCCCGCCAGGGGCGCCCGTCGTCGGCCTCCCCACAGGCCCGGCGCAGGATCACATGGGGGAGCGTGCGCCCAGCGTTCCAGGCGCCGTTGAAGAGCATCTCGCCCTCGCGCAGCACGATCTCGGAGGCTGAATCGCCGAGGATATGGAAGCGCAAGCGCCCGAGCGCTTCCGTGGCGGCGACGCTGCCGGCGATGCGGTCGGAGAGATAGGCGGCGAGGCCGGTGGCGGCGGCCAGCGGCTCGGCGGTCCAGTCGGCGGCGGCGGGCGCCTCGGCGAGCCGGCGGCCCTTGTGCGCCTCGAGCGCCCGTCGGTCGGCGAGCCAGGGGCCGAGCGCGGCCGGCACGGCGAGGAGAAGCGCCGCCGCAAGCCCAACGGCCCGCGCGCCCAGCCCGATGCGGCAGCCGCGCCGGCGGCGGGGCGCGGGGGCCTCGTCCTTCGCTCTCTCGCGCGCGCCCATCGGCCCTCCGCTCGGCGCCGCCCGGGCCGGGCGACGCCTTTCCTCTGGCGGGCGCGGGGGCCCTGCGTCAAGGGGCGCGGCTCAGGGGCAGTGCGCCTGGTAGTGCGGCGAGCTCGGCTGCAGCCAGGCGCACTGCACGAGGCTCGAATACTGATAGACGAACATCACGCCGTTGTGGGTGTAGTTGTCGATCTGCACTTCGAAGCCCGGGGTGACGGCGACGCAGCTCACCGGACCGCCGGCGCCGGCGACGCGCGCGTCGAGCAGGCTGCCAGGGGCGCGGCGCTCGCAATGCTGGCCGATGGGGAGCACCTGGGCGGCGGCCTCGCCGGCGAGCAGGGCGCCGCCGGCGAGGAGAAGGGCGGAGAGGGCGGTGGTGCGCATGGAAGCGGTCCTTTCTCTAGTCGCTCAAAACGAAAGCGTGACCGACGCGAATACCGTGAAGTCGCGCGGGATCACCGGGTCGAGGATGTCGGCGCCGAAGGCCCGGATCGGGCGCTCCCGGAAGACGACATCCGCATCGAAGGCGTTGGTCACGTCGAGCGAGACCACGCCGCGCCCCCGCGGCAGACGATAGCCGAGCCCGAGGGTGCCGAGGAGGAAGCGGTCGCGCGCCTGGCCGCTCCCGTCGTTGTCGCGGCTCTCGAAGCGCACACGGTCGAGCCCGATCCGCGCGAAGAGGCCGCTTTCGGAGAAGTAGCGCAGCTCGGCCCCGGCGCGGGCGAGCGTGTAGTCGTCCGGGTCGCCCGGGAGCGTCGAGGCGATGTCGAGCCGTTCGGCGCGGAGGCCGAGGGCGAAGGCGGAGCCGAGGCGGAGATCGGCGGTGAGGCGGCCCTCCACCTCCTCCGCGGCCCCGGGAGCCAGCCCCTCCGCCGCCTCGATCCGCCGCCAGCCGCCCTCCGCCCCGAGGCTCGCCCAGGGCGCGAGGCGCAACGCCGCGCCGTCCATCGCCTGGCGCACCTCCGAGCCCGGCGCCTCGGGGCGGTATTGCGCGACGCCCGCGACGGTCACCGGTTCCAGCCGGTCGGCGAAGAGGAGCGGGGGCGTGAGCGTTTCGGTGTAGGCCGCGCGGAGCGAGAGCCGGCCGATCCCGAGCCGCACGCCCCCCTTGGGGCTCACCGCCGTGCCGCCGAGCGCCGAGCCGTCGAGATCCTCGAAGCGCTCGATGCCGAGCCCTGCGGTGATCTCCACCGTGTCGACGAGCCCCTCCGGCGCGAGGCGGTAAGTGGCGTAGCCGTAGGCGCCGTAGGTCAGGTAGTCGAGCCGGCTCGAGGTCGGCACGGGGCGGAGCGAGAAGGGCGGGCCGCCGGCGGCGAAGTCGATGTCCTCGATGCTGCCCCGGCTCGTGCGGTCCTCGCGCGCCATATGCAGGCCGGCGACGGTGGTGACCGCGCCGAAGCGGCCGATATGCTGGACTTGCAGCCCGGCGCCGGAGGCCTCCGTCCGGTCGCGCTGGAGCGGGGTGCCCTCGACGGAGACGAAGTCCCCCGCGGGGCTCGTGCGTTGGCTCTCCAGGCGCTGGGCGCGCAGCGTGGCGACGGCGAGCAGGTCGTGCCCCGGCGCCGGGCGGAGATGCGCCCCGAGCCGCCCGCGCAGGCGGCGGTCGCGGGTCTCGAGGGCCGGGTCGTCGAGCGCGGGGTCGGTCGAGAGCGCGCGGTCCCCGGCGACGCTGCGCCGCGCGCCGGCCTCGGCGAAGAGCGTGGCGGCGGGGCCGAGCTCGAACGTGCCCTCTAGCGATGCGACCGTGTGGGAGAGGTCGTCCGTCGGCCCGTAGCCGTCGGTGCGGTAGTGGAGCTGTCCGAGGCCGATGGCGGCACCCCCTTGCGCGGCGGTGAGCGAGAGCTGCTCGCCCAAGGTGCCTTGGGTGCCGGCGAAGGCGGAGACGCGCCCCGCCCACCCATAGCGGTCGAAGAAGGGGCCGAAGTCTCCGAAGGCCGCGCGCGCGGGGCCCGTGGGCTCGAGGCGCGCGAGATCGGGCTCGGCGCGCCCCGCCTCCACCGGCGCGAGGCTCGGCGGCGAGAGGAGGCTGGCGCGGAGCGCGGCGCTCGTGCGGGCATAGGAGAGGCCCGGCCGCCCGGTCGCGAGATCGGCCAGGACGCGGTGGGCGCCGCCGCTCGTCGGGTCCTGCTCGATGGCGCGCGCGCCCGAGTCGAGCGCCCGCTCGGCCGCGCCCGTGGCGTCGAGCGCGCGGCCGAGGGCGGCGGCGGCCACCGCCCGGTCCTCCCCGAGCCCGAGCGCGCCGCGCAGGGGAGAGCGCGCCGGTGCGAGCGCCTGCGCGGTCTCGATGTCGCGCACCGCCTCGAGCGGGCTGTTCGCCGCATAGCGCTCGGCGGCGGAGAAGAGCCAGGGGCGGGGGTCGTCCGGGTCGATCCGGCGGGCGAGGTCGAACTGCGCCCGGGCCTTCGCCGCGAGCCCCTCCTCGAAAAAGGCCCGCCCGAGCCAGGTGCGCAGCTCGGCCCGGCGCGGGTCGAGGCTCGCGGCGAGCTCGATGTCGCGCCGCCCCGCCGCCGTCTCGCCGGCGCGGATCCGCGCGAGGCCGAGCCCGAGGCGGGGCAGCGGCGCGCCGTCCTCGAGCGCGATGGCGGCCTCGAAGGCGGTGCGGGCCTCGGCGTCGCGGAAGAGGGCGAGCGCGGCGAAGCCCTCGATCGCACGGGCCAGCGGCAGGGGTGCGATGGCGGCCGCCTGCCGGGCCGTGGCGCGCGCCCGGCCCGCCCGGCCGAGGATCAGCTCCAGCTCGGCCCTGCGTGCGAGGGCGTAGGCGTCCTCCGGCGCGAGCGTGGCGGCCCGGCGGGCGGCCGCCAGAGCCGCCTCGATCTCGCCCGCCGCCTGCAGCGCGTAGGACCGGGCGACTTCGGCCGCGCCGAGCCGGGGGTCGAGCGCCGCCGCCCGGTCGGCGAGGCCGCGGGCCTCCTCCCGCCGCCCCCGGCGCACGGCCACCACGGCCCGGAGCGCGAGCGCCGCCGCGCCAACGCGCCCCCGCGCGGGGATGCGGGCGAGGAGGGACTCCGCGCCGTCCGGGTCGTCCGCGGCGAGGCGGCGGGCGGCGGCGTCGAGGCGGGCATCCTTGAGGCCCGCGGCGAGCAGGAGGGGCGGGTAGTAGACCGCCCAGTCCGCCGCGCCCTCCGGGTCGATGGCGAGCCTGCGAAGCGCCGGCGGCAGACGCTCGGGCAGCGCGGGGCCCGGCGCCCCGCCCGCGGGCGCGAAGCCCGCATCCCCGGCGGCGAGCGCGATCGGCCGGCCCGCGGCGCCGGACAGCGTCACCTCCCCCTCGCGCACGAGGACGAGGAGCCCCGCGCCGGATCCGTCGGCCAGCGCGAGCAGCGCCTCGGTCCCGTCGATGCCCGCATTGCCGTGGCGCGTGGAGACCGAGAACGCCCCGCGCACCGAGCTCAGGAACCTCAGCAGCCCGTACTCGAGCCGGGCGTCGGGGCCTGCCTCCGGCAGGCGGAGGACGGTGTTGGCGGTGATGCCGAGGGTGGTGTCGCGGCCGAGAAAGCGGAGCTCGGCGCGCCCGCCCTCCCCGGTGGTCAGCAGGTCTCCGGGACAGAGCGCCGCGCCGCGGGCGAGGGGTGCCTGCGCGTCCCCGCGGCCTCGGCGCACCGGGCCGTCCACCGTTTCGGCGACGGCGACGGCGCGGGCCCCGCCCGGGCAGGCGGCGGCGGGCTCCGCCCCCGCAGCCCCGGGCTGCACACCAAGAGCGCCGCCAGCGCCCCCGCGATCCGCCGCATCGCCGACCTCTCCCCTGTGAAATTCCTGTCTCGAAATCGGGCGATCGCCGCCTCTGTCTGAATCGCAGCAATCGTCCTTGCGCGCAACAGGAATCCCCCCAGCGTCAACTGCCCTCCCCGAGGCGCAGGCGATGGAGCGGGAGCGGGCGCGGGCGTCCGGGCAGGCGGCGGGCGCCGAGGGGGAGCGTGGCCCGGTCGTCGAGCCCCGCCGCCGCCCGCGTCGCCTCGCTGAGCAGGACGAGGTGGCCGGCCCCGGGGCGCATGCGCTTGCCCGCCGCCTCGATGGCGAAGGCGAGCGTCACCGCCTCGCCGAGCGCCTTGTAGCTGTAGCGGCTCGCCGCGCCCACATCGCCGGTGGCCGCGGGCCCGGTGTTGAGCGCGATCCTGAGGCGCAGGCGCCGCTCCGGCCCGAGCTCCGGGATATGCCCCGCCGCGTCGAGCGCCGCGGCGATCCCGCGCGCGGCGGCGACGGCGCGCGCGGCGTGGTCGGGCCCGGTGTCCGTCTCGGTGAAGAGCGCGAGCGTGGCGTCGCCGAGGAACTCGACGAGGAGCCCCCCCTCCCGCTCGATCGGCCCCGCGGCGATGTCGTAGAAGCGTTGGATCGCGCGGGCATAGGCCTCGGTGCGCATCTCGAGGCCGAGCCCCGTCGAGCCGACGACATCGGCGAGGAGGACGGTGGCGGGTTCGGTGACGAGATCCCGGCTCGGGACCGAGCCGTGGTCGAGCAGACGGGCCGCCACGGGTCTCGGCGCGAGATGGCGGACGAGATCGCGGGTCCCGGCATAGCGCAGCCCGAGCCCGGCGATCAGCGCGAGCGGCGCGACCGCGAAGAGCGGCAGCGCCACGGGCAGCCAGAGCCGCAGCCCGAGAAAGGCCGCCGCGGCGCCCGCCGCGTAGAGGGCCGCGAGGCCCACGAGCGCGACGAGCCCGGGCCGTCCCGGAACGAGGAGCGCCGCCGCCCAGAGGAGGCCGGCGAGGGCCGCGACGAGGCCGGCCCGCGCGGCGCGCCCGGGGCGCAGCGGCACCTCGCCGCGCAGCCGGTTCAGATAGGCCGTCGCGATCACCTCGACGCCGGCCATGGCGCGGCCGTCGCTGCCCGGCACGGGGACCCGGAAATGGTCCGGCGCCCCCGGCGTCTCCGGCTCCGAGAGGCCGAGAAAGACCGCCCGGCCCGCCGCCCAGCCCGTCTCCTCGGGGCCCGCGAGAAACTCCGAGAGGTCGCGATGGGCGAGCCCGCCGGGCGGGGCGTAGAGCCAGAGCGGGCGGGTCGCGGGCGCCTCGGGCGCGGCCTCGGCCCCCCGCTCCGCTCCCGTGGCGACGCGCCAGGCGACGCGGGCGAGGTCTTCGAGCCCCGGAAACTCCGCGAGCCCCGTCACATAGCCCTCGAGATACCCCCCCGAGGGCGCCTCGATCAGGAACATCCCCGTCCCCGCCGCCGCCTCGGCGAAGGCCGCCCGCGGGCGCTGGCGCAGGCGCAGCGTCATGCCGGGCGCGGGGCTGCGCGTCTCGATCCGCTCGAACAGCACCGTCGGCACGCCGGCGATGGCGCGGGCGAGCCGGGGATCCTCCGGCGTCTCCTTGGCGAACAGGATGTCGGCCGCGACCGCGCGCGCCCCCTCGCGCCCGAGCCGCTCGAGCGCGCAGGCATAGATCCCGCGGGGCAGGTCCCCCGGCGCATGCGCCCGCGCGAGCGCCGCGCGCGCCTCCGCGCTCAGGCAGCGGGCCAGCGCCGGAGCCGCGCGCTCGAGATCGCCCGCATGGAAGCGCAGCCAGTCGACCGAGCGGCGGTTGATCGCGAGCACCGCCGCCTCCTGCGGCACGGCGACCGGCCCGCGCAGCCAGTAGAGCAGCCCGAGCCCGGGATCGCGCTCGAGCCGCGCCGCCGCGGGGGTGAGCGCGAGCGCCCCCGAGAGGAGCGCGAGCCCCGCGACCAGGGAGAGCCCGAGCGCCCGCCCCCGGGCAGCCCCTGCGGCCGCCGGCGCTGCGGCCCCCCGCGGCACCGGCTCAGGCCGCTTCGAGGCCGAGATGGCGCCCGGCGATCTCCGCGGTCAGCGCCGCCGGGGGGCCGGACCAGACGCTGCGCCCGCGCTCGAGGATCACGCAGGCATCGGCGAGCGGCATCAGCTCGCGCACCGTCTTGTCGACGATCAGGATCGCCTGGCCCTCGTGCTTCAGCCGGGCGAGCGCCGCCCAGATCTCCGTGCGGATCGCGGGGGCGAGGCCCTCCGTCGCCTCGTCGAGGACGAGGAGCCGCGGGTTGGTCATCAGCGCGCGCCCGATCGCGAGCATCTGCTGCTCGCCGCCGGAGAGCGTCGCCGCCCGCTGCCCGCGGCGCTCGGCGAGGCGGGGGAAGAGCGCCTCCACCGCGCGCCTGTCCCACGGCCCGGGGCGGGCGGAGGCGATCAGGTTCTCCTCCACCGTCAGCGGCGCGAAGCAGCGCCGGCCCTCGGGCACGAGGCCGAGGCCGAGCCGGGCCGCGGAATGGGGCGCCATGCCGGCGAGGTCGCGCCCCTCGAAGACCACCCTCCCGGCGCTCGGGGGGGTGAGCCGCAGGATCGCGCGAATCGTCGTCGTCTTGCCCATGCCGTTGCGGCCCATCAGCGCCACGACCTCGCCGGGGGCGAGCGCGAGATCGACGCCGAAGAGCGCCTGAACCGGGCCGTAGCCGGCCGAGATCCCCTCGACGCTCAGCATCCCGCGCGCCCCGCCGGGCCGGCGTTAATCCAGGGGAAAGACCGATCGCATAGGCAGGGTGACGCAATGTCATGAGGTCCCGCCATGCCGAAGCCAGCCCTCCCGCTCGTTCTTCTCCTCGCGGCGCTCCTGCCGCTCCCCGCCCTCGCCGCGGGCCCCGAGGCCGCAGAGGCCGGGGCGGGCCTCGGGATCGACCGGCCGTGGGTCGCGCTCGCGGTGGTGCTCGTGGCGCTCATGCAGATCGGCTTCCTCTTCCTCGAATGCGGCTTCGTGCGCTCCAAGACGACGATCAACGTCGCGCAAAAGAACATCGTCGATTTCTCCCTCTCGGTCACCCTCTACTGGCTCGTCGGCTTCATGCTGATGTTCGGCCCCTCGGCGGGCGGGCTCTTCGGATTCGATCCCGCGCTCCTCGCGCTCGACGGCGGCGCGCCGGACGCGATGCTGTTCCTGCTCTTCCAGGCGATGTTCTGCGGCACGGCGGCGACCGTCGTCTCCGGCGCGGTGGCCGAGCGCTGCGGCTATTGGGGCTATGTGACGATGGCCGCGCTCGTCGGCCTGCTGATCTATCCGGTGGTGGGACATTGGGCCTGGAGCGGGATCTGGATCGAGGGCAACCCCTCGCTCCTCGGCGATCTCGGCTTTCTCGACTTCGCGGGGGCGACGGTGGTGCACGGCGTCGGCGCCTGGGTCGCGCTCGCCGCTGTGCTGGTGATCGGCCCGCGGCTCGGGCGCTTCGGCGAGGACGGGCGGGTGCTGCCGATGCAGGGGCACAACCCGGTGCTCTCGGGCGCGGGCGCGCTCCTCCTCCTCGTCGGCTGGATCGGGTTCAACGGCGGCTCCCTGCTCGAGGCGGGGGAGAACCTCCCCGCGGTGATCGGGGCGACGATCGTCGGCGCGGTCGCCGGCTGCCTCGGCGGGCTCGGCTACGGGATGTATGTCGACGGGCGGATCCTCCGGGTCGAACGCCCGGTCAACGGCCTCCTCGGCGGGCTCGTCGGCATCACCGCGGGGGCCGATCTCTTCGGGCTGCAGGCCGCCGCGCTCGCCGGCTTCCTCGGCGGGGTCACGGCGCAGGTGGCGAACGACTGGCTGCTCGCCCGCGCCCGGATCGACGACGTGGTGGGCGCGATCGGGGTCCATGGCGCGGCCGGCGCGGTGGGCACGCTCCTCGTCGCCCTCCTCGCGCCGGTCGAGGCGCTGCCGGCCGGCGGGCGGCTCGCCCAGCTCGGGGTGCAGGCGGCGGGCGTCGTCCTCGTCTTCGCCTTCTCCTTCGGCCTCGCCTGGGCGCTGCTGGCGGCGCTCTCCCGCGCCGTTCCCTTCCGCGTCTCGCCGGAGGCGGAGAGCATGGGGCTCAACACCCACGAACACGGCGTCACCCTCGGCACCGGCACGCTCCAGGCCGTTCTCGCCCGGATGCTCGAGCGGGGCGAGGCGGATGCCGAGCTCGTCCCCGTCGACAACGGCGACGAAAACGGCGAGCTCTCCGAGCTCTTCAACCTGCTGCTCCTGCGCAACCGGGCGGACACGATCCTCGACGCCCGCGCCGCCAACAGGCGCCTCGGCGAGCTCCGCCGCCGGCAGGAGGCCGATGCGGCCGTCGTCGCGGAGATCAACCGCGCGATCGAGGCCGCCGCGGCGGGCGACTTCTCCGGCTGGATCGACGCGCCGGAGGCCACCGCCACGCTGCGCTCCGCCTGCGCCGGGATCAACCGGCTGTTCGATGCGGTGGAGGAGGTCACCGGCGATCTCGACACCGCCCTCGGCCGCCTCGCCACCGGGGATTTCGACGCGCGGATGGAGGCCCGCGGCTCCGGCCGCCTCGCCGCCATCGCCGGGAACTACAACCGCAGCGTCGCCCGGCTCAAGGAGAACGGCGCGCGCTCCTCGGCCGAGATGAGCACCATGACGGTCGAGAGCCAGAGTGCGGCGGACATCGCCTCGGACACCCTCGCCGATATCGAGCGGGCCTCCTCGGAGGTGCTCGGCATCGTCGGCGTGATCGAGGAGATCGCCTCCAAGACCAACATGCTCGCGCTCAACGCCTCGATCGAGGCGAGCCGGGCGGGCGCGCATGGGGCGGCCTTCGCCGTCGTCGCGGGCCAAGTGCGCGACCTCGCGGGCCGGGTGCGCGAGGCCTCCGCCGAGATCGACCGGATCAGCCGCAAGAACGCCGATCTCGTGCGCCATGGCGCGGCCTCGGTCGGCGAGATCCGCGCCGCCCTCACCCGGATCGAGGCGCGCGTCGGCAATCTGATGGACCAACTCGCGGAGGCCGCCTGAGCCGCCCGCCCTCAGCCGGGGCCGAGATAGATCTCGCGCACGAGGGCCGAGCGGCGGACCGCCTCGGCGCTGCCCGCGAAGATCACGCGGCCCTCGGCGAGCACGGAGATGCGGTCGGCGAGGCGGAAGACGGCGTCCATGTCGTGCTCGATCAGCAGCATCGGCGTCTCGCGCTTCAGCCCCTCGAGGATCTCCGAGAGCGGGCCGACGCCGCCCGCCCCGAGGCCGGCCATCGGCTCGTCGAGGAGCAGCACCCGCGGCCCCCGCGCCACCGCCATGGCGAGCTCGAGCTGGCGCCGCTCGCCATGGGAGAGCTCGGCCGCCGGCACCTCGGCCCGGCCCTCGAGATCGAAGCGGGCGAGGGCGGCCTGCGCCGGCCCTGCGAAGCGCCTGCGCCCGCGCACCGAGGCGAGCACCCCCCAAGGCCCCGAGATCCGCGCCATCACCGCGAGGAGGACGTTGCCCATCACCGTCATGTCGAGCGCGACGGAGGTGATCTGGAAGGTCCGCCCGAGCCCGGCGCGCGCCCGCTCGGCCACCGAGAGCGGCGTGATCTCCCGCCCGGAGAGCCGGATCTCGCCCGCATCCTGGCGGAGCTGGCCCGCGATCTGCGCGACGAGGGTGGACTTGCCCGCCCCGTTCGGCCCGATGAGGGCATGGATCTCGCCGGGGCGGAGGTCGAGGGAGACCCCGTCCGTCGCCGCGAGCGCGCCGAAGCGCTTCTCGAGGCCGGAGACCGCGAGGATCGGCTCAGCCATGCCGCGCGCCCCCGCCCGCGAGGAGCCCCAAGAGCCCGCCGCGCGCAAACAGCACCACCGCGAGGATGGCGAGGCCGAGGGCGAGCTTCCAATGCTCCGTCCACCCCCCGAGCAGCGTCTCGAGCAGCACGAACAGCACCGCCCCCGCGACCGGGCCGAAGAGCCGCCCCGTGCCGCCCAGGATCACGATGACGATGAGCTCGCCCGAGGTGTGCCAGCCGAGCATGGCCGGGGAGACATAGCCGTTGAGATCGGCATAGAGCGCCCCCGCGAGCCCGGTGATCGCGCCCGAGATCGCGAAGGCGGCGAGCTTCACCGGCATCGGCGCGATGCCGAGCGCGGCGAGCCGCCCCGGATTGGCCCGCGCGCAGGAGAGCGCGAGCCCGAGCCGCGCCCGGGAGATCGCCCAGACGAGACCGAGCGCCCCGCCGAGGCAGCCGATGCACAGCAGCGCGAAGTCGCGCGGGTCGGCCGTGTCGACCCCGGGGAAGGAATTGCGGAGATAGATCGGCATCCCGTCCTCGCCCCCATAGGCGGGCCAGGAGACCGCGAGGTAATAGAGCATCTGCGCGAAGGCGAGGGTGATCATGATGAAATAGACCCCCGTGGTGCGCAGCGAGATCGCCCCGATCGCCAGCGCCACGAGGGCCGAGAGGAGCATCGCGCCCAGCCAGATCGCCGGCATGAAATCGGTCCCCGGAAGGCCGAGGACGGTGCTGCCGGAGAAGGCCGCATCCGCCGAAATGCCCGCGACATAGCCGCCGAGGCCGAAGAAGGCGGCGTGGCCGAGGCTCACCATCCCGCCATAGCCGAGCGCGAGGTTGAGCCCCACCGCGGCGAGCGCGAGGATCGCCGTCTTGGCGGCGAGGGCGGCATACCAGGGCTCGCCGAGCGCCGTCGCCAGGATCGGCCAGGCGAGGAGGCCGAGGGCGAGGGCCAGATTGGTCAGCCCCTCGGCCCCGGCTGCGGCGCGGCGGAGCCGCGGGGGGACGTGCGCCGCCTCAGCCATGGCCCGGGAACAGCCCCTGCGGGCGGACCGCGAGGACCGCCGCCATCAGAACGTAGATCGCCATGGAGGCGAGCGCCGCCCCGATCGCGGTGGCCTCCGCCGGCGGATAGACGAGCGCGAAGAGCGCCGGCAGGAACACCCGCCCCGCGGTGTCGACCACACCCACCAGCAGCGCCGCGACGAAGGCCCCCCGGATCGAGCCGATCCCGCCGATCACGATGATGACGAAGGCGAGGATCAGCACCGGCTCCCCCATCCCGACCTCCACCGATTGCAGCGCCCCGACCATCGCCCCCGCGAGGCCCGCGAGCCCCGCGCCGAGGGCGAAGACGGCGGTGTAGAGCGCGCGGATGTCGACGCCGAGCGCGTCGATCATCTCCCGGTCGGCCTGCCCTGCGCGGATGCGCATGCCGAGGCGCGTGCGCCGGATCAGGAGCCAGAGCAGGAGGCCGACGAGCAGCCCCGCCGCGATGATGGCGAGCCGGTAGAGCGGATAGGGCACGCCGCCCGGCAAGGTCACAGAGCCTGCCAGCGCCTCGGGCATGTCGAGCCAGAGCGGGCGGCCGCCGGAGATCATCCGCGCCCCTTCTGAGAGAATGAGGATGAGGGCGAAGGTCGCGAGCACCTGGTCGAGATGGTCGCGGTCGTAGAGCCGGCGCACGACCCCGATCTCGATCAGCGCCCCCATGGCGGCCGCCGCCAGCACCCCCGCCGCGAGCCCGGCCCAGAACCCGGCGACGCCGGCCACATAGGCGCAGGTGAAGGCGCCCACCATGTAGAGCGAGCCATGGGCGAGGTTGATCACCCCCATCACGCCGAAGATCAACGTCAGCCCCGCCGCCATCAGGAAGAGCATGACGCCGAGCTGCAGCGCATTCAGCCCCTGCTCGATCAGGAAGGCGGTTGTCATCTCTCGGCGACCCTGCGGACCACGGCACGATGCGTCGTCGCGAGGGGATAGTCCGGCGCGAGCGCGATGGCAATCGCCGCGGCGGCGGGGAGGGGCCGGGCGCGACGGGCAGGCGAAGGGCCCGCCCGCTCGGCCCGCGAGGCGCGCGTCAGGCGCCGGCGCGGCGGCGCTTCAGCATACCGAGCGTCGCGAGCGCCCCGAGCATGAGCGGCAGGCCCGCGGGCAGCGGCACGGCCGTGTCCTCGCCCGTGCCAAGGGTGTACTCGATCGTGCCGTTCCAGACCCGCGGCGTGAAGATTCCCTCCTCGAAGGCCGGGTTGCCGCGCCCCACCCCCTCGAAGATTGTGAGATCCGCGTTGCTCGCCGCCACCGCCCCGACGGACGTGCCGTCGGTGTAGTCCATGGAGAACGACGAGGCGCCGAGGTAGAATCCGTAGGTCGTGTTGGCCTCGAGCGTGAGGTCCGCCACGTCCCAAGGCGTGGCAGCGTTCGACCCGGCCGCGGTCAGCGTCGCGGTGTCCTGCAGCGTCCATGCCGCGGGGTCGGTCTCGAAGCCCTGGAACGTCCCCTCCCGGAAATAGAAGAAGACGTCGGGCGTCGGGCCGTCGGCCGTGCTCAGATGCAGTTCGAGCCCCGTCACGGTGATCGGGTTCGCCCCGATGGTCACGTCGAACATGTTGCCGGCGGCCCCGTTGCCGCCCGCAAACCCGGTGCTGAGGGTGGCCGCCGCGGCGCCCGCCCCCGAGATCGCGACGGCCAGTGCCGCCGGTGCGCAAATCCTTGTCCAGGACATCGTCTCACCCCACTCTTGATCGCGGGGCGAAACTCTCCAAGGCCGTTGTCGAGGTCAAGCCCGGACTGCGCTCACAGTCCGCACTGGTCCGCGAAATCGTCCGCCCGGTCCGCGATGGCGACGCCGAGGAGCTTGTTGGTCGGGCCGTCCTCGCCCGCCACCACCTCGCGGACATAGATGTCCTGGATCGGGTGGTGGTTGGTGTTGAAGCGGAAATCGCCGCGGGTGCTCTCGAACTCCGCCGCTTCGAGCGCAGCGCGGAAGGCGTCCGCGTCGTCGGGGTGGGCGGTCTCGAGGGCCGAGAGGATCAGCCGGGCGGTGTCGTAGCCCTGGCTCGCATAGAGCGTCGGCATCCGCCCATAGGCCTCGCGAAAGGCGGCGACGAAGGCGGTGTTGGCCGGCACGTCGAGGTCGTAGGCCCATTGCGAGGTGTTCTTCACCCCGATCGCCGCCTCGCCCACGGCCTTGAGGATGATCTCGTCGAAGCTGAAGGCCGGGCCGAAGACCGGGATGCCCACCCCAGCCGCGGCGTATTGCTTCATGAAGGCGATCCCCATGCCGCCCGGCAGGAAGAAGAACACCGAATCGGCCCCCGAGGCGCGGATCTGCGCGATCTCGGCCGCATAGTCCTTCTGCCCAAGCTTGGTGTAGACCTCCGCGGCCACCTCGTCGCCATAGGTCGACTTGAAGCCGGTGAGCGCGTCGGTCCCCGCCGGGTAGTTCGGCGCGAGCAGGAAAGGCGCGGCGAGGCCCTGGTCCTTCATGTAGCCGCCCATCGCAGCGTGCAGGTCGTTGTTCTGCCACGCGACGTTGAAATAGTTCTCGTGGCAGAGCTTGCCCGCGAGCTGGCTCGGCCCGGCATTCGGCGAGAGGTAGAACACCCCCTGGCGGACCGCGGGCGGGACCACGGCGAGCGCGAGATTGGAGAAGATGATGCCGGTGAGGATGTCCACCTCGTCGCGCTGGATCATCTCGGTGGAGATCTGCTTGGCGAGATCGGGCTTGCGCGCGTCGTCCTTGACGATGAGCTCGACATCGCCGCGCCCGGCCTCCTCGAGCGCGAGGGCGAACCCGTCGCGCACATCGATCCCGAGATGCGAGCCGCCGCCCGAGAGCGTGGTGATCATGCCGATCTTCACCCCCTCCGCCGCGGCGGGGGCGGCGGCGAGGGCGCCGGCGAGAAGCGCGGCGAGCGCGGGTCTCAGTCTGGTCATGGGATCCTCCCGATCTCTTGCGTCGGGCTTGAGATGATCCGAAGCCCGCGCGATTTTCCACCCCTTGCGTGCCCGTTCGGGCGAGAAATCGGGAAGCGAGACGGGGAGGACGCCATGATCGACTGGGAGACCGCCTACGACAATCGCCGCGCCGTGCCGGGGGCGGAGCGCCTGCCGGAACGCTGGAGCGCGGCGGCGCGCGCTTTCGCCGAGGGCCTCGGAGAGCGCCATGCGCGGCTCGCCTATGGGCCCGGCGCGCGGCAGGTCCTGCATCTGATGCGGCCAGAGGGGCCGGCGGCGGGGCTCGCCGTCTTCGTCCATGGCGGCTACTGGATGCGCAATGCGCCGGAGATGTTCCTCCATCTCGCCGCCGGGCCGCTCGCGCGGGGCTGGGCCGTGGCGATGCCGGGCTACACGCTGGCCCCCGAGGCGCGGATCGCGGAGATCACCGGCGAGGTCGCGGCGGCGGTGCTCTGCGCGGCGGCGGCGGTGCCGGGCCCCGTGCGGATCGCGGGACATTCGGCGGGCGGGCATCTCGCGGCACGGATGGCCTGCCGCGGCACGCTGCCGGGGGCGCTCGCGGGCCGGCTCGCGGGCGTGCTCTCGATCAGCGGCCTCCACGATCTGCGGCCGCTCCTGCGGACGCCGATGGCCCCGACCCTCGGGCTCGACGCGGCCGAGGCGCTGGCCGAGAGCCCGGCCTTCCGCGCACCGCTCGCGGGTCTGCCGGTCGCGGCCGTGGTGGGCGCGCAGGAGTTGCCGGAGCTGCGCCGGCAGACGCGGATCCTCGCCGAGCTCTGGGCCGGGCTCGGGGCGGATGTCCGGGCGGCGGAACTCCCGGGGGAGGAGCATTTCAGCGTGATCGAGGGGCTCGCCTCGCCAGAGAGCCAGATCTGCGCGGCCTGGCTCGGCGGCTGAGCGCGCCGGGTCCGCCGCCTCCCCACCCGCCC
>CAZNTX010000055.1:0-27086 GCA_964576075.1 uncultured Limibaculum sp. | reverse complement strand
GGCCCTCGAGGATCTGCCCGTCGGCGTCCTGCAGGAGATAGGTGCGGTTGCCGTGCAGCACCCCGGGGCGCCCGCCGGTGAGCGAGGCTGCGTGCTCCATCCGGTCGTCGACCCCGTGGCCGCCCGCCTCGACGCCGATGATCCGGACCTCCGCGTCGTCGAGGAAGGGGTGGAAGAGCCCCATGGCGTTGGAGCCGCCGCCGATGCAGGCGACCAGGCTGTCCGGCAGCCGGCCCTCCCGCTCGAGCATCTGCTCGCGGGTCTCCCGCCCGATCACCGACTGGAAGTCGCGCACCATCGCGGGATAGGGGTGCGGGCCGGCGACCGTGCCGATGCAGTAGAAGGTGTCCTTGACGTTGGTCACCCAGTCCCGCAGCGCCTCGTTCATCGCGTCCTTGAGCGTCGCGCGGCCGGAGGTGACGGGGACCACCTCGGCGCCGAGCAGGCGCATGCGGAAGACGTTGGGGCGCTGGCGCTCGACATCGGTCGCCCCCATGAACACCACGCAGTGCAGGCCGAAGCGGGCGCAGACTGTGGCCGTCGCCACCCCGTGCTGCCCGGCGCCGGTCTCCGCGATGATCCGCTTCTTGCCCATGCGCCGGGCGAGCAGGATCTGCCCGAGCACGTTGTTGATCTTGTGCGCGCCGGTGTGGTTGAGCTCGTCGCGCTTGAAATAGACCTTCGCGCCGCCGAGCCGCTCGCTCAGCCGCTCGGCATGGTAGAGCGGCGAGGGGCGGCCGACATAATGCTTCCAGAGATCGTCCATCTCGGCCCAGAAGGACGGGTCGTCCTTGGCCTGCGTGTAGGCCGCCTCGAGCTCGAGGATGTTGGGCATCAGCGTCTCGGCGACGAAGCGGCCGCCATAGATGCCGAAGCGGCCGGCCTCGTCGGGCCCGGTGCGGAAGCTGTTGGGGGCGGTCTCGTTCATGCGCGTCCTCCGTTTGCCCGAGGGACTTAGCGCGCGCGGGGCGCGGCTGTCGAGGGGCGCCCGGGCCGCAGCCCGTCAGGCCTCCCGCTCGAGCGCCGGCGCCGCCCGCCTGAGCGCCAGATCGAGCGTCGCCACGGCGGCGAGCGCGCCGGGGGCGAGATAGATGAGCAGGTGCTTCTCGTATTCGTAGAACCCGTCAGCCGCGACGACGAAGGCCGGAGAGAGCACGATCGGCGCCATCAGCGCCGCGCCGATCCAGGCCCGCCGCGCGAGCGCGAGGAGGAGGAGCACCGCCGCCGCGGGCAGCACGAAGCCGAGCCCCGAGAGGAGCGGCGTGCCCGGCCAGGCGCGGATGCCGGGGGAGAGATAGTCGAGCCGATAATCCGCGGCGACGGCGGTCTCCCAGGATTCGCGCAGGATGTCCGCCAGGAGCCGGGGCTCGGCCGCGAGATGGCCGAGATAGGCGGTCAGCCGCCCCTCCGCGGCGAGGGCCTCCCGGATGTCCGGCGGCAGGTCCCGCCCGTCGGGCCAGAACGAGGCGCCCCAGAGATCGCGCGCCGGCTCCGGCAGCCGGTCGAGCAGCGGGTGGTCGTCCGCCACGAGCCCCTTGGCCATCGCGTTGCGCTCCACGAAATGGCGCACCGGCCAGTCGGAGACCTCGGCGCTCGCATAGGCGAGGCCGTTATAGACCCGGTTGAAGGCGTTCAACTCGCCGAAGCGGACCTGGTTGCGCGCCGCCCCGACGGCCAGGGCGACGAGCAGGAGCGCGGCGAGCCAGGGCCGTCCCCGCCCCGGGCGCAGCGCGAGCAGGAGCAGCACCGGCAGGACGAAGAGCAGGGTCGAGGGCTTGGCATAGAGCAACGCGCAGGTGGCCACCACCGCGAGCGGCTCCGCCCCCTCTCGCCGCGCCGCCTCCCTCAGCGCCGCGAGCCAGAGCGGAAAGACCGCATAGGCCGCCGCGTCCTCCATGAAAGAGTGGAACATGCCGACGAGCCCCGGCGTCGCGAGGAACGCCGCCGCCGCGGCGAGCACGGCCCCCTTCGCCGCCGGATGGACCAGCCCGCGCAGCAGGAGCCCCACCCCTGCCGCGAACAGCGTGTGGTAGAGGAAGGTGAGCGGCCAGACCGGCACCTCCGAGAGCCCCGCCGCCTTCGCCGCCAGCGCGATCGCGCCCATCAGCAGCCCGCTCAGATTGTCCGGAAAGGCGCGTTCGATCCGCGCCTCGGCGAGCGGCATCATCGGATAGGCAGCCCCCGGCGGCGCCCCGGGCGTCTGCGCCTCGCGGGGCACGAAGCCCTTGTCGAGCACGCGGAAGCCGTCCCCGTTGTCCGCGAGCGACAGCCCGCCGAGCCCGATCTGCACCCCCGTCGCGAGCGTGGCGAAGGCGAGGACCCCGAGAAGCGCGAGCAGGACCTGAGCGAGCGTGATGCGCCCCGCCGCCCCGCTCATCGACCGGCGTCCGCGGCGGTGGGGCGGCCCTCGGCGCCCGCCCGGGCGGCGGCGACGAAGGCGCGGATGCGGGCGGGGTCCTTCACCCCTGGCGCGCTCTCAACGCCGGAGGAGACGTCGACCTGCCGCGCGCCGGAGAGCGCCACGGCGCGGCCCACCGTCTCCGGCGAGAGCCCCCCTGCGAGGAGCCAGGGACGCGCGAAGCGCCGACCGGCGACGAGCGCCCAGTCGAAGGCCCGCGCGTTGCCGCCCGGCCGCGTCGCGCCCCTCGGCGGCTTGGCGTCGAGCAGGAGCTGGTCCGCGACCGCTTCGTAGCCCGCGATCTCCGCGAGATCCCCCGGTCCCTCGATGCCGAGCGCCTTCATCACGGGCAGGCCGAGCCGCGCCCGAATCTCCGCCACGCGCTCGGGGCTCTCCCGCCCGTGGAGCTGCACCATGTCGATCGGCAGCCGCTCGAGCTCGGCGAGGCGCGCCGCCTCCGGGTCGACGACGAGGGCGACCTTCACCACCCCCGGCGGCGCGGCGAGGGCGAGCTCGGCGAGCCGGTCCGGCGTGACGTTGCGCGGCGACGGCGGGAACAGCACGAAGCCGAGATAGGCCGCCCCCGCCTCCGCCGCGGCGGCGACGTCCGCCTCGCGGGTGAGCCCGCAGATCTTGACGCGCATCGCCTCGCCCCTTCGCCCTCAGCGGCGCGTCGGAAGCTTGGGCAGATCCTCCTCGCCCTCGCCGAGCCGCTTGGAGAGCCGTTTGATCTCCTTGCGGAGCCGGCTCACCTCGTCCTGCTTCTGGTCGACGAGGCGGCGATGCTTGGCTTCGCGCACCCACTCCATGATCTGCCCGACCACGATGCCCGCGAGCACGCTCGCGAAGATCACCCCCGCGAGCGGCACGTCACGAATCTCCGCCCCCGGGAGCCCGAGCCCCGCGGGAAGGAGGAACACGTCGACCGGGGTCATGTTGGCCACCCCCACCACCACGAAGGCGAGCCCGAGCAGGCTGAGCACCGCAATCTTGACCGTGCGCATGGCCGACCCCTTTCAACCGGAAGTGTTACTCCGTGTTCATCCTCTCGCGCAATTCTTTTCCCGCCTTGAAGAACGGAACCGTCTTCTCCGGGACCTCGACCGCCTCGCCGGTGCGCGGGTTGCGCCCGGTGCGCGCGTCGCGGGTCTTGACCGAGAAGGCGCCGAAGCCGCGCAGCTCGACCCGGTCGCCGCGCGCGAGCGCCTCGGTGATTTCCTCGAAAACGGTGGAGACGATGCGCTCCACGTCGCGCTGGTAGAGATGCGGGTTCTCTTCGGCGATTTGCTGCACGAGCTCGGACTTGATCATCGCGCCCCCCTTGGCTGACTGCAAATCCCTGTTGCGTCAGGGCTTTTTCGCGGGGCGAAGCGTCGCATGGGCGCTCCGCCGCGTCAACGGCGAAGCGCGGGGGCCGGTCAGTCGCGGTGGATCGCGAGAAGCCGCGGGGAGGGCGTGAGCGTCGCCGCAGGGCCGAAGAGGGCCTCCGCCCCCTCGCGCAGCCGGTCGAAGGGGAAGGGCAGCTCCTCCTCGCCCCAGCGATAGCCGCGGACCTCGAGATCGGCGGACACGCCGTGCTCGCTCGCCAGCCAGTCCCGCGCCGCCGCCTCGCCGCCGATGGCGTCCACGAGGCCGAGATCGAGCGCCTGCCCGCCGGTGAAGAGCCGCCCGTCCGCCACCCGGTCGAGCGCCGCGCCCTCGAGCCCGCGCCGCTCCGCCACGAGCCCGCGGAACCAGCCGTAGCTGTCCTCCACGAGCTCCTCGAGCGCGTCGATCGCCGCCTCGCTGTGGGGCTCCACGGGGTTCGGCGCGGCCTTGAGGGGCGAGGACTTCACCTCGGTGAAGGAGATCCCGATCCGCTCGAGCAGCGCCGTCGCGTCGGGCACCGAGCTCACCACGCCGATCGAGCCGGTGATGGTGTTGCGCCGGGCGAAGATCCGGTCCGCCCCGATCGCGGCGACATACCCCCCCGAGGTCGCCGCCTCGCCGAGCAGCGCGACCACGGGCTTCGTCTCGGCGATCTCGCGCAACCCGTCGAACAGCGTCTCGGAGCCGACGACGGTGCCGCCGGGGCTCTCGATCCGCACGAGGACGGCCTTCACCCGCTCGTTCTCCGCGAGCTTCTCGAGCAGCTCGGTCCGCGCACGGTCGTTCACGATGACGCCCGTGATCTCGACCCGAGCCAGATGCTCCTTCGCCTTGCCGCCGCCGCGCCAGGGCACGATGGCCAGAATTGCCACCACCACGGCGATGATCGCGAGGATCCGCCAGAAGGCGAGCCTGCGCCTCAGGCGCCGGCGCTCGATGATGCTGTCGGCGGTCGCGGTCATGCGGGAGCCCTCCGTGATTTGTCCCAAGGAATGGGTAGGGCCGGCCCCGGCCTTGGGCAAGGGGGGCAGACGCAAGGAGGGCGCGAAGCCGGTGGCCCCGCGCCCTCCCGATCGCGCGTCCGGGGGCCGCGGCCCCCTGAACCGTCACTCGTCGCCGCGGTTCTTCAGCGCCTGGCCGAGGATGTCGCCGAGGGAGGCGCCGCTGTCGGAGGAGCCATACTGCTGCACGGCCTCCTTCTCCTCGTCCATCTCGCGGGCCTTGATCGAGAGGCCGAGGCGGCGGGACTGCTTGTCGATATTGGTGATCTTGGCGTCCACCCGGTCGCCGACGGAGAAGCGGTCCGGCCGCTGGTCCTGCCGGTCGCGGGCGAGATCGGAGCGGCGGATGAAGGCCTTCATGCCGTCATACTCCACCTCGATGCCGCCGTCCTCGATCGCCGTGACGGTCACGGTGACGATGGAGCCGCGCTTGACGCCCTTGGTCGCCTCCGCGAACGGATCGCCGCCGAGCTGCTTGATGCCGAGGGAGATGCGCTCCTTCTCCACATCGACGTCGAGGACCACGGCACGGACGACGTCGCCCTTGTTGTAGTCCTGCATCGCCTCCTCGCCCGGGCGGTTCCAGTCGAGATCGGAGAGGTGGACCATGCCGTCGATATCGCCGTCGAGCCCGATGAAGAGGCCGAACTCGGTGGTGTTCTTGACCTCGCCCTCGATCTCGGAGCCCACCGGGTTGTTCTCGAGGAACGCCTCCCAGGGGTTCTGCAGGCACTGCTTGAGGCCGAGCGAGACGCGGCGCTTGGTCGGGTCGACGTCGAGCACCATCACCTCGACCTCCTGGGAGGTGGAGACGATCTTGCCCGGATGCACGTTCTTCTTCGTCCAGGACATCTCGGAGACGTGCACGAGCCCCTCGACCCCCGCCTCGAGCTCCACGAAGGCGCCGTAATCGGTGATGTTTGTCACGCGCCCGGTCCATTTCGAGCCGATCGGATACTTGGTCTCGACCGAGTCCCACGGATCCGCCATCAGCTGCTTCATGCCGAGGGAGATGCGCTGGGTCTCCTTGTTGACCTTGATCACCTGGACCTTCACGGTCTCGCCGATGCTCACGATCTCGGAGGGATGGTTGACGCGGCGCCAGGCCATGTCGGTCACGTGCAGCAGGCCGTCGACCCCGCCGAGATCGACGAAGGCGCCGTAATCGGTCACGTTCTTCACCACGCCGTCGACCACGTCGCCTTCCTTCAGCTTGGCGACGATCTCGGCGCGCTGCTCGGCGCGGCTCTCCTCGAGGACGGCGCGGCGCGAGACGACGATGTTGCCGCGGCGGCGGTCCATCTTGAGGATCTGGAAGGGCTGGGGCACGCCCATCAGCGGGCCGACATCGCGCACCGGGCGCACGTCGATCTGGGAGCCCGGCAGGAAGGCCACGGCGCCGCCGAGATCGACGGTGAAGCCGCCCTTCACGCGGCCGAAAATCGCGCCCTCGACGCGCTCGCCCTTGTCGTTGGCGGCCTCGAGACGGTCCCACGCCTCCTCGCGGCGGGCCTTCTCGCGGGAGATCGCGGCCTCGCCGCGGGCGTTCTCGACGCGCTCGAGGAAGACCTCGACGGTGTCCCCGGGCTTGAGCTCAGCGGGCTTTCCGGGACCGGAGAATTCCTTGAGATCGACCCGGCCCTCGGCCTTGAAGCCGACATCGATGATCGCCTGGCCGTTCTCGATCGCGATCACCGTGCCCTTGACCACCGAACCTTCCTCGGGGGTCTCCTTCTCGAGGCTCTCGTTGAGCATCGCCTCGAAGTCTTCCATCGTCGCGGATGGCGCCATGTGCGTGCAGTCTCCGTTAAACGTGTTTCAGGCCGTCCGGTTGGCTCCGGCGGTCTTTCAGCGGGTCAAGTCTTGGGGCGGTTTCTCGTGAGCCCTGCGCGATGCCTCAGGAGGCCTGCCGCAGCGCCTGCTCGATGATGTCGACCGCTCGTTCGACGGCCGCGCTTATAGTCAATTCGGTCGTGTCGATCAAGTGCGCATCCTCCGCCTGCACGAGCGGCGCGTCCTTGCGGGCGGCGTCGCGGGCGTCGCGCTCCTCGATCTCGCGCAGCA
Organism: uncultured Limibaculum sp.; assembly: GCA_964576075.1. Lineage (GTDB taxonomy): Bacteria > Pseudomonadota > Alphaproteobacteria > Rhodobacterales > Rhodobacteraceae > Thermohalobaculum. The sequence goes on along the minus strand of CAZNTX010000055.1, from coordinate 20,255 downwards.
CCGCGTCGTAGGTCGTGCTCGCCCCGGCCACCGCGAGCTCGGCATAGCGCCGCCGCGCCCGCTCCTCCGCGCTCGCGGTGACGAAGAGCTTGGCCTCGGCCTCGGGGCAGATCACGGTGGCGATGTCCCGCCCGTCGAGCACCGCGCCCCCCTCGCGCCGGGCGAAGTCCTTCTGGAACTCGAGCAGCGCCTTGCGCACGCCCGGCATCGCCGCGACCTTCGACGCCGCCCGCGAGGCGATCGCCGTGCGCAGATCGTCCCGCGCGAGATCGGCCGCGCCGAGTTCTCGGGCGACGAGCTCGGCCACGCCTTCGTCGAGCACCCCCCGCCCCTGGTCGAGCGCCTTGCGCCCGACGGCGCGGTAGAGCAGCCCCGTGTCGAGATGGGCGAAGCCGAACCGCTCGGCCACCGCCCGCGCCACGGTCCCCTTTCCCGCCCCCGCCGGCCCGTCGATCGCCACCGTGAAGATCATCGCTCCGCCCTCAGCTCCGGCCAAGGCTGCTCGGCCGGGCTCTCCGCCGGCGCGCCGGGCGTCTCCGGCGCCTCCGCCCGGAGCCTGGCGCAGAGCAGGTCCATCACCTCGTCGAGCGCCGCCTGCCGGTCCGCGCGATGGTGAACCACCACGAGCGGCAGCGAGGCCCGGGCGCAGATCGTCCGCTTGATCGCGTCGCGCCGCTGCCAGTCGCGCGAGACATGGCCCGGGCCGTGATACTCGACCGCCAGCACCGGGGCGCCCGCCGCATCCACCACGAGAAAGTCGAACCGCTTCGGCACCAGGGACCGAAACGCCCGGAAGCGAAGGCGCTCCGGCCCGGAGAGGGCGAAGACGGCGCCGAGGCTCGCCTGCGCATGGACCGTCATGCCCTCGGCCGCGCCGCCGCTCTCGATCACGAGGCACCGCAGCTCCCGAAAGAGCTGCGCTTCGGCCGCGTTCCAGACCGGCTGCGGACGCACGCGGAGCCCAGGGTCGGAGATCGCGGCGAGCGCGCCCCCGCCCCCTGCATCCTCGGCCCCCGCGCCGCGCCGCGCCGGGCCGGCCCCGAACCGATCCGCGAAGAGGCGCAGGGCGAGCCCGAGCAGGAGGAGCCCGCCGATCGCATAGACCGCCCCCCCGTCGACGCTCCCGAAGATCTCCGCGATCCCCTCGAGCGCAGGCATGGCGCTCACCCGGCGGGCGGGGAGAAGCGGGCGCCGAGGGCTTCCATCATGGGGCGGAAATTGGGGAAGCTCGTGGCGATCGGGCGGGCGTCGTCGACGGTGACGGGGGCCCGCGCGCCGAGGCCGAGGACGAGGAAGGCCATGGCGATGCGGTGGTCGAGATGGGTGGCGACGGTGCCGCCTCCGGGCACGCCGTCGGCCCCGCGGCCATGCACCACCATGCCGTCCTCCTCCTCGGTCACCGCGACGCCGTTGGCGCGCAGGCCGGCCACCGTGGCGGCGATGCGGTCGGACTCCTTCACCCGCAGCTCCCCGATCCCGCGCATCGCCGTGTCGCCCTCGGCGAAGGCGGCGAGGCAGGCGAGCATCGGGTATTCGTCGATCATCGAGGGCGCGCGCTCCGGCGGCACCTCGACGCCCCTAAGCGCGGAGAAGCGCGCGCGCAGATCGGCCACCGGCTCGCCGCCCTCCTCGCGGGGGGCGTCGCGGATCACCTCGGCCCCCATCTCCGCGAGCGTGTCGTAGAAGCCCGCCCGCGTCGGGTTGAGGCAGATGCCGGGGACGACGACCTCCGCCCCCTCCGAGACGAGCGCCGCGGCGACCGGAAAGGCCGCCGAGGACGGATCCCGCGGCACCGCGATCTCGAGCGGGGAAAGCTCGGGCTGGCCGGAGAGGAGGATCGCCGTGCCCTCCTCGCAATCCTCGACGCGAAGCTCGGCGCCGGCGGCCCTCAGCATCCGCTCGGTGTGGTCGCGCGTCGCCTCGCGCTCGATCACCGCGGTCTCGCCCGGGGCGTTGAGGCCGGCGAGGAGCACCGCGGATTTCACCTGCGCGGACGCCATCGGCGGGGTGTAGCGCACCGGCACCGGCGTCGCAGCGCCGACGAGGGTGAGCGGCAGGAGCCCGCCCGCGCGCCCCACCGCCCGCGCGCCGAAGAGCGCGAGCGGGTCGAGCACCCGCCCCATCGGGCGGCGGCGGAGCGAGGCGTCGCCGGTGAAGGTCGCGGCGATCGGGCAGGTCGCCATCATCCCCATGACGAGGCGCACCCCGGTCCCGGAATTGCCGCAGTCGATCACGTTCTCGGGCTCGGCGAGGCCGCCGACGCCGACGCCCCGCACCCGCCACGCCCCCGGCCCCTCGCGCACGACCTCCGCCCCGAAGGCGCGCATCGCGGCCGCCGTGTCGAGCACGTCCTCGCCTTCGAGGAGCCCGGCGATCCGGGTCTCGCCGACGGCGAGGGTGCCGAAGATCAGCGCGCGGTGGGAGACCGACTTGTCGCCGGGCACGGGGGCCTCGCCCCGCAGGCCGGGGGAGGGGTGGCTCGCGAGCGGCTCGGCTGCCGTCGGATCGTGCATGGGGGCCTCCGGGGCTCTGACGGCCGCGGTATAGGCCGCGGGCGGGCCCGGGTCCAGACTCCACGAAGAGGGACGTGGTCGGCCCGGACCCGCCCGGGCCGACCGGACGCTGGCCCTGCGTCACCCGTGTGCGACAGTCCACCCTCGACACACGCACGCACCAGCACCCAGGGAAGCGCGGACGGCCACCACCTCTCGGACCGGCAGCTCGGCCCTCACGGCCGCCCGATTCACCTGAGTCTCTTCTGGCGGAGCAAGGCGGCGGTCCTGGGGCGGGCGCTGCCTTCCTTTCGCCCAAACTGAGGAGGCGCCGCCTCCGGCGCCCTCAGCGCGCGCGGCGGCGGCCGGCGAGCGCGAGGCCGGCGAGCCCGGAGAGCAAAAGGAGCGCCGGCGCGGGCAGCGGGATCACGGTCTCGCCCGCGAGCGTGCCCTCGACGCGCAGCGTGATCGGGCTGATCCCGAAGCCGGTGCCCGTATCCCCATAGCTCGCCGGCCAGGTCGCGCCGCCGTCGAGGCTCTCGAAGGCCACGCCCGTGCCGCCGTCGCTCTCCGCCCAGTAGACACCCTGCCAGCCGGGGAGATGCCGTTGACGTCGAAGGTCGCGAAATAGTCGCCCGCGGTCAGCGCCGTGTCCGCGATGTCGAACAGCGCCTCGATGGCGAAGAAGTCGACGAATGGCTCGAAGTTCAGATCGGTGGTGTCGGGGGCCGTGAAGGCTTCGGTTCCGGAGGCGATCACGCCGCCCGGTTGGCCCGCCGCGTCGCTGCGGATGCTCCAATCGACCGACCCCGGCAGGAAGGCGAGGGTCCGATCAGGGGTCACGAAGGTGAAGCCGAGGGCCTCCACCGTGGCGCCGGCCGAGAGCGCGAAGCTCTGCGCGCCGATCCGGTCGGTGCCGTCGAACGCCTCGCCGCACTCGACGAGGCAGTTGGCGTCGATCGGGTTAGGCCCGATAGGGTTGAGGAAGAGAGTCGCGGCCGCGGCCGGGCCGGAAATCGCAAAAAGGGCGGCTCCCGCCGCCAGGGTCATGACACGCATCGTTTCTCACCAATCTCAAAAAGGACAGCGTTCTGACGACGATACCACCGAACCGGTCCGCTGTCACCCGAGGCCGCGGCGACCCGCCCCGGCGGGCGGTCAGAGGCGGCGGAAGGCGAGGTAGTGCGGCCGCCGGCCCTCGCGGAGCGCCTTCGCCTCGTAGCGGGTGCCGGGCCAGTCCGCCCAGGGCGCGCGCCAGTCCGAGGGGCGCTCGGCGGTCCAGGCGAAGGCGGGGTGGCGGGCGATCTGCTCGAGCGTGTGGCGGACATAGTCTTCGATATCGGTCGCCACGCGCAGCTCGGCGCCGGGGCGCATCGCCCGGGCGAGCTGGTCGAGCTGGGGCGGGTTGACGAAGCGCCGCTTCCAGTGCCGCCGCTTCGGCCATGGGTCCGGATAGAGCAGGAACACCCGCCCGACCGCGCCCTCGGGGAGCACGTCGAGCAGATCCCGCGCATCGCCCGCATGGATGCGGAGGTTCTCCACCCCCGCCCGCTCGATCGCAGAGAGGAGCATCGCCACGCCGTTGACGAAGGGCTCGCAGCCGAGGATCCCCAGATCCGGATGCCGCGCCGCCTGGTGGATCATGTGCTCGCCCCCGCCGAAGCCGATCTCGAGCCAGACATCGCGGGCGCCGGGGAAAAGCGCGGCGAGGTCGAGGGGCCGGCGCTCTGGGTTCTCCTCCCAGCCGACGCCCGCCGGCGCGAGCTCGGCGAGGCGGGTCTCGAGCAGCGCCTCCTGGCCTGGGCGGAGCTTCTTGCCGTGGCGCCGGCCGTAGAAATTGCGCCAGGGCGCGCCGTCCGGGCGCTCCGGCACGTCGCGGGCGGGGACCGGACGGTCGAGCTTGTCGGGCCGCGGCGGGCGGTCCTCGGGATCGTTTTCGGGGGGCGTCATGGCGCTTCCCTCTAGCGCGGGGCCGGGGCGCGCGAAACCCCCGCCGGGGATTGACGTCGATCATGGCGCCGGCGCGCGCCTCGGCAGAGGCTCGGCGGGTCGGAGGAGGGAGCGAGCATGACGCGCATCTGCCTCATTCAGGGCCATCCGGACCCGGCGGGCGGGCACTTCTGCCACGCCCTCGCCGAGGCCTATGCCGAGGGGGCGCTCGGCGCGGGCCACACGGTCTCCCGGATCGACACCGCCGCCCTCGCCCCGGCCCCCCTCGAGAGCCAGGCGGAGTTCTCCGCCCCGCCGCAGGGGGCGCTCCTCGAGGCGCAGGAACGTCTCCGCGAGGCCGACCATCTCGTGGTGGTCTTCCCGCTCTGGCTCGGCGGCATGCCGGCGCGGCTGAAGGCGCTCTTCGAGCAGACCGCCCGCGGCGGTTTCATGATCGGCGAGAGCGACGGCGGCTGGCCCGAGCAGCGGTTGAAAGGACGCACGGCGCATGTGGTGGTCACCATGGGCATGCCCGGGATCGCCTATCGCGTCTGGTTCCTCAATTCCGGCGTCGCGGTGCTGAAGCGGCTGATCCTCGGGATGGCCGGGGTCTCCCCGGTGCGGCAGACGACCATCGGCTCAGTCGAAACCCTCTCCGACGCGGCCCGCGCGCGCCGGCTCTCCCGGCTTGCCGAGGACGGCCGCCGGGCCCGCTAGCGGGCTCTCCTCGGCGCGCTCTCCGGCAGCGGAACCCGCGCCACGCGGGCCTCCGCCTCCTCCATCGCCGCGGCGAGCGCCGGGCCCTCCGGCATCAGCACGAAGTTGTTCACGTAGTCGAGCGCGATGCGGGGGCGGCCGGGGACGAGCGCGGCCGGGTCCTGCATCTCCGCCGCGCGAAACTCGGAGAGCGGCAGCGCCCGGCCGCGGCGCAGGAAGAACCCGCCATAGCCGGTCTCCTTGGCGAAGCGGCGGAGCACGTCGACGGCACCCGGGCGGTGACGGTCCTCCGCCTCCACGAGGAGCACCGGGCGCCGCCGCGCGACGAGCCCCCGCGCCCCGGCGAGGACGGAGATCTCGTGCCCCTCCACGTCGATCTTCACGAAGCCGATGGGGCGCTCGGCGAAGCCGTCCAGCGGGACGGTCTCGATGCGCTCGACCCGGCCCGCCGCGCCCACGGCCTCCGCCTCGAGGCTCGCGGTGGCGGAATGGCTCGCCCGGTCGGGCCCGGGGACGAGAAGCTCCGCCGTCCCTCGCGCAGCCGAGGCCGCCGCTTCCACCACGCTCACGTTGCGATACCCGACGCGGCGCAGGAAGTCCGCGAGCCGCGGGTCCGGCTCGAGCGCATGGACATGCGCCGCGAGGCCGGCGAGCAGCTTGGTGTAGCGCCCGAGATTGGCGCCGACATCGATCGCCTCCCGCGCGGGATCGACGAGGGCGGGCAGGATCGCCTCCTCGATCTCGGCATGGGCGAGCCCCGGCGGCAATTCGCGCTTCAGGGCGAGCCGGTGGGCGAGGCGCGGGGCGAGGCGGACGAGCCCCTGCGCCGCGAGCCGGTTGGCCCTGCGGCGCAGATGCGAGCGGAGGCGGGCGGCCTTGGCCGAGGGATGCACGCGGCCTCCGCTCAGACCGCCGCCTTGAGCTCGGCGGCGAGGTCCGTCCGCTCCCAGGAGAAGCCGCCGTCGGCCTCCGCCTCGCGGCCGAAATGGCCGTAGGCGGCGGTGCGGCGGTAGATCGGCCGGTTGAGCCCGAGATGGGTGCGGATGCCCCGCGGGGTGAGCGACATGGTCTCGCGGATCGCCCGCTCGATCTTGGTGGGGTCGACCTCGGCGGTGCCCTCGGTGTCGACATAGACCGCGAGCGGCTCGGCCACGCCGATGGCGTAGGAGAGCTGGATCAGGCAGCGCTTGGCCAGCCCCGCCGCCACCACGTTCTTCGCGAGATAGCGCGCGGCATAGGCCGCCGAGCGGTCGACCTTGGTCGGGTCCTTGCCGGAGAACGCGCCGCCGCCATGGGGGGCGGCGCCGCCATAGGTGTCGACGATGATCTTGCGCCCGGTGAGCCCGGCATCCCCGTCCGGCCCGCCGATGACGAAGCGGCCGGTGGGGTTCACATGCCAGACCGTGTCGGCGTCGAGAAAGCCCTCTGGCAGGGCGCGCTCGACGAAGGGGGTCACGATCTCGCGCACGGCGGCGGAGTCGATCTCGCGGCCCTGCTGGTCCTTCGGCAGATGCTGGGTCGAGACGACGACCGTGTGCGCGCGCACCGGGCGGCGGTCGCGGTATTCGAGCGTCACCTGGCTCTTGGCGTCCGGGCCGAGGAGCGGCTGCGTGCCGGCGTGGCGCGCCTCCGACATCAGGCGCAGGATGCGGTGGGCGTAGAGGATCGGGGCGGGCATGAGCTCCGGGGTCTCGTCGGTCGCATAACCGAACATGATGCCCTGGTCGCCCGCGCCCTCGTCCTTGTTCTCCGCCGAGTCCACGCCCTGCGCGATGTCGGCGGACTGCTCGTGGATGTAGGTGTCGATCGAGCAGGTCTTGAAGTGGAAGCCCTTCTGCGCATAGCCGATCTCGCGGATCGTCTCGCGGGCGACGGCGCAGATCTCCTCGGGCGTGACGGCGTTGTCCTCCGAGATCTTCACCTCGCCCATCATCACCACCTTGTTGGTGGTCGCGGCGGTCTCGATCGCGGTGCGGGCCTCCGGCTCGCGGGCGAGGATGTAGTCGACCACGGCGTCGGAGATCTGGTCGCAGACCTTGTCGGGGTGGCCCTCCGAAACCGATTCGGAGGTGAACAGGTAGTTCTCCAGGGTCATGCGCGCCCGCTCCTCATGCTCGTGCCGGATCGCGCGCCTTTTGCATCGCGCTCAACTGCCGGTCAAGCGGGCCCGGCGCGCGGCGAGCCCGGCCCAGAGGAGCGCGAGGGCGAGGAGGGCGGGCCAGTCCCCCGTCCGGGCATAGAGCGTCGGCGGCAGCGGGGGCGGCAGGCGCGCATCGAGCGCCCCGTGGCTGTCGAGCCCGAGCGAGGCGCGCACGCGGCCCTGCGCGTCGATCACGGCCGAGATCCCGGTATTGGCCGCGCGAACCACCGGCAGCCCCTGCTCGATCGCCCGGATGCGGGCCTGCGCGAGGTGCTGCTGCGGGCCGAACTCCCGGCCGAACCAGGCGTCGTTCGTCAGATGCAGCAGCCAGTCCGGCCGCGCGCCCGGCGCCACCACCTCGCCGGGGAAGATCATCTCGTAGCAGATGAGCGGGGAGACCGGTGGCAGGCCCGGCAGCGAGAGCGTGCGCGGGCCCGGCCCGGGCACGAAGCCCGCGCCGCCCATCCCGGCGATGGCGTCGAGGCCGATCCGCCGGAGCAGCCCGCCGAGGGGGACGTATTCGCCGAAGGGCACCAGATGGTGCTTGTCGTAGCGCGCCAGCGTCTCGCCCTCGGGCCCGACGGCCATCAGCGCGTTCGACCAGCGCCTGAGCCCGCCCGCCCCGTGCTCGTAGAACAGCGCGCCGGTGACGAGGAGCGCGCCGCGGGCCGAGCGCGCGATGGCGGCGACGGCGTCCGGGGCGTCCTGCGGCAGGAAGGTGATCGCGGTCTCGGGCCAGATCACCGCGGCGGGGGGGCCGAGGGGGCCAGGGTCCTCCGCCGAGAGCGCGATCAGCCGCCGCTCGTAGCGCTCGCGCCAGGGGGAGACCCATTTGCGGTCCTGCCGGGCGTTGGGCTGCACGAGGCGCAGCACCGGCGCCTCGGCCGAGGGCGCGGGCGGGGGATCGGCGTGGCGCAGGCTCCCCGCCCCCCAAAGCGCCGCCACCGCCGCGAGCGCCGCCCACCCCGCCGCCCGCCGCGGCCCCGCGACGAGGGGGAGGGCGGCGAGCGCCAGCGTCGCCAGTGTCATCCCGTGCGGCCCGATCCAGGCGGCGGCCTGCATCGCCGGCGTCTCGAGCCAGGCATAACCGGGCAGCCCCCAGGGAAAGCCGGTGAAGAAGGTGGCGCGGGCGAGCTCGGCCGTCGCGATGGCGGCGGCGAGCGTGAGCGCGCGCGACCAATGCGCCGTCCAGAGCGCCTTGGCCACCCAGAAGGCCGCCGCCCAGTAGAGCGCGAGGGCGGCCGGCAGCAGCGTGATCGCGAAGGGCAGCGCCCAGGCCCAGCGCTCGGGGTCCACGAGGAACGCATGGCCCATCCAGTGGAACCCGGTGACCATCCCGGCGAAGCCCGCGAGCCACCCGGTGAGCGCCGCGGCCCGGCGCGAGGGCGCGGCGTCGACCAGCCAGACGAGGGCCGGCAGGGCGAGGAACAGCGCCCAGGGGAGCGAAATCGGCGGCTGCGCGAGGGTGAACCCCGCGCCGGCCACCAGCGCGAGAGTGGCGCGGACGATCCCGCCGCGCCGCGCGATCCAGTCCTGCGGCGCCGGCCGCGCGAGCCCCCCCATCGGCGCGGCCGGCCCTTACTCGGCGGCGTGACGCGCAGCGGCCGCGGGCTGCGTCGCGCCCTGTCCGCCCGCGGCTCCGGCCCCTGTTCCGGCCCCTGTTCCGGCGGCGGGCTTCGGGCGGGCGGGCGCCGCGCCCTGGAGCCTGAGGCGCAGGCGGCGCAGCCGGCGGGGATCGGCGTCGATCACCTCGAATTCGTGCCCCGCGGGATGGGGAACCACCTCGCCCCGCGTCGGCACCCGGCCGGTCAGCATGAAGACGAGACCGCCGAGCGTGTCGACATCCTCCTCCCAGTCCTCCGGCAGCAGCTCGACGCCTTCTGCCTCGCAGAATTCCTGGATGTCGGCGCGGGCGTTGATCACGTAGACCCCCGGCGCCTCCGCCCGCCAGAGCGCGCTCTCGGCGGTGTCGTGCTCGTCCTCGATATCGCCGACGATCTGCTCGACGAGGTCCTCGATGGTCACGAGACCGTCGACGCCGCCGAACTCGTCGATGACCAGCGCCATATGGGTGCGCGCCGCCTGCATCCGCTGCATCAGCGCCGCGATCCGCATCGAGGGCGGGACGAAGAGCGCCCGGCGCAGATGGTCCTTCAGCCGGAACTCCCGCCCGTTCTTCGCGCAGCCGACGCCGTAGGCGAGGGCGAGGTCCTTCAGATGGACGAAGCCGAGCGGGTCGTCGAGCGTGTCCTGATAGACCGGCACGCGGGAGAGCGAGCCGCGGGAGAGGGCGGCCATCACGTCGTCGAGCCCCGCATCGACGGGCACGGCGACGATGTCGGCCCGGGGCGTCATCACGTCCTCGACGCGCAGGTCGCGCAGGCGGAGGATGTTGGCCACCATGGCGCGCTCGGCGGGGCTCGAACCCTCGAAGGCGGGGCCGAGCCCGTCCTCGCGGTCCTCCTCGACCTCCTCGGCGGCGGCGCGGCCGAAGCCGCCCTTGGCGCGGCCGAGGAGCGATGCGATCAGGGAGCGACGGCGCGAGCGGCGTTCGCTCCCGGCTTGGCTCCCGGTGTCGTCCTGGCCGGTCTCTCCGGCAGGCTGGCCCCCCTCGGGGGGCTGGGGACTGTGGCTGGCGTCCATTCCTACTCTTCCGGGCGCGGGCGAAGCCCGTCCCCTCCTCCGTAAGGGTCCGGGATACCGAGGCGCGCGAGCGCCCTGGTCTCCGCCCCCTCCATGACGGCCGCATCGGCCTCGGTCTCGTGATCGTAGCCGAGGAGATGCAGACACCCATGTAAGATCAGGTGAAGAACGTGATCTTTCAAGGGAATTGCGTGCGCCTCGGCATGCTCTCTGGTCGGGCCTAGGGCGATCGCGAGGTCTCCGAGCGGCGTGCGGGGCCCGGCGCGCTCCGGAACCCGCTCGAAGGCGGGGAAGGAGAGCACGTCCGTCGCCCCCTCCCTGCCCCGGAAGCGGGCGTTGAGCTCGGCGATTCGCGCGTCCGAGCAGGCGAGGACCGCCACCTGCCACTCCCCGGGGTCGCGCCCCGTCTCGGCGATGGCGAGAGCTGCGGCGCGCTCTGCGATCTCGGCGAGATCGGGCAGGGCGCGCCCCCAGGCCGGATCCTCGAGGATCAGCTCGGCCAGCGGCTCGACCGCCTCCGCGAGCGCCGTCACCGCCCGGCCTCGTAGGCCTCGACGATGCGCGCGACGAGCGGGTGGCGCACCACGTCGCTCGAGGAGAAGCGCACCATCCCGATCCCGGACACCCCGTCGAGCACCCGGATCGCCTCGACGAGCCCGGACTCCATCCCCCGCGGCAGGTCGATCTGGCTCGGATCGCCGGTGACGGCCATGCGCCCGCCCTCGCCGAGGCGGGTGAGGAACATCTTCATCTGCATCGTCGTGGTGTTCTGCGCCTCGTCGAGCACCACGAAGGCGTTGGAGAGCGTGCGCCCGCGCATGAAGGCCAAGGGCGCGATCTCGATCTTGCCCTCCTCCATCAGCCGCTGGAGCTGCTTGCCGGGCAGCATGTCCTGCAGGCTGTCGTAGAGCGGGCGCATATAAGGGTCCATCTTCTCCTTCTCGGTCCCCGGCAGGAAGCCGAGCCGCTCGCCCGCCTCGACCGCGGGGCGCGAGAGGACGATGCGCTCCACCTTGCCCTCGAGATACATCGAGACCGCCGCGGCGACCGCGAGATAGGTCTTGCCGGTGCCCGCCGGCCCGATGCCGAAGACGAGCTCGTGGCCGAAGAGCGCCGCCGTGTAGGCGCGCTGGGCGGCCGAGCGGGGCTCGATCGTGCGCTTGCGGGTGCGAATCTCGAGGCGGCCCTCGGGGAACATGTCGAGCTGGCGCGCGCGCTCGGCCGGCTCAGGCTCCGGCGCATCGCCCATGCGGATCGCGGCGGCGACATCGGCGGGCTCGACGGCGCGGCCCTGCTCGAGCCGGCGATAGAGCCCCTCGAGCGCGCCCGCGGCCTGGGCGCGGCCGTCGTCCGGCCCGTGCAGCGCGAGCTGATTGCCGCGGCGCAGGATCACCACGTCGAACCCCGCCTCGATCGCGGTCAGATTGCGGTCGTATTGCCCGCAGAGGTCGATCAGGAGACGGTTGTCGGCGAATTCGAGCACGGTCTCCGAGCCCGTCTCGCCGGTCCTCTCGTCCACGCCGCCGTCGGTCAGGCCGACCAAGGGGCGCGTCCCGCGGCAAATGTCGTCAGGCGCAAGCGGCGTCTCCGCACTGGCTCCGGTCGCTCATGCCCGAAAGGTGGGGGAGGCGGGGCCCGGAGGCAAGAGAAATCCGCCCCGACCGCGCGCCGGGTCATTTCACGAGCGGCAGGAGCGCCTTGAAGGCGGGGGTATCGGCCCGCCCGAGCCACTCGAAGACCGCCATCTCCGCGGTGACGATCCCGGCCCCCGCGGCGCGGAGCCGGGCGAGCGCGGCCTCCGTGTTGGCCGGATCCCGGGCGGCCACGGCGTCGGCGACGACGAAGACCTCGCAGCCCGCCTCGAGGAGCCCGAGCGCCGTCTGCGCGACGCAGATATGCGCCTCCATCCCCGCGACGACCGCCCGCCTCCGCCCGAGCGCGGCCATCGCCTCGGCGAAGGCGGGCTCGGCGGCGGCGGAGAACCGCGTCTTCTCCACCACCCGCGCGCCGGCCTCCGCGGCGGGGCGGGCGATCTCGGCGACCGTCGCCCCGAGGCTCGCGGGGCAGTGTTCCGTGACGAGCACCGGCACCCCGGTCTCCCGCGCCGCCGCGATCAGCAGGCGCGCGCGGCCGAGCGCCCCCTCGGGCGCCGCCATGGCCGGGACGAGCCGCGCCTGCAGGTCGACGAGGATCAGGCAGTCGGTCTCGGCGCGCATCAGCATCGGCGGCTCCTTTCGCCGCCGGCCTAGCACGGGGGCGGGCGGGCGGCCACTCCGCCCGCGCCCGTCCGGGGCAGGGCGGCCAGATGCGCCTCCCGGCAGGCGGAGGGTCGGCCGCTTGGCCAGCGCGCCGCGCTCCACCGCGACGACCGCCTCGCCGTCGGCGTCGACCGCAGGGACGATCTCGATCGCCTCGTCGATCGGACCGGATGGCCCTGCCGTCGGTTCGAGGCCCGGAGTCGGGCCGTTCCACGCCGGAGATCCGGAAGTCCAGCGGACAGGCTTGGGCGGCAGACGTCACCTCGGGAGGCGGTATCGACAGGTCGCACCGACGCAGCGACGCCTCGGCGGCGCCTGCGTCACGACAGGCGGCCGGTGAGGGAGTTCGGCCCGGCGGCCTCGATCGCGGCCTCGACGATCTCGCCCCGGCGCTCCGGGCCGGCCTCCACATGGACGGCCTGGAGATAGGGGGAGCGGCCGACCATCTGCCCCGCTTGCCGCCCCGGCTTCTCGAGCAGCACCGGGAGGCGGCGGCCGACCTGCGCGGCGTTGAAGGCCGCCTGCTGCTCGGCGAGGAGCGCCTGCAGGCGCGCGAGCCGGTCGGCCTTCTCGGCCTCCGGCACCTGCGCCGCGCCGGCCGCGGGGGTGCCGGGCCGGGGGGAATACTTGAAGGAATAGGCCTGCGCGTAGCGGACCTCGCGCACGAGCGCCATCGTCGCCTCGAACTCCGCCTCCGTCTCCCCCGGGAAGCCGACGATGAAGTCCCCCGAGAGCGCGATGTCGGGCCGGGCGGCGCGGATGCGCTCGATCAAGCGGAGATAGCTCTCGGCGGTGTGCTTGCGGTTCATCGCCCTCAGCACCCGGTCCGAGCCCGCCTGCACCGGGAGATGCAGATAGGGCATCAGCTTCTCGAGCTCGCCATGGGCGGCGATCAGCGCCTCGTCCATGTCGTTCGGGTGGGAGGTGGTGTAGCGCAGCCGCTCGAGCCCCGCGATCCCGGAGAGGCGGGCGAGGAGGCGGGCGAGGCCCCATTCCGACCCGTCCGGCCCCGCGCCGTGATAGGCGTTGACGTTCTGCCCGAGCAGCGTGATCTCGCGCGCGCCGCGGGCCACCAGCGCCTCCGCCTCGGCGACGACGCGGGCCACGGGGCGCGAGACCTCGGCGCCGCGGGTATAGGGCACGACGCAGGCGGCGCAGAACTTGTCGCACCCCTCCTGCACGGTGAGGAAGGCCGCGGGGGCGCTGCGGGTCTTGGGGCCCGGGAGGTGGTCGAACTTGTCCTCGGCGGGGAAGTCGGTGTCGATCCGCGCGCGGCCCTCGGCGCGGGCCTCGGCGACGAGGCGGGGCAAGCGGTGATAGGCCTGCGGGCCGACCACGACGTCGATCGCGGGCGCGCGGGCGACCATCTCCGCCCCCTCGGCCTGGGCGACGCAGCCGGCGACGGCGATCTGCGCGCCACGGGCCTTCAGCGCCTTGAGCCGGCCGATCTCGGAATAGACCTTCTCGGCCGCCTTCTCCCGGATGTGGCAGGTGTTGAGGACGACGAGGTCCGCCTCCTCCGCCGTCTCCGCCCGGGCATAGCCGTCCGCGGCGAGCGCGGCTTCCATGCGCTCGCTGTCGTAGACGTTCATCTGGCAGCCATAGGTCTTGACGAAGACTTTGCGCACGGGGGCCTCCTCGGGATGCGCCGCCGCCGCGGCGCGTCCCGCCTGATATCGTCCCGCGCCGGCGCTTCGCAAGCCGGGGCGGGGCTCAGCTCTGCTTGGGCTTGCGGCCGAGGCCGATCTTCTTCGCGAGGTCCTTGCGGGTTTTCGAGTAGTTGGGCGCGACCATCGGATAGTCGTGCGGCAGGCCCCATTTCGCGCGGTATTCCTCCGGCGTCATGCCATAGGCGGTCGAGAGGTGGCGCTTAAGCATCTTCAGCTTCTTGCCGTCCTCGAGGCAGATCAGATAGTCGTCGTTGATCGACTTCTTGATCGGCACCGCGGGCTTCTGCTCCGGCTCGGGCTCCGCCGCCTTGGCATCGAGGCCCGACAGCGTGCGGAACACCGTCTCGATCAGCTGCGGCAGATCGGTGTTGGACACGGCGTTGTTCGACACATGCGCTGCGACGATCTCGGATGTCAGCGACAGCAGCGTGCCGTGAGTCTTGTCTTGCTCGGTCATCTTCGGGTCTCCGGATTGCTCGGCTCCGGAGCTTTTCGGGGCGTTTCCGCCGCTCGGCGTTCCGTCCATCTAAAAGCTCCACTCGGTTCGGCGTGTGGGTCGCATCGGAATTATCGTATATGCATTCTCGACTGTATTTTCAAATGCGAATTGGCGCGATTGCTAGGGAAGGTCCGGAATGCTCTCGGGCTTCTTCGGCGGAGCCGGGCGGACCGGGCCGGAGAGCCCGGCGAAGGCGCCGGGGACGAGGGCGCGGCCGAGCACGCGGGCGGGGTTCACCGGCTTGGGGAAGTCGAGCGCCGCCGCCGCCGCCCGCGAGAAGCCGAAGCGGGCGTAATAGGGCTCGTCGCCCACGAGGATCACCCGGGTCCAGCCGGCCTCGGCCGCGGCGGCGAGCGTGTCGGCGATCAGCATGGCGCCGACGCCCTCGCCCTGGCGCGTCGGGTGGACGGCGACGGGGCCGAGGAGCAGCGCGGGCGCGCCCGTCTCCCCGAGCGCCACCGGCCAATAGCGGATCGCGCCGACCACGGCGTCGTAGTCGTCGCGCGCGACCCGGCAGAGCGCGGCCACCGGGGGGACGCCGGCGCGGAGCTGGTAGGAGCTCAGGAGCTCGCGCCCGGGGGCGAAGGCGAGATCGAGCAGGACCTCGATCTCCGGGCCGTCGGCGGGGGTTTCTCTGAGGACGCGCAGCATGGGCGGGGCAGGGCAGGGCGCGGGGCTGGCCGCGCGGGCGGCGGGCATGCGGCGGGCTAGGCAGGGCCCCGCCGCGGCGATATGGATGGGCGCGATAGCACAGGAGCGCGCGCATGTTCTACCGCCCGGCCGAGGGCCATCCGCTGCCGCACGACCCGTTCAAGTCGCTCGTGGTGCCCCGTCCGATCGGCTGGCTCTCGACGGTGGACGCGGAGGGGCGGGCCAATCTCGCGCCCTACAGCTTCTTCAACGGCTGCGGCGACCGCCCGCCGATGGTGATGGTCGCGCAGACCGGGCGCAAGAGCCGGGGCGAGCGGGAGAAGGACAGCTTCGCCAATATCCGCGCGACCGGCGAGTTCGCCTGCAACGTCGTGGGAGAGGCGCTCGCGGCGGCGATGAATGCGAGCTCCGGGGTCTATGCGGCGGAGGCGGACGAGTTCGAGATCGCGGGTCTGACGCGCGCGCCCTGCGAGGCGATCGGGGCGCCGCGGGTGGCGGAGGCGCCGGCCTGCCTCGAATGCCGCCTGGTGCGGCTGATCGACGATCTGCCGAGCTGGCGCCCGGAGATGGCGAATATCATGGCGATCGGCGAGGTCGTCGGGGTGCATATCCGGGACGATGTGATCGTCGAGGGCCGGGTGGATGTCACGGCCTTCCGCCCGGTGGCGCGGCTCGGCTACATGGACTATGCGACGGTGAGCGCGGTCTGGGAGATGGCGCGGCCTGGCTGAGGCGGGGCGCGGAGCGGAGAGGTCGGGCGGGCGGAGCCGGGCGCGGGCCCGCCGCCGTCCCCCGCCGGCCCACCCGGACGCCGGGGGGCCGGCGCCCGGCTCCGCCCGGGGAAGGCGGGGCGCAGGAGAGAGGGGAGCGCGATGCGCGAGACGATGATCGGGATCGTGGGGGGCAGCGGGCTCTACGCGCTCGAGGGCCTCGAGGAGGCCGCCTGGCGCGAGGTCGAGACGCCCTGGGGCCCGCCCTCCGACGCGATCCTGACCGGGCGGCTCGGGGAGGTGGGCGTCGCCTTCCTGCCGCGGCACGGGCGGGGCCACCGGCTCGGGCCGACGGACATCCCCTATCGCGCCAACATCGCCGCTCTTAAGGCGCTCGGCGCCACCGAGATCGTCTCGGTCTCCGCTTGCGGGTCGTTCCGCGAGGAGATGGCGCCGGGGAATTTCGTGCTCTGCGATCAATTCATCGACCGCACGGTCAACCGCGAGAAGACCTTCTTCGGCCCCGGGCTCGTCGCGCATGTCTCGATGGCCGAGCCGGTCTGCTCGCGCCTCCATGCCGCGCTCGCCCATGCCGCGATGAAGCTCGGCATCCCCTATCACGCGCGCGGGACCTATCTTTGTATGGAGGGTCCGCAGTTCTCCTCGCTCGCCGAGAGCCGGATGTATCGCGAGCACTGGGGGGCGGACGTGATCGGCATGACCAACATGCCCGAGGCCAAGCTCGCCCGCGAGGCGGAGCTCTGCTACGCCACCATCGCGATGGTGACGGACTACGACAGCTGGCATCCGGAGCACGGGGAGGTGGACGTGCCCGCGATCCTCGAGACCATGCGGCTCAATGTGGAGCATGCGCGCGCGCTCCTCGTCGCGGCGATCCCGGAGATCGGGGCGGCCCGCGCGCCTTGCCACGACCGCTGCGACCGGGCGCTCGAGCATGCGGTGATCACCGCTCCGGAGGCGCGCGACCCGGAGATGGTGGCGCGGCTCGCGGGCGTCGCGGGGCGGGTGCTCGGGGGCGGCTGATCCGGCGGAGTGGCCGGCCCGCTGCGGGCGCGCTACCTTTGGCGGAAATCGCCACAGGGAGGTGTCCATGCGCCTTATCGCCGCCGTCCTCGCCCTCGTCGCGACGCCCCTCGGGGCCTGGGCCAGCACCTGCTTCACCTTCGTCGAAGGGGTGCCCGGCATCCGCTATGCGAGCCTCGGGGAGATCGCGACCGCGCCTGCGCCGGAAGTCACGATCCGCTATGTCGCCCACTCCACCTACCGGATCGAGACGCCGGGCGGGATCTCGATCAACACCGACTATTTCGGCGCCGACGGGCCCGGCGGCGTGCCGACCGTCGTCACCATGAACCGGGCGCACGAGACCCACTACACCGATTTCCCGAACCCCGAGATCGCCCATGTGCTGAAGGGCTGGGAGGCGGAGGGGCGCAGCCCCGCGATCCACGACCACGAGATCGGCGACGTGCGCATCCGCAACGTCACCACCGACATCCGCTCCTGGGGCACGATGGGGCGAGACGGCAATTCGATCTTCGTCTTCGAGGTGGCCGATCTCTGCATCGCCCATCTCGGCCATCTCCACCATGTGCCGACGGAGCAGCAATACACCGCCCTCGGCCGGATGGACATTCTGATGGTCCCGGTGGACGGCTCCTTCACCATGGAGGTGCCGAGGATGGTGGAGGTCGCGCAGCGGCTGAAATCCTCGATCGTGCTGCCGATGCATTATTTCGGCCGGCGCAGCCTCGAGCGGTTCCTCGGCGGGATGGCGGACGACTTCGCCTTGGATGTCGGCGGGCGCGAGGTGCTGACCGTCGCGGCGGACAGCCTTCCCGCGCGGCCGACCGTCATCGTCATGTCTCCGGCCGGACGCTGAGGGCGGGGAGCCACGCCCTGTGGCCCGCGCGCATCGGTCGCGGCGGGAGTTTATCCACAGGGGGTGTGGATTGCGGGGATCGCCACGATTTCGTCACGATATGCCCCGTAAGCTCGGGCAAACCATGGCGGAGTCCCAAGCGATGACCCTTCTCGCGGCCCGGCTCCTGATCCCGGTGGAGGACCGGCGGGATTGGGGGCAGTTGCATCTGAGCTACTTGTCCGAGGCGCTCTACGGCCCTGCGGCCGCGGCGCCGAGCAGTCCGCCGCAGCCCCGGCGCGCAAGCTGAGCTCGCTCGCCCGCGCGTGATGCGCGCGCGTGCCTCTGTTGCCTTCGCCGCGGCGCCGGGTAGGATCGCGCGACGACGATGGGGAGCGCGCGATGACCGACACCGCCCAAGCCGACGCCGGGGAGCGCCCGCTCGCCGACTATGTCCGGACGATCCCGGATTTCCCGGTCCCCGGCATCCAGTTCCGAGACGTCACCACCCTCTTCAACGACGCCCACGCCTTCCGCCGCACCGTCGACGCCCTCGCCGATCCCTATCGGGACCGCCATGTCGAGGTGATCGCCGCGATGGACGCGCGCGGCTTCATCCTCGGCGGCGCGCTGGCCTATGCGCTGACGCTCCCCTTCGTGCCGATCCGCAAGAAGGGCAAGCTGCCGGGCGCGACGCTGATGGAGGCCTATTCGCTGGAATACGGCGAGGCGGTCGTGGAGATCCACGACGACGCCTTCGAGGCCGGCGCCAAGGTGCTCCTCGTCGACGATCTGATCGCCACCGGCGGCACCGCGGTCGCCGGCGTCAAGCTGATCGAGCGGCTCGGCGGCGATCTCGTGGCGGCGAGCTTCGTGGTCGACCTGCCCGCGCTCGGCGGGCGGCAGAGGCTCGTCGATATGGGCATCGAGACCCATGCGCTGATGCAGTTCGAGGGGGAGTGAGCGTGCCCCGCCGCGCCGCCTCGCGGGGAGCCCTGCCATGACCGACGCCCCCCGCACCAACGCCGCCGACGTGATCGCCGCCGGGCTCCACGCCGCCGGGGTGCGCCACGCCTTCGGCATCCCGGGCGGCGAGGTGCTGACCCTCATCGACGCGCTCGAGCGCGCCGGCATCCGCTTCCGCCTCGCCAAGCACGAGAACGCCGCCGGCTTCATGGCCGAGGGCACCTGGCACGCCACCGGCGCGCCGGGGGTTCTGGTGGCGACCGTGGGGCCGGGCCTCGCCAACGCGTTCAACGTGGTCGCCAATGCCGAGCAGGACCGGGTGCCCCTCGTCGTCCTCTCCGGCATGATCGACCCGGCCGAGCAGATGACCTACACCCATCAGGTCTTCGACCACGCGGCGGTCTTCGCGCAGGTCTGCAAGGCCTCGTTCCGGGCAGAGCCGGGGGCCGTGGGCGTGACGGTGGACAAGGCGCTCGCCATCGCGATGGCCGGACGCAAGGGGCCGGTGCATATCGACCTGCCGATCGCCGTCGCCGAGGCGGCGGAGCCCCTGCCCGGGCGCCGGTTGCGCGGCGCCGTGGGCCCGAGCGGGCCGGCGGAAGGCCCCGCGCTCGAGCGGGCGCGGGAGATGTTCGCCGAGAGCCGGCGTCCGGTGATCGTCGCGGGGCTCGACATTCTCGAAGAGCCGGGCGGGCCCGAGGCGCTCCGCGCCTTCGCCGAGCGCCATGCCATTCCCGTGGCCACGACCTACAAGGCCAAGGGCGTGATCCCGGAGGACCACCCCCTCAGCCTCGGCGGGCACGGGCTCTCGCCGAAGGCCGACCGCGCGCTCCTGCCGGTCTTCGAGGCGGCGGATCTGGTGATCGCCGCGGGCTACGACCCGATCGAGATGCGCACCGGGTGGCGCGACCCCTGGGACCCGGCGAAATGCGTCGAGTTCGCCCATGCGCCCAACACCCACGACATGCACCACGCGGCGCTCTCCTGGGTCTCCTCGGTGGCGGCGGGGCTCGCCGCGCTCGACGGCGCGGTGGCGGAGGCGAAGCCCGGGTGGGAGCACGGGGCGTATCGCGCGGCGTTGCTCGAGGCCTTCGCGCCAGGGGAGGCTTGGGGGCCGGACGTCGCCTTGGCCGAGATGCTCGCCGAGCTGCCGGGGGAGGCGGCGGTCACGGTCGATTCGGGGGCGCACCGGATCCTCCTCAGCCAGCAGTTCTTCGCGCGGCGGCCGCGGACGCTCCTGCAGTCGACCGGGCTCTGCACCATGGGCTGTGCGCTGCCTCTCGCGCTCGGGCACAAGATCGCCGATCCGGAGCGCCCGACGGTGGCGGTGATGGGGGATGCCTGCCTGGAGATGGTGCTCGGCGAGCTCGGCACGCTCGCGGAGGCGCGGCTGCCGGTGGTGGTGGTCGTGTTCGTGGATCGGAGCCTCGCGCTGATCGAGCTCAAGCAGCGGCGGATGGGCTTGCAGAACGCCGGCGTCGATTTCGAGCGGACGGATTTCGCGGCGCTGGCGCGGCTCTATGGGGGCGAGGGGGTCACCGTGCGCGCGCCCGGGGAGGCTGGGCCCGCGCTCGCGGCGGCGCTCGCGCGGGAGCGCTTCACGCTGATCGAGGTGGAGATCCCGCGGAGGGCCTATGACGGGCTCATCTGAGCGGCCGTCCGGGCTCGTGGCCGGCGCCGCGGGGGCCCGCCGCCGTC
>CAZNTX010000054.1:15188-27094 GCA_964576075.1 uncultured Limibaculum sp. | reverse complement strand
GCCCGGCCGGGCCGCCCCGCCCCCGTCCCGGGGCTCGGCGCGTCCGTCAGAGGGCGGCGTCGAGGAAGAGCCCGGCGGCGAAGGCGAGCCCGCCCCATCGGGTCTCTCGGAAGAGGGCGAGGCAGCGGTCCGAATCGGTCATGTCGAAGCGCGCGCGCTGAGAGACCATGTGCCCCACCAGCGCCCCGAGCCCGGCGAGCGCGAGGAGCCCGCCCCCTGCGAGGAGCACGCCGAGCAGCCCGAAGCCGCCTGCGCAGGTGGCGAAGATCGCGAGCCATTTGTCGGTCTCGGTCTCGAACAGCCGGGCGGTGGACTTCACGCCGATGATCGCGTCGTCCTCGCGGTCCTGATGGGCGTAGATCGTGTCGTAATGCAGCGTCCAGGCGATGCCGCAGAGATAGAGCAGCACCGAGGAGAGCCCGACGCTCCCGGTATGGGCGGCGTAGAGGAGGAGCGCGCCCCAGTTGAAGGCGATGCCGAGGAAGACCTGCGGCCACCAGGTGAAGCGCTTGGCGAAGGGGTAGACCGCCACCGGCAGGAGCGAGAGCACGCCGAGCGCGATGGCCGTGGCGTCGAAGGTGATCAGGATCAGGAAGGCCGCGAGCGACTGCGCGACCGCCCAGGCGAGCGCCTGCTTGGGCGTCACCTGCCCCGAGGGGAGGGGGCGCGAGCGGGTGCGCGCGACGCCCTTGTCGATGTCGCGGTCGACGAGGTCGTTCCAGGTGCAGCCGGCGCCGCGCATCAGGAAGGCGCCGATGGTGCAGGCGGGGAAGAGCCAGAGATCGACCCAGGACCATCCGGTCTCGAGCACGCCGAAGAGGATCCCCCACCAGCAGGGCAGGAGCAGGAGCCATGTCCCGATCGGCCGGTCGGCCCGGGAGAGGCGGAGGAAGGGCCGCCATCGGTCGGGCGCGTAGGCGTCCACCCAGTTGTCGGCGGTGGCGTCGCGGACCCTTCCCTCGGGCAGGGGGAGCTTGTTAACTGGCACCTCTGTCATGGGGGCTCTATGTCACAAGCGCCTGCGGGAGTGCAGCCGAAAATCCGGCTACATGTCGACGCGGATCTGGGCGCGGGGGCGGAGGTGGCGCTCGGGCGCGATCAGGCGCATTACCTCTTCGGCGTGATGCGCCAGGGCCCGGGCGACCGGGTGGCGCTGTTCAACGGGCGCGACGGGGAATGGGCCGCCGAGGTCGCGGAGGCGGGCAAGCGCGCGGGCCGGCTCGTCTGCCTGGAGCGGGTGCGCGCGCAGGAGACGCTGCCGGATCTCTGGCTCCTCTTCGCGCCCTTGAAGAAGGCCCGGACGGATTTCGTGGCGGAGAAAGCCTGCGAGATGGGCTGCCGGCGGGTGCTCCCGGTCTTCACCCGATACACCAATGCCGAGCGGGTGAAGGCCGAGCGGCTGCGCGCCCATGCGGTCGAGGCGGCGGAGCAGTGCGGGCTCCTCGCGGTGTCGGAGATCGCGGAGCCGGCGCCGCTCGAGCGGGTCTTGGCGGACTGGCCGGGGGAGCGCCGGCTCGTCTTCTGCGACGAGACGGGCGCGGGGCCGCCGGCGCTCGCCGCGCTCTCGGCGCTGCCGCGCGGGCCGCTCGCGGTGCTGATCGGGCCGGAGGGGGGCTTCGCGCCCGAGGAGGCGGCGCGGCTCCGCGCGATGGAGGCGGCGGTGACGGTCTCCCTCGGCCCGCGGGTGCTGCGCGCGGACACCGCGGCGGTGGCGGCGCTCGCCCTCGTGCAGGCTTGCCTCGGGGATTGGGAATGACGCTGCCGCCCGCCCTTCGCGCCGCGCTGCCCTTCGCCGAGCCCGCGCTGACGGGGGCCGGCGCGCTCTGGCTCGCGGTCCTCGGCGGGCAGGCGCTCTGGGCCGGGAGCGTGGCGGCGGTGCTTCCGCTCGCCGGGGCCGCGGTGCTCGGGGCCTGGTGCGTGGCCGCGGCGCGTCGGCTCCGCCTCGCCCGGCGGCGGGCGGCGGAGCCGGTCCCCGGGGTGGTGCAGATCGCCGAGGGGCGGATCGGCTATTTCGGCCCGGAGAGCGGGGGCTTCGCCGCGCTCGACGCGATCGCCGCCGTCGCCGTCGAGGCCGCGCCCGGGGGGCGCATCGCCCGCTGGCACCTGATCGACGCGGAGGGCCGGCGCCTCGCGATCCCCGGCGGCGCGGTGGGCGCGGAGCGCCTGCCGGACGTGCTCTCGGCGCTGCCGGGCTTCGATCCGGCCGCCGTCTCCCGCGCCGTGCCGGAGGCGGAGGGCGCGCTCGCCACCGTCTGGCGCGCGGGCCCCGGGCCGCGGGCGCTCCCCGGCTGAGCCTCAGCCCCGCGGCACCGCGCCCCGGCGCAGCCCCACCAGCGTCTGCGCCAGCGCGAGCCCTGCGAGGATGAGGGCGAGCGCGAGCCAGAGCCGCGGCCCCGGCTCCTCCCCGAGCACCATCCAGCCGAACAGCACCGCCCAGAGCGGCACTTGATAATTGACGTTGGAGAGGAACCCAGGCCCCGCGGACCGGATCACCTCGAGCAGCATCACCGTGGCGATCGCCGTCGGCACCAGCCCGAGATAGAGGATCGCGAGCGCCCCCTCCGCCGAGGGGACGGTGCCGAGCGGGTCCTCGAGCAGGAAGGCGAGCGGCAGCACGAGCGCCGCCGCGATCGTCAGCCCCGCCGCGCCGAAGGGCAGGAGGCCGAGCTGCGGCGCGCGTTTGGCGACGATGGAGCCCGAGGCGTAGCCCGCCGCCGTCAGCAGGCAGGCGCCGATCGCGAGCGCCACCGGCCCCTCCCCCGCGGGGGCGAGCGCCGCCGGGCCGATCAGCACCACGACGCCGAGAAAGCCGAGCCCGAAGCCCGCGAGCTTGCGCGCGGTCAGCCGGTCCCCGGGCACGAAGACATGCGCGAGCGGGAGCACGAAGAACGGCACGGTGGCCATCAGCACCCCCGCGAGTCCGGAGGGGATGTGCCGCTGCGCCCAGGAGAGCGAGACGAAGGGCACCGCGTTGGAGAGCACCGCCACCGCCGCGGCAGCCGCCCAGAAGCCCCGCTCCGCCGGCGTGGAGATCCCCGGCAGCCGCCCGCCCCGGAGGTGCAGGATCGCGAGCAGCGCGAGGGCCGCCACCGCGAGCCGGATGCCTGCGAGCGAGAGCGGCGCGAAGTCCCGCGTCGCGACGGTCGTGGCCATGAAGGCCGCCCCCCAGATCATGCCGAGCGCGAGGAGGAAGGCGAGGTCTCTGGGGCGGGCTGTCATGCGGGCTCCGACGGTGGCTGCGCGGTCCGACTAGCCGAGCCCGGCGGGGCTGGCGAGGGGGTGCCGTCCCCTTGCGGGACATTTTGGTGCCAAATCAAAAAGGGTTTTCGCGGGGGGCGGCTGCATTTTTCCCTAACATTCCCTGAATTCTCGTTTATAAAGATGGAGACGCCGGCGACTCGGTCGGCTGTGAGATATCTCACGGGCGGGGCATCCGGTCGTGTAGCTGAGAGGGGTAGATCGAATGAACAAGTTCGTCCTCGCGGCCGTCGCCGCCACCATGGCCACCGCGGCCCATGCCGTTCCGATCCCGGTCGGACCGTCGTCCTCCTTCTCCTTCGGTGGCAACGTGACCATCCCGTCCGCGCCTGTGTCCGTCGGGGATACGCTGACGATCGCGACGGTCGGCACCGCGACCGGCGGCTCGGCCAATTTCGATCTGGTGACCGGCAACACGCCCGCAGGCCTCGTCGACATCATCATCGCCCTCGGCAACGGCAACCTCTCCGAGAGCTTCACCATCGGCTACGCCGATCCGGACGGCGGCGGCGCGGCGGTGCCCGGCACCTTCACGGTCGATCTCGGCGAGACCACCATCGCCCAGGTCGAGCAGCAGATCCCCGGCAACCCGCTCTCGAACCTCGACGTGCTGGTCGGCGGTGCGGCGCAGGTGACGGACAGCGAGGGCTTCTTCGACCCGAGCCCGGCGTCCTGGCTCCTCTCGGCCACCGCCGGCGTCGACGCGACCACCTTCAGCTACACCTTCACCGTGTCGGTGCCGCCGAGCATCGAAACCCGGATCCCGGTGCCGGCCGCGCTGCCGCTTCTGCTGACCGGCATCGCCGGGCTCGGTTTCCTCGGCTGGCGTCGGACCCGCACCGACGCCTGATCTCTCGCGTCATCGCGACAGTCCGAGACGGCGGTCCCCCGGGGCCGCCGTTTTTGCGTGGGGCCTGCGACAACGGGGAGCGGGCGGGGTGTTGACCGGGTGTGGGGCGCGGGCCTATCCAAACTCCGGGCGCGTTCCCCGGACAGGGCGAGCGGGGGCGGGCTCAGGAACCTCGCCCTGACGATGGAGCGCGTTCATGACGTTCCCCCCCGAGGCCGCCCCGCGGCCTGCGCAGACACCTGCGCGTCCCCAATTCTCCTCTGGTCCCTGCGCCAAGCGCCCCGGCTGGTCGGCCGAGGCGGTCGCCGCGCGCGCCGAGCTCGGCCGCTCGCACCGCGCCAAGGGCGCCAAGGGCCAGCTCGCCCAGGCGATCTCCCGGATGCACGCGCTCCTCGGCCTGCCCGAGGACTACCGCCTCGGCATCGTGCCCGCCTCCGACACCGGCGCCTTCGAGATGGCGATGTGGACGATGATGGGCGCGCGCCCCGTGGACATGCTGGCCTGGGAGAGCTTCGGGACGGGCTGGGTGACGGATGCGGTCAAGCAGCTCCGCCTGCCCGATTGCCGGGTGATCGAGGCGGAGTATGGCCGGCTGCCCGATCTCGCGACGATCCGCCCCGAGGCCGATATCGCCTTCACCTGGAACGGCACGACCTCCGGCGTGCGCGTGCCCGATGCGGACTGGATCCCCGCCGACCGGGCGGGGCTGACCTTCTGCGATGCGACCTCGGCGGCCTTCGCGCAGGAGATCGACTGGGCGAAGATCGACGTCGCCACCTTCTCCTGGCAGAAGGTGCTGGGCGGCGAGGCGGCGCATGGGGTGCTGATCCTCTCGCCGCGGGCGGTCGAGCGGCTCGAGAGCTATGTGCCGGAGCGGGCGCTGCCGAAGATCTTCCGGCTCACCAAGGGCGGCAAGCTGATCGAGGGGATCTTCCGGGGCGAGACGATCAACACGCCCTCGATGCTGGCGGTGGCCGATCTTCTGGACGCGCTCGACTGGGCCGAGGGGATCGGCGGGGGGCCGGCGCTCCGCGCCCGGGCGGAGGCGAATTTCGCCGCGCTGCAGGGCTGGGTCGACGCGACGCCCTGGGTCGAGAACCTCTGCGCCGAGCCCGCGCACCGCTCCAACACCTCGGTCTGTCTGAAGATCGTCGATCCGGGCGTCGCGGCGCTCGACGAGGGGGCGCAGCGGGAGGCGGCCAAGCGGATCGCGGGGCTTCTGGAGGCGGAAGGCGCGGCCTACGACATCGCGGGCTATCGCGACGCGCCGCCGGGGCTCCGGGTCTGGTGCGGGGCGACGGTGGAGACCGCGGATGTCGCGGCGCTGACGCCCTGGCTCGACTGGGCCTTCGCCGCCGTCCGTGCAGACATGGCCGCCGCCTGAGCGTGCGGCGCCGTCGCGCGGTCCGCCTCCTCCCTCCGCCCACCCACCCAACGGTCGGAGGCGGACCGCGCTTCGTGACATCAAGGAGCGACACATGCCCAAGGTTCTGATCTCCGACAAGCTGTCGGAGGCCGCCGTCGCGATCTTCCGCGACCGCGGCATCGAGGTCGAGTTCGCGCCCGAGCTCGGCAAGGATCCCGAGCGGCTGAAGGCCGCGATCGGGGGCTATGACGGGCTCGCCGTGCGCTCGGCGAGCAAGGTGACCGCCGAGATCCTGGAGGCCGCCGACGGCCTCAAGGTGATCGGGCGCGCCGGGATCGGGGTCGACAATATCGACATTCCGGCGGCCTCCGCCCGCGGCGTGGTGGTGATGAACACGCCCTTCGGGAGCTCGATCACCACCGCCGAGCACGCCATCGCGATGATGATGGCGCTCTGCCGGCAGATCCCCGCGGCGAACGCCTCGACCCATGCCGGCAAATGGGAGAAATCCCGCTTCATGGGGACCGAGATCACCGGCAAGACGCTCGGCGTGATCGGCTGCGGCAATATCGGCTCTGTGGTGGCGGCGCGGGCCATCGGGCTGCGCATGAAGGTGATCGCCTACGACCCGTTCCTCGGCGAGGAGCGGGCGCGGGAAATGGGGGTCGAGAAGGTCTCGCTGGAGGATCTGCTCGCGCGGGCCGACATCGTGACGCTGCATCTGCCGAAGACGGAGAAGACGGCGAACCTGCTCTCGGCCGAGCGGATCGCGGCGATGAAGCCGGGCGCGCGGATCGTCAATTGCGCCCGCGGCGGGCTCGTCGACGAGGCGGCGGTGGCGGAGGCGCTGCGCGAGGGCCGGCTCGCGGGGGCGGCCTTCGACGTCTTCGCCGAGGAGCCCGCGCGGGAGAACCCGCTCTTCGGGCTCGAGAACGTCGTCGTCACCCCCCATCTCGGCGCGGCCACGGCGGAGGCGCAGGAAAACGTGGCGCTGCAGGTGGCCGAGCAGATGTCGGACTATCTGCTGAAGGGCGCGATTTCGAACGCGGTCAACGCGCCCTCGATCACCGCGGAGGAGGCGCCGGTGCTGCGCCCCTGGGTGCGGGTGGCGGAGGTGCTCGGCGGCTTCGCCGGGCAGCTGACGGAGGAGCCGATCGAGGCGCTCGAGATCGAGTATGTCGGCCGGGTGGCGGAGCTGAACCTGAAGCCGCTCACGGCGGCGCTCACGGCGGCGCTACTCGCGCCGCAGCTCGGGGAGGGGGTCAACATGGTCTCCGCCCCGGTGCTCGCCCGCGAGCGCGGCATCCAGATCGCCGAGACGCGCCGCGACGCGCAGGGCGCCTACGGGACCTATATGCGGCTCTTGGTGACCACCGGGGACAAGACGCGCTCGGTGGCGGCGACGCTCTTCTCCGACGGGCGGCCGCGCTTCATCCAGATCAAGGGGATCGGGATGGAGGCGGAGCCGCAGCCCCACATGCTCTACACGGTCAACACCGACGAGCCTGGCTTCATCGGCGCGCTCGGCATGAAGACCGGGGAGATCGGCGTCAACATCGCGACCTTCCATCTCGGCCGCTCGGCGAAGGGAGGCGAGGCGATCACGCTGATGGGGGTGGACGATCCGCTCTCGAAGGAGGTGCTCGCCGAGATCGCGGCGCTGCCGCAGGTGCGGGAGGCGAAGGCGCTGGCCTTCTGAGGCGGCATCGGTCTCGACTTGCGCCGGGCCGGCTTGACGATGCGCAAGCCGGCCCGGCGTCGGCAGGGTTAGGCTGATCCCCGGACGCAGAGCCAAGGGGAGGACGCCGAATGACACGCATGACCGCCATGGCCGCGGGGCTCGCCGCGGCGCTCGCGCTCGGGCAGGCCTGGGCGAAGGATATGAGCTTCGGGGAGGCCGAGTTCCAGGCCCGCTGCGCCGCTTGCCACGGCATGGGCGGGCAGGGGGACGGCCCCGTCGCCGGGCTGATGGAGCGCGCGCCGCGCGATCTCACGCTGCTCGCCAAGGAGAACGGGGGGCAGTTCCCGTTCTCCGAGACCTATCAGGCGATCGACGGGCGGCGCGAGATCGTGGGCCACGGCACCGCGGAGATGCCGATCTGGGGCGACTATTTCACCGCCGCCGCCGCGCCGCTCGCCGGGCGGCCGAATGTGAGCCCCGAGCAGGTGGTGCAGGGCCGGATCCTGTCGCTCGTCTACTACATCCAGACGATCCAGCGCCCCTAGTCGGAGAGGCCCGAAAGGCGGCTCAACAGCTCCTGATCGGGCACCGAGAAGTGGCGGGCGTCTTCGAGGCGGATCGCGCCCATGCCGTTCAGCCGGCTGATCTGCCGGCTGACGGTCTCGAGCGAGAGGCCGAGATAGCGGGCGATGTCGGCCCGGGTGAGCGGGATCTCGAAGACCTGGGCGGGCGGCATGCGCCCGGGCTCGGGCGTGCCGATGCGCCCGCAGCCATGCGACGTCCCGCGATGCGCGAGGAGCCAGAGGAAGGTCGCCACGCGCTCCAGCCCGGTCTTGCAGCCGAGCACCACGAGCCAGTCCCGCGCGGCGTGGAGCTCGGAGATGACATGCATCAGGAAGGCGTGCTCGAACTTCGGCAGGCGTTGCAGCGTGGCCTCGAAGGCGGCCTTGTCGAAGCTGCAGAGCTCGACCTCGGTGACCGTCTCGGCGCTGAAGTCGCAGGCCTCGCAGAAGGTGCAGCCGACGAAGTCGGAGGGGTGCATCAGGCCGACGATCTGCTCCCGCCCGTCGGGCAGCATCTTGGTGAGGCGGACGATGCCGGAGACGATGTTGTGCACCTGCGCGTTCGGCTCGCCCTCCCGGGTGAGCGCGGTACGCGGGGGCAGGGTGCTGCGCCGCGCGAGGCGGCCGAGTTTGCCGAGCTCCGGCTCGTCGAGCGACGAGCAGAGCCCGGTGTGATGGAGCGGGCAGGTCGCGCATTTCGTCGGCAGCGTCGACGCCACGAGTCTCTGGGCCAAGCCCGGGTTCTCCCCTCGAAAAGACCGAAATTCGCGCCGGTCCTCTGCGCCGGTCTCGTTGTGTTGGCCGCCGGGTCGACCGACCGTCCGACAGGGAAAGTGTGACCCGTCGCGGACCCAAGGTCAATGCCGCAGGCGCAAAAATGCCCGGCCGACCCGGGGCTTGGCGATGTATGGGCGAGATGTCGGTTCGCCCCGGCGCGAAGGCCATGGCCGGACCGTTGCCTGCCGGCGCTCCCTCGCGCATGGTGAGGTTCGCAAGAGCGACCGCCATCCGAGGAGGAGAGCCATGACCACCCCGCCAGAGAGCCCCGAGGTTCCGCAGACGGCGCCCTATCCGGTCGAGGTCGAGGCGGGGAAGAGCTATTTCTGTTGCGCCTGCGGCCGCTCGGCAAAGCAGCCCTTCTGCGACGGCAGCCACAAGGGCACCGGCTTCGCCCCGGTCAAGCACACCGCCGAGGCGGACGGGCGCGTGTTCTTCTGCGGCTGCAAGGCGACCGGCAACGCCCCCCTCTGCGACGGCTCGCACAAGGGCCTCTGAGCCCGGCCCCCACGCCCTTTCGCCGCGGCCGACACTCTCCTATAACGGCGGGGTTTGGCGGCAGCGAGGGCCTCTTGGATGGCGAATGTGGCGGTGGTCGGCGCCCAATGGGGCGACGAGGGCAAGGGCAAGATCGTCGACTGGCTCTCGGAGCGCGCGGACGTCATCGTGCGCTTCCAGGGCGGGCACAATGCCGGCCACACCCTGGTGATCGGCGAGACGACCTACAAGCTCTCGCTCCTTCCCTCGGGGATCGTGCGCGAGGGCAAGCTCTCGGTGATCGGCAACGGCGTGGTGCTGGACCCCTGGGCGCTGATCGACGAGATCGAGCGGCTCGGCGCGCAAGGGGTGGAGATCACGCCCGACCGGCTGCGGATCGCGGAGAACGCGCCGCTCATCCTGCCCGTGCACCAGGATCTCGACCGGATCCGCGAGGAGGCGGCGGGGGCCTCGAAGATCGGCACCACCGGGCGGGGCATCGGCCCGGCCTACGAGGACAAGGTCGGCCGGCGGGCGGTCCGCGTCGCCGATCTCGCCGACGGGGCGACGCTCGAGGCCCGGCTCGACCGGCTGCTCGCCCATCACGACGCGCTGCGCCGGGGCCTCGGCGCCGAGCCGATCGACCGCGCCGCGCTGACCGAGCGGCTCACCGCCATCGCGCCGCGGCTCCTCGGCTTCGCGGGCCCGGTCTGGCGCGATCTCTCCGAGGCCCGGGCGGCCGGCAAGCGCATCCTCTTCGAGGGGGCGCAGGGGGCGCTCCTCGACGTCGATTTCGGGACCTACCCTTACGTCACCTCTTCCAACACCATGTCCGGCATGGCGGCCACCGGGACGGGCATGGGCGTCGACGCGATCGACTTCACCCTCGGCATCGTCAAGGCCTACACGACGCGGGTGGGCTCCGGGCCGTTCCCGACGGAGCTGACCGACGAGACCGGGCGGCGCCTCGGCGAGCGGGGCCACGAATTCGGCACCGTGACCGGGCGGCAGCGCCGCTGCGGCTGGTTCGACGCGGCCCTCGTGCGCCAGACCTGCCGGGTCGGCGGGGTCTCCGGCATCGCGCTCACCAAGCTCGACGTGCTCGACGGGATGGAGGAGCTGAAGATCTGCACCGGCTACCGACTCGACGGCGCGGAGATCGACCATCTGCCGACCGCGGCGGCGCATCAGGCGCGCGTGGAGCCGATCTACGAGACGCTCAAGGGCTGGTCCGAGAGCACCTGCGGCGCCCGGCGCTGGCTCGACCTCCCGGCCGAGGCGATCAAATACGTCAAGCGCGTCGAGGAGCTGATCGAGACGCCGGTGGCCGTGCTCTCCACGAGCCCCGAGCGCGACGACACGATCCTCGTGACCGACCCCTACCGCGACTGATCCCGCTCCGCGGAGCCTCGTTGACGTTGCCCATCGGCATGTTCGATGCGGGGCCTCGCGGATGGGGTCATGCGACAGGTGGCGATGGCCGTGGGCTCGGTCGCAGCCTTGTGGCTGGGGAGGCTTGCTCGGCCCTGGGTCGAGCGCGGGCGATACGATCGGCTTCGACTGGCGGCTCGACTTCACGGTGAGCGACACGCAGTCCGTGCCCCTGCCGGCCGGCCTCCCGCTGCTCGTCGGCGCGCGCGGCGCCTTGGCGCTCCTGCGTCGCCGCGGCACCTGATCGCAGGGCGGCCCGATCCCGGACATCGGGGCGCAGGGCGCAGGGCTGGGCGGCGCGGGCACCCGGCGCTATGTCTCCGGCATGACCTACAAAGCGCGCAAATTCTGGTCGGCGGTGGTGCTCGTGGTCGGGCTGCCGCTTTACATCGTGGTCGCGGTGACGGTGGTGGGGTTGTTCGACCGGCCGCCGATCTGGCTCGAATTCGCGATCTATCTGGTGCTCGGCATCCTCTGGGCGCTGCCCTTCCGCAAGCTCTTCCGCGGGATCGGCAAGCCCGACCCGGACGCGCCGCCGGAGTGACGGCGCGCCCCCGCGCTCAGCCGATGAGCTCTCGGAACCGGCTGCGCTCTTCCTGGCTGAGCGCGAAGCGCCCGTCGTCGACCAGCACCAGAACGCCGTTGCGCACGAGTTTGCCGTAGCCCTTGATGCGGGCCTCGAGCGTGCGGGGATGGTCGCCCGGGAGTTGGTCGAACACCTCCATCACCTCGCGCCGGCCGAAATTGCTGCGCCGGTCGACCAGCGTCAGCCAAGCCGCGGCGGCGGTCAGCAGATCGGGAACGCCGGTGGCGCGGGCCCGCTGGGCGAGCTCGGCGGGGGTGATCTGCGGCGCCTCGGCGGCCGGTGGGGAGCTTGGGGCGGCAGGCTCCGGGGCGGCCTGCGGTTGTTCCGGCTCTGCGTCCTGTCGGCGGAAGCGCGAGACGAGCGCCTCGAAGCGGCCCTGGGCCGGATCGCTCCCGCCGGCATCGTTCGGGTCCTCGATCCAGCGCGGCCGAGGGCGGGAGGGCTCCCGGTCAGCAGGCGCGGCGAAGATGTTGGTCGACTCCGGCTCGGCGGGCGCGGCGGCGGCGACCTGCGGCGCGCCCGGCTCGGTCGCGGAGGCCGCGAAGATGTTGGCCGGGCTCGGTTCGGTCTCGGGCGGGGCGTCGAAGACCTCGGCGGACCGGCCGTCCGCGGCCTCGTCCGGGGCGGTGTCGGCCGTCCGGGCGGGCGGCTCCGCACCGGGCCCGCCGGCGAAGATGTCGGTCGTCTCGGGCTCTGCCGCCTCTGGCTCGGGGGCCGCCTCGGGCGCGCTCGCGAAGATGTTGGTCGTCTCGGGCTCGGCCGCCTCTGGCTCGGGGGTCGCCTCGGGTGCGCTCGCGAAGATGTTGGTCGTCTCGGGCTCCGGCGCCGCCTCTGGCTCCGGCGCGGCGGGTGTCGGCTCCGGCTCTGCGGCGAAGATGTTGGCCGGGGCGGGCTCCGCGGGCACGTCGTCGGTCCGG
>CAZNTX010000054.1:0-15088 GCA_964576075.1 uncultured Limibaculum sp. | reverse complement strand
GCGACGTCGGCCCCGGCGGGCTCGGCGGGCTCGGGCTCCTCGGCGACGGCGTCGGTCCGGGCGACGTCGGCCCCGGCGGGCTCGGCGGGCTCGGGCTCCTCGGCGACGGCGTCGGGGGGCGCAGCATCGACCTCAGCGGCGAAGACGGTGGCCGGCGCCGCCTCCGTCCCGGCCGCCGCGTTCGGGCGCGGGGCCGCGTCTCGCTCCGGCTCCGGCTCGGCGGCAATCGGACCGGCCTCGGCTGGCTCCGGCTCCGCGGGCGTCGCGGCCTCCTCTGACTCCGCAGCGCCGAAGGGGGCGGACGGGGCCTCGGCGGCGATCTCCTCTCCGGCGAAGAGGTCCCGCGGGGCGGGCTCCGTCGATGGGGCGAGCGCGCCGTCGTCGGGCCCGTCGGACGCTGCGAAAGGCTCCGGGGCGATCTCTTCGGCCGCCTCGGCCGCCCTGTCGGCGATCTCGTCGGCGGGCTCCGGGGGAGCGTCCGCAGCGGGGGGCTCGGCCGTCGCCTCCTCCGCGTCGTCGGGCTCGGCCTCGGGCGGCATCTCGCCGTCGGGCTCATCTGCGCGCGTCGCCGGCTCGGATGTCTCGGCCTCGGCGGCGCGGGCGTTCTGCATGCTGCGCAGGAAGGACAGCGGCCCGCGGTCCGCCGCCTCCGCCTCGGGCTCCTCGGCGGGTTCCGCCTCCGGCTCGTCCTCGGGCTCCGCGCCGCGGGACAAGCCGGCCGCCGCGATCACGGCATCGACGCTCGGCGCGGCCCCGGACGTGTCCGGCTCGGCCTCGGGCGGCTCCGGCCGCTCCGCATCGGCCTCGGCCATCGCGCCGCGCTCCGGCTCCGCGGCTGGCATGGCCGTCGCAGGATTGGCGAGCGCGGCGGCGAGCGCGCTCGGGGTCTCGGCCAGGGGGCCGGGCTCTTCGGCCTCCGCCGCCTCCGGACGCAGCGTCACGAGCAGCGCCGGACGCGCCTCGAGCCGGTCGGGCGGCAGGCGCATCCGCCGGGCCGCCTCCTCGAGCATCTCCTCGACCCGCTCGTCGTCGAGCGCGATCCCCGTGCCGGCGATCTCCGGCGTCTCCTCCACGAGCCGCTGGACGAAGCGCAACACCTGCTTGATCGGTGCGACGGGGTTGTCGAACCCCTCCGCCGAGATCGCGAACTCGCCGAAACGCAGATCGATACGCTTGCCGGGCTCGGTCATGGTTCCCCCTGCGCCGCAATGTGATAGTGCACCACCCTGAGGCGAACGCTGACCGATTTTGCCAGGAGGGTCAAGGCGGCCCCCCGGAGGAGGGGACGGCGCATGGCGAGAGTGTTCGGGGGGCCGGTGACGCTCGTCGGCGGCGGGCCGGTGACGCGGGACGCGCTCGAGCGGGCGCGTGCGCTCGCCCCCGTTCTCGTCGCGGCCGATCGGGGCGCCGACCGCCTGACCGAGCACGGGCTGGTGCCGCGCCTCGTCGTCGGCGATATGGATTCGCTCGCCGATCCCCATGCCTGGCAGGCCGGCGAGGCCGAGATCCTGCACCTGCCGGAGCAGGAGACCACGGATTTCGAGAAGGCGCTCTACGCCACCGAGGCGCCCCATTATCTCGCCCTCGGCTTCACAGGGGGGCGGATCGACCACACGCTCGCCGTCTTCCACGCGCTCCTCGCCTGGCCGGAAAAGCGGGTCGTGCTGCTCGGCGAGGAAGACGCGATGGCCTTCCTGCCGCCCGGGCGGCGTCTGAGGCTCCGGGTCGGCGCGGGGGCGCGGGTCTCGCTCTTCCCGTTCAGGGAGACGACGGGTCTGCCCTCTGAAGGGCTCGAATGGCCGCTCGGGGGGCTGACGCTCGCGCCGGGGCGGCAGTCCGGCACCTCCAACCGCGCGACGGCGGAGGAAGTCGTCCTCGGCGTCGACCGGCCGGGGGCGCTCCTGATGCTCGAGACCCCGGCGCTCGAGACGCTCCTCGCGGCCATCCTCGGCGAGACCGGCTGAGCCCTGCGCCCGGGGGCGGCGGCGGCGCGGCGGCCGAGGCCCCGCCCACCCGGGCAGTCGTCCGGACCCGTGGCAGCGGCGGCGCCCCCCACAGGCCTCGGCCGCCGCGCCGCCGCCGCGCCGCCACCGCCCCCGGGCGCCGCCCGTCCCGGCCCTCCGCCGCTCCGCGCGGACGGTCGGGGCGGAGGCGGGTCCCGGACCCGGGCCTGGGGGGAAGGCCGCCGTTTCCGCTGGCGTGGCGGCGGCCGGGGTGGGTGGGGCCCGGGTCCGGGACCCGTCTCCGCCTGCGCGGGGGCTCAGCAGTGGGGCACGTTCACCGCGAGGCCGCCGAGCGAGGTTTCCTTGTATTTGTCGCTCATGTCGCGGCCGGTCTCCTTCAGCGTCTTGATGCAGGCGTCGAGGGAGACGACGTGCCCGCCGTCGCCGCGGAGCCCGAGCGAGGCCGCCGAGACCGCCTTGATCGCGCCGAGGCCGTTGCGCTCGATGCAGGGGACCTGGACGAGGCCCTTCACCGGGTCGCAGGTCATGCCGAGATGGTGCTCGAGGGCGATTTCGGCGGCGTTCTCCACCTGCTCGGGGCTCCCCCCCATCGCCGCGCAGAGCCCGGCCGCCGCCATCGCCGAGGCCGAGCCGACCTCCGCCTGGCAGCCGCATTCCGCGCCCGAGATCGAGGCGTTGTGCTTGACGAGCCCGCCGATCGCGGCCCCCGTCAGCATCATCTCGCGCATCCCCGCGGCCGTCGCGCCGACGAGATGGTCGCGGTAGTAGCGCAGCACCGCCGGGAACACCCCCGCCGCGCCGTTGGTCGGGGAGGTGACGACCTGCCCGCCGGCGGCGTTCTCCTCGTTGACCGCCATCGCATAGGCCGAAAGCCAGTCGTTGCCGATATGGGGCGGCTGGAGGTTGCGCCCGCGCTCGGCCTCGAGCTGCTCGGCGATGCGCTTGGCGCGGCGGCGCACGCCGAGCCCGCCCGGCAGCACCCCCTCCGCGGCGAGCCCGCGGTCGACGCAGTCCATCATCACGCCGATCACCCGGTCGATCCGGGCGTCGAGCTCCGCGGGCGGGATGCGCGTCTCCTCGTTGGCGCGCTTCATCTCGGCGATCGAGAGGCCCGAGCGCGCGGCCATCTCGAGCATCTCTGCGCCGGTGGCGAAGGGGTAGGGGACGTCCGGCTCCCCGTCGACCGGCTTGAGGCGGGGCTCGGCGCGCATCTCCGCCTCGGTGACGACGAAGCCCCCGCCGATCGAATAGTAGGTCTCGCGCTGGAAGAGGTTGCCCTCGGCGTCGTAGGCGGAGAGGACGAGCGCGTTGGCGTGCAGCGCGAGCCCGGGGCCGTAGTCGAAGACGAGATCGCCGTCGGGGTCGAAGGCGAGGCGGCCGAGGCCCGGGACCTCGATCGCGCGGTCCTCGGCGATGCGCGCGAGCGCGGCCTCCGCCGCCGCCGCCTCGACGCTCTCCGGCCGGAAGCCGGCGAGGCCGAGGATCACCGCGCGGTCGGTCGCATGGCCGCGCCCGGTATGGGCGAGGGAGCCGTGCAGGCGGCAGCCGAGGCGCGCCGCGGGCCCCGCCCCCGGGATCCGCTCGCCCGCGCGCAGGAGCTGGAGGAAGCGCGCCGCGGCGACCATCGGGCCCATGGTGTGCGAGCTTGACGGGCCGATGCCGATCTTGAAGATGTCGAAGAGGCTCAGGAACATGGGGATCTCCATGGGACGGCGGGCGACCTCTAACAGCTAGGAGCGCGGGATGCCTATGAAAACCGAAGCTCTGGAGCATGTTTACGGCGCGCGGACGCCGGAGGAGTCGCGCGCGCTCTACGATTCCTGGGCCGGGGAATACGACGCGGAGAACATCGCCAAGGGCTTCCGCCTGCCGGGCGTCGCCGCGGGCTTCGTCGCGCGGCACGTGGCGCGCGACGCAGGCCCGATCCTCGATGCGGGCTGCGGCACCGGGCTCGTCGGCGAGGCGCTCCATGTGCTCGGCTATCGCCATATCGCCGGCATCGACCTCTCGCCCGGCATGCTCGCGGCGGCGCGGGCGCGTGGCGTCTATGACGGGCTGGCCGAGCGCCGGCTCGGCGAGGCGCTGCCCGAGGCCGACGGGACCTATGCGGCCGCCTGCTGCGTCGGCTCCTTCGGCCCCGGCCACGCGCCGCCGGAGAGCCTGTTCGAGCTCGCCCGGGTGACGCGCAGCGGGGGGCATGTGATCTTCAACACCGTGGAGGCGCATTGGGAGGCGCAGGGCTTCCCGGCCGTCTTCGCCGCGCTCGCGGAGGCCGGGCGCTGGCGGGAGGCGGAGCGGTCCGACCCCTTCCGCGCCTATCTCCTGGCCGAGCCGGAGGTGCTCTGCCGGGTCTTCGTCTTCAAGGTGCTCTGATGGCGGCCGATCCCGCCAAGCGCGCGGCCGCGATGGCCGCGCTGGAGCTCGTGGAGGCGGGAATGCGCCTCGGGCTCGGCACGGGCTCGACGGCGGCGCTCTTCGTGGAGGCGCTGGGGGCGCGGGTGCGCGCGGGGCTGGCCGTGACCGGCGTGCCCACCTCCTCGGCCACGCGGGCGCAGGCGGAGGCGCTCGGCATCCCGCTCGCGACCTTGGAGGCGGCGGCGCCGCTCGATCTCACCGTCGACGGGGCGGACGAGATCGGCCCCGGGCTCGCGCTCATCAAGGGGGGTGGCGGCGCGCTCCTGCAAGAGAAGATCGTCGCGGCGGCCTCGCGGCGGATGGTGGTGATCGCGGACGCCTCGAAGGAGGTGGCCGCCCTCGGCGCCTTCCCGCTCCCGGTCGAGATCGTGCGCTTCGGCTGGCGGGTGACGGCGGCGCGGATCGAGGCCGCCGCCGGCGTCGCGGGCCGGCTCCGGGGCGGCGAGGCGGACCCCTTCCTGACCGACGAGGGCCACTACATCCTCGATCTGCCGATGGGCCGGATCGAGGATCCCGCCGCCCTCGAGGCCACCCTCGCCGTGCTGCCCGGGGTGGTGGAGAGCGGGCTCTTCACCGGGCTCGCGGCCGGCGCCATCCTCGGCGATGCGCAGGGGCGGACCCGCGTCCTCGGCACGCTCGCGCCCCCCGGGGGTTGAGGCCGGCCCGCTCCGGGGGCTATCTGGCCTGCGGGGACGGACCCCGCACCGGAGGCCCATCATGGCGGATTTCGACTACGACCTCTTCGTGATCGGCGGCGGATCGGGCGGCGTGCGCGCCGCGCGGATGGCCGCGCAGGCGGGGGCGCGCGTCGCCGTCGCCGAGGAGTTCCGTTATGGCGGGACCTGCGTGATCCGCGGCTGCGTGCCGAAGAAGCTCCTGGTCTACGCCTCGCAGTTCTCCGAGGCCTTCCACGACGCCGCGGGCTTCGGCTGGAGCGTCGGGGAGACCGCCTTCGACTGGGCCAAGCTGATCGCCGCCAAGGACGCCGAGATCTCCCGGCTCGAGGGGATCTACGTGCGCAATCTCGACGCCGCCGGGGCGGAGGTGTTCCGGGGCCGCGCGACGGTGGCGGACCCCCACACCGTGCAGCTCTCGACCCATGCGCACCCGATCTCCGCCAAGCACATCCTGATCGCGACCGGCGGACGTCCCTTCGTGCCGGACTTCCCGGGCTCGGAACACGCGATCACCTCCAACGAGGTGTTCGACATGCCCCGCCTGCCGGAGCGGGTCGTGATCGTCGGCGGGGGCTACATCGCCTGCGAGTTCGCCTGCATCCTGAACGGGCTCGGCGCCCGGGTGACGCTCGCCTATCGCGGCGCGCAGATCCTGCGCGGGTTCGACGACGAAGTGCGCGCGCATGTCGCCGAGGAGATGCGCGCCAAGGGGGTGGAGATCCTCACCGAGACCGAGGTGGAGTCGATCGCCGAGGCGGGCCACCGCTACACCGTGCGCTTCGCGACCGGCGAGGCGCGCGAGGCGGGGCGGGTGATCTACGCGACCGGGCGCGTGCCCAACACCGAGGGGCTCGGGCTCGAGGGCGCCGGCGTGCGCCTCGGCCGGCGCGGCGAGGTGATGGTCGACGCGTTCTCCCAGACCGCGGTGCCCTCGATCTATGCCGTCGGCGACGTGACCGACCGGCTGCAGCTCACGCCCATGGCGATCCGCGAGGGGGCGGCCTTCGTCGAGACGGTGTTCCACGCCCGGCCGACGAAGCCCGACCATGCCCTCGTCGCCACGGCGGTCTTCACCCAGCCCGAGATCGGCACCGTCGGCCTCACCGAGGCGGAGGCGGCGAAGGAGGGGCCGATCGAGGTCTACAAGGCCCGCTTCCGCCCGATGCAGACGATCCTCGCCGGGCGCGAGGAGCGGATGCTGATGAAGCTGATCGTCGCCGCGGAGAGCCGCAGGGTCCTCGGCGTCCATATCGTCGGCCACGGGGCGGGGGAGATGATCCAGCTCGCCGGGGTCGCCGTGAAGATGGGCGCGACGAAGGAGGACTTCGACCGCACCGTCGCCGTCCACCCCACCGCGGCGGAGGAGCTCGTGACGATGAAGACGCCCGAGGTCGCCGCCTCGCCCGTCGGCATGGCGCAAGGCGCCTGAGCGGCCGCGACGATGCGCGCCTCTGCCCGGGTGCGCTCGCGGTCCGCCGAGCCTTGAAGGCGGGGGCGGAAATCCCAGGTCTAACCCCAGGTGTGGCGCGCTTGCGGCACGGTCTGCTATGACGCGCGAAACTGAGAGGGCCCCGCGAGCGGGTCCGGTCGAAATCCGGAGAGGTCATGCCATTCAATAGCAACAACGGCGGCGGTCCCTGGGGCGGCGGCGGCGGCAACCGGGGCGGCGGCGGCCGCAACCCTTGGGGCTCCGGCCCCGGCGGCGGCGGTGGGGGCGGCGGCGGCGGCCAAGGCCCCGATCTCGACGATCTGATCCGCAAGGGGCGCGACCAGCTTCGCGTCATCCTCGGCGGGCGCGGCGGCGGCCCGCGCGGCCCCGGCGGGGGCGGCGGCGGGCGCCCGCGCTTCCCGTTCTCCGAGAAGTTCGTGCTGCTCGGGATCGCCGGCGTGGTCGTCCTCGTCTGGCTGTTCAACTCGTTCTACCGGGTGGACACCTCGGAGCGCTCGGTGGAGCTGTTCCTCGGCAAGTTCTCCCAGATCGGGACGGACGGTCTCAACTTCGCCCCCTGGCCGCTCGTCACCTACGAGATCCTGCCCGTCACCCGCGAGAACACCGTCAATGTCGGCCTCGGCTCCCAGGCCGGGCAGCGCGGCATGCGCGGCGATCGCGGCCTGATGCTGACCGGCGACGAGAACATCGTCGACATCGGCTTCCAGGTGGTGTGGAACATCCGCAATCCGGCGGACTACCTGTTCAACCTCGCCGAGCCCGAGTCGACGATCCGCGCCGTGTCCGAATCGGCGATGCGCGAGGTCATCGGCCAGCGCGAGCTGAAGCCGATCCTCAACCGCGACCGCGCGGTGATCTCCGCGCAGGTGCAGGAGCTGATCCAGTCGACGATGGACGGCTACAATTCCGGCGTGAACATCATCCGCGTCAACTTCGAGGAGGCCGATCCGCCCGAGCAGGTGATCGACGCCTTCCGCGAAGTTCAGGCCGCCGCGCAGGACCGCGACACCGCGGAGAAGCGCGCCGAGGCCTTCGCCAACAAGACGCTCGCCGAGGCGCGCGGCGAGGTCGCCCAGATCCTCCAGGACGCGGAGGGCTACCGGGCCCGCGTCGTCAACGAGGCCAAGGGTGAGGCCGCCCGCTTCACCTCGATCTACAACGAATACGCCTCGGCGCCCGAGGTCACCCGCAAGCGTATGTTCCTCGAGACCATGGAGAAGGTCCTCGGCGACGTCGACAAGGTGATCATCGACCAGAACGTGGGCGGCGGCGCCGGCGGCGGGCAGGGCGTGGTGCCCTATCTCCCGCTCGATCAGCTCCGTCGGCAGACGAGTCGCAACCCGGCCGGTCAGGAGGCCAACTGATGCGCAAGATCCCGATCGTTATCGCCGTCCTCGCCGTCGTCGTCGTGACCGTGCTGTCCTCGGTCTTCATCGTCGACGAGCGCCAGCAGGCCCTCGTGCTCCAGTTCGGCGAGGTCAAGCGCGAGATCCGCGGCCTCGTCTCCACCTCGGCCGAGATCGCGGCCGACAGCGAGGCGGCCCGCGAAGTGCCCGAGGAAAAGCTCGAGGATGTGAGCTACGAGCGCGGCCCCGGGCTCTACTTCAAGCTCCCGATCATCCAGGACGTGGTCTATTACGAGGATCGCATCCTCGCGCTCGACACGGCGCCCCTGGAGGTCACCCCGATCGACGACCGCCGCCTCGTGGTCGACGCCTTCGCCCGCTGGCGCATCCGCGAGCCGGTGACGTTCCGCCAGGCGGTGCAGTCGGAGTTCGCCGCGCTCCAGCGGCTCGAATCGGTGCTGAACGCGGCGCTGCGCGAGGTGCTCGGCTCGGTGCCGTCCGACGCCGTGCTCTCCGCCGAGCGGACCGAGCTGATGCGCCGCATCACCGAGGTCGCCCGGAAGAACGCTCTCGATCTCGGCGTGCTGATCATCGACGTGCGCATCAAGCGCGCCGACCTGCCGGCCGAGAACCTCGAGGCCACCTACCGCCGCATGAACGCCGAGCGCGAGCGCGAGGCGGCGGACGAGCGGGCCCGCGGCCAGGAGCGCGCCCAGGAGGTCCGCGCCACCGCCGAGCGCGAGGCGGTGGAGCTGATCTCGGACGCCGAGCGTCGGGCCGAGGAGATCCGCGGCGAGGCGGATGCCGAGCGCAACCGCATCTACGCCCAGGCCTTCGGCCAGGACGCCGAGTTCTTCGCCTTCTTCCGCTCCCTCAAGGCCTATGAGCGGGCCCTGCAGGGCCAGAACTCGACTCTGGTGATCTCGCCCGACGGAGAATTCTTCGAGTATCTGAAGAGCGACGGCGCGGTCGGCTCGATGATCGACCCGGCCGCCGCCGCCCGCGCGGCCTCGGCCTTGGTGCCGTCCGAGGCGCCGGCAGGCGAGGAGGCTGCGGCCGAGGAGCCGGCGCAGGCCGGCGAGGAGGCTCCCGCCCCGGCGGAGCCCGAGGCGGAGCCGGCTCCGGCCGAGCAGGAGTGACGGCGGCGACGCATGTCGTCCCTCGCGCTCGGCGATCTCGGCGCGGCGCTCGCGCTCGTGCTCGTGGTTGAGGGCCTCGCAGTGGCCCTCTTCTCCACCCGTGTGGAGACGCTGCTCGCACAGCTTCGGGAGATCGACCCGGAGCGGCTCAGATGGGGCGGTCTTGCCATGGCCGTGCTCGGCGTGGTGGTCTACCTTCTGGTGCGCAGCTGAGCCGCACCGCGGCCCGTCGGCCCAACAAATTCGGAGGCAGGTGCCCGATGACGTCCCTCGCGATTCCCTTCTTCCCGCCGCGCGCGATCCGGGCGCTCGCCGTCCTCCTCGCCGCCCTCGCCCTGTCGCTGCCCGCCGCGCCCCCGGCCGCGGCGCGCGACGCGCCGGGCAGCTTCGCCGACCTCGCGGAGCGGCTGAGCCCCGCAGTGGTCAACATCTCCACCAAGCAGACCCTGCCCGAGGGTCCGGACGCCCCCCCGCTGCCCGAGAGCCCCTTCGGCGATCTCTTCCGCGACTTCTTCGACCAGGCGCCCCAGCGCGGCCGCCCTGTGCAGTCGCTCGGCTCGGGTTTCGTGATCTCCGAAGACGGCTTCGTCGTCACCAACAACCACGTGATCCGGGAGGCCGACGAGGTGGAGGTCAACTTCCCCGACGGCACGTCCTACGACGCCGGGGTGGTGGGGACCGACGACAAGACCGACCTCGCCCTCCTCAAGATCCAGCCCGAGGCGCCGCTCCCCTTCGTGAGCTTCGGCGACAGCGCCGCCGCCCGCGTCGGCGACTGGGTCCTCGCCATCGGCAACCCCTTCGGCCTCGGGGGCTCGGTCTCCGCCGGCATCATCTCGGCGCGCAACCGCGACATCAAGGCCGGCCCCTATGACGACTTCCTGCAGACCGACGCCGCGATCAACCGCGGCAACTCCGGCGGGCCGCTCTTCAATCTCGACGGGCAGGTGATCGGCGTGAACACCGCGATCATCTCCCCCTCCGGCGGCTCCATCGGCATCGGCTTCGCCGTCCCCTCCGCGCTCGCCAAGAACGTGATCTCCCAGCTTCGCCAGTTCGGCGAGACCCGGCGCGGCTGGCTCGGCGTGCGCATCCAGGAAGTCACCCAGGACCTCGCCGAGACGCTCGGGCTCGACGCCGCCTCCGGCGCCCTCGTCGCGAGCCTGACGCCGGAAGGCCCTGCCGAGAGCGCGGGCATCCAGCCCGGCGACGTGATCCTGCGGTTCGACGGGCGCGACGTCGAGGAGATGCGCGACCTGCCCCGGATGGTGGCCGAGACCCCGGTCGGCAAGACCGTGCGCGTCGTGGTCTTCCGCAAGGGCAAGACGGTGACGGTGCGGGTCCGCCTCGGCCGGCTCGAGAACCAGGAGGCCGTCGCGGCGGTCGACCCCTCCGTCGCGGGCCCCGCCCCCTCCGGCGAGGAGATCGCCGCCGGCGGGTTCACGCTGGCCACCCTCGACGAGGCTCTGCGCAGCCGCTTCGGCCTGTCAGAGGACGTCACGGGCGTCGCCATC
The DNA here is from genome assembly GCA_964576075.1 of uncultured Limibaculum sp. GTDB lineage: Bacteria > Pseudomonadota > Alphaproteobacteria > Rhodobacterales > Rhodobacteraceae > Thermohalobaculum. The sequence goes on along the minus strand of CAZNTX010000054.1, from coordinate 4,583 downwards.
CTCGCGCTCGCCGACGACGGTCCGGCGAGCCGCAAGGGCCTGCGCGTCGGCGACGTGATCCTCGAGGTCGGCCAGGAGCCGGTGACGGCGCCGTCCGAAGTCGGCGAGGCCATCGAGGACGCCCGCGCCGACGGGCGCGCCTCGGTGCTCCTCCTCGTGCAGTCTGGCGCGGATCTGCGCTTCGTGCCGCTCCCCGTCGAGTGACCCCCGCGGCCCCGGGCGTCGGGGCTGCCTCAACCCCTCGGAGCCGCCATGCGCCTCTCCTCGCGAATCCGCCAGATCGTTCCCGGCGGGGACGATGGCTGGGGGCTCTACTACCGCGCCCGCAGCCTCGCCGCCGCGGGCAAGCCAGTGGTCTCCCTCTCCATCGGGGACCACGACCTGCCGCCCCATCCGGGCATACTCGAGGCGATGGCCGAGAGCGTCGCCGCCGGGCGCACGGGCTATGCTCCGGTCGAGGGGAGCGACCGGCTGCGCGCCGCCATCGCCCGGCGAGAGCCGGTGCCGACGGCGCCGGAGCAGATCACCGTCACGGTCGGCGGGCAGGCCGGGCTCTTCGCCGCCATGGCCGCGGCGCTCGATCCGGGCGATGCCTGCATCCTGCTCGACCCCTATTACGCGACCTATGCGCAGACGGTGCGCGCGGTCGGTGCGCGGCCGATCCTCGTGCCCTGCCGGGCGGAGGACGGCTTCCAGCCTGATGCGGAGGCGATCGCGGCGGCGCTCACGCCCGAGACCCGCGCGATCCTGATCAACACGCCGAACAACCCGACGGGGGCGGTCTACCGGCGCGCGCGGCTCGAGGCGCTCGGCCGGCTTTGCGCGGAGCGGGATATCGTGCTGATCGCCGACGAGGTCTATGCGAGCCAGGTCTGGGAGGGCGCGCATGTGGCGCCGCGCGGAATCCCGGGGCTCGCGGAGCGCTGCCTCTCGGTCGGCTCGATGTCCAAGAGCCACGGGATGACGGGGTTCCGGGTCGGCTGGGTCGCGGGGCCGGAGGATGCCATCGCGCGGATCGCCGAGCTTCAGGTGACGACCACCTACGGCATCGCGGGGTTCATCCAGGACGCGGCCGCCCATGCGCTCGAGGCGGGGGGCGAGGCCGAGGCGGAGATCCGCGCACGCTACCGGACCCGGCGGGATGCGGCGCTCGCCGCGCTCGGGGAGGGGCCGGGCGTTCGCGTCTCGCCGCCCGAGGGGGGGATGTATCTGATGCTCGACATTCGCCCGACGGGGCTGTCGGGGACCGCCTTCGCCGAGCGGCTGCTCGAGGAGCATTTGATCGCCGTGATGCCGGGGGAGAGCTTCGGGCGGGCGGCGGCGGGGCATGTGCGGATCGCGCTCACGCAGCCGGAGGCCGTGCTGGTGCCCGCGCTGGAGACGGTGGCGCGGGTGGCGGCGGAGGCGGCGGCGCAGCCGGTCTCCTGAGCCCCGCCGCCGCGCGCTTTTCGCGGGGGATCGCCGAGCGGAAACGCCCGGGAGCGAGGCTCCCGGGCATTGCGCCTTTTGCGGGCTGCGGGCGGCGGCGGGGCCGCCGTCCTCGCCCGCGGCCGCGGCGGCGCGAAGGCCCGGCGTCGTGCGCTCCGGGGCGGGTGGCGCAACGGAAACGCCCGGGAGCGGGGCTCCCGGGCGTCGTGGCGTTCGCCCGTTGCGGGCGGCGGGCGAGCCCGCCGTCCTCACGAGCGGATCAGTTGGCCTTCTGGTCGTAGGCCGTGCCCCAGCCCCAGGCGCCGGAGCCGAAGCCGCGGGCGACGACGCGCTCGCGGTAGATGTCGGCCACGTCGTCGCCGTCGCCGGCGAGGAGGGCCTTGGTGGCGCACATCTCCGCGCAGATCGGCAGCTTGCCCTCGGCGATGCGGTTCCGGCCGTATTTCTGGAACTCCTTCTCGGACATGTCCTCTTCCGGGCCGCCGGCGCAGAAGGTGCATTTGTCCATCTTGCCGCGGGAGCCGAAATTGCCGGCCTGGGGATACTGCGGGGCGCCGAAGGGGCAGGCGTAGAAGCAGTAGCCGCAGCCGATGCAGAGGTCCTTGGAGTGGAGGACCACGCCGTCATCGGTCTGGTAGAAGCAGTCCACCGGGCAGACGGCCATGCAGGGGGCGTCCGAGCAGTGCATGCAGGCGACGGAGATCGACCGCTCGCCCGGCTTGCCGTCGGAGATGGTCACCACGCGGCGGCGGTTGATGCCCCAGGGGACCTCGTGCTCGTTCTTGCAGGCGGTGACGCAGGCGTTGCACTCGATGCAGCGCTCGGCGTCGCAGAGGAATTTGGCGCGTGCCATGGGTCAGCCCTCCCTCACGCTTTCATGATCTTGCAGAGCGTGGCCTTCGTCTCCTGCATCTGGGTGACGGAGTCGTAGCCATAGGTCTGCGCGGTGTTGCAGCTTTCGCCGAGGACGTAGGGGTCGGCGCCTTTCGGGTAGTGCGAGCGGCGATCCTCGCCCTGGAAGTGGCCGCCGAAGTGGAACGGCATGAAGGCGACGCCGCGGCCCACGCGCTCGGTGACCATGGCGGCGACCTTCACCTTGCCGCCCTCCGGGCCCTCGACCCAGACCGCGACCCCGTCCTGGATGCCGAGATTGTTGGCGTCGAACGGGTTGATCTCGACGAACATCTCCTGCTGGAGCTCGGCGAGCCAGGGGTTGGAGCGGGTCTCGTCGCCGCCGCCCTCATACTCCACGAGCCGGCCGGAGGTGAGGATGATCGGGTAGTCCTTGGAGTGGTCGGTCTTCTGGATCGAGGCGTAGAGCGTCGGCAGGCGATAGTCCTTCCGGTCGTCATAGGTGGGGTAGTCGGCGACCAGATCGCGGCGCGAGGTGTAGAGCGGCTCGCGGTGGAGGGGCACCGGGTCGGGGAAGGTCCAGACCACGGCGCGGGCCTTGGCGTTGCCGAAGGGGGCGCATTCGTGCTTGATCGCGACGCGCTGGATGCCGCCGGAGAGGTCGGTCTTCCAGTTGGTCTTGTCGCCGGCCACGCCCTCGATCGCGGCGCGCTCCTCCTCGGTCAGGTCGCCGTCCCAGCCGAGCTCCTTGAGCATCGCCATGGTGAACTCGGGATAGCCGTCCTGGATCTCCGAGCCCTGGGAGTAGACGCCCTCGGCGAGCAGGTTTTCGCCGTTGCGCTCCACGCCGAAGCGGGCGCGGAAGGTGAGGCCGCCCTTCGAGACCGGCTTCGACATGTCGTAGAGGTTGGGCGTGCCCGGATGCTTCATCTCGGGCGTTCCCCAGCAGGGCCAGGGCATGCCGTAGTAGTCCCCGTCCGCCGGGCCGCCGATCGCCTGCAGCGTGGTGCGGTCGAAGGTGTGCTGGTTGGCCATGTGGAGCTTGATGCGCTCCGGGGACTGGCCGGTATAGCCCACCGTCCACATGCCGCGGTTGAACTCGCGGGTGATGTCCTCGATGTTCGGCTCGTCGCCCTCCATCGAGACGTTGCGCAGCAGCCGGTCGGCGAAGCCGAACTTCTCGGCGAAGCGGGTGATGATCCAGTGGTCGGTCTTCGACTCGAAGAGCGGGTCGACCACTTTCTCGCGCCACTGGATCGAGCGGTTGGAGGCCGTCACCGAGCCGCGGGTCTCGAACTGGGTGCAGGCCGGCAGGAGATAGACGCCGTCCTGGCGGTCGTGGAGGATCGCCGAGACCGTCGGATAGGGGTCGATGACCACAAGCATGTCGAGCTTGTTCATCGCCTTGTTCATCTCGGTCAGGCGGGTCTGGGAGTTGGGCGCGTGGCCCCAGAGCACCATGGCGCGGACATTGTCCGGCTGGTCCATGTTGGCCTTGTCCTCGAGCACGCCGTCGATCCAGCGCGACACCGGGATGCCCTTCGACTCCATCAGGTCCTTGGAGCGGAACCGGGAGAGCAGGAACTGGTATTCCTCCTCCGCAGCGTCGTCATGGGTGGTCGAGCCCGCCCAGACGCGCGCCCAGTGCTTCCAGGAGCCGGTCTTGAGGCCGTAATAGCCGGGCAGGGTGTGGGAGAGCACGCCGAGATCGGTGGCGCCCTGCACGTTGTCGTGGCCGCGGAAGATGTTGGTGCCGCCGCCCTCGGTGCCCATGTTGCCGAGCGCGAGCTGCAGGATGCAGTAGGCGCGGGTGTTGTTGTTGCCGTTGGTGTGCTGGGTGCCGCCCATGCACCAGATCACCGTGCCCGGGCGGTTGTTGGCGAGGGTCCGCGCGACGCGCTCGAGCTGGCTGCCGGGGGTGCCGGTGACGCGCTCGACCTCCTCGGGGGTCCACTTCGCGACCTCTTCCTTGATCTGGTCCATCCCCCAGACGCGGGTGCGGATGAACTCCTTGTCCTCCCAGCCGTTCTCGAAGATGTGCCAGAGGAGGCCCCAGACGAGGGCGACGTCGCTGCCCGGGCGGAAGCGGACGTATTCGTCGGCATGCGCCGCCGTGCGGGTGAAGCGCGGGTCGCAGACGATGAGCGGCGCGTTGTTCTCCTCCTTGGCCTTCAGGACATGGAGCAGCGAGACCGGATGCGCCTCGGCCGGGTTGCCGCCGATGATGAAGATCGCGCGGGACTTGTGGATGTCGTTGTAGGAGTTGGTCATCGCGCCATACCCCCACGTGTTCGCGACGCCCG
>CAZNTX010000053.1:0-27685 GCA_964576075.1 uncultured Limibaculum sp. | reverse complement strand
GCCAGAGATCGGCGGGCTGGATCGTCGGCATCAGGAGCGGCACGGCGCCCGCCTTCTGCTGCTCCTCGTGGACGATCCGCTCGATCTCGCGCAACACCTTCAGCCCGAGCGGCAGCCAGGAATAGATCCCGGCGGAGGACTGGCGGATCATGCCCGCACGCAGCATCAGCCGGTGCGAGACGATCTGCGCCTCCGACGGCGTCTCCTTCAGGACCGGCAGGAAATAGCGGGTCAAGCGCATCGGACACCTCTTCGCGGGGGCCGCGGACAGGCCCTGTCTCCGGCGACTCTGCCGCCGCCCCGGGGGGTGTAGGAGCAAAGCCCGCCCGGCGCAAGGCGCGGCGCAGAGGGGGCGAAACCGGGCCTCCAGGTGCTATGGTAAACTTCTTGGGCCAAGGCTGGTGACAAACGGTCGCGCTTGGTGTATCGAGTCGATCAACGAGGCGCTTGACGCGCCCGGCCTGGTCTTGGGGAGGATGCGGCTCGCGCTTGGCGCGGGCCGCTCGTCGTTCGGGAATGGCCCTCAGCGCCCGGCCACGACGCGCGCCGAGAGGTCCAGCGAGCGGGCCAGGGCGGCGAGGCGCTTCTCCACTTCTTCGCCGCCGAAGGGCTGCGCCGGGCCGTTGAGCGCGAGTTCGAGCGTGCCGCCCGCCCGGCGGAGCTCGGTATAGGCGAGAACCCCGGGCCCAGACCCTGCGACCACGCCGCCGAGGCGCATGGCGAGGCCGAGCTGCAGCGCCCGCGCCTGCCGCCCCGCAGAGAGCAGCGCCGCCGCATCGGCCTGCTCCGCCGCCTTGCGCCCGCCCTTGTAGCGCGAGGCGAGGGCGAGGCCGACGAAGACGCGGCCGCGATGGCCGAGATCGGTCAGGTTGATCCGGGTGACCGTCTCCCAGCAGGCGACCTGGCGATAGTCCGGATGGGTGCGCCAGTTGACGTCCGCGAGATGGGCGGCGGCGCGCATCAGCCGCTCCTCTTCGGCGTCGCGCGGGGGGAGGCCGCGGACGAGCCACTCCCCGAGCTCGGCGCCGAAGCCCGGAGAGCGGGCGCGCCGGCGCTCCTGCTCGCGGGCGCCGGCGAGGAGGGCGTCCTCGTCGCGCAGCCCGGGGGCCAGATTGTCGAGGCACACCCCCTCGCGCAGGCCGAAGCCGGAGACCTGCACGAGCCCGGGGCCGAGCGCCTCGACGAGGGCGGAGAGGAGGCGCGCGGTGATCGGCATGTGCTGCGCCCGCGCGGCCCCGACCCCGGGGATCTCGGCGAGCTTCTCGGGGCGCTGCGCCCGCGCCCAGTCCGCCAGCTTGAGCGCGGCCTCGGGGCGCAGCGGATATTCGTGAAGCACGCGGAGGGGGTAGTCCGTGCGGTGCATCTCCACCCGGGCGAGTGCGCGGAACGCCCCGCCGACGAGATAGAGCGTGCCGCCGGAGAGGCGGTAGGCCTCGGACATGGTGGCGAGATACCCCGTGATCTCCCGGCCGATCTCCCCGCCGCGGCGGGCGCGCGCGGCGAGGCGGAGGGGGCCGAGGGGCGTCGTCAGCCCGCCCTCGGCGCGCCCGCCCGAGACCCGGCAGAACTCGAGGGAGCCGCCGCCGAGATCGACCACCACCCCCTCCGCCGAGGGGTTGCCGAAGAGCACGCCCTTGGCGGCGAGCTCGGCCTCCTCCGCGCCGGTCACGACGCGCAGGCGGATGCCGGTCTCGCGCTCGGCCCGGCGGCAGAACGCCGCCCCGTCCTCGGCCTCGCGCACCGCCGCCGTGGCGATCGCCGCGAGCGCGCCGACGCGGAACTGCGGCGCGAGGGCCGCGAACCGCCCGAGCGCCCGGAGCGCGCGATCCACCCCCTCCGGCGAGAGCCGCCCGGTGCGGTCGAGCTCGGAGCCGAGGCCCGCCATCACCTTCTCGTTGAAGAGCACCGCGGGGCTGCGGCAGGGCCCGTCATAGACCACCATGCGCACGGAGTTGGAGCCCACATCGAGCACGCCGATGCGGTCGGCGCGCGCGTCGGGCGGCGGGAAGCTCGGCGGCTCGCCCCCGAAGAACTCCCCCTGCCCGCCCGGATAGGCCGGGATCCCGTCCCACCGATCGCCGCTCACGCCCGCACCCCCCGCGCGCCCGGCCCCGCCCGCCTCAGGCCGCCGTGCCGGCGCCGGCGCCCGCGGCGCGGGGCTCGGTCAGGCGCGGGGCGTCGTCGGTCCCGTGCCGCCCGCGGCCCGAGAGCGAGGGGTTGGCCATGAAGAAATGGTGGCAGTTGAAGAGCGTCTCCCCCGCCTCGCCGGTGGCGCGGACATAGGAGTTGTCCGGCATCAGGATCCAGGACTGCGCCTCGTCGCGCAGATTGGCGGCCATGACCTGGTCGATGATCTGGCTGTGCACCGTGGGGTTGGTGATCTCGACCAAGGTCTCCACCCGGCGGTTCAGGTTGCGGTCCATCCAGTCGGCCGAGGAGATGTAGACCCGCGCCTTGTCCGAGGGCAGGCCGTGGCCGTTGCCGAAACAGGCGATGCGGGAGTGCTCGAGAAAGCGCCCGACGATCGACTTCACCCGGATGTTCTCGGAGAGCCCCGGGATGCCCGGCCTCAGCCCGCAGATGCCGCGGACCACGAGATCGATCCGCACCCCCGCCTGCGAGGCGGCATAGAGCGCGTCGATCAGTTCCTCCTCGATCAGCGAGTTCATCTTGGCCCAGACCTGCGCCGGCCGCCCCGCGCGGGCATGCTCGGCCTCCTCCGCGAGATGGCGGAGCAGCGTCTTCTTGAGGGTGACGGGGGCGCATTGGATCGCCTCGAGTCCGGTCGGCTCGGCATAGCCCGTGGTGAAGTTGAAGATCTTGGTCGCGTCGCGCGCATGGGCGGGCGAGCAGGTGAAGAGCGAGAGGTCGGTGTAGATCTTCGCGGTGATCGGGTGGTAGTTGCCGGTGCCGAAATGGCAGTAGGTGACGAGCCCGCCGGCCTCGCGACGCACCACCGTCGAGATCTTGGCATGGGTCTTGAGATCGACGAAGCCGAAGACGACCTGGGCGCCCGCGCGCTCGAGCTGACGGGCCTGGCGGATGTTCGCCGCCTCGTCGAAGCGCGCTTTCAGCTCCACGAGAGCGGTGACGGACTTGCCGTCCTCCGCCGCCTCGCAGAGCGCCTTGACGATCGGGCTGTCGCGCGAGGTGCGGTAGAGTGTCTGCTTGATCGCCAATACGTTCGGATCGCGCGCCGCCTGCTGGAGGAACTGCACCACGATCTCGAAGGACTCGTAGGGGTGGTGCAGCAGCATGTCCTTCTGCCGGATCGCGGCGAAGATGTCCCCGTCATGGTCGCGCACCCGCTCCGGCAGGCGGGGATTGTGGCGCTGCCAGAGCAGATCGGTCCGCTCCTCGACGATGAGCTGCTTGACGTCGCCGATGCCGACCACCCCCTCGACCTGGAGCCACTCGGTCTCGCCGACGCCGAGCTCGCGCGAGATCAGCCGCTTGAGCTCCTCGGGCGAGTCGCCCGAGAGCTTGAGGCGGATCGCGTCGCCCTTGCGCCGGCGCTTCAGCGCGGTCTCGAACTCGCGCATCAGATCCTCCGCCTCCTCCTCGACCTCGAGGTCGCTGTCGCGCAGGACGCGGAAGATGCAGTGCCCGGTCTCGGCATAGCCGGGGAAGAGCTGGTCGAGGAAGAGGAGGAGAAGCTCCTCGAGCGGCAGGAAGCGGATGCCGCCCGCGTCCCCGTCGGCGAGGCGCATGTAGCGGTCGAGCTGGGCGGGCACCGGGATCAGCGCGTCGAGCTCGGCGCCGTCCGAGGCGCGGCGGAGCTGGAGCGCGAGGGCGAGCCCTTCGTTGGGGATGAAGGGGAAGGGATGCGCGGGGTCGATCGCGAGCGGGGTGAGGACGGGGAAGATCTCGGCGAGGAAATGCGCCTCGAGCGCGGCGCGGTCGGCGGCGGTGAGGCCCGTGCGGTCGAGGATGTGGATGCCCTGCCCGGCGAGCTCTTCCTTCAGATCGGCATAGATGCGCTGCTGCGCGCGCTGCAGGCTGATCGCCTCGGCGTCGATCAGCTCGAGCTGCTGCTGGGCGCTGCGCCCGTCGATCGCGTGGCCCTCGATGCCGCCGCGGGCCTGGGCGCGCAGGCCCGCGACGCGCACGGTGTAGAACTCGTCGAGATTGGTGCCGGAGATCGAGAGGAACCGCACCCGTTCGAGCAGCGGGTTGGCCGGGTTCTCCGCCTCCTCGAGCACGCGCCAGTTGAAGGCGATCCAGGAGAGCTCGCGGTTCTGGAAGCGTGCGCGCGTGGCGGGGTCGATGTCGACCATATGCTCCAGCGGCAGCGTCGTGCGCGGCTCGTTCAGGAAATCGGCGCGCATGGGCTCTCTCCTTCAATCGCCGGCGAGCCGGGCCAGCACCTCGCGGGCGAGCGCCGGATCGATCTCGCGGCGCTCGGCGAGCGAAGCGCGGTCGAGCGCCTCCACCACCCGGGCGACGGCGGCGTGGCTGCGCTCGATCCCGCTCAGCACGCGCTTTACCACCCTGGGCTCCAGGTGCAACTGGCGATCCGCCGCGAGCTTGAGGAGAAGCGCCCCGAGGAGCGCGTCGTCCGGCGCCCCGATCCGCGCGACGGCGAGCGCCTGGAGGCGGGAGGCGAGGTCCGGCAGGCGCACCGGCCAGCGCCCGGGGCCCGCGCGCGCGGTCAGCAGGAGCGCATGGCCGCGTTCGGCCAGGAGGTTGTGGAGATGCAGGAGCGCGGCCTCGGCGCTCTCCGGATCCGCCGCCTCGCCGAGCCGGTCGACATCCTCGACCAGCACCGGCCCGGCCGCGAGCGCATCCGCCTCGACCCCGCAGAGCGCCCGCGCGGCGACCGTCGCAGCCCCCGCCTCCGCCGCCCAGACCGCGCCGAGATGGGACTTGCCCGACCCCTCGGGGCCGACGAGCGCGAGCCGCCGCCCCGGCCAGTCGCGCCAGCCGCGGATCGCGGCGGCCGCGGCCTCCGTCGCCTCGGTGACGAGAAAATCCGACCGCCCGCGCGCCGGCGGGCGGTCCGCCCCCACCGCGAGCCAGAGCTGGCGCGGCCCCTCCCCCGCCCCGCTCACGAGGTGAACTGCTCGCGCAGGATGCGCTCCTCGAGCCCGTGGCCCGGATTGTAGAGGAGCCGCATGCGGTATTCCGGCGCCGCCTCGACCTCGACCGTCACCACGTCGCGCACCTCGGTGGCGTCCGCCGTCGCAGAGACCGGGCGCTTGCGCGGGTTCAGGATCTCGAAGCGGATGCGATGGTCCCAATAGAGCAGCGCGCCGCGCCAGCGCCGGGGGCGGAAGGCGGCGACGGCGGTCAGCGCCATGAGCTTGGCCTTGATCGGCAGGATCGGCCCGTGGGCGGAGAAGTTGTAGGCGGTCGAGCCCGCAGGCGTCGCCACCATCACCCCGTCGCCGATCAACTCGTCGAGCATCACCTCGTCGTTGACATGGATGCGGAACTTCGCCGCCTGCCGCGTCTCGCGCAGGAGCGAGACCTCGTTGATCGCGAGCGCGGTGGTGACGCGCCCCGCGGTGTCGGTCGCGCGCATGCGCAGCGGGTTGATCACCACCTCGCGGGCCGCGTCGAGGCGCTCGCGCAGCCGGTCCTCCTCGTAGTCGTTCATCAGGAAGCCGACGGTGCCGCGGTTCATCCCGTAGACCGGGGGGCCGGGCTCGAGCGACATGCTCATATGCAGCGTGTGGAGCATGAAGCCGTCGCCGCCGAGCGCCACGATCACCTCCGCCTCGTCCGGCGTGGCCTGCCCGTAGCGCGCGGTCAGCCGGGCGAGCGCCTCTACGGCCTCCTCCGCATCGCTCGCGCGAAAGCAGATCTTCTCGTGAGCCACGGGCCGCCTCCCCCTCGTCGGACCGGCGCCACGCTACTCCCAAGCAGGGGCGAGGGCAAATGCGCCTTCCCCTGGGGTTCGGCTTAAGGGGTCTGCAACACTCTTGAAGGGTTTCCGATGGGAAACAGGGTTTCCCGGGGCCGCGGGACGCACTAGAACGGCCAGTCAGACGACCCGCGGCTGCGCGGGCCGCGCCTACTCGCGACAGTAATGGAGTGCCCCATGGACGCCGCCACCCGCGACAGCGGTTTCTTCACCGAGCCCCTCGAGACCCGCGATCCGGAGCTCTACGCCGCCAACCGCGGCGAGCTCGCCCGCCAGCGCGACGAGATCGAGCTCATCGCCTCGGAAAACATCGTCTCCCGCGCCGTGATGGAAGCGCAGGGCGGGGTGATGACCAACAAATACGCCGAGGGCTATCCCGGCCGGCGCTACTATGCCGGCTGCCAGCATGTCGACGTCGCCGAGCAGCTCGCGATCGACCGGATCTGCCAGCTCTTCAACTGCCGCTTCGCCAACGTCCAGCCCCATTCCGGCGCGCAGGCGAACCAGGCGGTGATGCTCGCCACCATCAAGCCGGGCGCCACCATCCTCGGCATGGACCTCGCCTCCGGCGGCCACCTGACCCACGGCGCCAAGCCCAACCTCTCGGGCAAGTGGTTCAACGCCGTGCAATACGGCGTGAGCCGCGAGGACAACCGGATCGACTACGACGCGGTCGCCAAGCTCGCCGAGGAGCACAAGCCCGCCCTCATCTATGCCGGCGGCTCGGCGGTCCCCCGCCAGATCGACTTCGCGAAGTTCCGCCAGATCGCCGATTCGGTCGGCGCCATCCTGCATGTGGACATGGCGCATTTCGCGGGCCTCGTCGCGGCGGGCCACCACCCGAACCCGCTCGACCACGCCCATGTCGCCACCTCGACGACGCACAAGACGCTGCGCGGCCCGCGCGGCGGCATCATCCTGACGAACGACGAGGCGCTCGCCAAGAAGATCAACTCCGCGGTCTTCCCGGGCCTGCAGGGCGGGCCGCTCATGCATGTCATCGCCGCCAAGGCGGTCGCCTTCGGCGAAGCGCTGCGCCCCGAGTTCCGCGCCTATATCGCGAGCGTGATCAAGAACGCCCAGGCGATGGCGGACGAGCTGATGAAGGGCGGGCTCGACATCGTCACCGGCGGGACCGACACCCATCTCTGCCTCGTCGATCTGCGCCCCAAGGGCGTGAAGGGCAACGCCGCCGAGCAGTCGCTCCTGCGCGCGCACATCACCTGCAACAAGAACGGCATCCCCTTCGATCCCGAGCCGCCGATGGTCACCTCCGGCCTCCGCCTCGGCTCCCCGGCCGGCACCACCCGCGGCTTCGGCGAGGAGGAGTTCCGCGAGATCGCCCGCCTCATCACCGAGGTGATCGACGGCCTCGCCGCGAATGGCGAGGAGGGCAACGGCCAGGTCGAGGAGGCCGTGAAGGCCAAGGTGAAGGCGCTGACCGCGCGCTTCCCGATCTACGAGGCGCTCGGCGCCTGATCCGGCGGGGGGCCGCGGCCCCCTTGCCACGCCCCGCGCGGGCCGACAGAGTGAGCGTCCCCGGCCCGGGAGACGCCCATGACCTCGCCCACGACCCCGGACCTCGCCACCGACGCGGACATCGTCGCCGCTGCGCGCGCGCGGCTCGAGGCGATCGACACGGCCGGCGCCCGCGCGCTCGCCGATCGCGGCCTCGCCCAGCGGGCGGACGACCCCCGGCTCCTGCGCATCCGCTCCGACGCGCATCTCCTCGAGGGCGATCTCCCCGCGGCGCGCGACGATCTCGCCGCCGCCCGCGCGGCTCGGCGCACGCAGGAGAGCGAGCTCCACCTCGGGCTGCTGCACCATGCGCTCGGGGAGGCGGGGCCCGCGGTCGAGCGGCTGCAGGGCGCGCTCGCCCTCGCCGCCGCCGGGGAGCCCGGGCCGCAAGCGCGCACCTGGGTCGCGCTGATGCGCCTCTACCGCGATCTCGGCTACGAGCCCGCCGCCGACGACGCCGCCGAGGCCGCGCTGCGCTTCTACGCGCAGAAGCCCGTCTGGATCTCCTCGACCGTCTCCAAGCTGGTGAACCGGCGCGACTATCCCGGCTGGGACCGGGTGCGGCTGAAGGACGGGCTCGCCGCCGCCATCGCCGCCCTCCCCCGCGAAACGCGCCCGCCGACGCCCGAGACCTACGCGCTCCCGGCCGAGCGCGCCGCGCTCCTGGCCGCGGCCCCCGGCGTCTGGATCGCCAAGACGCGCGGCATGTCCGGCGGCGAGGGCATCCACCTGACCGACGCCCCCGCGCGGATCGACCCCGCCTGGGAGGGCGTCGTGCAGCGCTATCTCGCTCGGCCCTTCCTCGCCGACGGGCGCAAGAGCCACCTGCGGCTCTATCTCCTGATCACCTCCGTCGCCCCGCTCCGCGCCTGGCTCTGGCGCGACGGCCTCGTGCGCCTCGCCCCGGCCGCCTACGACGCGGGGGCGCTCGACCGGCTCGACATGCACATCACCAACACGGCGCTTCACGAGGGCCATCCGGGCCTCGTCTTCGATCCGGATCCCAAGGTGGAGGACCGCGGCTCCGTGCAGGGCCTCGCCGCCTTCCTGGCCGCCCGCCTCGCCGAGCCCGACGCGCTCTGGCCCAAGCTCGAGGCGATCGCGCGCGGCCTGCTCGCCGCCTTCGAGGGCGCGGGGATCTTCGCCGGGATCGCCCCCGCGGGCCGGGCCTTCCTGCCGAAGCTCCTCGGCATGGACGTCGTGCTCGACGCGGACGGCGCGCCCTGGCTGATCGAGCTGCAGCGGGTGCCGGGGCAAACCGGCCCGGGCCCCGTCAACACCGTGAATGCGCGGCTTTTCCGGGAGGTCTTGGAGATGACGGTCGCCCCCCTCCCGGGCCCCGGCCCCCTGCCCGAGCGGGAGGCGGCGGCCGAGGCGCGGGCCGCGCGCCGCTTCGTCCCTCTCCACGGCGCTTGACTTCCGCCGCGCGCTCCGCAGCTTGCGCCCCATGACCCGCCGCATCCCCGCTCCGCTCGCGCTCGCCGCAGCCCTCCTCCTCGCCGCCCCCGCGGCGGGCTACGACTATCGCGTGCTGCACATGATCGAGGACCGGCACACCCATGTGATCGTGCATTTCTCCGATCCCCCCGAGGGCGGCGACCCGCCGGAGCGCGGCCGGGCGGACTGCGTGGATGTCGACGTGCTCGGCCGGCGCGGGCGCAACATCGCGCGCGCCTTCGGGCGGATGTTCCAGAACTCCGGCATCCATATCGACCAGATCCTCACCAACCGCCTCTGCCGCAACATCCATGCGGCGACGCTCCTGCAGATCGGCCCGGTGACCGAGCTCGACCTGCTCGACCCGCCGGAGGACGGCGAGATCGGCGAGGAGCGGACGGAGGCGCTGCTGGCCTTCGTCGACGGCCTGCGCGCGGGCGAGACGGCGCTCCTCGTCACCGACAATTCCGTGATCGAGGCGCTGACCGGGGAGACGCTCGCCCCCGGGGAGGGGCTCGTCTTCACCCTGCCCCCCTTCGGCGAGGTGAAGCTGCGCGGGCGCTTCGACCTCCCCCCGCAATAGCCGGCGCAGATTTGGGGCCGGGCCCGCCGGGCCTACACAATCCGTCGCGGCCCCCCTATAATCTGGGGGTGGACAGGCGGAGGAAGGCGACATGCGCTGCCCGTTTTGCGGCAACACCGACACGCAGGTGAAGGACTCCCGCCCGGCGGAGGACCATGTCTCGATCCGCCGGCGCCGGCTCTGCCCGGCCTGCGGCGGGCGCTTCACCACCTACGAGCGGGTGCAGCTGCGCGATCTCGTCGTCGTCAAGAAGAACGGCCGGCGCGAGGATTTCGACCGGGACAAGCTCGCCCGCTCGATCCGCATCGCGCTCCGCAAGCGCCCGGTGGAGCCCGAGCGGGTCGATCAGATGATCAACGGCATCGTCCGCCGGCTCGAGAGCCTCGGCGACACCGACATCCCCTCCGACGTGATCGGCGAGATCGTCATGGAGAGCCTCGCCCGGATCGACACCGTCGCCTATGTCCGATTCGCGAGCGTCTACAAGAACTTCCAGGAGGTGTCCGATTTCGAGGATTTCGTGTCGGAGCTTCGCCCCGCGCTGCCGGAGACCCCGCCGATCGCCTCGGCCAAGCCGGAAGGCTGAGCCATGGCCGCAGGATCGGACGGGCGCTGGATGCGCGCCGCCCTCGCGCTCGCGCGGCGCGGGCTCGGGCGGGTGGCGCCCAACCCCTCGGTCGGGGCGCTGCTGGTCTCGGCGGGGGGCACGCTTCTCGGGCGCGGCGTGACCCTCGCGGGCGGGCGGCCCCATGCGGAGACGGTCGCCATCGCCGAGGCCCGCGCGCGCTACGGGACGGAGGCGCTGCGCGGCGCCACGGCCTACGTCACGCTCGAGCCCTGCGCCCATCACGGCCTCACCCCCCCTTGCGCCGATGCGCTGATCGAGGCCGGCATAGCGCGCCTCGTCTGCCCGATCGAGGACCCGGACCCGCGGGTGCAGGGCGGCGGCTTCGAGAAGCTCCGCGCAGCCGGGGTCGCGGTCGAGACGGGGCTGATGCGGGCGGAGGCGCGCGCGGTCAATGCGGGCTTTCTCTCCCGGCTCGAGCGCGGGCGCCCTTGGGTGACGCTCAAACTCGCCACCACCCTCGACGGGCGCATCGCCACGGCGGCCGGCGAGAGCCGCTGGATCACCGGGCCCGAGGCGCGGGCCCGGGTGCATCTGATGCGCGCGGAGGCGGATGCGGTGATGATCGGCGCCGGCACCGCGCGGGCGGACGATCCGATGCTCGACGTGCGCGGCTTCGGGGCGGGCGCGGCGCAGCCCGTGCGCCTCGTCGCCGATCCGCGCCTCAGCCTGCCGCTCTCGCACCGGCTCGTGCGGACGGCGCGGCGCATCCCGGTCTGGCTGTTGCACGGGCCGGCGGCCCCCGCCGAGGCGGCGGAGGCGCTCGGCGCGGAGGGCTGCCGGACGCTCGCCTGCCCCGTGGACGCCGAGGGCCGGATCGACCTCGCCGCCGCGCTCTCGCGCCTCGCCGGGGAGGGGCTGACGCGGCTTCTCGTCGAGGGCGGGGGCGCGCTCGCGGCGGGGTGTCTCGCGGCCGGGCTCGTCGACGAGATCGCGCTCTTCGAGGCGGGCCGGGCGCTCGGCGCCGACGGGCGGCCGGCCATCGGCCCGCTCGGGCTCGACCGTCTCGCCGAGGCGCCGAGCTTCGCCCGCCTCCGGGTCGAGCCCGTGGGGGCGGACATCCTCTCCCTCTGGCGCGCCGTCTGAGCCCTTGCCGGGAGGGGGCGCCCGGCCCACCATCCAGCCCCCAGCAGAAGGAGGAGCGGCGATGTTCACGGGTCTCGTTCAGACGGTCGGCCGGGTGCGCGCGATCGGGGATGCCGGCGACCGGCGGGTCGAGATCGGCTGCGACTGGCCGCCGGAGCGCATCGCCATCGGCGCCTCCATCGCCTGCTCCGGCGTGTGCCTGACGGTCACCGAGACCGGGCGCGACGCGGAGGGGCCGTGGTTCGCCGTCGACGTCTCCGCCGAGACGCGCGCCAAGACCACGCTCGGGGATTGGGCGCCGGGCGCGCGGGTCAATCTCGAACCCTCGCTCCGGGTGGGGGACGAGCTCGGCGGGCATATCGTCTCGGGCCATGTGGACGGGGTGGCGGAGATCCTCTCGGTCACGCCGGAGGGGGGCTCGCACCGCCTCTCGATCCGCGCGCCGGAGGGGCTCGGGCGCTATCTCGCGCCGAAGGGCTCGGTGGCGCTCGACGGGATCTCGCTCACCGTCAACGAGGTGGAGGACGGGCCCGACGGCACCCGCTTCGGCGTCAACATCATCCCGCATACCTGGGCGGTCACCACCCTCGCCGGGGCCCGCGCCGGCACCCGGCTCAATTTCGAGATCGATCTTCTCGCCCGCTATGTCGCGCGGCTGACGGCGGGGTGAGAGCGGCTCAGCCGGCCTCGGCGCAAGGCGCGCCGCTCGGCGCGAGGCGGACCCGCCCCGGCAGCGTCGGGCGGAACCGCTCGAGCGCCTCGGAGAGCGGGGCCACCGTCTCGGGGCGCGCGGCGTAGAAGGCCACGGTGCCGTAGGCCGTCGTCACCTTCTCCGAGTGCAGCGTCGCCAGATGGCACCAGCTCTCCGGGACGATCCCGCGGAACCATTGCGGATAGATCATCGCATAGGCGATGCCGGCCTCCCCCGCGAGGCGGGCGATCGCCTCGGCGTCGTAGGCGCCGGCCTCCTTCAGCCGGCGCACCTCCTCCGAGCCGAGGCCGAAGAGGTCGAGCACGTAGTCGTCGTTGCGGTAGGAGACGAGGCCGAGATCGTTGACCGCGATGGCGGCGGGGTAGAAGTCGCGCTCGAAGCGGGCCATCTGCGCCTGTTGCTCGTGGATGCTGCGCGCAGCCCGGGGGATGGTGACGGCGGCGACGAGATAGGGCAGGAGCGCCACGGCGAGGACGGCGAGCGTCGCCCCCTGCGCGGCCCAGCGCCGCCCGGCCTGCAGCGCCGCGAGGCCCGGGCCGAGGACGACGAGGAGCCCCGCCGCGGCGATGGCGAGGGCATAGACCTCGTAGCGGTGGAAATGCCCGTAATGCGCGGCGACGATATGGGCCGCGAGCGCGGGCGCCGCCGCCAGCGCGACGGCGAGGCGCGCCTCGCGCCGCCGGGCCAGCCCGCCGCCCACGCGCTGCAGCGCCGGGATCAGCGCGACGATGGCGAGCGAGAGGATCAGCCCCTCGCGGGTGTAGAGCGAATTGCGGGTGCGCTTGGCGAGGTCGATCAGCGTCTCGGCGAGGCCTCGCTCCTCCCCGATCCCCGCCGCGAGGGTGGATTTCATGGTGACCGAGCTCGGCAGCACCGGGAGCCCCGCGGCCGACATCGCCGTGCCATAGGCCAAGAGCCCGCCGAGCGTGAGCAGGAGCGCGAGGAGCCCCGCCCGCCAGAGCCCCGCCACCGCGAGCGCGAGCGCGACGCCGCCGGCGAGCGCCACGCCCTCGAAGCGGACGAGCGGCAGCAGCGCCACCGCCGCGAGGAGCCACCAGGCCGCCCGCCCCCGCTCCACCGCACCGAGAAGCCCGGCGAGCGCGACGAGGCAAAGGAGGATGTGGAGCGAATGCTCCATGCCCGTGAAGGGCAGCGCCACGGCGCCGGCGGCATGGGGCAGAAGCAGGACGAGGCCGAGGGCGAAGAGCGTGACCCGCCCCTCGGGAAGCGCATGCGCCGCCACCAGCCGCGCCAGCAGCCAGACCGACGCCCCCGCCGCCGCGAGCGCGATGGCCAGAGGCCCCCAAGGCCCGAGCCCCAGGGCCTCGGTCGCCGCCAGCAGGACCGGATAGAGCGCCGAGGAGGAGGGCGAGGCGGGCTCGCCCGGGTTGATCCCGTAGCCCCCTGCGAGGATCGACTCGGCGACGGCGAGGTGGATGTAGGGGTCGTCGATCGCGAAGACGAGCCGCCCCTCCGTCAGCCAGAGGCTCGCAGCCCCGACGGCCGCGACCGCCGCCGCCCAGAGGAGGAGCGCGATCGCTGGAAGAAGCCGTGCCGCCATCTCGCCGCCCCCCGCTCGGTCCCCGGGCTGGATAGCGAAGCCGCCGCGCCCGGGCAAGCGGATCGCGGGCTCGACGGCGAGCAGCCGGGGGACCGGGAGGAGATCGCCGGGCGCCCCTTCGTCGCTCCCGCGGGCGAGGTGCTCGACGCCGCGCTCGCGGGAGCGACTGGCGGGTCCCGACGTCACGAACGCGGTCGAGCGTTTCAAGCACGGGAGGCAGGGCGAGCGGCGGATCCGCCAGATGCCCGACGCCTCGGAGGTCGACCGCTGCCGCCGGTGGCTCGACGCCGAGCGCGCCAAGGCCCGCGCTCGGCGCGCGCGCTGGCCGCGCCGAGCCGTCCCACCCTCTGGCATTCCCCCCGGCCGCGGGTTATCTCCCGCGCAAGCGAACAGGCGGGACCGAATGACCGAGCGCACGGACTACAGCGACGCCATCTCCAACGTGGCCGAGATCATCGACGAGGCCCGCAACGGCCGCATGGTGATCCTCGTCGACCATGAGGACCGGGAGAACGAGGGCGACCTCGTCATCCCCGCGCAGATGGCCACGCCGGACGCGATCAACTTCATGGCGATCCACGGCCGCGGGCTCATCTGCCTCGCGATGGAAGGCGAGATGCTCGACAAGCTCGGCATCCCCATGATGGCGCAGGCCAATTCCTCCCGCCACGAGACCGCCTTCACCGTCTCGATCGAGGCGCGCGAAGGGGTGACGACGGGGATCTCCGCGCATGACCGGGCGCGCACCGTCGCGGTGGCGATCGACCCGAAATCGACCCATCAGGACATCGCGACGCCGGGCCACGTCTTTCCGCTCCGCGCGCGTGAGGGGGGCGTGCTGGTGCGCGCGGGGCATACGGAGGCGGCGGTCGATCTCGCCCGCCTCGCCGGGCTGGTCCCTGCGGGCGTGATCTGCGAGATCATGAAGGACGACGGGACGATGGCGCGCCTGCCCGATCTCGTCGCCTTCGCGCAGCGCCACGGGCTGAAGATCGGCACGATCTCCGATCTCATCGCCTACAGGCGGCGCCACGACAATCTGGTGCGCGAGGTCGAGACCGCGGAGATCACCTCCGCCATCGGCGGGAGCTGGCGGCTTCGGGTGTTCCGGGACACGCCGGACGGGCACGAGCATTACGCCGTCGTGAAGGGCGACATCTCGGGGGACGCGCCGGTGCTCACCCGGATGCATGTGATCGACCCGATGGAGGACATCCTCGCCCTCAACCCCGGGCGCTGGCAGCAGGTGCCCGAGGCCATGCGCCGGATCGCCGAGGAGGGGCGCGGGGTGGTCGTGCTCCTGCGCGACCTCTCGCCGACGGCGATCTCGGACAGGCTGCGCGGGCGGCAGGCGAGCCCGCGCGAGCTCCGCCAATACGGGCTCGGCGCGCAGATCCTCTCGAGCCTCGGGGTGAGCCGCATGGAGCTTCTGACCAACTCGCCCGCGCCGAAGGTCGTCGGGCTCGAGGGCTACGGGCTCGAGATCGTCGGCACCCGGCCGCTCTCCGAGGGAGGCGACGATGGCGCAGAGTGAGGAGACCGAGGCGCTCGCCCTGCCCGAGCTCGACCCGCCGGCGCGGATCCTCCTCGTCGTCGCGCCCTACTACGCCCGCATCGCCGGATGGCAGCGCGAGGGCGCGCGGGGCGTGCTCGCGCGGGCCGGCGCGGAGGTCTCGGAGATCGCGGTCCCCGGGGCGCTCGAGATCGCGCCCGCCATCCGCCTCGCCGCCGGCAGCGGGCGCTACGACGGCTATGTCGGGCTCGGCTGCGTGATCCGCGGCGAGACCACCCATTACGAGACCGTCTGCGAGGAGAGCGCCCGAGGGATCACGCTGCTCGGCGTCCAGCACGGTCTCTGCATCGGCAACGGGATCCTCACCTGCGAGACGCTCGCCCAGGCCGAGGAGCGGGCCGACCCCGCGCGCGGAGACAAGGCGGGCGGGGCGGCGGCGGCGGCGCTCCATCTCGTCGCGCTCGCCCGGCGCTTCGGCGCGGGGCCCGCGGGCGGGCAGGCCGGGCCGCTCACCGAGCCCCCGCTCGCGCCCGCCGGGCTGTCGAGGATCGCCTGATGGCCGCCCGCGCCCGCAGCCCGCATCAGCTCGCGCGCTCCGCCGCCCGCCTCGCCGCGGTGCAAGCGCTCTATCAGCTCGAGGTCTCCGGGGCGGACTGGCGCGCCGTGCGCACCGAGTTCGAGACCCACCGCCTCGGCGCCGAGATCGAGGGGGAGCGGTATCACGACGCCGATCTCTCCCTCTTCCGCGACATCCTGGAGGGGGTCGTCGGCCGACAGGGCGAGATCGACCGGCTGACCGACAAGGCCCTCGTCGAGCGCTGGCCCCTCGGGCGGATCGACCCGACGCTGCGCGCGCTCTTCCGCGCGGCGGGGCACGAGTTCCTCGCCCGGCCCGACATCCCGCCCAAGGTGACGATCGGGGAGTATGTCGACATTGCCAAGGCTTTCTTCGCGGAGGGGCGGGAGGCGAAATTCGTCAACGGCGTGCTCGACCACATGGCCCGCGTGGCCCGCCCCGGCGCGCTCGATCCGCGGCCGGGCTGAGCCCCCCGCGGCGTCGCCGCCCCTGGCCTCTGGCCGCGCGAGGCGCTAGGGCTCGGCTCCGCCGTCCGAGGACCCGCCGATGACCGACGCCGCAGAGACCGACCCGAGAGCCGCCGACGCCCCCGACGACAGCCGCGCGAAGGCCGCAGTGGCGATTCTCGTCTGGGCGCAGTCGGTTCTGGGGGCGCAGATGCCGGTGCATTTCATCCTGGGCGGGCTCGCGGGCGCGGTGCTCGCCGAAGACCCGGCCTATGCGACCCTGCCGATCTCGCTGACGGTGGCGGGCTCGATGGTGGCGGCGCCGCTCATGTCCTGGGTGATGGGCCGGCTCGGGCGGCGCATCGGCTTCCTGATCGGCGCGGGCGCGGGGGCGCTCGCCTGCTGGATCGCCGCCGAGGCGATCGCGGCGCGGGACTTTCCGCTCTTCTGCGCCGCCGGCGCCCTCCTCGGGATCTATATGGCGGGGCACAATTTCTACCGCTTCGCGGCGGCCGATCTCGCCTCCCCCGCCTTCCGGCCGAAGGCGATCTCCTGGGTGATGGCGGGCGGGCTCGCCGCCGCCGTGCTCGGCCCGCAGATCGTCGTCTGGTTCCAGGACGCGATGGCGCCGGTGCCCTATGCGGGGGCCTATCGCGCGCTCGTGCTGGTGACGCTCCTCGGGGCTCTGCCCCTCCTCGCGCTCGACATCCCGCCGCCGCGCCGGCCGGAGGGGGGCGAGCCGCTGCCGCGGCCCTGGGGCGCGATCCTCTCGGACCGGCGGATCGTCGTCGCCATGCTCTGCGCCATGGTCTCCTACGCGCTGATGAACCTCGTGATGACCTCGACGCCGCTCGCCATGCTCGGCTGCGGCTTCGAGAGCGCGGATGCGGCGGGGGTCGTGCGCATCCATGTCATCGCGATGTACCTGCCGAGCTTCTTCACCGGGCTGCTGATCCTGCGCTTCGGGGCGACGCGGGTGATCGCGGCGGGGCTCCTGCTGCTCGCCGGCGGGGGGGCGGTGGCGCTCTCCGGCGTCGCGCTCGAGGATTTCACCCTGGCGCTCGCGCTCGTCGGCGTCGGCTGGAATTTCGGCTTCGTGGGGGCGACGACGATGCTCGCCGGCGCCCATGGGCCGGAGGACCGCGCCCGCGTGCAGGGGCTCAACGACTTCCTCGTCATGGGCCTCGTGACGCTCGCCTCCTTCTCCTCCGGCGCGCTGCTCGCGGGCTATGGCTGGGAGGCGGTCAATCTCGCGATGCTGCCCGCGCTCACCCTCGCGGCCGGGGCGCTCATCTGGCTCACGCTCACCGAGGCGCCGCGGAGCGCGTGAGGCTCACTCGTCGAAGATCTCGCTGCCCGCGACGGTGCCGATGTTGGAGATGATCTGCTCGACGAAGGTGAGCTGGCGGCCATAGGTCGGGGTGGTCTCGGCGGCGAGGTCGATCACCCGGCCGTCCTCGAGATCGAAGGTGTTGACCTCGCTCACCACGCCCGCATCGTCGAAGGCGACGGCGACGACCCGCCGCGAGATCACCTCCGGCTCGTAGAAGGTGAAATGCTCGACGGTGGAGGAGACGTAATACCAGCCGCGCTCGTCGAAGGCGCCGGTGTGGCTCGGCCGGCCGATCTTGGTCTGCACGCTCGCGCGGGTGTCGATCCCGGGCTCGATGCGGGCCACGGCCTCCGGGACCGGGGTGTAGCCGTGGGTCTCGATCACCGGCGCGCAGCCGGCGAGGACGGCGGCGACGGCGAGGCTCAGGATGGCGCGATCTTTCATGGCCGACCCTCTCCCTGACGCGATATAGGGGACTTACATCCCCCCCAAAGGCTCCGCAAGCCTGCGTCATCCGCGAGAGGAAACCGCCGCCGCCATGACCGACGCGCCCGTTCCCCCGCCCCTCTCCCGCCCGCTCTCGGTCGCGGATCTGCCGCGCGAGCGGGCGAGCCCGGTCTCCCTCGCGCCCGATCCCGGGGAGGCGGCTGCGCTGGCCCGGCTCCTCGAGGTGGAGGCGATCGAGGGGCTCGCCTTCGAGGGGAGCGTGGCGCCCTGGGGCGCGAAGGGCTGGGAGGTCGCCGGCCGGCTCCGCGCGCGCATCACGCAGGCCTGCGTCGTCACGCTCGAGCCCGTCGTGAGCGATCTCGACTTCGCGGTCTCGCGCCGCTTCCTGCCGGATGCCGATCCGGTGGACCCGGAGGCCGAGGAGGACGCCCCCGAGCCGCTGGGCGAGCGGATCGACCTGGGCGCGGTCGTCACCGAGGCGCTCGCGCTCGCGATCGAGCCCTATCCGCGGGCCGAGGGCGCCGCGCTCGGCGAGCGGCTCGCGGCGCCGCCGGGGGCCGCCCCGCTGACCGACGAGGCGATGCGCCCCTTCGCCGGCCTCGCTGCGCTGAAGCGCAAGCTCGAAGGCGGCGAGCGCTGAGAAATCCGCGCCCCGGGGCTTGCCTCCGAGGGCGAAACGGGTATTGTCCGCCTCTCGTTTTAGACCGGCGGGGCGGAGCCTGCGCGCCCGTTCCCGCCGCGGCCGGTCCGAGGACCGCGCCCCCGACACCGACAGAACCAGGAGGAGAGCATGGCTGTCCAACAGAACCGGGTCACGCGCTCGAAGCGCAACATGCGCCGCAGCCATGACGCCCTGAAGGCGGTCTCGAGCGCCGAATGCGGGAATTGCGGGGAGCTCAAGCTGCCCCACCATGTCTGCGGCGCCTGCGGCCATTATGGCGGCCGCGAGATCGTCCGCCCGACCGACGAGATCGAGCTCGACGACGCGGAGAGCTGAGGGCCGGACCGCGTCCGGCGCCGGGCGGCCGCGAGGGAGCGCGATGGACGCGCGGACGGTTCTCTCGATCGACGCGATGGGCGGCGACCGCGGCCCACAGCCCGTGGTGGCGGCCCTCGGCCGGCTCGCGCGGCAGAAGCCCGGGCTCGGCTTCCTGTTGCACGGGCCCGAGCCGGAGATCGCCCCCCTGCTCGCGCGCGCGCGCAACCTGCGCGGCCGGGTCGAGCTTCGCCACGCCGCCGACACCGTGCGCATGGACGACCTCCCCGCCCGCGCCCTCCGCGAGCGGCGCGGCAGTTCGATGTGGCAGGCGCTCGAGGCGGTGAAGGCGGGCGAGGCGCGCGTCGCCTTCTCGGCGGGCAACACGGGGGCGCTCCTCGCCATGTCGGTGCTGATCCTCAGAAAGGCCCCCGGCGTCGCCCGCCCCGCCATCGCGGTGCACTGGCCCGCGGCCTCGGCGAGCGGCTTCACCACCGTCCTCGATGTCGGCGCCGACATCCGCGCGGACCCCGCCAATCTCGCGCAATATGCCGTGATGGGGGCGGAATATGCCCGCCTCTCCTTCGGGCTCGAGCGCCCGCGCGTCGGCCTCCTCAACCTCGGCACCGAGAAGACCAAGGGCCCGGAGCATCTGCGCGAGGCGGCGCGGCTCATCGAGGCGGCGGCCGCGCGCACGGGGCGGTTCTCCTATGCGGGCTTCGTCGAGGGCTCGGACCTCTCGGGCGACCGCGCGGACGTCATCGTCACCGACGGGTTCACGGGCAATGTCGCGCTCAAGACCGCGGAGGGCACCGCGGGCTTCATCCGGATGGCGCTGCGCGAGGCGTTCAAGTTCTCCTGGGCCTCGCGCTTCGCCTCGCTCTTCGCGATCACCTCGATCCAGAGGCTGCGCAAGCGCATCGACCCGCGGCGGGTCAACGGGGGCGTGTTCCTCGGGCTCGGCGGCGCGGTGGTCAAGTCGCACGGGGCGGCGGATGCGGTGGGGCTCGCCTCCGCGCTCGAGCTCGCCGCCCGCATGGCGGAGTCGGACTTCAGCGAACGGGTTGCGTCGCAACTCGGGAAGCTCGATATCAGCGGCACCGATGGGCCCGTGGCGGGCGAGGCAGGAGCGTGACGGGCATGGGCGTGGTGCGAGCGCGGGCGATCGGGTGCGGCCATTACCTTCCCGCGCGCGTCGTGACGAACGAGGAGCTCGCCGCCCGGATCGACACCTCCGACGACTGGATCCGCACCCGCACCGGCATCCGCCGCCGCCATGTCGCGGCCGAGGGGGAGAAGACCTCCGACCTCGCCATCGCCGCCGCCCGCGCCGCCCTCGACAATGCCGGCATCCCGGCGACCGAGCTCGACGCCCTCGTGGTCGCCACCGCGACGCCGGACCAGACCTTCCCCTCCACCGCGACCCGGGTGCAATACGGGATCGGCATGGCGAACGGCTTCGCCTTCGATCTGCAGGCGGTCTGCGCCGGCTTCATCTACGCGCTCGCGACCGCCAACGGGATGATTCTCTCCGGCCAGGCCCGGCGGGTGATGGTGATCGGGGCCGAGACCTTCTCGCGCATCCTCGACTGGGACGACCGCGCGACCTGCGTCCTCTTCGGCGACGGGGCGGGCGCGGTGATCCTCGAGGCGACCGAGGGCACGGGCTCGGGCCCTGGCTCGGCCGCCGATCGCGGGGTGCTCGCCACCTGCCTCCATTCGGACGGCGCGCACAACCGCATCCTCTACGTCTCGGGCGGGCCGTCGACCACGGGCCAGGCGGGCGTGCTGCAGATGGAGGGGCGCGAGGTTTTCCGCCACGCCGTCGTCAAGCTCGCCGAGGTCGCCGAGGAGGTGGTCGCGAAGGCCGGCGTCTCCTTCGCCGAGATCGACTGGCTGGTGCCGCACCAGGCCAATCTGCGCATCATCGAGAGCACGGCGAAGAAGGCGGGTCTGCCGATGAACAAGGTGGTGGTCACGGTGCAGGACCACGGCAACACCTCCGCCGCCTCGATCCCGCTGGCGCTCTCCACCGCGGTGGCCGACGGGCGCATCAAGCCGGGCGATCTGCTGCTGATGGAGGGCATCGGCGGCGGGCTCGCCTGGGGCTCGGCGCTCCTTCGCTGGTGATCGTGCACCCTCCCAGGCCCTTCTCGCGATTGACTCTTTTTCCGCGATTCCATTAGCTTTCGGGAAAAGGGTGACGCACAGCTTCGGTTGAGGGAGGGCTTCGGCATGGCCGGGAACACGGCGACGCGCGCCGATCTGAGCGAGGCGGTCTATCGCGAGGTGGGCCTCTCGCGGAGCGAGTCGGCCGAGCTCGTGGAGACCATTCTCGGCCGCATCTCCGACGCACTCGTCCGCGGCGAGAACGTCAAGATCTCCTCCTTCGGCACCTTCACCGTCCGCCAGAAGGGCCCGCGCATGGGGCGAAACCCCAAGACCGGGGAGGAGGTGCCGATCGGCCCGCGCCGGGTGCTCGTCTTCCGCCCCTCGCACATCATGAAGGAGCGCGTGAACAACGGGAACGGCCACGACGTCGAGGCGGAGGGCGAGGACTGATGGCCCCTCCCGCCCGCGGCCGGCCCGCTCCGCGCAAGTCGGCCGAGGCGTTCCGCACCATCTCCGAGGTGGCCGACGATCTGGGCGTTCCCCAGCACGTCCTGCGGTTCTGGGAGACCCGCTTCGCGCAGGTCAAGCCGATGAAGCGCAATGGCGGGCGCCGGCTCTACCGGCCCGATCATGTGGCGCTCCTGCGCGGGATCAAGGCGTTGCTCTACGACGACGGGCTGACCATCAAGGGCGTTCAGAAGGTGCTCCGCGAACAGGGCGTGCGCGCGGTGGCCACACGGGGGCGGATCGAGGCGGGCGAGCTCGCGCCGCTCGCCGGGGAGGGCCTGCCCGAGGACGCGCCGGAGCGGCTCGCCGCCCTCAGGGCGCGGATGCAGGCGGAGGGCGAGGCGCCGCCCGCCACCGTCGAGGCCGCGCCGGAGACCGCGGAGACCGCTGCGGCCCTCGGCGAAGAGGACCGCCTCCGCGTGCAGGGCTCGATCGCCCGCCTCGAGGCGATCCTCGCGCGTCTCGAGAACCGCTGAGGCGGGGGCTCAGTTCAGCTCGTCGCGAATCGCGCGGATGATCTCGTAGTCCTCGTCGCCCATGGCCGCGAAGCCCTCGGCGCCGAAGGGGCGCAACACCGCCTCGCTCTGCGGGTCGCCGTGCTGGAGGCGGTAGAACGACTCCCGCAATTCCGCCTGCAGCGCCTGGGCGAGGTCGTCGCGCAGCGCCCACGGGTATTGCGGCAGCGGGTCGGAATAGCCGAGCACCCGGATCTTCGCCGCGTCGAGCTCGCCCGTGCGGATCAGCCGCTCGAGGATCGGCCGGCTGAGCGCGCCCGCCGGATGCTCCCCGGCCGCGACCGCGGCGGCGACGAGATCGTGCTTGCCGAGATGGACCGTCTCGTAGTCCTCCGGGTCGGTCACGCCGGCGCGCATCAGGGTGAATTTCGGCGCGAGATGGCTCGAGGTGGAGGCCGGGTCGCCATAGGCGATGGTGATGTCCGCGCCCTCCATATCGGCGATCTCCTGGAAGTCGGTCCCCGCGCCCGCGATGATCACCGACTCGTAGGTGGCCGCCCCGTCGCGCAGCCGCGCGGCGAAGGGCTCGACGCCGAAGCCGGCCTCGCCCGCGGCGGCCCGCTCGCGGGCCATGGTGTAGGCGGCGGGCCCGAAATAGGCGAGCTCCACCTCGCCGTCGGTCATCGCCTGGATCACCGCGTCGTAGTCGTCGGGCACGATGAGCTCGACCGGCCGGCCGAGGCGCTCCTCGAGATAGGCGGCGAGCGGCTTGTTCACCCAGATGACGGTGAGCGGGTCCTGATCTGGCAGGAGCGCGACGCGCAGCACCTGCGGATCGTGCTCCTCGGCGCGGGGCTCCGCAACGGGCGCGAGCGCCATCGCGAAGGAGAGGACGGCGGCGGACAGCAGTCGGGTCATGGCGACACCCCTTGGGTTGCTCAACTCTGGGGTGTTGAATACCGGGCGTTTCCGCAGCGCGCAATCAACCTTTAGGTGCGTGATCAGTCCTCGGCGTTCAGGCTGAGGCCGCGGCGCGCGGTGATCGCCTCGATGGCGTCGGCGAGATCGACCTCCTCGATGTTCTTGGCCCCGCGCATGATGCGCAGATCGTGGGCGAGGCGGAGCACCTCGGCATGGGTCGAGCCCGCCGGCGGCTCGAACTTGTAGCAGGCGAGCTCGAGGAGCTGGCCGCAGGGCTCGCGGAAATAGAGCGAATGCATGAAGCCGCGGTCCACCGGCCCGGAATTCGGGATCTCCGCCTCCTTGAGTCGCTCCAGCGCCTGGCGCCAGGTGGCGAGGCTGACGGTGAAGGCGACGTGGTGGACCGAGCCGACCTGATCGACCACCCGGCCCCCGCGCTTGCGGCTCTCCTCGGTGAAGACGGTGACGAGGCGCCCATCGCCCGGGTCGAAATAGAGATGGGTGATCTGCTCCGCGTCGAGATTGGGCTGCTCGAAGACGAGCGGCATGCCGAGCACGCCCTCCCAGAAGTCGATCGAGGTCTGCCGGTCCGCCCCGTTGAAGGTGATGTGGTGGACGCCCTGGGTCTGGATCTTCTGCATGCCCGCCCCCGCTCGCGACTCGTCTGCCGCCCCGGACATAGCCAATGCAGCCCCGCGGGGCCAGAGAAACGGGCGGCCGCGCGGGCCGCCCTCGCGCTCACTCCGCCGCGGTCTTGGCGCCCTCGAGCCAGGACCAGACGCGCAGCGGCGTCATCGGCATGTCCACCTGGCGCACGCCGCGGTCCCAGAGCGCGTCGAGCGCGGCGTTGGTGACGGCGGCGAGCGCGCCGACGGTGCCGGCCTCGCCGCAGCCCTTCATGCCGATGGGGTTCGCGGTCGAGGGCGTTCCCTCGTGGCGGAATTCGACCCAGGGCACGTCGTCCGCCCGCGGCATCGCATAGTCCATGAAGGTCGCGGAGAGGAGCTGGCCCTCCTCGTCGAACACCACATGCTCGGTGATCGCCTGCCCGATCCCCTGCGCGACGCCGCCATGCACCTGCCCCTCGGCGAGCATCGGGTTCATGAGGATGCCGAAATCGTCGACCACGGTGTATTTCACGCATTCGGTGACGCCGGTCTCGGCATCGACCTCCACCTCGGCGATATGGCAGCCATTGGGGAAGGAGCGGCCTGGGACGGTGGTGGTCGTCTCCTGCACGAGGAACTCGGTGCGGCCGGAGGTGCGGGCCTTCTCCGCGAGCCGGTAGAGGTCGACCGACTTGTCGGTGCCCGCGACGCGCCAGGCACCCGCGTCCCAGACGAGATCGGCGCCGGAGACCTCGAGCTCCTCCTCGGCGAGCGGCTTCATCTTCTCGATCAGGTCGTCGCCCGCGCCGTTGATCGCCGTGCCCTGCATCGTCACCGAGCGCGAACCGCCGGTGCCGCCGCCCTTGGCGATGCGGTCCGAATCGCCCTGGACGACGCGGATTTTGTCGAAGGGGAGCCCGGTGCGCTCGTGCAGGAACTGGGCATAGACCGTCTCGTGCCCCTGCCCGTTCGACTGGGTGCCGACGAGAAGGTCGATCCCGCCATCCTCGGTGAACTCGATCTTGGCGGTCTCGGACGGGTCGCCGAGGATCGACTCGATGTAGTAGCAGAGCCCGATGCCGCGGTATTTGCCGGCCCTCTCGCTCTCGGCCCGGCGGGCGGGGAAGCCGGCATAGTCGGCCTCCGCGAGCGCGCGGGTCAGCACCTTGTCGAAATCGCCCACATCGTAGGTCTCGCCGACGATGGTGCTATAGGGGAACTGATCCGGCTTGATGAAGTTGATCCGGCGCAGTTCCGCCTGGTCGATGCCGAGCTCGCGGGCCGATTTGTCCATCAGCCGCTCGAGCTGATACTGCGCCTCGGGCCGCCCCGCCCCGCGATAGGCATCCACCGGGCAGGTGTTGGTGAAGCTGCCCCTCACCCCGAAGAAGGCCGTCTGGATGTCGTAGACGCCGGTCAGCACCCGGGCGGCGAGGTCGGAGGCGATATAGACCCCGTAGCCCGAGCAATAGGCGCCGAGATTGGAGACCGTCTCGAATTTGAGGGCGACGAGGCGGTTCTGCGCGTCGAAGCCCGCGACTGCCCGGGTGGTCTGGTCGCGCCCGGCCGCGTCGGTCTGGAAGCCCTCGGAGCGCTCGGCGAGCCAGCGCACGGGCCGGGAGAGGCGCCGCGCGGCCTCGGCGCAGAGGAGATGTTCGGGATAGGTGAAGCCCTTCATGCCGAAGCCCCCGCCCACATCGGGGGTGCGCACGCTCACCTGGCTCGTCTCGATGCCGAGCGCCTTGGCGAGGTCGGATTTGAGGTCCCAGACGCCCTGGCCGTTATAGGTGAGCGTCAGGTGGTCGTCGGCCCACTCCGCGAGGCAGGCGCGGGTCTCCATCGGGTTGGCGACGACCCGGTTGTTGACCAGGGAGAGCTCGACGGTCCGGTGCGCCGCCGCGAGGGCCGCGTCGGTCGCGGCCTCGTCGCCGATGCCCCAGTCGTAGCAGAGATTGCCGGGCGCCTTCTCGTGGAGGCCCGGCGCGCCCTCCTCGAGCGCGGCGACACCGTCGGTCACGGCGGGGAGCGCCTCGTACTCGACCTCCACGAGATCGGCGGCGTCCTTCGCCGCTGCGGCGGTCTCGGCGACGATTATCGCCACGGCCTCGCCGAGATGGCGCACCCGGTCGGCCACGAGCAGCGGGCGCTTCGGGCGCTTGGAGAGCGAGCCGTCGCGGTTCTGGATGCGCGCGCCGGGGAGATCGTTGACCACGCGCCCCTCGAGATCGGCCGCCGTCAGCACCAGCAGCACGCCGGGGACCTCCTTGGCCGCCTCGGTGTTCACCGCGCCCAGATCCGCATGAGCGAGCGGGGCGCGGACGAAGACCGCATGGAGCGCGCCCTTCGGCGCGAGATCGTCCACATACCGGCCGTGGCCGGTCAGGAACCGCGAATCCTCGATCCGCTTGACGGGCTGGCTCAGGCCGAACTTCGTCATCGCTCGCCTCTCTGTTCTCTGCCTCCGCGACGGGGCCCCGCCGCGCACGCGTGTGACGATAACCGTCCGGGCGGCGAAGGAAAGTCCCGCGTTGGCATGTCGCATCCGCGGCCGATGGGACACGGCTGTCGAGACATTCCGTCGCGCAACCTTCGGTTGCCCCACAACCGCCCGAATAATCGGTATTGAAATGATTGGGCGTTCGATCTGGGCGTGGTTTGAATTGCGAAAGGGGGCCGCATGGATTTCGGCCTTGGACTGATATGTCGGCTGCTCCGACGCGAGGACGGCGCCGTGACTCTCGATTGGGTGGCGCTGACGGCCACCGTGCTGCTGGTGGGCATCGCGGTGGTCTACGCGATCTACGAGAACGGCGTGCTCACGGTGGTCGACGCGACCAATGCGGCGCTCTCCCCCGGCGTGACCGAGACCGATCTCGACCTGACGCCGGATTTCTGAGCGGTCGGGGGCGGCGCACCGCCCCCTCCCCGGATCAGTGGACGGTGGCGTCCGCGCCGCTCTCCCCGGTCGCCTGGTAGTCGCCGAGGACGAGGCCGTCGGGCCCCGCGGTGACGGAGATCGTCTCCCCGTCCTTGATCCGCCCGGCCAGCAGAAGCTCGGCGAGCGGGTCCTGCAGCGCCTTCTGGATCACCCGCTTGAGCGGGCGGGCGCCGTAGACCGGGTCGTAGCCCTTGTCCGCGAGCCAGCCGGTCGCGCTGTCGTCGAGCTCGAGATGGATCTTCCGCGGCTCGAGCCGGCGCTGCAGATCGGCGAGCTGGATCTCGACGATCCCGGCCATATGGCCCCGCGAGAGCCGCTCGAAGAGGATGATCTCGTCGAGGCGGTTGAGGAACTCCGGCCGGAAGTGGCTGCGCACCACCTCCATCACCTGCGGCTCCGCGGCCGAGGCGCGGGCGCCGTCCGGCAGGGCGGAGAGGAACTCGGCGCCGAGATTCGAGGTGAGGATGATCAGCGTGTTGCGGAAATCCACCGTCCGCCCGTGCCCGTCCGTCAGCCGGCCCTCGTCGAGGACCTGGAGAAGGACGTTGAAGACGTCCCCGTGGGCCTTCTCGATCTCGTCGAAGAGCACGACCTGATAGGGCCGGCGGCGCACCGCTTCGGTGAGCTTCCCGCCCTCCTCGTAGCCGACATAACCCGGGGGCGCGCCGATCAGCCGGCTGACCGAGTGCTTCTCCATGAACTCCGACATGTCGATGCGGACCATCGCGGCGTCGTCGTCGAACAGGAATTCGGCGAGCGCTTTGGTCAGCTCCGTCTTGCCGACGCCGGTGGGGCCGAGGAAGAGGAACGAGCCCATCGGGCGGTTCGGGTCCGAGAGCCCGGCGCGGGCGCGGCGCACGGCGTTCGAGACGGCGCGCACGGCGGTCTCCTGGCCGATGACGCGGGCGCCGATCACCTCCTCCATCTTGAGCAGCTTGTCGCGCTCGCCCTCGAGCATCTTGTCGACGGGCACGCCGGTCCAGCGGCTGACGACGCCGGCGATGTGCTCGGGCGTCACCGCCTCCTCGACCATCAGCGCGCCCTTCTCCGCCTCCTCGGCCGCGGCGAGGCGGCGCTCGAGATCGGGGATGACGCCGTAGGAGAGCTCGCCCGCCCGCGCGAGATCGCCCTGGCGCTTGGCGATGTCGAGCTGGGAGCGGGCCTCGTCGAGGCTCTCCTTGAGCTCGCGCGCCTGGCCGAGCTTGTCTTTCTCCGCCTGCCAGCGGGCGGTGAGCGCCGCCGCCTCCTGCTCGAGATCGGCGAGCTCGCCCTCGAGCTTGGCGAGGCGCTCGCGGGAGGCCTGATCCTCCTCCTTCTTGAGCGCCTCGGCCTCGATCTTCTTCTGGATGATGTCGCGGTCGAGGGCGTCGAGCTCCTCGGGCTTGCTGTCCACCTCCATGCGCAGGCGCGAGGCGGCCTCGTCCATCAGGTCGATCGCCTTGTCGGGCAGGAAACGGTCGGTGA
>CAZNTX010000052.1:0-28068 GCA_964576075.1 uncultured Limibaculum sp. | reverse complement strand
AGGCGCCCATCGACGCCGCCGCCCTCGCCGAGATCGAGCGCCGCGCCGCCCGCCTCGCCGCCGCCGAGGCCGCCCTCGCCGCCGGGCGCACGCAGCTCGCCTTCTCCCGCATGCCGGGCGCCGAGGCCGCCGTCACCCTCGACGGCGTGCCGCTCGCCGAGGACGCAGCCGTCCCCCTCGACGGCCCGGCGGAGGTGGCGATCGCCGGCGTCGGACGGCTCCGCATCGCCCCCGGCGAGACCGGCGCCGACGCCGAGGCGTCCCGCGATGCGGCCCGGAGCGCGCTCGCCAGCGCCCTCGCCGCCCGCGGGCTCCGCGATCTCGCCGCCGCCCGCACCGCCTTGGAGGCGCGCCGGACCGCCGAATCGGAGGCCGCCGCGGCCACGGCCCGGCGCGATGCGCTCGCCCCGGACGGGATCGCCGCCCTCGAAGCCGCCCTCGCGGCCCTCCCGGCGCCGGAGGCGCCTGCGGCCGCTGCCGCCGAGGAGGTCGGCCCGCCGACCGACGAGGCCCCCGCGCCCCAGAGCGGTCCGGATGCTCCGGATCCAGCCCCCCCGGCCTCGGCCGAGGCGGCCCTCGCGGAGGCCGAGGCCGATCTCGCCGCCGCCGAGCGCGCCCATGCCGCCGCCTGCGCCGCTCTCGAGACCGCCCGCGACGCCGCCGACCGCGCCGTCGCCGCCCGTGCCGAGGCCCGTGCCGCCCGTGCCGAGGCCGCCGCCCGTGCCGAGAGCGCCGCCGAGCGCGCCGGCCCCGAGGCGGAGCGCGAGCCCCGCCGCGCCGCCGCCGAGGCCGCCCTCGCGGCGGCGGAGGCGGCGCTCCGGGGCGCCCGCGCCCTGGAGACCCGCCGCACCGCGGAGGCCGTCGACCCCGCCCTCGCCGCCGCCAAGCGCCGCCGCCTCGAGACCGCGCTCGAGAACCGCCGCAAGGCCCGCGCCGAGGTCGAGACCGAGATCGCCGCCGCCGAGGCCCGCCTGGCGGTCTTCGCCGCCGAGGGCATCGCCTCCGAGGCCGAGGCCGCCCGCGAGCGTGCCGAGGCCGCCGCCCTCCGCCGCGACCGCGTCGCCGCCGAGCGCGCCGCGCTCCGCCGCCTCGCTGACGCCCTCGCCGCCGCCGAGGGCGAGGCCCGAGCGCGCTACTTCGCCCCCCTGGAGCGCGAACTCCGCCCGCTCCTCACCCTCGTCTACGGCGAGGCGGAGATCGGCTTCGCCGAGGACAGCCTCGCCCCGGAGACGATCGCCCGCGGCGGCCGCCCCGAACCCGTCTCGCGCCTCTCCGGCGGCACCCGCGAGCAGATCGCCATCCTCACCCGCCTCGCCTTCGCCCGGCTCCTGGCGCGCGGCGGCGCGGCGCCCCCGGTGATCCTCGACGACGCCCTCGTCTTCTCCGACGACGACCGCATCGAGGCGATGTTCACCGTCCTCGCCGCCCAGGTCGAGACGCTGCAGATCCTCGCCTTCACCTGCCGCCAGCGCGCCTTCGAGCGCCTCGGCGGCCAGGCCCTCGCCCTCGTCCCCTGGGAGCCCGAGGAGGTCTGAGCGAGGCGCGACCGCGAGCCCGGGCCGCGTCCGGAGGCCTGTGGGCCGCGCGCACGGTCCGGCCGGCGCCGCCCTCTCCTGGGTGGGTGGGGCCTCCGGACGCGGCCCGGGCGGCCCCCATGGGACCGGCGCTCAGGCGAAGGCCAGCACCCCCTCGCCGAAGAGCGCCTCGTAATCCGCCTCCGCCTGGCCCGCCGCGATCAGATCGGCGAGCACCTCGGCCCGGCTCGCCGCCCCGCTTTCGAGTTCGGCCAGATACTGCGCCCGCTCGGCCGCCGTCACGTCCCCGTCGAAATTGCCGAGCAGGAGGTCGAGGAGGACCGCGTCCTCGAGTGCCTCGCCGTTGAGGAGCGCGAACTCCGTCGAGGCCAGGAGCGCGTCGGCGAAGGTCTCGACGTCGATCGTTCCGGCCTCGATCAGCGCGCCCCAGAAGCCCGCGCCGGGCAGGTCGTAGAGCCGGCCGAAGGCGATGTCGTAGCCGACCGCCATCGCGGCGAAGCTCGCCGTCTCGCGGAGCGTCGCCGTCCCGTCCGAGAAGACGAGCGTGTCGAGCGAGAGGAGCCGCGTCGCCGCCCCCCCCTCGGCCGGGGCGAGGGCGAAGCCCGGCCCCTCCACCCCGAGCGCCGCCGCGCCGGAGGCGGCCTCGACCGTCACCGTCTCGGCGCGCAGCGTGCCGCCGGTGCCGAGCTCGAGCGAGGCCTCCTCCTCGAGCCGCAGCCCCGGCTCAACGGCGCGCGGGTCGAACTCCGCATCGGGGGCCGCGAGGCCGAGCGCCTCGACGAGAACCGAGAGGTCGGTGTATTTGAAGTTGACGTCGAAGTTCTGGATCTCCCCGTCCTCGGGATCGCCGAACACCGCCTGCGGCTCGTTGTTACCGTCCTGCGTGACGAGCAGGCCCGAGGGGAAGGCCGCGCCGAGGGGCGTCGTCAGGATGTCGAGCCCGTCGGACTCCTGCACCCCGTCGACCGCGCCCGCGCCGAGGAAGGCCCGGCCCTGATACTCCCCGGTCAGCCGGTCGAAGGCGACGAAGCTCGCGTTCCCCTGAGAGGAGACGAGGATCGAGCCTTCGCCGTCCTCGCCGTAGAGGATCGCGACGCCTTCGAGATCCGGGGCGAAATAGGGTGCGTCGATCGGGGCGATCACCTCGATCTCGTCGCCGGCATCGGGCTCCGCCTCGAAGGCGACGAGGCCGATCTCCTCTTCGACCGAGACATAGACCCGGCCGAGCTCGCGGTCGACCGCGATGCCCTCTGACTGGTAGTCGGCCGGCTCCGCGCCCTCTTCGACGGGCAGCTCGAGGGTGCGCACCACGCGCGCCGCAGCGGCGCCGTCGGGGGCGGCGAAGAGCTCGAGCTGGGCGATCAGGTTGCCGTCGGCTTGCGTGACGAAGGCGTAGTGGGTGCCGTCCTCGAGGCTCTTGTAGGTCGCGAGGCCGTAGGCGGTCGCCTCCCCGTCGTCGACGCCGAAGATCGTGTCGAGATTGGCCGTCTCGGAGGTGACGTCGGTCAGCGTCCCGTCGGCGGCGATCTCGAAGAAGGCGAGCGTGTCGTTGGCGCGGTCGGAGACCACGGCGAGGTCCGTCGGCGCGCCGCCGATGGGGACATCGTAGGCGATGTCCACGTTGTTGTAGCGGATGCCGTCCGGCTCGAGGCGGAAGAGCTCCCGTCCCTCGAGGTCGTAGCTGCGCAGCCCGCCCTCCTTCATCGCGGTGACGACGAGGCTCTGGCCGGGGTCTTCGGGGTTCAGCCAGATCGCCGGGTCGTCCGGGTCGGGGCCTTCCGCGCCCCAGACCGCGTCGACGGCGGAGCGCCCGGTGTCCGGATTGTCGGTGAAGACGCCGTCGACGCCGGTCTCGAGGATCGCGGCGAAATAGGCCTCGGGCGAGAGCGGGGCGCCGTCCGGCCCCGGGATCTCCTCCTCGTCGCGATGGGTGTAGGCATGGACGAGGAGGCCCGCCGCCTGCGCGTCCGAGACGAGCGGGGCGGTCCCGCCCTCCTCGGTGAAGATCGTCGAGAGCGAGGGGCCGACCCCCTCGGCATAGGCCTCCGCGATGGCGGC
Source organism: uncultured Limibaculum sp. (assembly GCA_964576075.1). Lineage (GTDB taxonomy): Bacteria > Pseudomonadota > Alphaproteobacteria > Rhodobacterales > Rhodobacteraceae > Thermohalobaculum. Next base: position 24,475 of record CAZNTX010000052.1, on the reverse strand, counting down.
GAGGCCCGCGGGCGAGACGAGATCGGCATAGGTCGTCTCCGGCCCGACGAGATCGCCGAGCGGCGCATAGACCGACGGATCGCCCCCTTCGAGGCCGAGCAGGCCGAAATTGTAGGCGATGTCGACCGTCGGCAGGGCGAGATTGCCGGAGGTGAGCTGGACGAGCGGCAGGTCGATCCCCGCGGCGGGCAGGATCTCGTCCTCGAGCCGGATCAGGTTCTCCACCGCGAAGGACTGGATGAAGACGCGCTCCGGGTCGGTGAAGCCCGTCTCGACGAGGGTGTCGACGAGGATCTGCGAGGTGTCGAGGTCGATGAGGGCGCCGCCGTTCACCTGGTCGAGCCGGCCGTTGCCGTTCAGGTCCTCGCCGTCGTCGAGCGCCCCGTCGCCGTTCGCGTCCTCGTTCTGGAAGCGGCCGAAATCGGCGAAGAAATTGGGCTCCTTGGTCTCGGGATAGAGGCCGATCTCGCGGCCGGTCTCGTCCTCGATCTCCTGGACGAGGGCGACGATCTCCTCGAGCGTCGGGATCTCGAACTGCCCGTCGAAGGCGGCGGACTGGGGCCGCAGATCCGGCTGGTCCTCGACGGCGCGGAGCTCCTTGATCTCCGCGAGCGTGAAGTCCTCGGCGAACCAGCCCGCGACCGTCTGGAAGCCCGGGATCAGCTCCTTGACCGTCAGCCGGTCGGCGAATTGCGCGTGCTCGGCGACGTCGGTGGTGGCGAAGGTGACGATGGGCGCGCCGTCCGCATCGAAGACGATGTTGCCCTCGGCATCGGTCTCGACGGTGGCGAGGAAGGGCTCGTGGCGCGCGATCAGATGGCCGTCGGCGGTGGTCACGAGATCGGGCTCGATGAAGTCGGCGCCCGATTCGATGGCGAGCTCGTAGGCGGCGAGGGTGTGCTCGGGCCGGTCGGCCGACTGGCCGCGATGGGCGATGACGATGGGCTCGGGGCCGGGATAGCGCAGCTCCGAGGGCGTCTCGAGCGCCGCGGCGAGCGTCGGGAACTCCTCGAGCGAGAGGTCGATCCGCAGGAACTGGGTGGCCTGGGGGCCGAAGGCGGAGAAGTTGTCGTCGGAGACCACCATGAGCGGCACGGTGCCGTCGGCGTTCACGGGGCCGAGGGCGAGGCCCTCCACATTGTCCACGGCGATGTCGAACTCGGCGAGATCGACGAGGAGCTCCTTCTGCAGCACCTCGTCGACGAGGGCCTCCACCTCGCCGTCCTCCTCCGCACGCGGCAGCGCCGCGACGCCGGAGACGTCCGTCGCGCCCTGGGTGGTCGTGAGATAGAGCTTGCCGGTATAGCCCCGGTCCTCGGCGCCGATGGAGAAGGACCGCTCGAGGGCGATCAGCGTGCCCTGGTTGTCGAGGGCGAGGAGCTCGACGAGGCCCGAATCGGCGTAGGCGCCGGCGGGCTCGGGGGGGACGGCGATCGGGTCGACGGGGTAGACGTATTCGGCCGCCGCGGTGCCGGTCGTCAGGTCGTATTGGACGACGCGGGCGAAGGCCGGGGCGTCGAGCGTCGCGCGCCCGCCGTCCTGGGCGAGCCCGCCCTCGGTCGCGGTGTAGAGCGTCGCGCCGTCGGGCGAGATCGTCAGGCTCTCGAAACCGAGATTGTCGAGCACGCCGCGGGTGCCCTGCGCGTTCGGCAGGAACTTGGCGTCGACCGGGGCGGCGGCGAGCAGCACGCCCTCCGCGGTCGCCTCGTAGATCGCCGGGTCGCCGTTCAGGTCGCGCTCCGAGGAGAGCAGCAGATTGCCGTTGGCGGCGAGCGCGATGCCCTCGAGATCGGGGCTCAGCCCGAGGAGCGGGTCGCCGTCGACGGTCGTGAGCTCGATCGCGCGCAGCACCTCGATATCGGCCTCGGAGAGCGTCTCGCCGGCGGTGTCGATGGCGATCTCGTAGAGGCGGGGGGAGGAGAGGACCGCGCCGTCCTCGCCCTCGCTGCCCCGGTCGTCGGAGACGGCGAGATAGATCCCGCGGGCGGGGTCGTAGACGAGGCCGGAGAGCCCGCCGAGGACCGTGCCGTCCACCTCGGTGCCCGAGGCGATCTCGGCGATGCCGGCGAAGTCGAGCCCCGCGACGTCGACCCGGTCGGGGTCCGCCGGCGTGCCCTGATCGGTGATCGCGAGATCGACATAGACCGCGCGGTGGTCCGAGGAGGGGAAGGGGAAGGTGCCGGTCAGTTCGAACAGCGGATCGGTGGTGCCCGGCCAGAACACCCCGCCGTCGAGATACTCGAAGCCCGCGACGGAGGGCAGCGCATAGTCGACCCGGAGATTTGGCACGGTGGTGTCGGGGCCGAAATCGGCGGTGTCGAAGGCGGGGTCGCCCTCGGAGGTGGCGTTGAGCCCCCCCTGCAGCGCCGACTGCTCCCGCCCGCCGACGCTCGCGGGCGTGATCGCGGGGTCGGTGGCGGAGCCGAGGATCAGCGGGCTCTCGAAGAACTGGTCGGCCGCGCCGGGGACGGAGTCGCCGTCGAAGGGGTCGGCGTTGTAGTCGCCGAGGATGACGAAGCGCTCGCCGGGGGCGAGGCCGCCCTCCCGGCCCTGGTCGTCGTAGATGTAGCGCGCGCCGGCGACGTAGTCCGTCCAGAAGCGGATCTCGTCGTGGTTGAGCTTGCCGTTGCGGTCCTCGATCCCGTCGAACACCGGGGGGGTGGGGTGCGCGGCGAGGATGTGCACCGTCTCGCCCTCGACGATCACCGGAAGGTCGACGTGGTTCTTGGCCGAGAGCCGGCGGGCGAGCGCCTCCTCCTCGGTGTAGTAGCTCGTCGCGGGGTCGTCGGGGGTCTCGGGGTCGAAGGGCGCCTCGGGGTCGTAGAGCGGGCGGCCGGTGTCGTCGAAGAGCAGCGCGCCCGGCATGTCGGCCCAGCGGAACTCCTGGAAGCTGCGGATGTTCTCGGTGTCGATCTCGTATTTCGAGAAGACCGCGAAGGCGAACTGGCCCTCGAAGAGGCCGAAGCCCCAGGCATCGTTCGGGCCCCCGATCTCGCCGTCGTTGTCGAGGTCGAAGCCCGATTGCAGGCCGGTGTTGGAGGGGGCGACGTAGACGAAGGGATACTCGACCGGATCGGCGCCGTTCTGGCCGATCTGGAGGTAGTTGAGCCGGAAGAGATCGGCCGCCTCGCCCTCGGCGTCGAAGTCGAACTCGTTGATCAGGATCACGTCGGCATCGATGCGCTGGACGATTTCGGCGACGGCCTGCGCCTGCGGATCGTCGGGCGTCGAGAGGTCCTCGACCAGTTGGCCCGCCTCGGAGCGGTTCAGCGAGGCGTTGAACGAGGCCACGCGAATCTCGGTGCTCATGGATATCCCCCGGGAATGGCGCTGTCGGATGTCGGCAGACTACCATCCTCCGGCTCGGTTTCCGCATGGCGACAGGGGTGCGACAGTTCCGTGTCGCCCAGGACGGCGCCCGCGCGGGAATCGTGTTTCGCCGCCGCGGTCGCGTGCTATCCTGCCACCCGGCGGGTCCCGCCGGAGCCTCAGAAGGGGATGTCGACATGGCCGCAGCAAGGCGGAGGGCGCGCGGACTCGCCCGCGGGGTCACGGGGCTGATCGGTCTCGGCGGGCTGGCGGCGCTGCCGATGGGCGCGGCGCTCGCAGGGCCGGAGGGCGCGCGGGTGCTCCACGGCCAGGCGGCGATCCAGCGCCAGGGCGCGGAGACGGTGATCCGCCAGGACACCCCCCGCGCGAGCCTCTCCTGGGAGAGCTTCGACATCGCGCCCGGCGAGCGGGTGCGCTTCCGCCAGCCCTCCACCTCCTCGGTCGCGCTCAACACGGTGCGCAGCGCCCGGCCCTCTGAGATCCGCGGCGCGCTCGAGGCGAACGGGCAGGTCTGGATCCAGAACCGCCACGGCGTGGTGTTCGGGCGCGAGGCGACCGTCGATGTCGGCGGGCTGCTCGCCACCACCGCGAGGATCGAGGAGACCGACTTCGCCGCGGCGGAGGACCGTTTCCGCGGCGAGCCCGGCATGGGCGCGGTGGTCAACGAGGGGCGCATCCGTGCGGGCGAGGGGGGGGTGGCCTTCGTCGCCCCCATCGTCGAGAACCATGGCGAGATCGTCTCCCGAGGCGGCGTCGACCTCGCTGCGGCCACCGGCTTCGCCGTCGATCTCGAGGGCGACGGGCTCTTGCAGGTGGTGGTCGACCCGGAGGCCGCCGAGACGCTGGAACTCGTCAACGACGGCACGATCCGCGCCGAGGGCGGCGCCGTGCGCCTCACCGCGGCGCAGGCAGAGGGGGTGCGCGAGAGCCTCGTCGAGATCGGCGGCATCGTCGAGGCGACCGGCATGGCCGAGATCGACGGCGAGATCGTCATCACCGGCGGCGACATGGCGCGCATCGCCGGAGAGGTGACGGCCCGGCGCGGCGCGGCCGGCGGCGAGGTGGTCGTCAACGCCGAGACGGTGGCGCTCGGCTCCGCCGCGCGGATCGACGTCTCGGCCCCCGAAGGCGGCGGGCGGATCGAGATCGGGCCGCGGACATCGCCGCTCCCGCCGAAGCGGATCGGCGTCGCGCGCGGCGCCGTCCTGGCGGCCGATTCGACCGAGCGCGGCACCGCCGGGCGCATCGATTTCTGGTCCGAGGAGGCCACGATCTTCGAGGGCCATGCGAGCGCCGCGGCCCGCGGCGAGACCGGCGACGGCGGCTTCATCGACATCTCCTCCCGCGGCGCGCTCGGCTTCCAGGGAACGGCGGACCTCTCCTCGGTCGGCGGCGCCTACGGGCTCTTGCTGTTCGACCCGGAGGACATCTTCGTCCAGAGCCCGCCGCCCGGGGCCGACGACCCCAACGTCCTCGACGACGGCCGCATCCTCTTCTCCGACCCGGGCGCCGGGGGCGAGGACGCCTTCGTCTCCCCCGCCGCCATCGCCGCAGTGGCGGGCGACGTGTTCCTTCAGGCGACCGCCAACGTCTTCTTCAACTCGCCCGTCACCGTCGACGGCAGCGCGTTGCCCACCGGCAAGGCGCTGACGGCGCAGGCGCTCGGGGGCGATGTCGTCGTCAACGCTCCGATCGACGTGACCGACGGGGTGGTGCTGCTCGAGTCGGTCAACGGATCGGTGACCGTCGGCCAGCCGGTCACGGTGACGGCCGATACCCGGATCTCCGAATTCCGGGTGATCGCGGTGAACGGCGTCGCCCTCAATGCCGGGATCCAGGCGGTCTCCAACGGCCTGCGCGCGGCGATCGACATCGACAGTGCGAGCGGCGTCGCCGCCAACCAGCAGATCCGCGGCCTCGGCGAGCGCAGCGTGATCGACATCTTCGCCGATGGCGGGCTCCTGGTGCGCGACATCGACAGCGAGGGCGACGTGTTCCTCGAGGGGCAGACCGCCCAGGTCGTCCCCAACGGCGGCACCGACCTCTTCGCCCGCAACCTCACCGTCACCGGCGGGACCGAGCTGATCTTCACCCCCCGCCTGCTGCAGACCGTCCAGGACGTGACGCTGAATGCCGGGGGCAGCGGGGTCAACATCACCCCCGACGGCGTCGCCACCACCTTCGACATCGGCCGCAGCCTGACGATCAACGCGGCGGGGTCGGGCCTTCTGATGCAGAAGACCGGGGTCGAGCCCTTCACCGTCGCGGTCGGGCTCGATTTCGTCGTCGACGGCGGCACGGGGCCGACCACCGTGGCCCCCGATTCGATCTCCGTGCCGACCGAGTTTCTGCTCCGCACCGACGACGTGACGCTGACCGGCGCCTCCGGGCCTGCGCTCTTCGACGTCGGCCTCCTCTCCGGCGTCACCGGGCAGGCGGTGTTCGAGACCACCGGTATCGCCCTCGTCGACACCGCGTTCTCGATGCCCGGCACGCTGATCCTCGCGCCGACCGTCGAGGCGGAGGTCGCCGGCGCCGTCGACGCGGCCCAGGGCTTCGAGGCCACCAGTCTCGACGTGACGATCCGCGAGCCCGTCACCACCGCGGGCGACGCCACGCTGACCGCGAGCGATCTCTTGCGCGTCTTCGACACGATGGATGTCGACGGCACCCTGACGCTCGACGGCGGGCGGGTCGTCGTCTCCGATCTCGGCGATGTCGGCGCGCTCGACATCGTCTCGGGCGATTTCGTCGAGCTCTCGAGCTTCGGCGGCTCGGTGGCCGGCGACATCACGATCGACGCGGTCGGCCAGGTGAACTTCGAGCCCGAGCCGCTGACCGTCGGCGGCGACATTCTCGTCGACACCGACACGGGCTTCACCCTGCAGCCCGGCGAGGCGTCCTTCGACCTCACCCTCGCCGGCGATCTCGTGGTGGGCCCGCGGACGCCCGGCACCGCGATCCCGATCGAGATCGACCAATCGGGCGGCAATGTCGTCTTCGACGTCGACGGGGCGCTCGATTTCGACGCCGGCACCGGCGACATCCTCGTCGACGCGGATTTCGCGACCGCGCTCGGCGGCGACCTGATCCTCTCCGGCGGCGTCGTCCGCATCAACAACCAGGAGCCGTTCTCCGACCCCGAGGATCCGCGCGCGCCGATCCCGGTCTCTGGCCGCGTCGATATCGACGCGACCGAGGAGATTCTGATCGACACGGTGCTCGCGGTCGACGGCCCCGGCCCCGTCACCCTCGACGCTCCCCGCATCGAGGCCGGCGTGATCATCCTCGAGGCCGATGGGGTCAGCGTCTTCGGCACCGCCGGCGGGATCGCCGCCGCCTCGGCGGACGTGACGCTGACCGGCGACCGCGTCCTCGTCGCCGGCGACGTGACGAGCGGCTCGGGCACCGTCACCATCGACGCCACGAACGCGCTCTTCCTGGAGAGCGCCGCCCTCGTCGGCGGCGCCGAGACCGTGATCGACGCGGGCGGCGACATCTCTCAGGCCACGGTCCTCGGCGGCGCCCTCGCGAACACCATCGTCTCGACGGCGGGCGACCTGACCGTCACCGGCCAGAACGTCGAGATCTACGGCGACGTGAACGCGGCCGGCACTCTCGTCGTCACCGCGACCGGTCCGGGCGGGCTCGACGACGGGCGCGTCTTCATCGGCGCGCAGCCCGCGGGCCCCGTGCCCGGCCTGACGGAGGACTACGAGCGCTTCGGCGCCGGCCCTGCGGGCACCGTCTCCGCCGGGGGCGACATCGACATCGCGGGCGGCGACGTGGACATCGAGAGCGCGCTCGACGCCGGGAGCGATCTCGACATCGCGGCGACCGATCTCGACATTGCCGGCAACATCCGTGCGGGCGGGACGTTCTTCGCCGCCGCGGCGACGGTGGACATGGTCTCGAGCGCCATCGAGGCGGGCACCCTCGACGTCGAGGCGACCGACACCGCCAACATCTCCCCCGTCGCCCTCGACATCACCGGCGCCGGGGTTTCGGAGATCGAGGCGGTCAACCAGGTCGTCACCGGCACCGGCTCGGTCTTCACCGTGGCCGACACGCTGTTCCTCACCACCACCGCCGACGACGGCGCCATCGTCTCGGGCGCCGACATCGCCGCCGGGCGCGAGATCGACATCGACCCCGCCCGCCCCGACGGCATGGGCGGCTTCTTCGGCATCGATTCGACGACCCTCGTCACCGGCTCGCTGACCGCAGGGACAGCCCCCGGCGACGGCGGCGAGGTCGCGGTCTATGGCGGCGCCACCCTCACCATCGGCGCGCCGGACGACACCGACACCGCGGCGATCTCCGCCACCGGCGACGTGATCATCGGCCTGTTGGAGAGCGAGCCGAACGCCGTCACCATTCTCAACGATTCGATCACCGCGGGCGGGACGTTGAGCATCGAGGCGGACGTGCTCGCCATCGAGCGGGATTTCGGCAGCGGCCTGCAGGCGGAGACCATCGACATCCGCTTCAGCGACACCGCCACCGTCGCGGGCTTCGCCGGGCTCCAGGCCGGGGGCGACATCGACGTGCTCGGCCTCGAGAACAGCACCCTCTTCAGTCTCCTCGGCGCCGGGGGCAACACCCTGCTCGCAGGCGGCTCGGTGACGATCGAGACGCTCGGGCCCGGCTCGACGGTCGAGATCGGCCGCGCCATCGAGGCGGGCGGCGACGTCTCGATCAACAGCCCGGGGTTCCTCGCCGGCCGCACGACCATCATCAACGGCAACATCACCGCGGGCACCGATCCGGGAATCGTCGGCTCGGTGGAGATCTACGGGCGCACGGTCGAATTCCCCTTCGGCGACATCCTCGCCGACGGCGAGATCCGCATCGACTCCGACGACCCCCTCACGGTCTCCACCCGGCTCGAGAGCACCGGCGACGCCATCGCGCTCGCCTCGCAGTCGGGCGGGATCGACGTCTCCGGCATCCTCGACGCCGCCACCACCATCACGGTCGCAGCGGCGGGCGACGCAACGGTGACCGCGGATCTCTTCTCCGGCGGCGCGGTCACCGTCTCCGGCGCCAACGCGACCGTCGCGCCGGGCCTGGCCGATATCGGCCCGCTCGATGTCGACGCGACGGCTGGCGCGGCCGAGGTCACCGCGGCCGACACCTTCCTCGCCGACACGGTCGCGGTGGACGGCACCGCGGGCGCGCGCTTCGCGGCGCTCGACGCGGCCACCGTGGCGGACATCGCGGGCGGGCTCTCGGTGGTCTCCCCCGACGGCCCGGCACAGCTCACCGCGGGCATCCCCGTCACCGTCGCCGACGGCGTCACCGTCGCGGGCGAGGCGGCGGCGACGATCGACGGCGACAGCCTCGTCTCCGCCGGGCTCGGCATCGCGACCGACATCGACGCGGAGGCCTCGCTCACCACCGTCTCCGCGCCCCTCGATGCCGGCGGCACGATCTTCCTCGACGGCGGGGTCCGCTTCTCCGACGTGGCGGTGACCGCCTCGCTGACCGCCGACCGCATCCGGATCGACGCCTCCGACATCCTGACCGTCGGCCCTGGCGTCACCCTCACCGCGACCGATCCGGGCCCGTTCCCCAATTTCCTCGACACCGCGATCGTGCTCGATGCGCCCCGGCCCGACATCGCCCCCTCGGCGAGCTTCGGCGCCGAGGAGGCGACCGTCGATCTCGCCGGGGGCGGGAGCGTCGGCGTCGGCGGCGATTTGAGCGAGGCGGAGGTCCGCGCCCTCATCGCGGACGTTCCGACCCTCAACATCGTGGGCTCCATCCTCGATGTCGGCGATCTCGACCCCGGCGCGGGCTTCGCCCTCGAGCGGCTGCGGCTGATCGCGGACGGCGGCGATCTGCGGATCGCGGGCGACGTGCTCGGCGGCAATGTCGGGGGCACCTCCTACGCGCTGGAACTCGGCGGCCCGCTCACCTTCGACATCGACGTCACCGGTCGGCTCGGGGTCGACGGCTCGACCGCCCCGCCCACCCTGCGCCCCTTCTCCGAGCTCCGCTTCGAGGCGCAAGACACCGTCACCCTCGCGCCCGGCGTCACCGACGGCAGCGCGATCCTCGCCTCCGCCGGCACCACGGTGATCGACATCGGCGGCGATTTCCTGATGGAGAACACCAACGGCGCCGCGCCCGACCCGCTGGTCCGCGGCGTGGGCGGCACCGGCGCCGTGCTCGACGCGCTGCGCATCGACAATGTGGCTACGCTCGAGGTCTACGGCACCATCGGGGGCGAGACCGCCGATGCCGCGGCCCGAGAGGTCACCGCCGGGCCCGGCTTCGTCTTCGCCGCGATCCACCAGGTGAACGACTGCGCGCTGACCAACCCGGATTGCCAGGGCGCCCCCGTGCTCGGCGCGCCGGCGATCGCGACCGACGAGGACATGGCCTCCGACCCGCTCGACATCTCGCTCTTCGTGACCGATCCCGAGGGCGATCCGGTGGTGGTGCAGAGCATCGGCGGCCAGCAGATCGCCCTCGGCGGCAGCGTCCCCGGCCCGCAGGGGGGCACCTTCACCCTGCTGCCCGACGGCACCCTCGTCTTCGAGCCGGGCGACGCGTTCCAGGCGCTCCAGGTGGGCGAGACGGCGAACTTCGCCGTCCCCGTCGAGGTGGTCGACGCGGGCGGGGATATCGGCGCGGGCAGCCTCGCGGTCACCGTCACCGGCCTCAACGACGCGCCGATGGCGATGGACGCGCTCCTCTCCACCGACGAGGACATGGCCTCGCCGACCATCGGCGCCGAGGCGCTCGGCACCGATCCCGAGATGGACGCCCTCGCCTTCGAGCGCATCGCCGGGCAGGCGGTCGCGCCGGGCTCGGAGATCGAGGTGGAGGGCGGGCGCATCGTGGTCGGCGCCGACGGGCGGCTGAGCTTCGACCCCGCGGGCGGCTTCGACGACCTGGGGCTCGGCGAGAGCCGGCAGATCGCGGTTCCGGTGACCGTCGCCGATCCGGGCGGGCTCGCGGGGGACGCGACGCTGACCGTCACCGTGACCGGGCTCAACGACGCCCCCGTCGGCATGGACGCGACGCTCGCCGCCGACGAGGACACGGTGGCCGGCGCACTCGTCCCGGAAGCGCTCGCGACCGATGTGGAGATGGACGCGCTGTCCTTCGTGCTGCTGGGCGGCGAGCCGGTCTCTCCGGGCGCGCGGGTGGCCCTCGCCGAGGGCGGCGCGCTCGTCGTCGGGCAGGACGGGACGCTCTCCTTCGATCCTGAGGGCGCCTTCGAGGGCCTCGCCCCGGGCGACCTGAGGGAGATCTCGGTCCCGGTCACCATCGCCGATGCGGCCGGGGCGACGGCCGAGGCCGCGCTCACCGTCACCGTCGCCGGGGTCAACGACCTGCCGAGCGGCATGGCCGGCGCCATCGCGACCCGCGAGGACGCGCCCTCGGCCCCGCTCTCGGCCACCGGGCTGTTCACGGACCCGGAGATGCAGGCGCTCGCCCTCGTCTCCGTCGGCGGCGCGCCGGTCGCGCCGGGGGACCGCATCGCGCTGCCCGAGGGCGGCTTCCTCGAGGTGGGGGCGGACGGCACCGTCACCTTCGACCCCGCTGGCGCCTTCGACGACCTCGCCGAGGGGGCCGGGCGGAGCTTCACCGTGGAGATCACCGTCGAGGACCCGGCGATGGGCATGGCGAGCTTGCCGCTCACCATCAGCGTCGACGGCGTGGGCGGCGGCGCGGGCGGGCTCGTGCTGATCCCCGGCACCCTCGAGGCGACGGAGGACATGGCCTCCGCCCCCCTCGCGCCCGACGCGCTCTCCGGCGATCCGGGGACCTCGGGGCTCACCGTCGCCGCGATCGACGGGGTGGCGCCGGGGCCCGAGGGCGTCGCGCTCGCCGGCGGCGGGCGGCTCTTCGTCGATGCCGCGGGCAACCTCGTCTTCGATCCGGGCGGGGACTTCCAGGGCCTCATGCAGGGGGCCGAGTTCACCGAGACCGTGACGCTCACCCTCGCCGACGCCCAGGGGCTCGCCGACACCACCGAGGTCACCATCCGCATCGGCGGGCTCAACGACCTGCCCGGCGCGCCGATGGGCTTGCTGCCGGCGCGGGAGGATGCTGCCTCCGACCCCCTCGGCCCCGGCGCGCTCGCCACCGATCCGGACATGGACGCCCTCGCCGTCGCCGAGATCGACGGCCAGCCGGTGGCCCCCGGCGCGGAGATCGCGCTCGCGGGCGGCGGGCGGCTCGTGGTGGACGCGACCGGCGCCCTCGTCTTCGAGCCCGACGGCGCCTTCGAGGGGCTGATGGAGGGCGAGACGCGGACCCTCACCGTCCCCGTCACCCTCACCGACCCCTTCGACGGCACCTCGACGGGCACGCTCGCCATCGAGATTCTCGGCGCCAACGACCTGCCCTCCGGCATGGATGCGAGCCTCACCACCTCCCGCGGCAGCCTCTCGCCGAGCCTCGCGCCGGAGGCGATCGGCACCGATCCGGACATGGACGCGCTCGCCTTCACCGAGATCGCCGGGCAGCCGGCGACGGGCCCGGTCCCGGTCCCGGGCGGGGGCGTCGTGTTCCTCGATGCCGACGGCCGCCTCGTCTTCGACCCGCAGGACGCCTTCGCCGATCTCGGCGCTGAGGAGAGCCGCACCGTCACGGTCCCGGTCACCGTCTCCGACCCCTTCATGGGGATGGCGAGCGGGCAGGTGACGATCACCGTCACGGGCTCGGGCGGCATCGGGCAGCCGGGGCTCATCCTCACCGACGAGGACATGATCTCCGCCGCCCTCGCGCCGGACAGCCTCGCCTCGGACCCCGAGATGAACGCCTTCGCCATCGTCACGCTGGACGGGCGGCCCGCGGGCGAGGCGCTCGATCTCGGCGGCGGGCGGCTCTTCGTCGATGCCGAGGGGAACCTCGTCTTCGACCCGCAGGACGGCTTCCAGAGCCTGCGCGCGGGGGAGAGCCGGAGCTTCACCCTCCTCGTCGGGCTCGACGACGGGATGGGGGATGCGGTCTCGACGCCGGTCACCGTCACCGTCACCGGGCTCAACGACAGCCCCGTCGTGATCCCGCCGGATGGCGGCGGCGGCGGCACGGGCGGCGGCGTCGTCGAGATCGACACGCCGGAGAACCAGCCGACGCCGGGGATCATGCCGGGCGACATCGTCGTCGATCCGGAGATGGACGCGGTCACCCTCGTCGCCGTCGACGGCACGCCGGTCGCGCCTGGAGACACCGTCGCGATCGGGGCGGGCGGTCGGCTCACCGTTACCCCCGAGGGCGATCTCGTCTTCGATCCGGGCACCGATTTCGACGGCCTCGGCGTCGGCGAGACGGCGGAGGTCCCCGTCACCCTCACCCTCGCCGACAGCGAGGGGGCGGAGACCATGGCCGAACTCCTCATCCGCATCGCCGGCGCCAACGATGCGCCGATGGGCGGGGAGGGCAGCCTCGCGCTCACCGAGGATGCGGCCTCGGGCCTGTTCGACCCCGCCACCGTGGCCAACGACCCCGACCTCTCCGACCGGCTCACCGTCGTCTCCATCGAGGGGCAGACGGTCGCGCCCGGGGAGAGCGTGGCGCTCGCGGGCGGCGGGCGGCTGCTCCTCGCCGAGGACGGCACGCTCGTCTTCGTGCCGGAGGAGAGCTTCCAGCGCCTCGGCGGGGGCGAGTCCGCTGTCTTCGCGGTGAACGTCGCCGTCGCCGACGGGGCGGGGGAGACGGCGGAGGTGCGCCTCGGCATCGCCGTCGAGGGGATCAACGACCCCCCCGTCGCCCGCGACGACCCGGCCTCGGAGACCCGCGGCGACGCGCCGGTGACGCTCCCGGTCCTCGGCAACGACAGCGATGTGGAGGGCGATCTCCTCACCATCGTCGCGGTCGACGGGCAGGCGCTTTCGCCGGGCTCGGCGGTTCCGGCGGCGGGGGGCGGCGTCTTCCGGCTAACCTCGGAGGGCGCGCTCGTCTTCGATCCGAGCGGGGAGTTCTCGGGCCTCGGCTTCTCCTCCGAAAGCGTGGCCTTCGTCTACGAGATCTCCGACGGGCAGGGCGGCTTCGACACCGCCATGAGCGCGGTCACCGTCGCGGCGCTCCTGCCGCCGATCCTGACCGGCCCGGGGCAGGGGATCGAGAACGTGCCCCAGGCCATCGCCCAGCCCAGCGTGATCGAGGAGGCGGTGATCACCCCCGACCCGGAGATCGAGTTCGGCTTCTTCTCGGACCTCACCTTCATCGCGCCGACGCTCTACGACGAGCAGCCGGTGACGAACCGGGCGAACGACGAGGACTGGCCGCGCTGAGGGGGGCGGATGTCGAAGAGCGTGGCCCGGGTGGAGGCGGCCCTCGCCGCCGCTGGCGTGGAGACGGAGGTGCTGCGCATGCCCGCCTCCACCCACACCGCCGAGGCGGCGGCGGAGGCCTGCGGCTGCGGGCCGGCCCAGATCGTCAAGTCGCTGGTCTTCGAGGGTGCGGAGACGGGAGAGCTGCGCCTCCTCCTCGTCTCCGGGGCCAACCGGGTCGACCCCGAGGGGGCGGCCGAGGCGCTCCTGCAGGCGGACGCCAAGGAGGTCCGCCGGCGCACGGGTTTCGCCATCGGCGGGGTGGCGCCCGTGGGCCATCTCGCCCCCATCGCGGCCTGGCTCGACGAGACGCTGACCGCCTATCCCCTCGTCTGGGCCGCCGCCGGCGCGCCGGATGCGGTCTTCGCCATCGCGCCCGACGCGCTCGCGCGCATCGCCGGCGCCCGGATCGCCCGGATCGGCACGCCTATTTCGCCGTGAAGCCGCCGTCGACGAAGAGCACCTGCCCGGTGACGTAGCCGCTCGCCTCGGAGGCGAGAAAGACGGCGGGGCCCGCGATGTCCTCGAGCCGGCCGTTGCGCCCGAGGCAGGTCTGAGCGGCGAGCGCCGCGGCCTTCGCCTCGTCGGCGAAGACGGGGGCGGTCAGCTCGGTCGGGAAGAAGCCGGGGGCGAGGGCGTTGGCGGTGATCCCCTGCGGCGACCAGGCCTCCGCCATCGCCCGGGTGAGCTGCGCGACGCCGCCCTTGGCCGCGCCATAGGCGATCCCGTTCGGCATGGCGCGCACCGATTGCAGCGAGGCGAGGTTGACGATCCGCCCCCAGCCGCGCGCCTTCATCGCCGGCACGAGGGCCTGGGCGAGCTGGAAGGGGACGGTGAGGTTGATGCGGAGCGTCTCGTCCCAGGCGGCCTCGCCGATGCTGTCGGCGGGCTCGCGGGGGTTGAGGCCGGCGGCGTTGACCAGGATGTCCGGGCTCGCCCCCATGCCGGAGCAGAGCTCGGCCACCCGCGCCGGCCCCCCGGGCGCCGCCAGATCGGCGGCGAGCGCCACCCCCGGCCGCCCGCCGAGCGCCTCCGTCAGCTTGCTCTCGCGCCGGCCGACGAGGACGAGCCGCGCGCCCGCCTCCGACAGCGCATGGGCGATCGCCCGGCCGAGGCCGGAGCCCCCGCCGGTGACGAGCGCCGTGCGTCCCGCGAGGTCGAAGAGGCCGGCCATCCCGCGATCCCCCATCACGCGATCGCCCATCAGGCGACTCCGGTGTCGAAATTCTCCCCGGGGAAATATTTGCGCAGGCGGGCATCGGCGGCCCGGGCATGGGCCTCCATCCCCTCGAGCCGGGAGATGCGCGCCGCCACCTGACCGACCTCGCGCACCGCCTCGCGGGTCATGCGCTGCGTGGTGACCACCTTCATGAATTTGTGGACCGAGAGCCCCCCCGTATAGGTTCCCGCGCGTTTGGTGGGGAGGATGTGGTTGGTGCCGGAGCATTTGTCGCCGAAGGTCACGGTCGTCTCCTCTCCGACGAAGAGCGAGCCGTAGTTCCGGAGCCGGGCGACCCACCAGTCGAGATCGGCGGCGTGGACCTCGAGATGCTCCGCGGCGTAGACGTCGGAGGCCTCCGCCGCCTCCTCGCGGGTGTCGGCCACCAGGATCTCGCCATAGTCGCGCCAGGCGGCCTCGGCGGCCTTCTGCGCGGTCTCGGGCAGGGCGGCGATCAGCCCGTCCATCCGGGCGGCGACGTCCTCGGCCAGCGCGCGGGAGGTGGAGATCAGCCAGGCCGGGCTGTCCGGCCCGTGCTCGGCCTGGGAGACGAGGTCCTCGGCGACGATCTGCGGATCGGCGGTCTCGTCGGCGATGACGGCGATCTCGGTCGGCCCGGCGAAGAGGTCGATCCCGCAGCGCCCGAAGAGCGCGCGCTTGGCCTCGGCGACGAAGCGGTTGCCGGGGCCGACCAGGATGCGCGCGGGCCGCCCGGTGAAGAGGCCGAAGGCCATCGCCGCGACGCCCTGCACGCCGCCGAGCGCGAGCACCGTGTCCGCCCCCGCGAGGTCCATGGTGTAGAGGATCGCGGGGTTCGGCCGGCCCTTGTGCGGCGGGGTGCAGGCGACGACGTGCTCGACACCCGCGACCTTCGCGGTGGCGACCGACATCACCGCCGAGGCGACATGGGCGTAGCGCCCGCCGGGGACGTAGGCGCCCGCGGTGTCGAGCGGGATGAGCTTCTGCCCGGCCCAGAGCCCCGGGGAGAGCTCGGTCTCGAACTCGGAGATCGAGCCCTTCTGCGCCTCGGCGAAGCGGCGCACCCGGTCGAGCGCGAAGCGGATGTCGTCCTTCAGCCGCTCCGGCACCTCCTCGGCCGCCGCCTCGATCTGGGCGCGCTCGACCACCGGCGAGCCCTCCCAGCCGTCGAGCTTTCTGGCATAGGCGAGGGCGGTCTCCTCGCCGCCGGCCTCGATCTCGCGGAGCATGCGCTCGACGGTCTCGCGGGTCTCGTCGCTGCCGGTCTCGGGCGTCTTGGCGGCGGCTTTGAGGGTGGTGATCGGCATGGCGCTTGCGCTCCCCTGTCTGTCTCGTGCTTCGGGGCAGACTGCACCATGGGGGCGGCCCTCGGCCAGACCTCTCGCGGGCGGGCCCGGCCGGGCGGGGCGCCGCGCGAAACCCCCTTGATGCTGCGGCCCCGTGGTTTATGGTATACCACCAAAGACCACGCGGGAGGGAGGCCCGCCAGGCGATGCGCACCACGCTCAAGCTAGAGCCGATCGACAGCGCCTTCAGCCTGAAGGAGCATATCTACGGCGTCCTCAAGCGCTCGATCATGGATCTCGACATCTACGACCCGGAGACGAATCTCCGTCTCGACGAGCGCGGCCTCGCCGACCAGCTCGGCATCTCCCGCACGCCGATCCGCGAGGCGATCATGCGCCTCGAGCAGGAAGGCTTCGTCTCGATCCGCCCGCGCCGCGGGGTGTTCATCAACCGGAAATCCTCCGCGGAGATCCTCGAGATGATCGTCGTCTGGGCGGCGCTCGAGAGCATGGCGGCGCGGCTCGCCTGCGAACGCGCCTCCGACGCCGAGATCGCCGAGCTGCGCGAGATCGGCACCCGCTACACCACCGAGAAGGCGCGCGCGAAGATCAACGAGTATTCCGAGGCGAACATCGAGTTCCATCTCTGCATCCTGCGCCTCTCGAAATGCCGGATGCTGGAGGAAAACGCCGAGCGGCTGTTCATGCATCTCAAGGCCGTGCGCCGGCGCGCGACGGCCGATCGCGCCCGCGCCGGGCGCTCGGTGGTCGACCACACGGAGATCATCGAGGCGATCGAGGCGCGCGAGGCCGATCTTGCGAGCCGGCTCGTGCGCGAGCACACCATGCGGCTGCACGACTACATCGCGACGACCTGGCGCTCCATCGCCGACGCCGCCGAGCCCGACGCCCGCCAACCCGGGGCCTGACCCCGCCAAACATTGGGAGGACAGACCATGGCCGCCATTTCCGAGACCGCGCACGACACGCTGGCCAAGAAGAGCACCGAGGAGGGGATCGTCTCCGGCGGCCGCCTCGTCGCCAAGGCCCTGAAGGCCGAGGGGGTGGACACGATCTTCACCCTCTGCGGCGGGCACATCATCGACATCTACGACGGCTGCATCGACGAGGGCATCAAGATCGTCGACGTCCGCCACGAGCAGACCGCCGCCCACGCCGCCGACGGCTATGCCCGCCAGACCGGCAAGCTCGGCTGCGTGGTGACGACCGCCGGCCCGGGCTGCACCAACGCCGTCACCGGCATCGCCACGGCGCTCCGCTCCGAGAGCCCGGTGCTGCATATCGGCGGGCAGTCCTCGCTCACCCAGCACAAGATGGGGAGCCTGCAGGATCTGCCCCATGTCGACATGATGACGCCGATCACCAAATTCGCGAGCGGCGTGTTCTCGACCGACCGCATCGCCGACATGGTCTCGATGGCCGCGCGGGAGTGCTTCGCGGGGGCCTACGGGCCGGCCTATCTGGAGATCCCGCGCGACATCCTCGACGCCGAGATCCCGCTCGAGAAGGCGCGCATCCCCGAGCCCGGGAAGTACCGCGCCTCCAACCGGATGATGGCCGACGCGCGCGACATCGAGGCGCTCGCGGACATCCTGGTGAAGTCCGAGCGCCCGGCGGTCCTCTTCGGCCAGCAGGTCTGGGCCTCGGGCTCTGCGGACGAGGCGATCGCCTTCTGCCGCGCGCTCGACATTCCCTGCTACATGAACGGCGCGGCCCGCGGCATGCTCCCCCCGGGCGACCCGCATCACTTCGACCGCACCCGCCGCCTCGCCTTCCAAAAGGCGGACGTTCTGCTGATCGTCGGCACGCCCTTCGACTTCCGCATGGGCTACGGCAAGCGCATCTCCGACAAGCTGACGCTCGTGCAGTTGGATCTCGACTACAAGACCGTCGGCAAGAACCGCGACATCGATCTCGGCCTGCCCGGCCATATGGGCGCCAATCTCTCCGCGGTGGTGGATGCGGCCTCGGCGCGGATGGATGCCGGCAAGAAGCAGCTCCGCGGCCAGTGGATGGAGAAGCTGCGCGAGGCCGAGGCCGTGGCGCTCGAGAAGCTGATGCCGCTCTTCACCTCCGACCGCTCGCCGATCCACCCCTACCGGCTGGCCTGGGAGATCAACGAGTTCCTGCGGGAGGACACGATCTATATCGGCGACGGCGGCGATGTGGTGACGATCTCCGCCCAGGCCGTGCGCCCGCGGGGCCCGGGGCAGTGGATGGACCCGGGCGCGCTCGGCTCGCTCGGCGTCGGCACCGGCTTCGCGATGGCCGCGAAGATGGCCCATCCCGAGAAGGAGGTGATGTGCCTCTACGGCGACGGCTCCTTCGGCATGACCGCCTTCGACATGGAGGTCTCCCAGCGCTTCGGCGCGCCCTTCCTCGCGGTGATCGGCAACAACTCGGCGATGAACCAGATCCGCTACGGCCAGATCGCGAAATACGGCGAGAACCGCGGCGACATCGGCAACAAGCTCGGCGATGTGGAGTTCTCCAAGTTCGGCGAGATGATCGGCGGCTATGGCGAGGAGGTGCGCGAGGCGGACCAGATCGGCCCGGCGCTGCAGCGCGCCCGCGAGGCGATCGCCAAGACCGGGCGCTGCGCCGTGGTCAATGTCTGGATCGACCCCAACGAGTATGCGCCCGGCACCAAGGCGCAGACGATGTACAAGTGAGGCGCGGATGGGCGTGATCGCGGAGGCCGTCCCGGTCGGCGACTGGGACGACTACCTCGCCCTCGAGGCCCGCACCGGCGAGCGTCACGAGCTCGTCGAGGGCGTGGCCTATGCGATGGTTGGGGGGACGGAGGCGCACAATCTCGTGGCGATGAACCTCGCCGCCGCGCTCCACGGCGTCCGCGGGCCCTGCCGGGTGTTCCAGCAGGGCATGAAGCTGCGCATCCGCACCGCGACCGCGGACAACTTCTTCTACCCCGACGTGATGCTCTGCTGCGACCCGGCCGACGACGCGCCCGGCTGGAAGGAGCGCCCGAGACTGATCGCCGAGGTGCTTTCGCCCTCGACCGAGCGGGTCGATCTCGGCGAGAAGCTCCTGCGCTACCAGGCGATCCCGGGGCTCGTGGAGTATCTCGCGATCCAGTCCGTGCGGGCGGAGGCGTTCGTCTTCCGCGCGGGCGACGGGTGGCGGCGCCGGGCGGCCGATCTCGATGCCGGCCTCGCCCTCGAGAGCGCCGATCTCGCGCTCGACTTCGATCTGCTCTATGCCGGCGTCAGCTTCTGACGCCCCGACACGACCGACCAAGGAGACACCCATGAAAGCCCTCGACGGCGTTCGCATCCTCGATTTCACCCATGTGCAGTCGGGCCCGACCTGCACCCAGCTCCTCGCCTGGTTCGGCGCCGACGTGATCAAGGTCGAGCGCCCCGGCGTCGGCGACGCGACCCGCAAGCAGCTCGTCGACAAGCCGGGGGCGGACAGCCTCTATTTCACCATGCTGAACCACAACAAGCGCTCGATCACCCTCGACACCAAGACCGAGGAGGGCAAGGAGGTCCTGCGCCGGCTGATCGAGTCCTGCGACGTGCTGGTGGAGAACTTCGCCCCGGGCGCGCTCGACCGGATGGGCTTCGGCTGGGAGCGGATCCAGGAGATCAACCCGCGGATGATCATGGCCTCGGTCAAGGGCTTCGGCCCGGGCAAATACGAGGACTGCAAGGTCTACGAGAACGTCGCGCAATGCGCCGGCGGGGCGGCCTCGACCACGGGCTTCCGCGACGGGCCGCCGCTCGTCACCGGCGCGCAGATCGGCGATTCGGGGACCGGGCTGCATCTCGCCCTCGGCATCGTCGCGGCGCTCTTCCAGCGCGAGAAGACCGGGCGCGGGCAGAAGGTGCTGGCGCCGATGCAGGACGGCGTGCTCAATCTCTGCCGGGTGAAGCTGCGCGACCAGCAGCGCCTCGCGGCGGGGCCGCTCAAGGAGTATTCGCAGTTCGGCGAGGGCGTGCCCTTCGGCGAGGCGACCCCGCGGGCGGGCAACGACTCGGGCGGCGGGCAGCCGGGGCGGATCCTCAAATGCAAGGGCTGGGAGGACGATCCGAACGCCTACACCTATTTCATCACCCAGGCCGCGGTCTGGGAGAAGATCTGCGACGTGATCGGCAAGCCGGAGTGGAAGACCGACCCCGATTACGCCACGCCCGAGGCGCGGCTGCCGCATCTGAACGAGGTGTTCGACGCCATCGAGGCCTGGACGATGACCAAGACGAAGTTCGAGGTCATGGAGATCTGCAACCCGCTCAACATCCCCGTCGGCCCGATCCTCTCGATGAAGGAGATCGCCGAGGACGAGGGGCTGCGGGCGACGGGGACGATCGTCGAGGTCGACCATCCGGAGCGGGGGCCGTATCTGACGGTCGGCTGCCCGATCAAGATGTCGGACAGCCCGGTGGAGGTGGTGCGCTCCCCGCTCCTCGGCGAGCACACCGAGGAGATCCTGCGCGACGTGCTCGGCTTCGGCGACGAGGACCTGCACCGGATCGCGGGCTCGGGGGCCGTGGGCGCCCTGCCGAAGGCGGCGGAATGAGCTTGCGGGGGCTCGTCGCGTGCGGGGGATCGACCCCCGCCCGCGCCGCCGTCGGCTGCGCCGCCGGGGGCCCTCGCCCTGCGGTCGGCGCGCGGGGGCCGGCGTGAGCGGGCGGCGGGGGATCCTGGCGCTCGGGCTCTCGCTCGTGGCGGCGGGGCTGTTCGCGGGGGCCGTGGCGGCCCTGCCCTCGCTCGGGCCGTCCGATGGCCATCTCGCTTGCGATGCGGGCGGCGGCGTCTGGGACGGCGTGGCGGGGGTCTGCCGGGAGACCGACAGCCCGCTCTCCGGCGCGGCGCTCTGAGGCGGGCGCGATGGGGGGCGGCGCGGTCTATCAGGGGATGCCGGGGCCGGTGCTCGTCGGGCTCCTGGCGCTTTACGGGGGCGGGGTGCTCGCCTCGCTCGGGCTGACAGCGATCGCGCTCGGCAAGCTGACGGGGCGGATCGGGCTCTCTCGGCCGGGCTGGCTCCTCGGCACGCCGGAGCGGGCGATCCTGGCGGCGATGGCGGTCGGGCTGGCGGTGGTGCTGGTCGACCGGGCGGTAAAGCTGATCTGGGGGGAGCGCGATGACTTCGGCGGACAATGGTTTTCTTTCGGCGACCGCGGACGAGTGGCGCGACATCTGCGCCGCGCTCTGGGACAAGCCGGTCTCGCGCTTCGTGTTGCTCTGCTGGGCCAATCAACAGTCGGTCTCGGCCGGGGAGATCAATGCGGCGGCCGGGCGCTGGTCGCGCGACATACATGCCTCGAGCCCCGCGCAATTCGAGATCGGGACGATCACGCGGGTCTATCGCAGAGTGCCGCGGGAGCGCCGCCGTCTGGGGGACGAGGCGTTCGGCTATTACACTTGGAACGAGGCGCAGGCGAGCTGGCCTATCGGCCATTCGACCTGGGAGCCGCTGCGGGCCGCGGTGCGGGACTTCGCCGAGCCCGCGGGCGGTTGAGCGACGGCTGGGCGCGGGCGTCGGCGATGGCGGGCGGGGCAGGGCGATGAGGCCGGGCGGAGACCCCGGCGGGGACGGGCCGGTGGCCTGGGGGCTCGCGGTGCTGCTCGTGGGCGCGCTGATGATGCTGGTGGTGCCGGTGGCGGTGCCGGAGATCCGGCCCTCGGCGGCGTTCCGGGAGTGCGACGCCTCTGGCGGGCGCTGGGACCGGGGCGCGCAGGTCTGCCGCCCGCCGGAGAGCCCGCTCGCCGGGGTGCCGCACTGACCGGGGACGGACGAGGCCCGCCGGCGGTCGGCGCGGCGGGAGCAACGGAGGGGAGAGAACATGCGACTGATCGTGATGGGGAGCCAAGCCTTCGGGCAGGCGGCGCTCGAGAAGATCCTTGAGACGGGCGAGGACGAGGTCGTCGCCGTCTATTGCGCGCCGGACAAGGAGGGGCGGCCCGTGGACCCGCTCAAGGAGGCGGCGCTGAAGGCGGGGCTGCCGGTGCACCAGCCGGCCTCCTTCAAGGACCCGGCCGTGGTGGAGCAGCTGAAATCGCACGAGGCGGATCTGATGATCATGGCCTATGTGATCATCTTCGTCCCCGAGGCGGCGCGCGACGCGCCCCGGATGGGCTCCATTTGCTTCCACCCCTCGCTGCTGCCGAAGCACCGGGGGCCATCCTCGATCAACTGGCCGATCATCTGGGGCGCGACCGAGACCGGCTATTCCTGGTTCTATCCGACGGACGGGCTCGACGAGGGGGACATCCTCTTGCAGCGCAAGGTCGAGATCGGGCCGGACGACACGCTCGGCGACGTCTATTTCAAGAAGATCTTCCCGCAGGCGATCGACTCGACCCTCGAGGTGATCGAGCTCTTCCGCTCCGGCAATCCGCCGCGGATGCCGCAGGACGAGGCGGAGGCGACCTACGAATCCTGGTGCAAGAAGGCGGACGCGAAGATCGACTGGGCGCGCCCGGCGGCCGAGGTCTACAACCTCATCCGCGGCTGCAACCCCCAGCCGGGCGCCTGGACCACTTTCCAAGGCCCTGATGGCGCATCGGAAATTCAGGTCTACGATGCGCGACGGGCCGAGGGGGAGGGAACCCCGGGCGATGTCGTCAACGTGTCGGAAGATGGCGTGACCGTGCAGTCCTCGGGCGGGCGCATCGTGCTCAAACGGGTGCGCCCGCAGGGCGCGGGTAAGATCCAGGCCGCGGAATGGGCGGCCGAGGCAGGCATTCAACCGGGCGCGAAGCTCGGCGCCTGAGGACGAGGGAGAGCGACCCATGTCGGACATCGAGATCGCCCGCAAGGCGAACAAGAAACCCATCCAGGAGATCGGCGCCAAGCTCGGCATCCCGGCGCAGCATCTCCTGCCCTTCGGCCACGACAAGGCGAAGGTCTCGGAGGATTACATCAAGTCGATCCAGGGCAATCCGGACGGCAATCTGATCCTCGTCACCGCGATCAACCCGACGCCCGCGGGCGAGGGCAAGACGACCACCACGGTCGGCCTCGGCGACGGGCTGAACCACATCGGCAAGAAGGCCTGCATCTGCATCCGCGAGGCCTCCCTCGGCCCGAATTTCGGGATGAAGGGCGGGGCTGCGGGCGGCGGCTATGCCCAGGTGGTGCCGATGGAGGACATGAACCTCCACTTCACCGGCGATTTCCACGCGATCACCTCGGCGCACAACCTGCTCTCCGCGATGATCGACAACCACATCTACTGGGGCAACGAGCTCGGCATCGACCAGCGCCGCATCGCCTGGCGCCGGGTGCTCGACATGAACGACCGGGCGCTGCGCCAGATCACCACCTCGCTCGGCGGCGTGGCCAACGGCTTCCCCGCCGAGGCGGGCTTCGACATCACGGTGGCCTCCGAGGTGATGGCGATCCTCTGCCTCGCGACCGATCTCGCCGATCTGCAGCGCCGGCTCGGGGACATGATCGTGGCCTACCGGCGCGACCGCTCGCCGGTCTATTGCCGCGACATCAAGGCGGACGGGGCGATGACCGTGCTCCTGCAGCAGGCGATGCAGCCCAATCTCGTGCAGACGCTCGAGAACAACCCGGCCTTCGTCCATGGCGGGCCCTTCGCCAACATCGCCCATGGCTGCAACTCGGTGATCGCGACGACGACGGCGCTGAAGCTCGCCGACTACGTCGTCACCGAGGCGGGCTTCGGCGCCGATCTCGGCGCGGAGAAGTTCTTCGACATCAAGTGCCGCAAGGCCGGGCTCTCGCCGAAGGCGGTCGTGATCGTCGCGACGGCGCGGGCGATGAAGATGAACGGCGGCGTCGCCAAGGCCGATCTCGGGGCGGAGAACGTCGAGGCGGTGAAGAAGGGCTGCGCCAATCTCGGCCGCCACATCGAGAACGTGAAGAAGTTCGGGGTGCCGCTCATCGTCGGCATCAACCATTTCGTCAAGGACACCGAGGCCGAGCTCGCCGCGATCCAGGACTACTGCGCCTCCATGGGCGTCGAGGCGGTGGTCAACAAGCACTGGGCCGAGGGCGGCAAGGGGATCGCCGAGATGGCGCAGAAGGTCGTCGACCTCGTGGAGGGCGGCAGCGCCGCCTACACGCCGCTCTATCCCGACGAGATGGGCCTGTTCGAGAAGATCGAGACGGTGGCGAAGGAGATCTACCGCGCCGAGTCCGTCGTCGCCGACAAGAAGGTGCGCGACCAGCTCAAGGCGTGGGAGGATGCGGGCTACGGCAATTTGCCGGTCTGCATGGCCAAGACGCAATATTCCTTCACCACCGACCCCACGGCCCGCGGCGCGCCCACGGGCTTCGACTTGCCGGTGCGCGAGGTGCGGCTCTCGGCCGGGGCGGGCTTCGTCGTGGCGATCTGCGGCGAGATCATGAC
>CAZNTX010000051.1:0-29538 GCA_964576075.1 uncultured Limibaculum sp. | reverse complement strand
CACGGCAACCGCACCTATCTCCTGCAGGACGCCGACGGGCAGATCCTCGAGGGCCACTCGATCTCCGCCGGGCTCGACTATCCCGGCATCGGGCCCGAACACGCCTGGCTGCACGACATGAAGCGCGTCGAGTACGTCTCGGTGACCGATGCAGAGGCGCTCGAGGCGTTCAAGCTCTCCTGCGTGACCGAGGGGATCATCCCCGCGCTCGAGCCGGCGCACGCCCTCGCCCATGTGGCGAAGATCGCGCCAGATCTGCCCGGCGACCATCTGATGGTGATGAACATGTGCGGGCGCGGCGACAAGGACATCTTCACCGTCGCCGAGGCGCTGGGGCAGGACATCTGAGCCCCTGCATGGCCGCCATGCGCTGCGGGGGCTCGACGGCGGGGCCCGCGGGGCGTATAGCCCCTGGTTCCCGTCCGTCCGGGCGGGGCATATGACATGACCGGCGGGTTACCCCCCGGCTGCGAAAGGGCCAAAGGCCGATGACTTTCTCCGTAGGCGATCTCGTGATCCTCAAATCGGGCTCCATGCGCATGGTGGTGGAGTCCGTCTCCGAGGACGGCGCCGTCTCCACCGTCTGGTGCAACGACGGCACGATCGGGCGCGACAGCTTCGATCCCCTCCTCCTCTCCCGCGCCGAGCCGCGCGAGGACCGCGGCGGGCATGGCGCCGGCCATCGCGACGACCGCGGCCCCCGCCACGGGCACGGCCACGGGCACGGGCACGGCCCGCGCGGCGACGACCGCGGCCACCGGGGCGACGACCGCGGCCATCGCGGGCGCGACCGGGACGACCACCGCGGCGGGCGCGACCGGGACGACCGCCCCCCCCGCAAGCAGGGCTGGGACGGCAAGCCCCGCGACAAGAAGTATTTCCGGAAGGACGACTGAGGGATGCGGCGCGCGGCGGCGCTTGCGGGGGCGTTGGCTTCCTCGGCCCCGGGGCTCGCCGCGGCGGGCGTGCCCGGCTGCCTCGCGCTCGAGACCGCGCGCTTCAACCCCGGCCAGCAGCCGGAGCAGGTGGTGGCGGTGCACGACCGCTGCGCCTCGGGCTACGACTTCGTGGGCGTCGAATGCGGGTTCTTCGCCGGCGAGGCGCTGGTCGCGGCTGGCGTCGGCGCGGCGGCCAATCTGGCGGCGGGGCAGACGGCCTATATCTCGGTTTTCGCGCGCAACGCCGCCGACGCGACGCGCGCGACCTGCCGGATCAACCTGACGGACTGACGGAGCGACGGCCCCGCCCGGGGGCCTCTGAGGGGGAGAGACATGTCGCGGATCGAGAAGCGGATGCGGGCGCTCGCCGAGGAGAAGCGGGCGGCCTTCGTCGCCTACATGATGGCCGGAGACCCTGACCAGGAGACCTCGGCGGAGCTGCTCGCCGGGCTCCCCGGCGCGGGCGTCGACATCGTGGAGCTCGGCATTCCCTTCACCGACCCGATGGCCGACGGCCCGGCGATCCAGCAGGCCGGCCAGCGCGCGCTGAAGGCCGGACAGACCCTCGCCCGCACCCTCGAGATGGCCCGCGCCTTCCGCGCGGGCGATGCCGAGACGCCGCTCATCCTGATGGGCTACTACAACCCGATCTATTCCATGGGAGTCGCCCCCTTCCTCGCCGCGGCGGAGGAGGCCGGGGTGGACGGGCTCATCGTCGTCGACCTGCCGCCGGAGGAGGACGCCGAGCTCTGCCTGCCCGCGCGCGAGAAGGGAATCGACTTCATCCGCCTCGCCACGCCGACGACCGACGACAGGCGCCTTCCGGCCGTCCTCGCGAACACCTCGGGCTTCGTCTACTACGTCTCGATCACCGGCATCACCGGGGCGGGAGCGGCGGAGGCCACCGCGGTCGCGCCGGAGGTCGCGCGGATCAAGGCCGCGGCGGGGCTCCCGGTCTGCGTCGGCTTCGGCGTCAAGACGCCCGAGCGCGCGGCGGAGATCGCGCGGGTGGCGGACGGGGTGGTCGTCGGCTCCGCCATCGTCGAGCGGCTGGGCCGGGGCGAATCGCCCGCGGAGGTGCTCGCCTTCGTGCGCAGCCTCGCCGAGGCGGTGCACGGGCGGTGACCCCCCGGTCGCGGGCGCCATTTCCATTCAG
Organism: uncultured Limibaculum sp.; assembly: GCA_964576075.1. Taxonomy (GTDB): domain Bacteria; phylum Pseudomonadota; class Alphaproteobacteria; order Rhodobacterales; family Rhodobacteraceae; genus Thermohalobaculum. Next base: position 27,444 of record CAZNTX010000051.1, on the reverse strand, counting down.
ACAGAAAGCTCGGGCGCGTTGATTCCGGTCAAAGCGGAACGACGTTCCGATTCTGCACGCTCACGGGAAACGATATGATCCGGTGAGGAAGGACGCGCCCCCAATGATGTCCGAGACCGAGTCGCTCTCCCCAGAGCCACCGCCCCCCGCGCCGCCCGGCGTCGAACTCGCACGGCGCTTCTCCACCCGGGATTTCCTGGAGGCCTGCGACGGCTGCGGAGATTGCGCCGCGGTCTGTCCCGACGGTCTGATCGTGATCGGGGCGGACCGCCGCCCGCGGCTCCTCGGCACCGAGGAGGCCTGCGGCGGCTGCGGGCTCTGCGCCGATGTCTGCACCCGCGGCGCGATCGACCCGGATGGGCTCTGCGAGACCGAGGCGCGCCGGCGGACCGAGCGGATCGGCTCCGGGCTCGCGCGCCTCCTCGCCGGAGAGCCTGAGCCGCATCGCGGCCAGGTCTAGCGCCGCGACGCCGCCCCGCAGGTCAGGCATTGCCCTCGGGCCCGACCGGCCGATATTGCGCTGGGGAGGCGGATCGTCGCGGCGGGCCGGGCGCGTCTCCCCCGGCCGCGCTGCCGGGACCGGCCCTGCAGAGACCTGTCACGCGTCGGAGGCGAGATGGCTGCGGGATCGGACGGGAGTTGGCCTCCCTCGGGATCACCCCCGAGAGAGACCGGGGAGCCCTCGGATTTCGTCGAGAGCCTGTTGTTCCTGCCGAATCGCGACGTCTTCTCCGCCTGGCTCGGCCTCGCGGCGGACGGGGTGCCGGGCTTCGCCGAGACCTGTGCGGCGGTCGAGCGCATCTCCCGGGGCTACGCCTATGGCTGGGAGGTCGCGGATAGGGGAGAGGATCTCGTCTGCCGCCATGCCGGCCCGCATCTGCGCGACTTCCTGCGCCGCCCGCTCCTCGGCGAGCGCTTCAGCGCCCATGCGCCGGGGCCGCTCGGGCGGGAGATGCTCGCGAACCACCTCGCCTGCGTGCGGGCCGCGACGCCGTTCGCCGTTCTGCGCGAGACGCATCTCTTTCCGGAAGGGGGCGCGGCCTACGAGGCGATCGTGCTGCCCGCGCGGCGCGCCCCGGGGGAGGGGCCGGCGGATTCGCTCGTCGGCCATCTGATGCCCTTCGTCGCGGGCGCGGCGTCGAAGGCGATCGCGCCGCCCGGCATGCCGGTCGATCGCGGGGTGCGCCTGCGCCTGCCCGGGCTCTCGGCAGCGGCGGATCAGCCCCCGCTATGGGCGAAGTCCCAATAGAGCGCCCGGGCGCGGCGGGCGATCGGGCCGAAGGGCAGCTCCCGGTCCTCGTAGCGCAGCACCGGCATCACCTTGGTCGCGTTGCCGGTGGTGAAGATCTCCTCGGCGCGGTCGACCTCCTCTGGCGGGATCGCGACCTCGTGGACCCGCACCCCGTCGGCCCGCAACAGATCGATCACCCGCGCCCGCGTGATCCCTGCGAGGAAGCAGCCGGTGGCGACCGGGGTGAACACCTCCCCATCGCGCACGAGGAAGAGGTTGGAGGTGGCGGTTTCGGCGACATTGCCGAGCGCGTCGAGCACGAGGGCGTTGTCGTAGCCCCGCCCGCGCGCCTCGCGCAGCATCCGCGCGTTGTTTGGGTAGAGGCAGCCGGCCTTCACGTCCGTCGGCATGCATTCGATGGTCGGCCGGCGGAAGCGGGTGCGGGTGAGCGTGATGCCGACCGGGCCCGGGGGCATCGGCCGCGCCTCGATGCAGAGCGCCGTCTGCGTCGTCTCGGGCTCCGGCATCACCATCATGTGCCCGCAGCCCTTCGCCCAGATCATCGGGCGGATGTAGAGATCGGTGCCCGGGGGGAACTCCGAGACGCCCTCGAGCGCGACCTCGGTCAGCTCGCCGTCGGAGAGCTGCGGCGCGAGACCCATGCGCCGGGCGCTCTCGTTGGTGCGGGCGCAATGGCGGTCGAGATCGGGGGTGACGCCTTCGAAGGCCCGCGCCCCGTCGAAGACGAGGGAGCCGAGCCAGGTCGCGTGATCGGCGGCGCCGAGGATCGGCAGATTGCCGATATGCCAGCGCCCGTCGATCCAGGTCATGATGTCCGCCGCGTTCATCGCCTCCTCGCCTCGCCGTCCCGCCAGATTGCGCGAAGGGGCGCCGCATCACAAGCGGCGCGGGCCTCTTGCGCGGGGCGGCGGGTCTCTGGATAGTGCGCGCGGCCAGCAGGAGAGACACCCGATGCCCCTTCTCGAGATCGACGCGGAGAACGCGCTTTTCCATCTCCACACGCCCCCGGCCCGCGCCGGCGCGCCGAGCTTCGTCTTCGTCAACGCGCTGACGGGCAACACCGATGCCTGGGAGGCCGTCGTGGCGCCGCGCTTGCGCGAGGCGGGCTTCGGCACGCTGTCCTACAATCTCCGCGGGCAGACGGAGTCGCCCTTCTCCCCGGGCCTCGCGCTCGACGAAAGCCTGATCGTCGCGGATCTGCGTCGCCTGCTCGAGGGCGTGGGGCCGGAGCGGCCGATCCTGGTCGGGCTCTCCATCGGCGGGCTCTATGCGGCGAAGGCGGTGCTCGGGGGGGCGCGGGCCGAGGGGCTCGTGCTGCTCAACACGCTGCGCGTCATCGGCCCGCGGATCGCCTGGGTGAACGACGCGATGCCGCGGCTCGTGGGCCATGGCGGGGTCGGGCTGTTCCTCGATGCGCTGTTCCCCCTCCTCGTCGGCGCCGAGTTCGCGCAGAGGGCGCGGCCCAACTTCCTGAAGGGCGACTACGCGCCGCTCCCCGAGGACCACGGCCATATGAACCTGATGCAGAACGCCGGCACGACCGATTGGGCGGCGGACTGGGCGGCGCTCTCCCTCCCGGTGCTCAACATCACCGGGCTCGAGGACCGGGTGTTCCTCGACCGCGAGGTGGTCGACCGGCTCTACGCCACCCTGCCCGACGCCCGCCGGGAGGACTGGCCGGATGCCGGCCACCTGCTGCCGCAGGAGCGCCCGGAGCGCCTCGCCGAGAGCCTCGCGCGCTTCGGCGCGGAGATCGAGGCGGCGGGGGCGGCATGAACATCCCCGCGCGCTGGGCCTTTCTCGCGGCCTTCGTCGGCGTGCTCGGCCACGCCTCCTCGGAATTCGTCGCCAAGGCGACCACTATCTCGGGGCCCGAGGTCTCGGTCTGGCGCTATCTCCCCGGCGGCGCGGGGCTGGTGCTCTGGGCGCTCCTGCGCTCGGACAGCCGCGACATGCTGACCCCGCTGCGAGAGGAGGGGCCGCGGCTCGTCTTTCTCGCGCTCTTCGGCGTCTCGCTGACCTATCTCGCCTTCCACTGGGCGCTCGATTACGCCACCATCATCCAGGTGGCGACCGTGGTGACGACCATCCCGATCTTCGTCGCCTTCGCCAATCGGGTGATCAACGGCGTCCCCGTCTCCCAGGTGAAGCTCGTGACCGGCGGCATGGCGCTCGCGGGCGTGGCGCTGCTGATCACCGACGGCGCGCTCGATGCGCTCGTCGAGGGCGAGAACACGCTGATCGGCGTGCTCCTCGCCACCCTCTGCGCCTGCCTCGGCTCGTTCTACGCGGTGATGGCGAAGCCCGTGATGGCCCGCCATGGGGGGCTGAAGATCACCGCGATCGCGATGATGCTCGGCGGCATCGGGCTCTGGATCGGCGTCGGCGCGGCCTGGGGGATCTGGGTCGACCCCACGACGATGTTCGACCGCGAGGCGACGGCGGCGAGCTTCTCGATCGACCCCGGCTGGTGGCTCCTGGTGCTCGCGCTCTGGAACACCACCGTCACGCAGCTCCTTTGGTTCGGGGGGCTGGCCTCCGCGCCGGACATCACGCGGGCGAGCTATCTCTTCTTCCTGAAGCCCGTGATCGCGGCCTTCCTCGCCCTCGCGCTCTTCGGCGAGGAGCTGACGCTCCTGAAGGCGCTGGCGATCCTCGTGGTGACTGGGTCGGTCTTCGTCGAGATGTTCTGGTCGCGCATCCAGGCCGCGACGCGGCGCACAGCGCCCTGAGAGGGAGAAACCCCGTGGAGATCGAGATCGTCCCCGCCGCCGCCGTCGACACCCGCACCGCGCCGGCCGACTATTTCACCGGCCATGTGCTGCAGGATCCGATCCCGCCGGTCGCCGGCGACCCGCAGCTCTCGGCGCTGCGCGTCGCCTTCGCGCCGGGCGCGCGGACCAACTGGCACACCCACCCCCACGGGCAGACGCTGCACGTGCTCTCCGGGATCGGCCTCGTGCAGGCCCGCGGCGGCCCGGCCCGGCTGATCCGCGAAGGGGATACGGTGCGCATCCCGCCGGGCCTCGAGCACTGGCACGGCGCGACGGCGACCCGCGCCATGACCCACCTCGCCCTGCAGCACGAGCGCGAGGGCCGGGCTGCGGACTGGCTCAAGCCGGTCTCGGAGGCCGACTACGCCGCCGCCCAGCCCTGACGCGCACGGCATGGGCCGGCCGCCTCCGGCGAGCCGGCGGACGCGCCGCGTCGACGGGAGCGCGGATTGCCCCGTCTCGCCCGCGGCGCGCGGCACCGTCCGGCCCGGCTGGACCGTGGGTGGGGCGCCATGGCACCGGCCGCGCGATCGGGCGACCGCCTGCAGGGGGAGGACGCCCTGGCGGTTCGCCCCTGTGGTCCCGCGCAGTGGCCGGACGGCTCCCATCCAAGCCCCCGCGCCGCCCGCCAGACGCGCAGACTGTCGAGCGCGCCGCGCGCCCGCCGCCGGCCACAGGCGTGACCGCAGACGCGGCGCGTCCGCCGGCGCGCCGCAGGCGGCCGGCCCGCATTGCGCCCGCCCGCCGCCGCCGCTATCTACGCCCGAGACCCGAGCCGCAGGCACCCCGATGAACTGGATCACCGACTTCGTCCCGCCCAAGATCAAGAGCTTCTTCCAGCGCCGGGAGATGCCGGAGAACCTCTGGGCGAAATGCGACGCCTGCGGCCAGATGATCTTCCACCGCGAGCTCGCCGACCAGCTCAATGTCTGCCCGGGCTGCGGCCACCATATGCCGATCTCCCCGCGCGCCCGCTTCCGCGCGCTGTTCGACGGGGGCGTCTTCGCCGAGATCCCGGTCGCCGACCCGATCGCCGATCCGCTCTCCTTCCGTGACGAGAAGCGCTACAGCGAGCGGCTGCGCGAGGCGCGCCGGCGCACCGGCGAGCACGAGGCGATGCTCGTGGCCAGCGGCAAGCTCTACGGGCTCGACACCGTCTGCGCCGCGCAGGACTTCGCCTTCATGGCGGGCTCCATGGGTCTCTATGTGGGCAACGCGATGCTCGCCGCCGCCGAGGCCGCCGCGGCCCGCGGCGCGCCGCTCGTCGTCTTCACCGCGGCGGGCGGGGCGCGCATGCAGGAGGGCATCCTCTCGCTGATGCAGATGCCGCGCACCACCGTCGCCGTCGAGACCGTCCGCAACGTGGGCCTGCCCTATATCGTCGTCCTCACCCATCCGACGACGGGCGGCGTCACCGCCTCCTACGCCATGCTCGGCGACGTCCATCTCGCGGAGCCCGACGCCTTGATCTGCTTCGCCGGCCCCCGGGTGATCGAGCAGACGATCCGCGAGACCCTGCCCGATGGCTTCCAGCGCTCGGAGTATCTCCTCGACCACGGCATGATCGACCGGGTGGTCGAGCGCGGCCGCATGCGCGAGGAGCTCGGCCGGCTCCTGCATCTCCTGATGGGCCGCCCGCCGATGGTGATCGGCGAAATCGCGCAGACCCCCGAGGAGGCCCGCGAAGGGCCGGAGGCGGAGCCCGGCGAGGAGGGGGCGAAGGCCCCCGACGAGCCCCCCGCCGAGGGGGCGCGCGAATGAAGGACGCGCCCGCCGGGCCCTCCGACGCGATCCTCGCCCGCCTGCTCGGCCTCCACCCCAAGATCATCGACCTGACCCTCGACCGGGTCGATCGCCTTCTCGCGGCCATGGGCCACCCCGAGCGCCGCCTCGCGCCCGTCGTCCATATCGCCGGGACGAACGGCAAGGGCTCCGTCCTCGCCATGCTGCGCGCGGGCCTCGAAGGGGGCGGCGCCCGGGTGCAGGCCTACACCTCCCCCCATCTCGCCCGCTTCCACGAGCGGATCCGCCTCGCGGGCGGGCTGATCTCCGAGCCGGCCCTCTCCGCGCTCCTCGAGGAGTGCGAGGCGGCGAACGGGGGCCTGCCCATCACCTTCTTCGAAATCACCACCGTCGCCGCGCTTCTCGCCTTCGCCCGGGAGGCGGCGGACTGGACGCTGCTCGAAGTGGGCCTCGGCGGCCGGCTCGACGCGACCAACGTGATCGACCGCCCGGCGCTCACCGTCATCACGCCGGTCTCCTACGACCACCAGCAATATCTCGGCGAGACGCTCGGCGAGATCGCGTTCGAGAAGGCGGGGATCCTGAAGCCGGGCGTCGCCTGCGTCGTCGGCCCGCAGGAGCCGGAGGCCGCCGCGGTGATCGCCGCGCGGGCGGCCGAGGTGGGCGCGCCGCTCCTTCGCGCCGGCGAGGACTTCCGCATCCGCCGCGAGGGGGAGGGACTCGTCTACGAGGACGCGGAGGGCCGCCTCGCTCTCCCCCTCCCGCGGCTTCCCGGGGCGCATCAGGTGGAGAACGCGGGCATCGCCGTCGCCGCGCTCCGCCGGCTCGGGGTTGGAGATCCTGCGGCGGCGATGGCGCGGGTGGAGTGGCCGGCGCGGCTGCAGCGGCTCGAGGGCCATCCCCTCGCCGCCGCCCTGCCCCCGGGCTCCGAGCTCTGGCTCGACGGGGGCCACAACCCCTCCGCCGGCCGCGCGCTCGCCGCCGCGCTCGCCGAGGCGGAGGCGGCGCGCCCGGCCAGGCTCCATCTCGTCGCGGGGATGCTGGAGACAAAAGCGGCGGGGGAGTTCCTCGCCCCGCTCGCCGGGATCGCAGAGAGCCTCGTCGCCGTTCCCATCCCGGAGACGGAGGCCGCTCTTCCGCCGGAGCGGCTCGCCGAGATCGCCCGCGGAACCGGCCTCGCGGCCGAGGCGGCGCCGGATGTCCGCGCCGCCCTCTCCCGCCTCTCCGGGCGCGAGGGACCGCTCAGAGTGGTGATCTGCGGCTCGCTCTACCTCGCCGGCGCGGTGCTCCGCGAGACCGGCTGAGCCGCGCTCAGATCGCCTGCTGGATCCAGTTGGAGATGCCGGACTTGCTGTCCGCGCCGACCTTGCGGTCGACCAACTCGCCGCCCTTGAAGATCAGCAGCGTCGGGATGCCGCGGACGCCGTATTTCGACGGGGCCTTCGGGTTGTCGTCGATATTGACCTTCGCGATCTTCACCCGGCCGCCCATTTCCTCGGAGATTTCCTCGAGCGCCGGGCCGATCTGCTTGCAGGGCCCGCACCATTCCGCCCAGAAATCCACCACCACCGGGGTCTCGGCCCCGAGAACGTCCGTTTCGAAACTGGCATCGGTGACTGACACGGTCGCCATGGGGTCTGCCTCCTGAGACGCCGGCGGCCCCGCGCCCGCGGGCGCAAAGGGTGCCGGAAGGTTCCGGAAGCCCCAAGCTATGTGGCGCCTCGCGCCAAATCAAGCGCGCGGAAGTCCTGCGACCGCACCGGCGAGAGCCTCGTCGAGCAGCGCGCCGGGGAGGTGCATGAGCCGCGGCTCCGCCGAGAAGAGGAGGGCGGCGCGGATCTCGCGGCCCGGGAACACCTCCCCGAGCGCCGCGCGATAGGCGCCGAGCTGCGCGAGATAGCCGGGCGCCACCTCCTCCGGCCGGGCGGGGGGCGCGCGGTCGGTCTTGTAGTCGAGCACGAGCGCCTCGGTCTCGGAGACGACCAGCCGGTCGATCCGCCCGATCATCGCGGGGCCCGGGACCCCCGGCAGGCGAAGCGCCGCCCCCGCCTCGGCAAGGCTGTCCGGCCCGAAGAGCGGCCCGGCCCAGGGTGCGGCGAAGACGGCGAGCGCCTCTTGGAGCGCCGCCTCCCGCGCCGCCGAATCGAGCCCGGGGGCCGCGGCGAGGAGGGCGTGCCCGGCCTCCGCGCGCGCCGCCTCGGGCAGATCGGCGAGCCGCTCCAGCAGAAGATGGACGGCATTGCCATAGGCGAGCGCCGCCTCCCGGCCGCGGCCCGCGCCCCCGCCCGCCTCCGATTCGGCCAGCAGCTTGGAGGGGGAGAGCCGGCGAGGCCGCGCCTCCGCCGGCGCAGGGACCGCCCAGGCGGGGGGCGCGGGAGGCGCCGCCCCGTCCGCGCACCCCGGCCCGGCGCCGTCCTCGGCCTCGGCGCGGGGGCCGGTCTCGATGCGGGCGATCTCCAGCCCCTCCGGCAGCCCGGGGCCCGCGGCCCGCAGCGCGACCCTCTCCGCCCCGCCCACGGCCTCGGCCATCGCGCCATGGGCGGCGGCGAGCTCGGCATACCAGTCGGCCGCCGCCAGCCGCTCGAGGCCCGCGCCGCAGAGGATCAGCCAATCCTCCGCCCGGGTGAGCGCCACATAGAGGAGCCGCGCGCTCTCCGCCGCCTCGCGGGCCTCGAGCGCCGCGCGGGCGCGGGCGGAGGCCGCGTCGTCCCGGTCCTTCGAGGGGAGCCAGAGGGCGAGGCCGGTCTCCGGGTCCTCGGCGATCGCCGGGCGCCCGCGCCCGCCCTTGGCGGCGACCGTGTCGGCGAGGACGACGACCGGCGCCTCGAGCCCCTTCGCGCCATGCACCGTCATGACGCGCACGGCATTGCCGGCCTTCTCCATCTCCCGCTTGATCGTGTCCTCGCCCGCCTCGATCCAGGCGACGAAGCCCGCGAGCGTCGGCACCGACTGGCCCTCATAGGCGAGCGCCTGTTCGAGCAACTCGTCGATCACGTCCTCCGCCTCCGGCCCGAGCCGGGCGACGAGCCGGCGCCGCCCGTCATGGCGGACGAGCACCCGCTCGAAGAACTCGTAGGGGCGGCGATAGTCCGCCGCGTCGCGCAGATCGGCGAGCATCTCCGCCTCGCGCGTGTGGGGCGAGCGGGCGAGGGCGTCGCGGAGCAGCTCCCGTTCCCCCCGATGGGCCGCGAGCGCCTCCAGCGCCGCATCGTCCAGATCGCAGAGCGGGGAGCGCAGCACGGCGGCGAGCGACAGCTCGTCGCGCGGGGCGAGCACGGCCTTGGCGAGCGCCAGCAGATCGCGCGCGGCGAGGCTGCCCGATAGCGTCAGCCGGTCCGCCCCGGCCACGGGCACGCCGCGATCCTTGAGCGCCCGGATCAGCTCGCGGGCGAGCGCGTCGCGCCGGCGCACGAGCACGATGACGTCCCCCGCCTCGAGCACCGCCCCGGGCGCGCCGCCCCGGGCCGGACGGCGCGCGCGCCCGATCATCCCCGAGAGCTCCGCCGCGAGGAGCCGGGCGAGGCGCTGCTTGGCGTGGAGCGGGGGCGTGGCGACGGCCGGGCGCCACCATTCGGCCGGGGCCTCCTCCCGCTCCTCCGAGGCGAGGAGCGGCCAGAGGTCGATCCGCGCCGCATCCCCCGCCCGGCTCGGGCGGTGCACCACCGGATCGCCCTGCGCGAGATCGCCGGCGCGGCCTTCGAACACCCGGTCGACGAAGGCGAGGAGGCCCGGGGCGGAGCGGAACGAGACCTCGAGATCGGGCCGCGCGAGCCCCCCCGCGGCCCGCCCCGCGATCTCCGCGCGCGTCGCGCCGAAGGCGGCGGGCTCGGCGCCCTGGAAGGAATAGATCGACTGCTTCGGATCGCCGACGACGAAGAGCGTCCGCCCGCCCGGCCCCGCCCCCGCGCCCGCGAAGAACTCCGCCGTCAGCCGCTTGACGACCTCCCATTGCTCGGGAGCGGTGTCCTGCGCCTCGTCGACGAGGACGTGGTGGATGCCGGCATCGAGCTTGTAGAGCACCCAGGCCCGGTCCTCGGCGCGGGCGAGGAGGCGGGCGGTGCGGGTCACGAGATCGGCGAAATCGAGCGCCCCGCGGGCCGCCTTGTGCCGCTCGTAGGCCGCGAGGAGGGCCCCGGCGAAATCGTGCAGATCCCGCGCCCGGTCGGCCACCTCGGCGGCAGCGAGCGCCCTCCGGGTCTCCTCGGCCCAGTCGAGCAGGCACTCCACCGCGTCGTCGGCCCCGGGATGGTTCTCCAGCACGATCTTCTTCGGGAAGCCGCGGCGGCTGCGACGGTCCCCCTTCCCGGTGAGGAAGGCCCCGAGCAGCGCCGCGACGGCCTCGCCCGGCCGCTCCGGCGCTTGGGCCGCGAGACGGGACGCCGCGCGGATCGCCGCGGCGGCGGCCATGTCCGTCTTGCCCTGCCCCTCGTCGAGCCAGGCGGCGAGGGGGGTCGCCTTCTCCCAGCAAATGCTGTCGAGCGCCGCCTGGGCGACCGCCCCGGCCCCCTCCGCGGCCGCGCCGAAATGCTGGCGGAGGGCGGCCTCGCTCAGCGGGGTCTCGAAGCGGGCGCGGGCGGCGAGGACGGCCTCGACGAGCTGGTCCGCGGCGTCGTCCGAGAGGCGGGCGGCGATGCGGTCGAAGGCGTCGTCCGAGCCCGCCTCCGCCGCGGCGGCCATCTCCCGGCGGATCTCGGCGAGCATCAGCGCCCGGTCGTGCGACTCGATCACCTCGAAGCGCGGGCTCACCCCGGCCTCGAGCGGGAAGCGGCGGAGCACCTCGGTGCAGAAGGCGTGGATCGTCTGGATCTTCAGCCCCCCCGGCGTCTCGAGCGCGGCGGCGAAGAGGCGGCGGGCGCTCGCGAGGCGGGCAGGGTCCGCGGGGCCAGCCTCCGCCCCCTCGAGCGCGGCGAGCTCGGCCGCGAGCGTCTCCGCAGGCGCCATCGCCCAGCCGCCGAGGGTCTGGAACAGCCGCTCGCGCATCTCGACGGCCGCGGCCTTGGTGTAGGTGAGGCAGAGGATGCGCTCCGGCGCCGACCCCGCGAGCAGGAGCCGGGCGACGCGCTGGGTGAGCACCCGCGTCTTGCCCGATCCCGCATTCGCCCCCACCCAGGCCGAGACGGCCGGATCGGCGGCGGCGATCTGCTCGGGCGTCGGGCGGCTCACAGCGTCGGATCCCATTCGGCGCGGCGGGAGAGATGGTCGTAATCCCCCTCGAAGGCGCGGGTGTCGGGCAGCGCGCGGGCGACGAAGGGGGCATCGCGGAGATAGTGGCCGATCAGCTCGGCCACATGGGCCATATGCTCGGCGAGCTCTGCGGCGATCCCCTCCACCGCGAGTTCCTCGGCGTTCAGCCCGATATAGGCGCCGGTCTCCGGGGCGGCGGGGGCGAGCCCCTCGAACCCGCCCTCGGCCAGGATCGCCGCCTGGAGGTGGAGCTGCTGCGCCCGGCCGGCCTCGAGGCTCTTGCGGGCGGGCGGCGCGCCGGATTTGTAGTCGTAGATCGCGGCCCCGCCGCCGGCCTGCGGCAGGTCGATCCGGTCGGCCCGAGCGGTGATCTCCACGGGGCCGCCGGGGGTCGCGAGCGTCATCCGGCCCATCACCTCGCGCCCCGCCGGCCAGCGGCCCTGCCGCCGCGCCGCCTCCCGGGCCACGAACCAGTCCGCCACCCGCCAGAGCCGCCCGCGCCAGAGCCGGCGCAGATCGGGCCAGGCGATCTCCTCGGCGAGCACGGCCTCGGCCGCCGCGATCAGCCGGGCCTTGGCGGTCTCGGCATCGGGCCAGTCCTCGAGCGTCGCCTCGGTGAAGCGCTGCAGGATCGCGTGGATCATCTCGCCGCGGTCCGCCGCATCGCTCGGCGCACCGAGGGCGGGCATCGGCTTGAGGCGCAGCACCTTGCGGGCATAGACGGCATAGGGGTCGGCGACGAGGCGCTCGACATCGGTGACGGAAAACCGCCGCGGGCGGAGCGCCGCGGGCGGGGCGGGGCGCGGGCGCTCGGCCGGGGTGCCGGGGCGCACCGGGCGGTGGAGCGCGCGGGCTGCCGCGAGATAGCCCTCGCCGCGGGCGCGCATCGCCGCGAGCGCGGGGCCCCCGACCCCCTCCAGAAGCGAGGTCAGCCGCACGAGCCAGCGCGAGGGCGCCGAGGGCGCGCCGCCGCGGCGCTTCGCGCGGGTCAGCACCGCCCGCTCCCGCGCCGCGCCATGGAGGAGATCGTGCGCCGAAAGCCCGATCCGCTCCTCCGGCGCCGGCAGGCCGAGGGCCGCGCGCATCGGCCGGCTGAGCCAGGGATCGGGCGCAGGGAGCGCGGGCCAGACATCCTCCGCGAGCCCGGCGAGCACCACCACCTCCGCGGGATGGGTGCGCGCCTCCCGCGGCCCGAGGATCGCGATGCGCGGATGCGGCGTCGCGGGGGCGGGGCGGATCTCCTCGCGCCCGAGAAGCTCGGTCAGGAGCCCGGCATAGGCGGGGACCGGCGCCTCCCCATGGGCCGGGGCGGCGGCCTCCAGCGCCTCGAGAAAGGCGGCGAGCGCCGCCCCGTCCGGCCCGTCCGCGAGCAGGGACGGCGCGTCCGGCGCCTCGCGGGAGAGCGCCTCCGCCGCCGCCCTGTGCGCCGCGACGAGCCCGGAGAGCGGCGCGCGCGCCGCCATCGCCTGCTGCAGCGGGGCGAGCGCGGCGGCGAGGCGGGCGAGCCAGTCCGCGCCCCCCGGCCGCGGATCGGGCCAGGGCGGCAGCGCCGCCCCCTCCCCCGCAGCCGGGCGCTCGCGCAGCACCTGCGCCTCGTAGGCCCGGGCGAAGCGCAGATGCGCGCCCCGTTCCATCCCTGGCCGGGCGAGCGGGTGGAGCAGGAGCCCGGCGATCGCCACCGGATCGGGCGGCCCCGCCGCGACCTCGGCGACGAGGCGGAAGAACACCGCCGCCGGGGCGCTCGCGAGCGGTCGGCCGAGGCTGTCGTCCGGCAGCACGCCGAAGCGGGCGAGCTCGGCCGTCACCCGCCGGGCGAGGGCGGCGTCCGGCGTGACCAGCGCCGCGCGCCGGCCCGCAACCTCCAGCGCCTCGCGCAGCACGAGGGCGATGGCACCGGCCTCCTCGCGCTGGTTGGCGGCCTCGACGAGGACGAGCCCCGCCGTCGCCGCCTCCGCCTCCGCCGCCAGCGCCGGCGCGCGGTCCACCCAGGCATCGGTGACGGGCGCCGGGCGGAACGCCTCGCGCAGGAGCCGCGCGCGCGGGGTCTCCGCCGCCTCGCCGTCCCAAGGGGGCACCTCCCCCGGGGCGAGGCCGAGGGCGCCGAGGAGCCGGCGGAAGGGGGCCTGCGGATGCTCGGGCGCCGCGCCGGCGGCGATCCGCTCCCAGGCCTCCCGGTCGAGCCCCGCATCGAGGCCGGGCAGCACCACCGCCCCGCGCGGCAGCCGCGCCACCGCCGCGAGGAGCGCCGCGGTGGAGGCCACCGCACCGGTGGAGCCCGCGGCGATCACCGGCGTCTGCGGCGGCGCGGCCTCCCAGGCGGCGATCCGGGCTGCGACGGCGGCACGCTGGCGCGCCTTCGGGTCCGGCGCGCCGCCCTCCTCCTCGGCCCGGATCGCGGGCCAGGCGGCGCGGACGATCTCGAGGAACCGCAGCATCCGCTCCCAATGGGCGGCATGGGTGCGGTCGGCGGCGCCGTCGAGGGCGGCCGGGTCGAGCCCCGCCTCGTCGATCTCGTCGAGGAAGGCGGCGAGGCTCTCCGCCATCGCGGGGGTGGCGGCGAGCGGCGCCCCCTCCGTCGCCGAGAGGAACTTCTCCACGAGGCGCACGAGGCGCAGATGCCGCCGCAGCGGCGGGATCGGGGGCGGAACGCCCGGCAGCGCCAGCGGGTCCGCGCCGAGATCGGTCAGCACCCGCACCCGGGGCAGGAGCGCGGAGCCCGGCGCCGTATCGGCCAGCGCCTCCTCGATGCGCCGCGCGGCGCGCGGGGTGTTGACGAGAAGGAGCGTGCGCGCGGTCTCCAGCGGGTCCCCCGCCCGGGCCCAGACGCCCCGGGCGACGGCGGTGGCGACCTCGACGCCGGGGGGGATGGCGAAGACGCTCACGCCCCGGCCTCCGCCAGCGCGGCCTCCGCCGCGGCGATGCCCGCGGGCGTCCCGACATCCACCCAGAGCCCCGGATGCACCGCCGCGCGGAGCCGCCCCGCCGCGATCAGCCGGTCCCAGACGAGGTTGAGCGAGAAGGGGCCCTCGGGCGTGCCCTCGAAGGCGGCGGGGCAGAGGATCTGCGCGCCGGTATAGACATAGGGAGCGGAGGCGACCGCGCCGCGCCGCACGGGGCGCTCGCCCTCCAGGAAGAAATCCCCCGCCCGGTCGTAGCCCCGAGCCGCCGCGACGGGCGCGAGAAGAAGGAGCCCGTCCGCCTCGCCGCGCAGCCCCTCCCAGGCGGCCAGCAGCGTCCGCAAAGGGTTGGCGCCGGCCCAGATCGCATCGGAATTGAGAACGGCGAAAGGCGCGGGGCCGAGGAGCGGCAGCGCCGCGCGCACGCCCCCGCCGGTCTCGAGGATTTCCGGCACCTCCTCGGAGACCGCGGTGCGCGGGGCGGCGCGCCCGGCGAGATGGGCCCGCAGCATCTCCGCGAGATAGTGGAGGTTCACCACCGCGCGCGGCAGGCCGGCCTCGCGCACCCGGTCGAGCGCATGGTCGACCAACGCGCGCCCGGCGACGGGGACGAGCGCCTTCGGCCGCGTCTCCGTCAGCGGCCGCATCCGGGTGCCGAAACCCGCGGCCAGCACCATCGCCGCCTCGACGCGCCCGCTCACCGGCCCGCCCCCCGGGCGAAGGCGGCGCGGCGGGCGGGCTCTGGCGGCGGCAGATGGCGCGCGACCCAGGCCGCGAGGGGCGCGAGCGCGGGATGCGCGAGATCGCGCGCCAGATGGCCCCAGACCCGCGGCAGGAGCTCGAGATAGCGCGGCTTGCCGTCGCGCAGGCAGAGCCGCGCGAAGATGCCGAGGATCTTGAGATTGCGCTGCGCGCCGAGGACGGCATAGGCGGCGGCGAACGCCTCCGCCTCCAGATCCGGCCGGGCGGCGAGGAAGCGCCCGCGCATGGCCTCCGCGAGCTCCGGCGCCGTGTCGCGCCGCGCGTCCTCGAGGAGCGAGACGAGATCGTAGGCCGGATGCCCGGCGAGCGCGTCCTGATAGTCGAGCAGCCCGACCCGGGCGAGGCCCGCGCGCTCCGGCAGCCAGAGCAGGTTCTCGGCGTGGTAGTCGCGCAGGACGAGCGCGCCGCGGGCCTCGGCCACGGGCGCGAGGGCGGCGGCGAGGAGCCCGTCGAACTCCTCGGCGAGCCCGGCCGGGGGCCCCGGCTCCCCGGGGGCCGCGAGATACCACTCGACCGCGAGGCGCGCCTCGGCGAGCAGCGCCCCGGCGTCGTAGGGCGCGAGGCTCCCGGGCGCGGGCGCCGCCCGCTCGGCCAGGAGATCGACGGCCGCGGCGTAGAGCTCCCCTTCGAGGGCCGGCTCGGCGGCACAGAGGCGGGCGAAGAGGCCGTCGCCCAGATCCTCGAGCAGGAGGAGCCCGGCGGCGCGGTCCTCGGCGAGGACTTCCGGGGCGGAGAGCCCGCGGGCGCGCAGGAGGCGGGTGACCCCAACGAAGGGGCCGACATCCTCGCCGAGCTCGGGCGGGGCGTCCATCAGAACGGCGCGGTGCCCGTGTGCCTCGAGCCGGTGATAGCGCCGCGGCGAGGCGTCGCCCGCGAGCGGCCGGCGCGCGGCAGCCCCCCAGCCGGCGGCGGCGAGGAAGGCGTCGATCCGCTCCGGGCGGCTCATCGCGCGAGCTCCGCGAGCGCCCGCTCCCAGCCGGGGCCGTGGGCGTGGATCTCGGCCAGGCGCGCAGTCTCCCCCGCGACGGCGAGGACGATCTCGAGCCGGCGCGGCGGCAGGAAGGGGCCCATCCGCTCCGGCCATTCGAGGAGGAGGAGCGCGGCGCCCCGGTCCTCGAGGCCGAGTTCGAGCGCCTCCTCGGGCTCGCCGAGGCGGTAGAGGTCGGCATGCCAGATCTCGACCCCGTCGCCGGCATAGACATTGACGAGCGTGTAGCTCGGCGAGGGCACCTCGAGATCGGGCCGGGCCAGCGCAGCCCGGATCGCCGCCCGGGCGAGGGCGGATTTCCCGGCGCCGAGCGGGCCTGCGAGCGTTGCCGCGTCGCCGGGGCCGAGCGCCGCGGCGAGGCGCGCGCCGAGCGCCGCCGTCGCCGCCTCGTCGGGCAGGGCGAGGCGGAGGGGGCCGGTCTCTCTCTCGCGCGGGCGCGGGGTCATGACCGCTCCATAGCCCGGCGCGCACGGCCTGTCAGCCGCCCTCGGCGGCGCGGGCGGGCGGGTCCTCGCGGTCGGGGAAGCGGCAGAGCACGCGGGTCGCGCCGGCCGCCGGGTCGCGCAGGATCTCGAGCTCGCCCCCCTCCTGCGCGACGAGGCGGCGGACGAGCGGCAGCATCGCCGTCGATTCGGGGAAGCGGCCGAGCCGGGGGTCGCGCGCCTCGGCCTCGGGGGGATGGGCCTCCTCGGTGACGATCTCCACCGTCCCGTCCTCGCCACGCCGGCCGGAGAGGGTGACGCGCCCCTCGGCCGGGCAGCGGTGGATCGCGTCAGTCGCGAGGTTGAAGACGATCTGGCGCAGCCGCACGGGGTTGCCGGCGAGCACCCCGATCGCCCCGTCGAACTCGACCTGCAGCGCGACGCCGCGCTCGGCGGCCCGGGTCTCGAGCAGGCTCGCGGTGGTGGCGAGCACCTCCTCCACGCCCGCGGGCCCGTCCTCGCCCTCGAGCGGGTCGATCTGCAGCGAGGCGAGCTCGGTGACGGCGCTGATCGTGTCCAGCAGCTGCGAGGCGGCCTCGAGGATGCCGGAGACGTAGTGGTTCTGCAGCTCGGTCAGACTGCCGGAGCGGGTGTTGGCGAGCAGCTCGCCGAAGCCGAAGATGGTGTTGAGCGGGGTGCGGAGACGATGGCTGATCTGATCGAGCACCGCAGAGCGCATCTGCTCGGCCGCCTCGAGCGCCTCGTTGCGCTCGCGCAGCGCGGTCGCAATGCGCTCGCTGTCGGTCACGTCGGAGAAGAGCGCCATGGTCGAGCCGTCCGGCAGCGGCGCGAAGCGGGCCGCGAGCATCCGCCCCGAGCCGAGGGAGAGCCGCGCGGCCCAGGCGCTGCGGGTCTCCTCCCCGGTGGCAAAGGTGACGAGGCGGTCCCACACCTCGGTCTCGACGGTGAGCCGCGAGCAAAGGGTGCAGAGATCGGAGGCGTGCATCTCGAGACCGACGGTCTCCGCGTCCGTGTTCCATATCTCGTGGAAGGCGGCGTTCACGAATTGCAGGGTGCCGTCTGGCGCGAAGACGGCTAGGCCCTCGTCGAGATGCTCGAGGGTGGAGTTGATCAGGTCGTCCATATGGCGGTTGCGCTGCTCCAGGCGCATCCGCTCGGTCACGTCGTCGAAGACGAAGGCGAGGCTGCCATGGGGGTGCGGGCGGGCGAGGACGCGCATGGTCGTGCCGTCGGCGAGGGTCCAGAGCTCCTCGTATTCGGCGCCGTCGGCGTCGTCGAACAGGCGGAGGATCTCGTCGCGCCAGGCGCGGTGGTCGCGGGCCTCCGGCGCCCGGCGGGCGGCGCGCAGACGGTCCAGAATGTCGCGCATGCCGGGGTTGCGGGCGAGCCAGGCCGGGTCGAGCTGCCACATATTCACGATGGCGGGGTTGAAGAGGGCGAGCTCGCGGTTGCGGTCGAAGATGGCGAGGCCGACGGTCAGATGCGCGAAGGTCTCCGTCATCGTCTGCACGAAGCGGGAGAGGCTGCGCTCGGCCTTGTCCATGGCGGAGGCGTCCACCGCATAGCCGAGGCGCAGGCCGTCCGGGCGGTCCACCTCCACCGCGGTGAGCGGCAGGGCCTCGCCGCCGCGGCGCGCCTCGAGCCGCCCGGCGCGCGGACCGTCGAGCGGGGGCTCCGGCGCCTCGGACCGCGCCCGGCGGGCGCCCATCAGCGCGACGACCTCGGAGGCCTCGACCTCCCCCGCGGCGAGGCGGACCCGGCCCGCGGCCCAGGAGGGGGCGCCCCCCGTCGGCCCCTGCCAAAGGATCAGGGCGCCGGCCTCGGCGAGGCCCTCCGCCGTCGTGCGAAGGGCGTCGTCCTCCCGCGGCGGCGCGGGGCTGTCGGGGGCGGGGGCGGCGAGGGCCGCCTCGAAGGCCGCACCGTCGCGGATGTCGACGCGGAGAAGGCCGCCGCGCGGGCGGGTGCGCAGCTCGTAGAGCCGCCCGTCGGCCCCGCGGAGCACGCGGCGCGCGGCATGGCCGGTGCGCCGCGCCTGCGCGAGCTGCTCGGCCGCCACCTCCCCCTGCGCTCCGAAAAAGCCGGCGAGGCGGGCGGTGGCGGGGCCCTCCGCGCCGAGCGCCGCCTGCGCCTCGGGCGTGGCGCCGACCACCGCGTCGTCCTCCAGGAGAAGCGCCAGACCGTCCGCCTCCAGCCCGTCCGGCGGCCCGGCGGCGCGGCCGGATCTGCGCCGGAGCCAGAGCAAGAGCGCGGCGCCCGCCCCGGCGAGCGCGGCGACCGCGACCTCGACGAACTGACCGAACCCCCCCACGCGAACCGACCCCGACGACACCCTTCGCTCCCGCCCAACCTAGCACGCGACACCCCTAGGTAGAAGGCGAGCCCTGAATTAATCGTTAACGGCGGGGTGCGGGTCGGGCTCCTCGGTGGCGGAGGGGTTGCGCCCGAGCGGGCCCCGCACCGCCTTGCGCGGGGCGACGAGGGTGCCCGGCGGCCAGACCAGCTCGATGATCGCGCCGGGCGGCTGGGCCATCTCGACGGGGCGCGCGGTGCGCAGCCGCCGCCGGCGGCTGTCGGCGCCGTTGGCGAAGGAGAGCTGCGCCCCGGTGCGCTCGAGCAGCGTGCGCGCGATGAAGAGCCCGAGGCCCATCCCCTCGTAGGGGTCCCCCCCGCCCGGGCGCTGGCCGCGGGCCCGGCTCGTCACGTAGGGCTCGCCGAGGCGGGGCAGGATGTCGGCCGAGAAGCCCGGCCCGTCGTCGCCGACGGCGATGCGCAGGCCGCCCTCCCGCTCGGAGATGTCGATCCAGACCGTCTCGCGTGCGAAATCGACGGCATTCTGGATCAGGTTGCGGAGCCCGTGGACGAGCTCGGGCGTGCGCGCGACCTCCGGCTGCTCGGCCCCGGTCTGCCCGATCGGCGCGCCGCCGAAGCGGATGACGAGGCGCTTGCCGCGCTCGACATGGGGCTCGGCCGCCTCCTCCACCACCGCCGAGATCGGCGCGTGGCGCAGATGCGAGTCCTGCCGGCGGCTGCGCGAGAGATCGGCCATGATCTCGCCGCAGCGGTCGGCCTGCTCGCGGATGAGGGCGGCGTCCTCGGCGAGATCGGGGTCCGACTTGAGCTCGCGGGCGAGTTCCCCGGCGACGAGCTTGATCGTGGCGAGGGGGGTGCCGAGCTCGTGCGCCGTCGCCGCCGCGATCCCCCCGATCGCCGCGAGGCGCTGCTCGCGGGCCAGCGCGATCTGCGTCGCCGAGAGCGCCTCGGACATCCGGTAGACCTCCACCGTCACCCGCCGGGCATAGAGCGAGAGGAAGACGATCCCCGTCGCGAGCCCCGCCGCGAGCCCGGTGCGGTAGAGCGCCGGCACCTCGAGCGGCTCGCCGCCATGGGTGACGAGCGGCAGATGCACCAGGTCGATCACCGGGATCATCCCGAGCGCGAGCACCCCGAGCGCGAGCGTCGAGCGGATCCGCAGCGCAGTGGCCGAGATCGTCACCGGCGCGAGGATCAGCACGGCGAAGGGGTTGTTGAGCCCCCCCGTCAGCATCAGGAGCGCCGAAAGCTGCAAGAGATCGAAGGCGAGCGAGAGCCAGGTGCCGAACTCCGAGAGCCGCTTCTCGGCCGGATGCACGAGATAGGAGACGAGATTGACCGACACCGAGGCCGAGATCACCAGCGCGCAGAGCGAGAGCGGCAGCTCGAAGCCGAGCGCCCGGTCGGCGATCAGGACGGCGGTGCTCTGCCCCGTCACCGCGATCCAGCGCAAGACGACGAGGGTGCGCAGCCGCACCCAGTCGCC
Source organism: uncultured Limibaculum sp. (assembly GCA_964576075.1). Classification (GTDB taxonomy): domain Bacteria; phylum Pseudomonadota; class Alphaproteobacteria; order Rhodobacterales; family Rhodobacteraceae; genus Thermohalobaculum. The sequence continues at coordinate 7,605 of CAZNTX010000051.1, read as the reverse complement.
GCGGGCGCGCGTGTTGAAGAAACCGGCCTGGGTGCCCTCCGCCATGAGGCGGATCATAGCGCCGGCGGCGCGGGGGGGAAGCGGGACGCGCGCTGTGTCGCCTTGCAATCGGGCGCCGGGATGCCTTCATCGCAAGCGTCACGCTGCCGGATCGGAGAATGGCCATGCAGAAGTCGATGATCGCGATCGCCGGAGCCCTCGTGCCCCTCGTCCTCGCCGGGGTGGGGTTCCTCTTCCTCACCGGCCCGGACCCCGTGGACGACGCGCCCCGCAGCACCGCGCGCCTGCAGATCGGCGACACCGAGTTCGGCGCCCCCTTCGAGCTGACCTCGGAGACCGGCGCGCGCGTCTCGTCGGCCGAGCTGATCGACCGCCCCGCCCTCCTCTATTTCGGCTACACCTATTGCCCGGACGTCTGCCCGATCGACACCGCCATCCTCGCCGAGGCGACCGGACTTCTGGCGGAGGCGGGGCACGACATCCTGCCGATCTTCGTCTCGGTCGACCCGGGGCGCGACGACCCCGAGACGCTCGCCTATTTCACCGACGCCTTCCACCCGCAGATGGTCGGCCTCACCGGTAGCCCCGACGAGATCCGCGCCGTCGCCGACGCCTACAAGGTGTATTACGAGCGCGTGGAGATGGAGGACTCGGCGGTGGAGTATCTCGTCAACCACACCGCCTACATGTATCTCCAGATGCCCGACGGGGAGGTCGTCGCGGTGTTCCGCAACGGCGTGCCCGCCGAAGAGATCGCCGCGGAGATCGGCCGACTTCTCGAGGCCCGCGGCTGAGCGCCGCGCTCGGGTTTGACTTGCGCGCCGGTCTGGCGAACTCTGCGACACGGCATAGCTCCATGCCCAAGACAGAGATGGGGACTTCCGGGGAGACCGCGAGATGACAGACGCCCTCGCCGAAATCGGCGACGACAACAGCCTGCTTCTGGTCGACGACGACGCGCCGTTCCGCCTGCGCCTCGCCCGCGCGATGGAGCGGCGGGGATTTCAGCCCGTGCTCGCCGAGAGCGTGGCCGAGGGGGTGAAGATGGCCCGCGAGGCGCCGCCGGCCTACGCTGTGGTGGATCTGCGCCTCGAGGACGGCAACGGGCTCGACATCGTCGAGGCGCTGCGCGAGGCGCGGCCCGACTGCCGGGTGATCGTGCTGACGGGCTACGGCGCCATCGCCACCGCCGTCGCCGCCGTGAAGATCGGCGCCATCGACTACCTCGCCAAGCCGGCCGACGCCGACGACGTGGAGAAGGCGCTGCGCGCGACCGGAGAGGGCAAGCCGCCCCCGCCGGAGCACCCGATGTCCGCCGACAGGGTGCGCTGGGAGCACATCCAGCGGGTGTTCGAGCTCTGCGACCGCAATGTGAGCGAGACCGCCCGCCGCCTGAACATGCACCGGCGCACCCTGCAGCGCATCCTCACCAAACGCTCGCCCCGCTGAGGTGGCCGAACTGAGCGGAATCGCCCCGGCTGCGCCGGGGCGATACGTCTTTTGCCGCGTCGCGCAGGCCGCGCGCCGCAGCGCGGGGGGGCGCGCAGATCCTACGGAAGGTTTCGAGCGGCGGTTGACGCAGGGACGGCCGTCCGTTTCCGATCGGTGCGTAGAAGCTCGGCCTCGATCTGCAATCAAACGCTTACTCGCAGTCAAAATTCTTGCCTGGTCTTCGTTCGCCGCCATGCTCTATGCCCTTGGGCAGGGACGATCTCCATAGGGCGGATGTCGACGCCGGCACCGGAGGTCCCGTCGGCAATGCCGGAATAGGCCTGGGCTTCGGCGATCTGGGCTTTGCCCAGGAGGGAACCCTCTCCGGCTTTCAGGGCACCGGTCCGGATCTCGTCACCGCCGATATCGACACTTGGGTCGCGACCTCCGCAGACACCGCGGCCGTGCCGACCGTCTCGAGCCTCGATGTCAACCCGGAGGACAGCTTCCCCTACGCGATCGGCGCCTTCACCGGCGAGCCCTTCCGCATCGACCCGGCGACTGCGGCCACCGCCAATCTCGGCGTGCCGACCGGGCTGCCGAATCCGGACAACTCGCAAGACAGCTTGGCCACCTTCGCCGTGCGGGCACCGACGCGCGGCCCCCCTCCAAACCACCCTGCCGCTGCTGACCGCAGAGATCGCGGGCATCCGCCGCCTGTCCCGGGGCCGCTCCCCGACCGTGTGAGACTCTGCCGGAGGCGGAGGGCCGCCGCGCGCGGGTGGGTGGGGGAGCCCTGCCCCCCCGGCCTGCGCGACGGTGGCCGGGGAGCGCGCGGCGGCCCGGGCTTCAGCTCTCGAACAGGCTCCGATAGGCGCCGTAGCCCTCGGCCTCGAGATCCTCGAGCGGCACGAAGCGCAGAGCCGCGGAGTTGATGCAGTAGCGCATCCCCGTGGTCTGCCGCGGCCCGTCCGGGAAGACATGGCCGAGATGGCTGTCGGCGTGCGCCGAGCGGACCTCGGTCCGCGTCATGAACAGCGAGCGGTCGGTCTTCTCCACGACGTTCCCGGGCTCCACCGGGCGGTCGAAGCTCGGCCAGCCGGTGCCGCTGTCGAATTTGTGGACGCTGGCGAAGAGCGGCTCGCCGGAGACCACGTCGACATAGAGCCCCGGGCGCTTCTCGTCCCAATAGGCGTTGCGGAACGGCCGCTCGGTGCCGTCCTCCTGGGTCACGCGGCGCTGCTCGGGGGTGAGGCGGGCGAGCGCCTCCTCGGTCTTGGCGTAGCGGGCGGTCTCGCGGGTGTCGCTCATCTGGCTCCTCCTCGGGTCTCTCTCTCTCGAGGCATATGGGGCGGCTGGGCGCGCGGATCAGGGGCTCTGCGCTCCCCGGGGCGCGATCGCGGTGGTGACGTAGTTCACCGACAGATCCCGGGCCGAGATCCGCCACTCCCAGCGCACCGGGTCGAAGGTGAAGCCCTTGGCGTCCACCTGCTCGAGCCCCGCGGCCGCGAGATGGTCCGACAGCTCGTCCGGGGTGACGAACTTGCCCCATTGATGCGTCCCCCGCGGCAGCCAGCGCAGCACGTATTCCGCCCCGACGATGGCGAGCGCGAAGCTCTTCGCCGTGCGGTTGACGGTGGAGGTGACCATCAGCCCGCCGGGCGCCACGAGCCGGGCGCAGGCGGCGATATAGGCGGCGGGGTCCGGGACATGTTCCACCACCTCCATGTTGAGCACCGCGTCGAAGGCCGCGCCCTCGGCCACGAGATCCTCGGCAGTGGCCACCCGATAGTCGATCTCCAGGCCAGACTGCTCGGCATGGAGGCGCGCGACGGGGATGTTCCGGGCGGCGGGGTCGATGCCCGTGACCGCCGCGCCGAGCCGCGCCATCGGCTCGGAGAGGAGCCCCCCGCCGCAGCCGATGTCGAGCACGCGCAGGCCCTCGAGAGGCCGAGGCGCCCGGCGGTCTCGCCCATGCGTCGCGGCGATCTGCGCGACGATATACTCCAGCCGGCAGGGGTTCAGCATGTGCAGCGGCTTGAACTTGCCCGTCGGGTCCCACCACTCCGCCGCCATCGCCTCGAATTTCGCGACCTCTCGGGTGTCGACCCCCGCCGCCGTCTCGCTCATCGCTCTCTCCCGTCACCGACTTGCATCGCCCGGACCCTTCACATAGTGCAGTCGAAGCGCGGGCGACAGCCGCCCGTGCCCGCCCCGCCGGCCCCCCGCCGCCGACCCGAGGAGGAGACCCCCGCGCCGATGGCAGAGCCGCGCCTCTATCCCTCGATCGATCCCTATGCACGCACCTATCTTCCCGTGGGCGACGGGCACGAGCTCTATGTCGAGCAATGCGGGCGGCCGGACGGGGTGCCGGTGGTGGTCCTCCATGGCGGGCCGGGGGCGGGCTGCAGCCCCTATATGCGCCGCTTCTTCAACCCCGCGCTCTACCGGATCGTGCTGTTCGACCAGCGCGGCTCCGGGCGCTCGCGGCCGCAGGGCTCGCTCGCGGCCAACACCACCTGGGACCTCGTGCGCGATGTCGAGGCGATCCGCACCCATCTCGGGATCGAGCGCTGGCAGGTGTTCGGCGGCTCCTGGGGCTCGACGCTCGCGCTCCTCTACGCCCAGGCCCATCCCGACCGGGTGCGCGCGCTCCTGCTGCGCGGCATCTTCACCATGACCCGGGGCGAGCTCGACTGGTTCTACGGCGGCGGCGCGGCGCGCTTCTACCCGGAGCCCTGGGACCAGTTCGCCGCCCCCATCCCGCCCTCCGAGCGCGACGACATGATCGCCGCCTATTACCGCAGGCTCACCTCCGAGGACACCGCCGAGCAGGTGCGCTTCGCCCGCCCCTGGGTGCGCTGGGAGAGCGCGACGGCCTCGCTCAAGCCCTCCCGCGCCGGGCTCCTCGACGGCGCGCAGGCCCGCGCCTTCGCCCGGATCGAGTGCCATTTCTTCGCCCATCGCGGCTGGCTCGAGCGCGACGACCAGGTGCTCGCCAACATGGACAGGATCGCCTCGGTGCCGGGCGTGATCGTGCAGGGCCGCTACGACGTGATCTGCCCGCCGATCACCGCGATGCGCGTCGCCGAGGCCTGGCCCGGGGTGGACCTGCGGATGGTCGACGACGCGGGCCACGCGCTCTCCGAACCCGGGATCAGCGCAGAGCTTCTCCGCGCGACGCAGACTTACGCCGCCGTGGAATGAGCGCCGAGGCGATCCGCCCCGCGCGCGCGGACGACCTCCCCGCCATCCGCGCCTTCGACGAGATGCGCGATGTCCGCGCCCGGGAGATCGCGGAGGGGCGCTGCCTCCTCGCCGAGATCGAGGGGCGCGCCGCGGGCTATGTCTCCTGGGTGCCGGCCGGCTTCGTCGGCAACGATTTCGTCAGCTTCCTGATGGTCGCGCCCTGGGCCCGGCGCCGGGGGCTCGCGGGGCGGCTCCTCGCGGCGGCGGAGGCCCGCCTCGCGCCCGGCAAGCTCTTCATCTCCACCGAGAGCGACCACGCCCTCATGCGTGCCTTCCTGCCCGCGCGCGGCTGGCGCCTCGCCGGCACGGTGGCGGACGCGAACCCGGACGGCCGGGCGGAGTGCTTCTACGTCAAGCGCCTCGGCTGAGGGGCTCAAGGCTCGATCCGGCGCGCCTCCGCGATCAGCATGATCGGGATGCCCGAGCGGATCGGATAGGCGAGCCCCGCGGCCTTGGAGACGAGCTCCTGGGCGGCGCGGTCATAGGCCAGCGGCGCGCCGGTGGCGGGGCAGACGAGCGCCTCCAGCATGTGCCCCCCCGCCGTTTCCACGAGCCGCGGCGGGCGGGCGCCGGGCTCGGTCTCGGGCTCGACGCCCGCCCCCTCCTCCGGCTCCGGGGTCATTGGATCTGGCTGTTGTCGCCGCCCGAGGCGATGGCGAACCGCAGGAGCGCGCAGAGCGTGTCCCGCCGGTCGCCGAGCCGCGGCGTCTCGAGCAGCGCCTGTTTCTCCTCGACGGAGAAGGGGCACATGATCGAGAGCGAGTTGATCAGCATCTCCGCCGGCGCGTCCTGCAGGCTCCCCCAGTCGGAGGAGAGGTTGGCCGCCTCGAAATACTGTTTGAGGAGCGCGAGGAATCCCTCCCGGTCGAACCCGCGGTCCTGCTCCGGCCCGTCGAGATCGCCCTCGAAATCCTCCCAGTCCGGCCGCACCCGGCGATAGGGGGTGAAGCCGTCCACCTCCCCCTCGATCCGGAACCGGCAGACGCCGGAGAGCGCGATCAGATAGCGCCCGTCCTCGGTCTCCGAGAACGACGTCACCCGCCCGGCGCAGCCGATCTTGTGCAGCTTGGGCGGCTGGCTGGAGTCGCCCAAGGGCTGGATCATCCCGATCAGGCGATGCTCCGACTTCAACGTGTCGTCGAGCATCGCGAGATAGCGCGGCTCGAAGATGTTGAGCGGGAGCCGCGCGCGCGGCAGCAGCAGAGCGCCGGGGAGCGGGAAGACAGGGAGCACCTCGGGCAGGTCTGCGAGGGCGAAGCGCCGCGTCATGCGGGTCCTTTCTCTGGGGGGGTGGTCCTCAGGCGAAGATCATCGAGGAGAGCCGGCGCCGTCCGCTCTTGGCCAGCGGGTCCTTGGGCCCGAGGCTGTCGAACAGCTTCATCAGCTGGGTCTTGGCCGCGCCCTCGTTCCACTCCCGGTCGCGCCGGAAGAGCTCGAGCAGCTCGTCGATCGCGCCGGCGTTGTCGCCCGCGGCGGTGAGCGCGAGGGCGAGGTCGTAGCGCGCCTCGTGGTCGTTCGGATCGGCGGCGAGGCGGGCGCGGAGCTCGTCCGCCTCGCCCGCGCCCTCGGCCTGCTCGGCGAGCTCGACGGCGCCGCGCGCGGCCTGGATCGCCGCATCGCCCTGCAGCGTGCCGGGCACGGCGGAGAGCGCCGCGCGGGCGCGCGCGGTGTCCCCCGCGGCGAGGGCGGTGCGCACCATCCCGGCATGGGCGCGCGCGTTCTCCGGCTCCTCGCCGAGGATCGCCTGGAAGGTCTGCTCCGCATCGCCGAGCTGGCCCGCCTCGAGCATCGCCTCGGCCGCCTCGAGCGCCTGCTCGAGCCCGCCGCCGCCCGCGAGATCGACGAGGCGCTGCACGAACTGCTTCACCTCCGAGCCCGAGACCGCGCCCATGAACCCGTCGACCGGCTGGCCCTGATAGAAGGCGTAGACCGCCGGGATCGACTGCACCCGGAGCTGGCCCGCGACCATCTGGTTCTCGTCGACATTGACCTTGACCATGCGGACCTTGCCGCCGGAGGCCTTCACCGCCTCCTCGAGCATCGGGCCGAGGGTGCGGCAGGGCCCGCACCACGGCGCCCAGAAATCGACGATCACCGGCACGTCGCGCGAGGCGTCGATGACGTCCGCCATGAAGCTCTGGTCGGTGGTGTCCTTGACCGCCTCGGCGGCGGGGCTCTGCGGGCTCAGATCGATCATTCTCTCGTCCTCGTTCGGCGTTGCGGTCGACCCCTCAGATAGAGAGAGCCGCCGCCCGCCGCAATCGCCGCCGGGCCCTGCGTCACCCCTCCGCCCTCTCGGCCGCGAGCGCCTCCAGCCGGTCGAAATCGACGAGCCGCGGGGGGTGGCCCACGATCTCGAGGAAGCGCAGGAGATCGGCGACGGCGACGGCGGTGGTCGCCCGGTTGTGCAGCGGATGGGCGTTGACGGTCTCGAACCGCTCCGGGATCGCCGCGTCGAGCACCACGCGCACCCGCCCCTCCGGATCGTTCATCGCGGCGAAGGGGGTGACGGCGCCGGGCTCGACCCCGAGCGCCTCGGCCAGCAGCTCGGCCCTGCCGAAGGAGGCGTTCTTGGCGCCGATCTCGCGCTCCAGATCGCGGATGCGAATGGCGCGATCCTCGAGGCAGGTCACGAGCCAGAGCCCGCCCCGCTTCTCCTTGAGAAACATGTTCTTCACATGCGCGCCCGGCAGATCGCCGCGCAGCGCCCGGCTCTCCTCCACCGTGCGCAGCGGGGGATGATCGTGGTGGGCATAAGCGATCCCCTCGCGCTCCAAGAGCGCGTAGAGCGCCGCCTGTCCGCCCTGGATGTCCTCGACCATACCGTCCTCCCTCCGAGCGCCAATTAGCCGACTCCGCCGCTAGGGCAAGCGGATCGTCGCCGAGAGAGACGGCGCAGCCGGGCGGCGGGGCGGACCGGGTCCG
>CAZNTX010000050.1:0-29874 GCA_964576075.1 uncultured Limibaculum sp. | reverse complement strand
TCGAGATCAAGAGCCTCTCGGACGAGCGCCAGGAGGTCTATCGCCAGATCCGAGAGATGAGCGCTCATCCTCTGGATGTCGACCTGGCCAAGCCAGCTTCGTGGATGCAGCCCACGACCGTGCGAGAAGCGGATGGGTCGGAGACCCCGCTGCCACGCTTCGAAAGGCACCTGTTGTGCGCCGGGGATGGCATGTTCCCAGAGGACTTCAATTCGTGGGAGGGAGACGTTCTGTCCGCAGAGCTGAAGCGCGCGGGAACGATCGCGTGGTATCGAAATCCGTCTCGCGCCAGCCAGGACTCTCTCGGCGTGACCTACGAGGACGGCGGGGACGTCAAGATTGTGCGCCCCGACTTTATCTTCTTCGCGAAGCTGGCAGATGGGTCAATCGCAGCCGACATCGTCGACCCGCACGGGACGCAGTTCGGTGACTCGATCCCAAAGCTGAAGGGCCTTGCGAAGTATGCTGCGACCTACGGCGAGACCTTCCGCCGAATAGATGCAATCGCGAAGGTGGGCGAAGGCTTTCGCGTTTTGGATCTTAAGGAAGAGGCGGTGCGAGCCGCGGTCGAGAGCGCGACGTCCGTCAAGGCGCTATACGAGAGTGACGTCGCGGATGACTACGCCGTGTGAGCCCACGGGTTCGTTCTCGGTCGCGAACGCAGAGAGAACGCTCATTCGAACGAGTCGATCCCGCGGCTACGGGAATACGACGTGAAATCAGATGCTTGTGGCTCTTAACCGCTGGGGCGCGGTTAAGAGGTCGGGAGAAACCGGGAACATAGAGACGCCCGCCCCGAAGCTCTTGGATTCTGGCGGTTAAGAGCTCCACCCGCACAACCCTCGAAAACAGCGGAAAAACCCGGCCGCAGCCGGATCGGGAGAACGCTTTCGCAAGGGCAAGTGGCGGAGAGAGCGGGATTCGAACCCGCGATACCGTTTCCGGTATACACGCTTTCCAGGCGTGCGCCTTCGACCACTCGGCCACCTCTCCGGTGGGGGGTGCATAGCGCGGGGCGGGGGAGGGCGTCAACGCGCTGGCTTTTCGGGGCGGGGGATTTGACCGATCGCAAGGCCCTGGGGGGCGGCGGGACGGCAGACTGGGGGCGGTCGAGCCCAGAGAGGACCGCCATGACCGAGAGCGACCGCGCCCGCGAGGCGATCGGGCGGCTGACCCGGATCGCCGGACAGATCGTCGAGGCGCGCTTCGAGGCGGGCCTGCCGCAGGCGAACGAGCTGCTCGTCGGGGTCGACGAGCCGGAGCTCGCCATCGAGGTGCACGCGCTCGTCGACGGGGAGCGGGTGCGCGGGCTGCTGCTGAGGGGGGGCGAGCGGGTCGGGCTCGGCGATCGGGTGCGCGCGACGGGGGCGGGGATCGAGGTCCCCGTGGGGCCGGCGACGCTCGGGCGGATGCTCGATCTCTTCGGGCGGCCGGTCGATGGCGGCGGCCCGGTCGAGGCCGAGACGCGCGCGCCGATCCATCGCCGCCCGCCCGGCTTCGTCGCGCGGCGGATCCGCTCGGAGGTGTTCGAGACCGGGATCAAGGCGATCGACCTTCTCTGCCCGATCGAGCGGGGCGGCAAGGCGGGGCTCTTCGGCGGCGCAGGCGTCGGCAAGACGGTGCTGATCGCGGAGATGATCAACAACACCGCCGGCGCCTATCAGGGGGTCGGGCTCTTCTGCGGGGTCGGCGAGCGCTCGCGCGAGGCCGAGGAGTTCCACCGCGAAATGAAAGAGGCCGGCGTGCTTGACAAGACGATCATGGTCTTCGGGCAGATGAACGAGCCGCCCGGCGTGCGCTTCCGGGTCGCGCACACCGCGCTCACCATGGCCGAGCATTTCCGCGATGCGCGTAACACCGACGTGCTCGTCCTGATCGACAACGTCTACCGCTTCGTGCAGGCGGGGGCGGAGGTCTCGGGGCTGCTCGGGCGGATCCCCTCGCGGGTGGGCTATCAGCCGACGCTCGCGACCGAACTCGCCGAGCTCGAGGAGCGGATCTGCTCGACGGCCTCGGGCACGATGACCTCGGTGCAGGCGGTCTATGTCCCGGCCGACGATTTCACCGATCCGGCGGCGGCGCATATCTTCGGGCATCTGACCTCCTCGATCGTGCTCTCCCGCGACCGGGCGGCGCAGGGGCTCTATCCGGCGGTGGACCCGCTCGCCTCGAGCTCGACCATGCTGAGCCCGACCGTGGTGGGCCAGCGCCATGCCCGGATCGCGCAGGAGGTGCGCCGGGTGCTCGCGGAATACGACGCCCTGCGCGACGTGATCGCGATGCTCGGGCTCGACCAGCTCTCGCGGCGCGACCGGGAGACGGTGGCCGAGGCGCGCCGGCTCGAGCGGTTCCTGACGCAGCCCTTCCACGTGACCGAGAAGTTCACCGGGGCGCCCGGGCGGCGGGTGGCGCTCGAGGAGACGCTCGAGGGCTGCGAGCGCATCCTCGCGGGCGCGCTGTCGGACCGGCCGGAGCGGGCGCTCTACATGATCGGGGCGATCTCCGAGGCCCGGGCGGAGGCCGCGGCATGAGACGGATGCGGCTGAAGCTCGACCTGCCGGACCGCACGGCCCTCGACACCGAGGCGGTCAAGATCGTGGCGGAGGGGACGGCGGGGGCCTTCGCGCTCCTGCCGCGCCATCGCGACATCGCCGCCGCGCTCGAGCCCGGGCTCCTCGCCTACGAGACGCCGGAGGGCGCGGAGCGGTTCCTCGGCGTCGACCGGGGGTGTCTCGTCAAGACCGGGAGCCTCGTCGCCGTCGCCGTCGGCGGCGCGGTGGAGGGGACCGACCTCGCCGATCTGCGCGCCCGGGTGCGGGCGGCCTTCCTCGAGGCGGACGAGCAGGAGCAGGCGGCGAGCGTCGCGCTCGCGCGGCTCGAGGCGGGCGCGATCCGCCACCTCCTCGGGCTGGAGCGCTGAGCCGTGGCCGAGGAGCGCGACGAGGCGGCGCGGGAGATGGCCGAGGCGGTCGAGCGCAAGGCCGAGCGCAAGGCGCGCGCCCGGTCCGAGGGCCGTCACGGGGTGTGGTTCGGCCTCGGCATGTTCGGGCTGATCGGCTGGGCGGTGGCGGTGCCCGCGGTCGCCGGCGCGGCGCTCGGGCTCTGGCTCGACGGGCGCTATCCGGCGGGCCCGTCCTGGACGCTCGCGGGGCTCGGCGCCGGGGTCTTCCTCGGCTGCGTCAACGCCTGGTGGTGGGTGCGCCGCTACACGCCCGGGCGCGAGGACGAGGAATGAGAGGGTGGCCGGCATGAGCGTCTCGCTCGCAGATATGGCGATCGGCTTCGCGGCGGGGCTCGGGCTCGGGGCGGCGCAGTTCGCGCTGCTCTGGGCGAGCTTACGGGGCGGCGGCCTGGCGCGGCCCGGGCGGCTCGCGGCCTCCGCGGCGCTGCGCTTCGCGGGGCTGCTCGCGGGGCTCTGGCTCCTCGGGCGCTCGGCCGGTGACCCGGCCGCCGCCCTCCTCGCGGCGGGCCTCGGGCTCCTGGCCGCGCGGGCGGCGGCGCTCCGCGCCGTGCGGGGGGGCTGAGGGATGGAGATCACGCCCGATGCCGTCGTCTATGCCGAGCTTCCGCTCGGGCCGCTCGGGGCGTTGCCGATCAACGCGACGCTCGTGCATACCTGGGCGGTGATGGCGCTCCTCGTCGCGGGCGCCGCGCTCGCCACGCGCCGGCTCGGGCCGGCCGATCCGCTCTCGCGCTGGCGGCTCGCGCTGGAGGTCGTGATCGAGACCATGCGCGGGCAGATCCGCGAGATCGGCGGGGGCGATCCGGCGCGCTTCCTGCCCTTCATCGGGACGCTCTTCCTGTTCATCGCGGTGTCCAACCTGCTCGGCCTGGTGCCCGGGCTCTCCTCGCCTGCGGGCTCGCTCTCCACCGCGGCGGCGCTCGCGCTCGCGGTGCTCGTCGCCGTGCCGCTCTACGGCATCCGGGCGAAGGGGCTCGGGGGGTATCTCCGGAGCTATCTGCAGCCCACCCCGATGATGCTGCCCTTCAATCTGATCGGCGAGCTCTCGCGCACCCTCGCCCTCGCCGTGCGCCTCTACGGCAACGTGATGAGCGGAACGGTGGTGGTGGCGATCCTGCTCGCCGTCGCGCCCTTCTTCTTCCCCGTGGCGCTGCAGCTGCTCGGGCTGCTCACGGGGATGGTGCAGGCCTACATCTTCGCGGTCCTCGCCATGGTCTACATCGCCTCGGCGAGCGCCGAGCCCGGCCGCGACCCCGCTTCCCCACAGGAGGACTGACCCATGGACGCCCACACCGTCATCGCCGCGGTCTCGACCTTCACCGCAGGGATCACCATCGCGATCGGCTCGATCGGGCCGGCGCTCGGCGAGGCGCGCGCGGCGGCGCAGGCGCTGCAGGCGATCGCGCAGCAGCCCGACGAGGCCAACACGATCACGCGGACGCTCTTCGTCTCGCTCGCGATGATCGAGTCGACGGCGATCTACTGCTTCGTCGTCGCCATGATCCTGCTCTTCGCGAACCCCTTCGTGGGGCAGGCGCAGAGCGCGGCGGGGGGCTGAGGCGATGGCGATCGACTGGGTGACGGTCGCTGCCCAGCTGGTCAATTTCCTGGTCCTCGTCTGGCTGCTCGAGCGGCTCCTCTACCGCCCGGTGACGCGCAGCCTCGAGGCGCGGGCGGAGGCCGTGCGCGCCCGCCTCGACGCCGCCGAGACCGCCCGCGCCGAGGCCGAGCGCGAGGCCGGGCGCCTCGCCGAGCGCCGCGCCGCCTTCGAGGCCGACCGCGAGGACCGCCGCCGGGAGATGCTGGGCGAGATCGAGGACGAGCGCGCCCGGCTCGCGGAGGAGGCGCGCGCGGCGGTGGCCGAGGAGCGCCGGGACTGGGAGCGGCGGGACGAGGAGGAGCGCGCGGCCTTCCTCGCGCGGCTCCGCCTCCGCGCGGCCGAGGCGATGGCCCGGCTCTCCCGCCGCGCGCTCGACGATCTCGCCGACGAGACCCTCGAGCGGCGGATGGCGGCGGTGTTCCTGCGCCGCGTCGCAGGGCTCGACGCCGAGGCCCGGGCCGATCTCGCCGCCGCCGCCCAGGGGGGCGCGCGCCTCGTCTCGGCCTTTCCGCTGCCCGAAGAGACCGAGCGCGAGCTGCGCGCGGCGCTCGCCGAGGCGCTCGGGGAGGGCACCGAGATCGCCGTCGCGACCGACCCCGATCTCGGCTGCGGCCTCCGCCTCGAGGCGGGCTCGCGCCGGCTCGGCTGGACTGTCTCGGGCTATCTCGACGCGCTCGAGGCGGAGATGGCGGAGGCGGTGTCCGAGGGCGCGGCGCCGGCGGCGCGGCCATGCTGACCCGGCTCGCGGATGAGGTCGTCGAGACCGCGCTCGCCCGGCTCGAGGCCTTCGCGCCGCCCTTCGCGCCGGTGGAGCAGGGCAGCGTGCGCCGGGTGCAGAGCGGGGTGGTGGAGATCGCGGGCTTCACCCGGGTGCGCGCCAACGAACTCCTGGAGATCGAGGGCGGCGCCACCGCCATCGTCTTCGACGCCGAGCCGGAGCGCCTCGGCGCCGTCCTTCTCCACGCCCCCGGCGCGGTCGCCGCCGGGGCGGGCGTGCGCCGGACCGGGCGGAGCGTCGCGACCCGGGTGGGCGAGGGGCTGCTCGGCCGGGTGGTCGACCCCCTCGGCCGCCCGCTCGACGGCGGCCCCGCTCCCGAGGGCGCCGAGGCCGCCCCGGTCGAGCGCGCGGCGCCCGCGATCATGGCCCGCGCGCCGGTCTCCGTGCCGCTCCACACCGGGATCAAGGCGGTCGACGCGCTCGTCCCCATCGGGCGGGGGCAGCGCGAGCTCGTCCTCGGCGACCGCCAGACCGGCAAGACCGCCCTCGCCCTCGACGCCATCCTCGCCCAGGCCGACACCGGCGTCCTCTCGGTCTATTGCGCCATCGGCCAGCGGGCGGATTCGGTGCTGCGCGTCGTCGCGGCGCTCGGCGAGGCCGAGGCGCTCGGGCGCACGGTGGTCGTCGCCGCGGGCGGGGAGGACGCCCCGGGGCTGCAATACATCGCCCCCTACGCCGCCACCAGCATCGCCGAGCATTTCATGGCCCGCGCGCGCGACGTCCTCGTGGTCTATGACGATCTCACCCGCCATGCCCGGGCCTATCGCGAGCTCTCGCTCCTCCTGCGCCGCCCGCCGGGGCGCGAGGCCTTCCCCGGCGACATCTTCTACCTCCACGCCCGGCTCCTTGAGCGCGCGACCCAGTTTCGGGCGGAGCATGGCGGGGGCTCGCTCACGGCGCTCCCCATCGTGGAGACCCAGGCGCAGAACCTCTCGGCCTATATCCCGACCAACCTGATCTCGATCACCGACGGGCAGATCTACCTCTCCCCGGACCTCATGCGGCGGGGCCAGATGCCCCCGGTCGATGTCGGGCGCTCGGTCAGCCGGGTGGGGGGCAAGGCGCAGTTGCCGGGGCTGCGGGCGGTCGCCGGGCCCTTGAAGCTCGCCTATGCCCAGTTCGAGGAGCTCGAGGGCTTCGCCCGCTTCGGCGCCCGGCTCGATGCCGACACCCGCCGCGATCTCGAACGCGGCCGGCGCGTGCGCGCCGCCCTCCGCCAGCCGGACCGCGCGCCGATCCCGCTCGCCGAGGAGATCGCCGTTCTGCTCGCGGCGGCGGAGGGGCTGCTCGACCCGGTGGCGCTCGACGCGCTCGAGGCGGCCGAAGCCGCGATCCGGGCGATCGCCGAGGCGCATCTCTCGCCGCTCGCGGAGGGGGCGGAGCTCACGCCGGCGCTCAGGGAGGACTTCCTCGCGGCGGCGCGCGCGGCGCTCGCCGAGGCCGGGCTCGGGGACGGCGATGGCTGAGCTCGACCGCCTCTCCCGGCGCATCGACACGGCGCGGGACCTGCAGTCGGTCGTGCGCACGATGAAGACGCTCTCGGCGGTCTCGATCTCCCAGGCCGAGCAGGCGGCGGCGGCCATCACCGCCCATCTCGAGACGGTGGAGCGCGGCCTGCAGGTGGCGCTCCGCCACGCGCCGCGCCTCCTCGATGGCGCGGCCCGGGCCGAGGGGCCGACGGCGCTCGTCGTCGTGGGCTCCGAGTTCGGCCTCTGCGGCACCTTCAACGAGCGGCTGATCGGGGAGGCGCGCGGCATCGTCGCGGCGGAGGCGGGGGCGGGGCGGGGGCCCTTCGTCCTCCTCGCCGGGCGCCGCCTCGCGCAGCGCTGGGACCCGGACCTGCCCGATCCCGGCGCAGCCCTCGACCTGCCGAGCTCCGCCGGGCTCCTCGGCGCGGCGGCGGGGGCGGTCCTGCGCCGGCTCGACGGCTGGCAGCGCGAGACCGGCGGCACCCGCATCGTGCTGCTGCACCAGGCCGAGGGCGAGGCCGGCCATGCCGCCCCCCGCACGACCCGCCTCGCCCCCGTCACCGCCGACGAACTCGCCGCCATCGCCGCGCGCCCCTGGCCGACGCGCTGCCTCCCGATGGCCGCCGGCGAGCCCGGGGCGCTCTTCCGGCGCCTCCTCCGCCAGCGCATCCTCGCCCGGGTCTATGCCGCGCTCGCGCTCTCCCGTTCGGCCGAATACGCCGCCCGGCTCGAGGCGATGCGCGCGGCCGACCGCAATATCGGGGAGAAGCTGCAGGCGCTCGAGGCGGAGTTCCGCCTGCGCCGGCAGGAGGCGATCACCGCGGAGCTTCTCGACGTCGTCTCGGGCTTCGAGGCGGCGGCGGAGCGGGACTGAGGCTCAGGGCGCGGCCGAGAGCTCCTCGAGCAGCCGGGCGGCGCTGCGCGCGACCTCTGGCGAGAGCCCTTCCCCGAGCGCGAAGGACGCCCCCTCGATCCCGTAGAGCCGGAGCGCAGGCGGCAGCAGGCCGAGGGCGCGCGCCGTCTCCACCGCCTCGGCGAGGCCGAATTCGTGGGTCGAGCCGCGGAAGAGGCCGCGGGGCAGGGGGCCGGCGCCGTCGAGACGGGTGAGCGTCCCCGGCGGCCCGGCGCCCCGGGTCGCGTCGAGCAGCACCACCGCCCGCCGCCCCTCGAAGAGCGCGACGAGCCCGAGCCCGTCGCCCCGCCAGCCCCGCGCCGCGCGCCCGCGTGCGGCCAGGCGCTCGGCGATCCAGGGGCCGACCCCGTCGTCCCCCCGCCAGGGCTCGCCGAGGCCGAGGACGAGCGGCTCAGACACGCTCCACCGTCAGCTTCAGGAAATGCGTGGCGCAGGAGATGCAGGGGTCGAAATTGCGGATCGCCTGCTCGCAGCGCCGGGTGAGCGCGGCGTCGTCGAGATCGAGGGCGCGGCCGGCGATGCGGGCGAGATCGGCCTCGATCTGGGGCTGGTTCTGCGAGGTGGGGGGCACGATGCGCGCGGCGAGGATGCGGCCCTCGGCGTCGGTCTCGTAGTGGTGGTGGCAGATCCCCCGCGGCGCCTCGGTGCAGCCCTGGCCCGCGCCCGCGCGCGGCGGGCCGAGGGCGGCCGGGGGATCGGGGGGCCGATAGGCCGCGGCGAGCCGGCGCGCCTCCGCGCAGGCCTCGACCACCTCGACCATGCGCACGAGGATCGAGCGGAAGGGGTTTCTCTCCACCGCCCCGAGCCCCGCGGCCCGCGCCGTCGCCCGCGCCTCCGGGCCGAGGCGGGGGGAGTTGTTCGCATAGCGCGCCAGGGGGCCGACGAGATAGGGCGCGCCGTCGCGCATCCGCCCATGGAGCGCGGTGGAGCGGGGCACCTGGGTCTCCGCGAAATGAGCGTCGAACTCGGCGACGTCGATCTCGAGCCCCGCGCTCGTCGCGATCCGGCCCTCTTCGATCGGGTAGCGCTCCGGGTGGACGAGGGAGACGAAGCGGTAGTCCCCCCGGTCCTCGGGGAAGTCGAACTCGGCGAAGGCCATGGCGAGGTCGTGCGCGGCGCCGACCGCCCAGTCGAGCTCTGGCAGCAGGCCCGCCACCTCCTCGCGCGCGGGCGCCCGGTAGAAGCCGCCGATGCGGGTGTTGACCGGATGCACCGCGCGCCCGCCCACCACCTCCATGATCCGGTTGCCGAGCTTCTTGAGCCGGAGCGCCGTGCGCACGAGATCGGGGCGGATGCGCGAAATCTCGACGGCATCGTCGAGGCCGAGAAAGTCCGGCGCATGCAGCATCGCGGCGTGGAGGACGTGGCTCTGGATCCACTCCCCGCAATAGACGAGCCGGCGGAGCGCGGCGATCTCTGGCCCGGGCGCGAGGCCCCAGGCCCGCTCGACGGCGGCGCTCGCGCTCATCACATAGGCGATGGGGCAGATGCCGCAGATGCGCGCGGTGATGTCGGGCGCCTCGCGCGCGTCCCGCCCGCGCAGGAGCGCCTCGAAGAAGCGGGGCGGCTCGTAGATGCGGAGCGCGACCTCCTCGACGCCGCCGGGCCCGATCCTCAGATGCAGCGCCCCCTCCCCCTCGACGCGGGCGAGCGCGCCGACCTCGACGATCCGCTCAGCCATCGCCGCCTCCTGCCGCCCGGAAGGCCGGAGCGTCGGCGTTGAAGCTCAGGAAGGCGTCGCGGATCTCGCCCTCGCCGAGGCCGAGGGTGCGGAACTCGCCCGTGAGCGCGGCGGTGTTGGCGCCCTCCACCGGGCCGAAGCAGCCATAGCAGCCCCGCCCGATCCGCGGGCAGAGATTGCCGCAGCCGGCCTGCGTCACCGGGCCGAGGCAGGGCACCCCGCGGGCGACCATGACGCACGGCGTCCCGTGGCGCTTGCACTCGACGCATTGCGCGACCCGGGGCAGGCGGGGCCGGCGCCCGGCGATCAGGGCGGCGAGGGCCTGCAGGAGCTGGTCCTTCGAGATCGGGCAGCCGCGGAGCTCGAGATCGACCGGCACGTGATCGGCGATCGCGGTCGAGGTCGCGAGCGTGTCGAGATGCTCCGGCCGGGGATAGACCGCGCGGGCATACTCGGCGGTGTCCGCGAAGTTCCGCAGCGCCTGGATGCCGCCGGCCACCGCGCAGGCCCCGATGGCGACGAGCACCTCCGAGCTCGCACGGATCTCGCGGATGCGGGCGCGGTCGGCCTCCGTGGTGATCGAGCCCTCGACGAGGGAGATGTCGTAGGGCCCCGGCAGGACGCGGCTCGAGGCTTCGAGGAAATGCGCGATCTCGACGGCGTCGGCGAGGGCGAGCAGCTCGTCCTCGAGATCGAGCAGGGTGAGCTGGCAGCCGTCGCAGGAGGCGAATTTCCAGACGGCGAGCTTGGGGCGGGTCATGGCTCAGAGCTCCCGAACCGAGAGGCGGGGCGCGAGGCGGTCGTAGGGCAGGACCGGCCCGTCGCGGCAGACGAAGTCCGCCCCGAACTGGCAATGCCCGCAGCGCCCGACGGCGCAGCGCATGTTGCGTTCGAGCGAGAGCCAGATGCGCGCGGGCGGCACACCGGCTTCGGCAAGGGCGCGGGCGGCGAAGCGCATCATGATCTCCGGCCCGCAGACGAAGGCGGCGGTGCGGGCGGGGTCGGCGCCCGCGAGGGCCGCGTCGAGGCAGGTGGTGACGACGCCGACGCGCCCGGTCCAGCCCGATGCGGCATGATCGACGGTGAGGGTCACGCCGAGCCGCCCCCCCGCCGCCCAGTCCGCGAGCGTGCCCGGATAGAGCAGCGTCTCCGGCGACCGCGCGCCATGGACGAGGGCGAGCCCGTCGTAGCGCTCGGGCCGGGCGCAGGCGGCGAGGATCGCCGGGCGGAGCGGCGCGAGGCCGAGCCCCCCCGCGACGAAGACGAGCCGGCGCCCCTCCGCCTCGGCGAGCGGCCAGCCCCGGCCGAAGGGGCCGCGCAGCCCCACCGTCTCGCCTTCGCCGAGCCGGGCGAGGGCGCGCGTCGTGCCGCCTGCGTCGCGGACGGTGTGCACCAGCCGGTCCGCCCGCCCGGGATGGCCCGAGATCGAGATCGCCGCCTCGCCGGCGCCGAAGGCGTAGAGCATGGAGAACTGCCCGGGCGCGAAGCCCGGCGCCCGCCCCTCGACCGGCGCGAGGGCGAGGGAGACGACGCCCGGCATCTCCGCCCGCGCCTCCGCCACCCGGAAGGGGCGGGGCAGCATCGGGTCCGCGCCCGGCGGGAGAGCCTCAGCGCGCATCGCCGTAGAGGTCGAGAAGCTGCAGGCGCTGGGCGCGCAGGCGCGCCATCAGATGCGGCAGCCAGTGCTTGAACATCGCATAGCCGATGGCGGGCTCCGCCTCGCAGAGCGCCCGCAGGCGCGCCGCATCGAGCGCGAGGGTGCGGACATCCGAGAGCGCGCGCGCATCCGACATCGCCTTGTGGTCGGGCGCGAGCCAGGACCAGCCGAGCACCTCGCCCGGATGCAGCGTCTCCACCACGAGCGCGTCGCGCCCGGGGCAGGCGATCTCGATGGCGACGTCGCCCTCGCGCAGGAGATGGAGCGTCTCGGCTGCCTCGCCCTCGCGGAAGAGGAAGGCGCCCGCGGGCAGGCGGAGATCGCGGGCCTCGGCGGCGAGTCGGGCGCGGGCCGCCGCGTCGAGGCCGCGGAAGACCGGATGCTCGGCGAGGAGCGCGGCGGGGCTCACGGCGCGGGCGCCGCGATGCGGGCGGCCTCCTCGGTGATGTCGATCCCCACGGGGCACCAGGCGATGCAGCGCCCGCAGCCGACGCAGCCAGACCGGCCGAACTGCGCGTGCCAATGGGAGAGCTTGTGGGTCAGCCATTGCCGGTAGCGCGCCCGGATCGTGCGCCGCACGGGCCCGCCCCCCGCGAGATGGCTGAAATCGAGGCCGAAGCAGCTGTCCCAGAGCTGCCAGCGCTCGGCGGTGGCGCCCTCGAGATCGGCGACGTCCTCGACATCGGAGCAGAAGCAGGTGGGGCAGGCGAGGGTGCAGTTGGCGCAGGCGAGGCAGCGTGCGGCCACGTCGTCCCAGCCCGCATGCTCGGGCGCCTCGGCGATGCCCCGCGCGGCGTCGGGCATCGCGCGGGACTGCCGGGCGGCGCGCACAGTGGCGGCGCGGGCCTCGGCCAGGGCGGCCGCGTCGGCCGGCACGAGGTCGAGCCCGGCGAGGGCGGCGCGGCCTGCCTCGCTCCCGATCTCCAGGAGGAAGCGGCCCTCGAGTTCGGTCAGCGCGAGGTCGAAGCCCGCCTCGGCCCGCGGCCCCGTCCCCATCGAGGCGCAGAAGCAGGTCTCGGCGGCGCGGGCGCACTGCAGGGCGACGATCAGCGTGGCATCGCGCCTGCGGACATAGTCCGGATCGGCGAAGGGTCCCTCGGCGAACACCCGGTCGAGCGTCTCGATGGCGGCGATCTCGCAGGGGCGGACGCCGAGGAAGACCGTCTCGGGCCAAGGCTCGGCCTCGGGCGCGATCTCCACCGCCCCGCCCGCGCGCCGCGCCGTGAAGAGCTTGCGCCGAGGGGGGAAGAGCCAGCCCTTCCAGCTCTCGGGGCCGACGACGTAGTCGAACCAGCGCGCCGGGTCGCCGGGGCCCAAGCGGTAGCGCCCGGGGGCTTGCTCGTCGATCCGGCCGCGGGGGAGGTCCTCGGCGCCGGCGATCTCCCGGTAGAGGATCGCGCCCTCGCGCTCCACGGGGCCGATCACCCGCCGCTCGCGCGCGAGGGCGGCGAGAAGGGGCTCGATCCCGGCGATGACATGGGCGTCGAGGGTCATGCGGACCTCCCTGGCGACCCCGAGGCTAGCAGTGGGCCCGGGCGCGGGGCATGACCTCGATCAATCCATAGGGCGGAAACCGCCGCTGCCAGCCGGTCAGGGCGCGGCGGGCGCGCCCCGGGCGGCGGGGCCGCGCGCGCGCGCCTCGTCGAGCAGGAAGAACTCGGCGAGGTTCTCGCGGTTGACGAATCCGAGGACCCGCCCGTCGGCGCCCGCGACCGCCACGGCCTGCGCCGGCGCCTTGCGCAGGAGCTCGACCACCTGCTCGAGCGGCAGGCCGGCGCGCACCGGCTCCCCGGGCTCGGCCATGAAATCGCCCACATGCGCCTCCGGCCCGTCGCGCTTCAGCGCCTCGACGAGGCCCGAGCGCGTCACCCAGCCATGCAGCCGGCCGGCGCCGTCGAGGACGGGGAACTCCTGCTGCGTGGTGGCGAGCAGGAGATCGGCCGCGCGGCGGGCCGTGTCGGAGGGCGAGAGCGCCTCGAAGCGGGCGATCATCGCGTCGCGCGCCACATGGCCCGCGGCCTGCGCCCGTTCGGTCTCGTAGCCGCTCTCGGCATCGGCGGCGAAGAACATGAAGACCGCGATCAGCACGAGCAGCGGGTTGTAGAGCAGCCCGATCACGGCGAAGGCCACGGCGAAGGCCTGCCCGGTCCAGGCCGCGACGCGCGTCGCCTGCGGCCGGCTCATCCGGTAGGAGAGGAGCGCGCGGAACACCCGGCCCCCGTCGAGCGGGAAGGCGGGGATCATGTTGAACACCACGAGCAGGATGTTGACCGCGGCGAGGCGGGCGGCGAGCGACATCTGCGCCGCCTCGAGCTGGCCCACATCTGTCAGGTCGAACCGCGCGCCGACGACGAGGAGCAGCACCGCGGCGATCGCGATGTTGACCATCGGCCCCGCGATGGCGACGACGAGCTCCTGCCCCGGCTTGTCCGGCATCCGCTCGAGCCGGGCGAGCCCGCCGATCGGCAGGACCGTGACGTCCGGGGTCTGGATGCCGTAGCGCCGGGCGGCGAACACATGGCCGAATTCGTGCGCCACCACGCAGGCGAAGACGAGGACGACGAAGAGCACCCCGTCGAGCGCGCCCCAGGGCCCGCCCTGGCCCCAACTCACCGCCGCCACCCAGGCGAGCAGCAGGAAGAAGGCGAGGTGGATGCGCACCACCGTGCCGCCCACGGAGAAGAGCCGGAACGACCAGGCCATCGGCGAAACCTCCCGTTCGGGCGCGCGCGCCCATGAGACACGGGCGGGGCCGCCGCATGCGCCCCCGCTTCGACTGAGAGGTAGGCGCCGGGGCCCGCGCGATCCATGGCCCCGCGCGGCTCCGCCACAGCGCGCGCGCTCAGCCGCGGCCGACGAGGGGCATGTTGGTGGCCATGATCGTCTGGAAGAGGACGTTCGCCTCGAGCGGCAGCTCGGCCATCGCCACCACCGCCTCGGCGACATGGGCGACGTCCATCACCGGCTCCGGGCGCAGCGTGCCGTCGGCCTGGGGGACGCCGGCGGTCATCCGCGCGGTCATCTCGGAGGCGGCGTTGCCGATGTCGATCTGGCCGCAGGCGATGCGGTAGGGCCGCCCGTCGAGCGCGATGGATTTGGTGAGCCCGGTGATCGCGTGCTTCGACGCCGTATAGGCCACCGAGCGCCAGCGCGGGGTCTGCGCGGAGATGGAGCCGTTGTTGACGATCCGCCCGCCCTGGGGCTCCTGCGCCTTCATCATGCGGAAGGCGGCGCTCGCCACGAGGAAGGCGCCGTCGAGATTGACGCCCACCACCTCGCGCCACTCGGCATAGGAGAGCTCGCCCGGGTCCTTCGGCGGGTGGTTGAGGCCGGCATTGTTGAACACGACGTCGAGCCGCCCCCGCTCGGCGCGCAGCCGCGCGAAGGCGGCCTCGACATCGCCCGGCAGGCCGACGTCGCAGGCGATGGGCAGGGCGCCGCGGCCGAGGCGCGCGGCCGCCGCCTCGGTGCGCCCGGCGTCGCGCCCGAGCACCGCCACATGGTGCCCGCGGGCGAGGAAGGCCTCGGCGGTCGCGTAGCCGATGCCGCGCGTGGCCCCGGTGACGAGGACGGAGAGCGGCCCGCTCATGCCGCCGGCCCCGGATAGTCCACCACCTCCTGGCGCTGCTCGCCGAGATGGGTGACGCCGAGCTCCACCACGTCTCCGGGCAGGAGCCAGCCCTTGGGGTCCATCGCCATCGCCACCCCCTCCGGCGTGCCGGTGGCGATCAGATCGCCGGGCACGAGCGCCATGAAGCGGGACATGTAGGCGACGATCTCCGCCACCGAGAAGATCATGTCGGCGGTCGAGGAGAGCTGGCGCGTCTCGCCGTTCACGTCGAGCCAGAGGGGGAGCGCCTGGGGATCCTCGATCTCGTCGGCGGTGACGAGCCACGGCCCGGTCGGCCCGAAGGAGGGGGCGGACTTGCCCTTCACCCACTGCCCGAGATGCTTCGATTGCCAGCGCCGCTCGGAGACGTCGTTGACCACGCAATAGCCCGCCACATAATCGAGCGCCTCTGCCTCGGAGACATGCTCCGCCCGCCGCCCGATCACCACGCCGAGCTCCACCTCGTAGTCGAGCCGCTCGGAGCCCTTGGGCCGGATCACCGGGTCGTAGGGGCCCGAGAGCGCGCTCGCCGCCTTGTTGAAGAGGATCGGCTCGGTGGGCGGCTCCTGGCCGGCCTCGGCGGCGTGCTTGACGTAGTTGAGCCCGATGCAGTGGAAGGTGGGCACCGAGGCGAGGCAGGCGCCGATCCGCGGGCTGCCCTCGACGACGGGCAGGCTCTCCGGGTCGAGCGCGCGCAGCCGGTCGAGGGCGGCGAGCGAGACCGTCTCGCCTGCGAGATCGGGGACGGCGCCCGAGAGATCGCGGATCAGGCCGTCCTCGTCCAGGAGCCCGGGGCGCTCGGCCCCCGGTGCGCCGTATCTCAAGAGCTTCATCTGTCCCTCCCTCTCTCTTTGCCGTCGTGATTAGCGCCGGGCGCCGGGCAGCGCCAGACCGTCCGGGCACGACAAAATCTGTCGCGGATCGGCGCGACAGGGCGCGCGGCGGGGCGCAGAAGCGCGCGATCCCCTCGCCGAGGTCCCGCATGCTCGCCCCCCACACCGTGACCGACGTCTTCTCCCCCGCCGAGTGCGCCGAAATCCTCGCGCTCGCCGAGGCGCGCGCCTTCGCCGAGGCGGGGCTCGTGGGCGGGGCGCGCTGCGGCGAGATCCGCCGGGCCCGCATCGCCTGGCTCGACGAGACGCCGCCCGCGGACCGGATCTTCGCCCGCATCGTCGAGACCGTGATCGACGCCAACCGCGCTCATTTCGGCTTCGACCTCGCCGAGTTCCGCGAGCGCCTGCAGGTCGCCCGCTACGAGGCCGCCGAAGCGGGCCATTTCGACTGGCACGCCGATATCGGCGACGGGCCGATCGCGAAGAGCCGCAAGCTCACCCTCGTCGTCCAGCTCTCCGCGCCCGAGGCCTACGAGGGCGGCGCGCTCGAGCTGATGGCCGAGACGCGCCCCTGGACCGCGCCGCGCGCGCAAGGCACGGCGGTGCTGTTCCCCGCCTTCGTGCTCCACCGGGTCCGGCCCGTGACGCGCGGCACGCGCCATTCGCTCACCACCTGGGTGCACGGGCCGGACTTCCGCTGAGGCTCAGCCGACCCAGCCGAGGCCGGCCGCGATGCAGTTCATCGAGAGCAGCAGCGCGACGCGGATGTCCTGCGCCTCCGCCCCCTCCGCCTTCGCCTCGCCGAGCGCCCGGTGGCGCGCGAGGAGGGCGATCTGCGCCTCGTTGCAGCGCGCCACCAGATCCGAGGCGCGCGAGACCCGGGCGGCGAGCGCGGGGAAGCGCGCGGCGAGGCGGGTCTCTCCGGTGATCGCGTGCACCTCGCGCGCGGTGCGCGCCGCCTCCGCCTCGATCGCGCCGAAGATCGCCAGGCGGACCTCCTCCTCGGCCACGAGCCCGGCATAGCGCCGCGCGATCTCCATATCCGCCTGCAGGAGGGTCTTCTCCACCTCGTCGATCACCAGGCGGAAGAGGCGGGACTGCGCGAACATCTCCTCGAGCACGCGCGCGCCCGCCGCACCCTCCGCCTCGCGGAAGGCCGAGAGGGCGGTGCCGAGGCCATACCAGCCGGTGATCAGATGGCGGTTCTGGCTCCAGGCGAAGACCCAGGGGATCGCCCGCAGATCGTCGAGCCCCGCCGCCCCGAAGCGCCGCGCGGGACGCGAGCCGATGCGCAGGAGCGGCAGCTCGTCGATCGGGCTCGCGGCGCGGAAATAGTCGAGAAAGCCCGGCGCCTCGAGAAGCCCGCGATAGGCCCGGCGGCTCGCCTCCGAAAGCCGGTCGAGCACCTCCCGGTGGGCCGGGTCCGGCTCCGCCTCGTGTGGCGATTTGAGGGTGTGGGTCAGCACGCTCGAGGCGAGAAGCTCGAGCTGGTAGCGCGCCGCCGCCTCGGTGCCGTATTTCGAGGAGATCACCTCGCCCTGCTCGGTGAGGCGCATCTGGCCCGCCACCGTGCCGCGGGGCTGGGCGGCGATGGCTCGGCCCGTGGGCGCGCCGCCGCGGCTGACCGAGCCGCCGCGCCCGTGGAAGAAGCGCACCGCGACGCCCGCGGCGCTGGCCACCTCGACGATCGCGGTCTGCGCCTTCGTCACCTCCCAGTTCGAGGTGAGGAAGCCGCCGTCCTTGTTGCTGTCGGAATAGCCGAGCATCACCTCGAGCCGGCCCTTCGGCGCGATCAGCGCGCGCAGCCCCGGCTCGGCGAGGAGATCGGCGAGGATCGGCGCGGCGTTGCGCAAGTCCTCGATGGTCTCGAAGAGGGGGGTGACGGGGGGCGCGGTCTCCGCCCCGGCATCGCCCGCGCGGGTCGCCTGCAGCATCCAGTGCACCGCCAGGATGTCCTCGGCCGAGGTGGTCATGGAGAGGACGAAGCTGCCGATCGCCAGGGGGTCCTCCCGCCGCTCGCCGATCAGGCGGAAGAGGGCGACCGCCTCCGCCGCCTCGTCCGAGAGCCCGTCCTCCGGGATCTCCGGCCGGGCGCCCGAGGCGAGATCGGCGCGCAGCCGCGCGGCGAAGGCCTCGGTCCCCGGCGTCTCGCCGCTCAGCGCCGCGACGGTGCGGTTCACCACGGAGGCGTTCTGGCGGATGTCGAGCGCGGCGGTGCGGAAGCCGAAGGTCTCCACCTCGCGGATCAGCGGGCGGATGTGGCGCTTGGCGAGGCGGTAGGCGCCCAGGCCCGCGAGGGCGTCCTCGATGGCCGCGAGATCTGCGGCGAGGTCCTCCGGCCGGGCATAGGGGAGCGCGTCGGCCGGCCCCTGGCCGATGCCCGCGGCGAGGCGCGCCTCGATGGCCGCGAGATACTGCCGGCAGCTCTCGTGCGGGTTGCGGCTCGCGATGGCAGCGCCCGCGCCCGAGAGCTGCAGCGCCTCGGCGAGGCGGCGGCGGAAGCGCTCCGGCAGCGCCGCGATCCGGTCGGAGACGCTCACGAGCGGCACGAGCCCCGCCGCCCGCGCCCGGTAGCGCGCGAGCGCGTTGCGGCGCAGCCGGGCGAGCGTGCGCCGGGTGACGGCGGCGGTGACGTTGGGGTTGCCGTCGCGGTCGCCGCCGATCCAGGAGGCGAAGCTGAGGAAGGCGGGCGTGCGCTCGGCGGGGCGACCGGCGCGCTCGGCCCGGTCGGAATGGCGCGCGCGGGCGGCCTCGAACTGCGCGTAGCAGTCGGAGGCCGCGTCGAACAGCGTCTCGTTGAAGAAGTGGAGGCCCCAGGCGACCTCCTCCTCGAGCGTCGGCCGGGCGAGGCGGAGCTCTCCGGTCATCCAGAGGGTCTCGATCTCGGTGCGGATGCCCTCCACGATGCGGTCGCGCTCGCCCTGGGTCCAGCGCGGATCGGCGAGCTCGGAGAGCGCGGCCTGCACCCGGCGGTGGATCTCGAGCACGGTGACGCGCTTGGCCTCCGTCGGATGGGCGGTGAGCGTCGGCACGACGCGGAAGCTCTCGAGCGTGCGGCCGAGCGCCTCGGGCGGGACGCCGAGCGCCGCGATCTCCTTCATCGCATGGGCGAAGGAGCCGAGCACCGCGTCCGGCCCGCCGCTGCGCTCGACCGCGCGGCGCCGGCTCTCGGCGGCGAGCTGCTCGGCGATGGCGACGAGCTGGAACTCGATCCCCACCGCCTGCAGCGCCTTGACCAGCAGTTTCGGGTCCTCGACGGGCAGCGCCGGGGCGCCCCCGATCAGCCCCTTGAGCCCCGGCTCGTGCGCGCGCAGCACTTCGCGGAGGAGCCCCGTGAGGAGTTCCTCGGCGCCCGCGGCTTCGGGCGCGAGCGGGGCGGGCTCGGCTCCGCCCCCGCCCGGCCCCGCGATCTCGGCGATCCCCCCTTGCGCCATGGTCAGGCCGCCACCCCGCGGGAGGCGAGAACCTCGGCCACCGTCTCGCCCATCGCGGAGGGATGGGGGGCGACGGTCACGCCCGCCTCCTCGAGGATCGTCACCTTCTCCTGCGCGGACTCGCCGAAGGCCGAAATGATCGCGCCGGCATGGCCCATCTTCCGCCCCTTGGGCGCGGAGAGCCCGGCGACATAGGCGATCACGGGCTTCCTCATGTGGTCGCGCGCGAATTCGGCCGCCTCGGCCTCCTGCGGGCCGCCGATCTCGCCGATCATCATCACGGCCTGGGTCTCGGGGTCCTGCTCGAAGAGCTCGAGGATGTCCTTGAAGGAGGAGCCGTTGATCGGGTCGCCGCCGATGCCGACGGAGGTGGAGACGCCGATGCCGAGCGCCTGCATCTGCGAGGCGGCCTCGTAGCCGAGGGTGCCCGAGCGCCCGACGACGCCGATCGGCCCGGGGGTGTAGATATGCCCCGGCATGATCCCCATCATCGCCTTGCCCGGGCTGATCGTGCCGGCGCAATTGGGCCCGGTGAGGCGCATCCGGTTGGCCGCCTTGTAGCGGCGCATGAAGCGCTTGACCTTCATCATGTCCTGCGCGGGGATGCCGTCGGTGATGCAGACGCAATACTTGATGCCGGCATCGGCGGCCTCCATGATCGCGTCCGCCGCGAAGGGGGGCGGGACGAAGACGATGGAGGCCTCGGCCCCGGTCTCCTCGACCGCGCCCTTCACCGTGTTGAAGACCGGGCGGTCGAGCACCGTGTCCCCGCCCTTGCCGGGGGTCACGCCGCCGACGACGTTGGTGCCGTACTCGATCATCTCCTGGGCGTGGAAGCGGCCGATGCGGCCGGACATGCCCTGCACGATGACCTTGGTGTCCTTGTCGATCAGAATGCTCATGGGGGTCTCTCCTCAGGCCGCGGCGGTGGCGGGGCGCGCGGCGACGGCCTTCTGCGCGGCCTCGGCCAGCGTCTCGGCGGTGATGATCGGCAGGCCGGACTCGGCGATGATCTTGCGGCCTTCCTCGACATTGGTGCCGGAGAGGCGGACCACCACGGGCACCTGGATCTCGGCCTTCTTGAAGGCCATCACGACGCCCTCGGCCACCCAGTCGCAGCGGTTGATCCCGGCGAAGATGTTGACGAGGACGACCGAGACCTTGGGATCGGCGAGCACGAGGCGGAAGGCGGAGAGCACGCGCTCAGGGGAGGCGCCGCCGCCGATGTCGAGGAAGTTGGCGGGCTCGCCGCCGGCGAGCTTGATCATGTCGAGCGTCGCCATGGCGAGGCCCGCGCCGTTGATCATGCAGCCGATATCGCCGTCGAGCCCCACATAGGCGAGGCCCCGATCGGCGGCGCGCGCCTCGCGCGGGTCCTCCTGGGACATGTCGCGCAGCTCCGCGATCTGCGGGCGGCGGAAGAGGGCGTTGTCGTCGAAGCTCATCTTGCCGTCGAGCGCGACCAGCGTGCCCTTGCCGGTGACGACGAGGGGGTTGATCTCCACCATGGTCGCGTCGAGCTCGGTGAAGGCGCGGTAGCAGGCGGTGAAGACCTTGACCGCCTCGGCCACCATCGCGCTGTCGAGGCCGAGCCCGAAGGCGAGCTCGCGCGCCTGGTATTCGAGAAAGCCCGAGGCCGGGTCGATCACCGTGCGCAGGATCGAGTCGGGCTTCTCCTGGGAGAGCTCCTCGATCTCCATCCCGCCCTCGGAGGAGGCCACCACCATGATCCGCTCGGTCTTCCGGTCGAGCACGAGGCCGAGATAGAGCTCGCGCGCGATGTCGGTCGCCTCCTCGATATAGACGCGGCCGACGAGCTTGCCGTTGGCGTCGGTCTGTTTGGTGACCAGGCGCTGGCCGAAGAGATCGGCGGCGAAGTCGCGCACCTCCTTGTCGGAGCGGCAGAGCTTGACGCCGCCGGCCTCGCCGCGGCCGCCGGAATGGACCTGCGCCTTGACCGCCCAGGCCTCGCCGCCGATCTCCTGGCAGCGATAGCCGGCCTGCTCGGGGCTGTAGGCGAGCCCGCCCTTGGGCACCGGCACGCCGAAGCGCGCCAAGATCTCCTTGGCCTGGTATTCGTGAATGTCCATCTGGCGTCCTCCATCGCGCGGCTTGGCCGGCGCCGACGGTCTCCCCGGGCCGCTCTCGCGGGGGAGCCGGCGCGCCGGTCCGGTCTATGTGACGGATGGGATCGCATCCCGCGCCGTGGCCCGCGCCCCCCCTCCGGCGAGAACCGCCGACCGGGGCGGGCGGGCCTGCCCTACCCGTTTGGATAGGTGGCTTGACCAATCTCAAGCCCGGTCGCGCTCAGACGAGGTCGAGCACCACCTTGGCGGCCTCGCCCGCCTCGAGCGCGGCGAAGCCCCGCTCCCAGTCCTCGAAGGCCATGCGATGGGTGATCACCGGGGAGACGTCGAGCCCGCTCTCGAGCATCGCCAGCGCCTTGTGCCAGGTGTCGAACATCTCGCGCCCGTAGATCCCGTGCAGCTCCAGGCTCTTGAAGATGGCGCGGTTCAGGTCGACCGACACCGGGCCCGAGAAGATCCCGAGGAGCCCGATCCGCCCGCCATGGATCATCGCCTCGACCATGTCGGCGAGCGCGGCCGGCGCGCCGGACATCTCGAGGCCGACGTCGAAGCCCTCCTGCATCCCGAGCGCGGCCATCGCCTCGGCCAGCGGCTCCCGGCCCGCGACCACCGCCCGGCTCGCCCCCATCCGCTCGGCGAGGGCGAGGCGGCTCGGGGTCAGGTCGGTGATCACCACATGCCGGGCGCCGACATGCCGGCAGACCGCCGCCGCCATCAGCCCGATGGGCCCGGCGCCCGTGATCAGCACGTCCTCGCCCGCGATGTCGAATTCGAGGGCCGTGTGCACCGCGTTGCCCAGCGGGTCGAGGATCGCGGCCAGCGCGTCGGGGATCGCGTCCGGCACCGGGCAGACATTGTGCGCCGGGATCACCAGATAGTCGGCGAAGGCGCCTGCGCGGTTGACGCCGACGCCCCGGGTGTTGGGGCAGAGATGCTCCCGTCCCGCCCGGCAGTTGCGGCACTGCCCGCAGACGATGTGGCCCTCGCCCGAGACCCGCTGGCCCGGCGCGAGCCCCCGCACCCCCGGCCCGAGCGCCGCGATCCGCCCGACGAATTCGTGCCCGATCACGAGCGGCACCGGGATCGTCGCCGCCGCCCAGGCGTCCCAGCGGTAGATGTGCAGATCGGTGCCGCAGATCGCCGCGTGCTCGACCCGGATCAGCACCTCGCCGGGGCCGGGCGCGGGGTCGTCCACCCGGCGGAGCGCGAGGCCGGGCCCGGCCGTCTCCTTGACGAGCGCGCGCATCAGATCGCCCCCTCGGCCCGGCCGGCCTCCGCGAAGGCGGCCACCGCGCGGTCGATGTCCTCCGGCGTGTGCGTGGCCGACATCTGCGTGCGGATCCGCGCCGCCCCCTTCGGCACCACCGGGTAGGAGAAGGCGACGACATAGACCCCGCGCGCCATCAGCGCCTCGGCGAGGCGGGCGGCGCGGGCGGCGTCGCCGATCATCACGGGCACGATGGGGTGGTCGCCCGGCACGAGCTCGAACCCCGCCGCCGCCATTCCTGAGCGGAAGCGGGCGGCGTTCTCGGCGAGGCGGGCGCGGGCCACGGTCGCCTCCTCCGCGATGTCGATGGCGGCGAGCGAGGCGGCGGCGACCGGGGGCGCGAGGGCGTTGGAGAAGAGATAGGGCCGCGCGGTCTGGCGCAGAAGCTCCACCACCGGCGCGGGGCCCGCCACATATCCCCCGGACGCGCCGCCGAGCGCCTTGCCGAAGGTGCCGGTGAGGAGATGCACGCGCCCCTCGGTCCCCGTGAGCTCCGGCGTGCCCGCGCCCCGGCGGCCGAGGAGGCCGGTGGCGTGGCAGTCGTCCACCATCACCATCGCGTCGTGGCGCTCCGCGAGGTCGCAGATGGCCGGCAGGTCCGCCACGATCCCGTCCATGGAGAACACCCCGTCGGTCGCGATCAGGCGGAAGCGGGCGTCTCCGGCCTCCGCGAGGCGGGCCTCGAGCGCGGCCATGTCGCCATTGGCATAGCGCAGGCGCCGCGCCTTCGAGAGGCGGATGCCGTCGATGATGGAGGCGTGGTTGAGCGCGTCCGAGATCACCGCGTCCTCTGGCCCGAGCAGCGGCTCGAACAGCCCCCCGTTGGCGTCGAAGCAGGAGGGGAAGACGATGGCGTCCTCCATCCGCAGATAGGCGGCGATGCGCCGCTCGAGCTGGCGGTGGAGGTCCTGCGTGCCGCAGATGAAGCGCACGGAGGCCATGCCGACGCCGTGGGTCTCGAGCGCCTCGCGGGCGGCGGCGACGAGGCGGGGGTCGTCTGCGAGGCCGAGATAGTTGTTGGCGCAGAGATTGATCGTCTCGCCCGCGGCTGTGCGGATATGGGCGGCCTGGGGCGAGAGGATCTCGCGCTCGCGCTTCAGGGTGCCGGCGGCCTCGATCCCGGCGAGCGCGTCGCGGGCGGCGTCGATCAGCGAGAGACTCATATCCGCCTCCTCATGCGGGCTTTCCACGATGTGGGACGAGGTCCGGGCGGTCAAGCCAGGCTCGGGGCGACGAGGAGGTGCGCCTCGGCCCGCCCGAGGACGCCCGAGAGGCGGCTCGCACGCTCCGCCGTCCCCGGCGCATGCGCCTCCGAGACGGGCGCGCCGCCCGCGCGCATCTCGAGCGGATGCCACCCGACGGGGAGGTCCGAGCGCGTGGGGCTCGGCATAGGGAGCCCGCAGAGCCCGTCGGCGCTCCGGCGCATCGGGGTCGCGTCGCCGGGCCGAAGCGCGATGGGCGGGCCGTGCCGTCGGGCGCCGCGAGATCGGGCGGCGGCGGCATCGCTCCTCCATCCTGCATATCGGGCGCCATCCTGGATGCCGGAAGACTGCCTTGCGGCGGGGCCGGTCGCGGAATGCCGGGAGCCGGCCTATATGGCGGGTCTTGTCGCCGGAGGACCCATGCACCGCTCCCTCTTCGCCTTCATCTGGGCGCACAGCCTGCCCCAGCAGCTCAAGATCCTCGCCGTCACGGTCCTGTCCTTCCCGCTCCTCTACGCGACGCTGGAGTTGCCGAAGCGCATCGTGAACGACGCGATCGAGCCCGAGGGGCCGACCGTCTCGCTCTGGGGCGCGACGCTCACCCAGGTCGAGATGCTCGCCGTCCTCTGCGCGCTCTTCCTCGCCGCGGTGCTCGCCTGGGGGCTCGTGAAGATGCGGATCAACACGATGAAGGGCGTGCTCGCCGAGCGCCTGCTCCGCCGCTTCCGCTACGACCTGATCGCGCGCGCGCTGCGCTTCCCGCTCTCGCGCTTCCGCCGCACCTCGCAGGGCGAGCTCGTCTCCATGGTCACCGCCGAGACCGAGCCCTTGGGCGGCATCATGGGCGACGCGCTCGCCCAGCCGGTGTTCCAGGCCGGGCAGATGGCCACCATCCTCGGCTTTCTCTTCGTGCAGTCCCCCTGGCTCGGGCTCGCGGCGATGGCGCTCGTGCCGCTCCAGGCCTGGCTGATCCCGAAGCTCCAGCGGCGCATCAACGCGATGAACAAGCAGCGGGTGCAGGAGGTGCGCCGGCTCTCCGAGCGGATCGGCGACAGCGTGGCCGGCGTCGAGGATCTGCGCGCCAACGGCGGCGTGCCGCTCGCGCTCGCCGACTTCACCGACCGGCTCGGGCGCATCTTCTGGATCCGCTACCGGATCTACCGCGCCAAGTTCTTCATGAAGTTTCTCAACAACTTCATCACCCAGCTCACCCCCTTCTTCTTCTACGCGATCGGCGGCTATCTCGCGATCCAGGGAGAGCTGACGGTGGGCGCGCTCGTCGCCGCGATCGCCGCCTACAAGGACATCGCCGGGCCCTGGAAGGAGCTGCTCGCCTACTACACCCAGGCCCAGGACATGACGCTGCGCTACGACACCATCGTGGAGCAGTTCGAGCCCGCGGGGATGATCCCCGCCGAGCGCTTCGAGGGGCGGCCCGAGGAGATCCCCCGCCTCGCAGGCCCGATCCGGCTCGAGGAGGTGACGCTGCGCGAGCCGGACGGGACGGCGCTCCTCGAGGATCTCTCCTTCGAGATCCCGGCCGGGGCGATGGCCGCGATCCGCTGCCCCGGCGCTTCGGAGCGGCGCGGGCTCTGCCGGCTCCTCTCGCGCACGGTGACGCGGAGTTCGGGCCGGATCGAGATCGCGGGGCAGGACATCGCGGGGCTCCACCAGGGCGTGCTCGCCGCCCGCGTGGGCGTGGCCGGCGCCCAGCCCCATCTCTTCAACACCACGATCGGGCGCAATGTCCGGATGCCGCTGATGACCCGCCCGCGGATCGAGGAGCCCCTGCCGGAGGCGGTGGCGGAGGCCCTCGCCGAGGCCCGGCGCGCGGGCAACAGCCCGGACCCGCTCGCGGCGGAGTGGCTCGACCCGGCCCTCGCGGGCGTGGCGGACAGGGAGGAGCTCGAGGACTGGTGGCTCTCCATCGTCGAGGCGCTCGGCACCGACGACTATCTCTTCGAGCGCGGCCTCGGCGCGCGGGTGGACCCGGAGGCCCATCCCCGCCTCGCCGAGCGGGTGGTGGCGCTGCGCCCGGAGATCGCCCGTCGGATCGAGGCGGCGGGGCTCGAGGGGGCGATCCACCGCTTCGATCCCGAGCGGTTCAATCCGGGCCTCGCGGTGGGGGGGAACCTGCTCTACG
This sequence comes from uncultured Limibaculum sp., assembly GCA_964576075.1. Lineage (GTDB taxonomy): Bacteria > Pseudomonadota > Alphaproteobacteria > Rhodobacterales > Rhodobacteraceae > Thermohalobaculum. The sequence continues at coordinate 4,238 of CAZNTX010000050.1, read as the reverse complement.
CCATCCCCCGCCGCCCGCTGCCGGCCTCGGAGATGACGGTCGAGCCCTGGTTCCTCTCGGGGCTCCGCCGGCTCGGGTTGGAGGAGGATCTCGCCCGGCTCTCGGCGAGCCTCCTCTCGGCCCTGATCGAGACCTTCGGCGAGGTCGGCTCGGCGCACCCGCTCTACCGCCGGCTCGAGATGGGGGAGGACCTCTTCGACCGGCTCTCGGCGCTCGAGGCGCGCCGGGCCGCCCACGGGATCGCGGGGCTCTCCGAGACCGACCGGGCGCTGCTGCTGACGCTGCCTTTCCGCCTGACCGCCGAGCAGATCGGCGAGGCCTTCCCCGAGGAGCTGAAGGCGCGCATTCTCGAGGAGCGCGGGCGCTGCGGCGATCTGCGCCGCACGGCCTCCGACGCCGTCTCCCCGATCGACCCCGAGCGCTATGCCGAGGGGCTGACCGTCCTAGAGAACGCGATCTTCGGCACCGTCCCGCTCGCCGCCGGGGCGGAGGCCGAGCGGGTGCGCGAGATCGTCGGCGAGGCCCTCAGGGAGGACGGGCTGAAGCGCGACGTTGCGCTCCTGATCTGGGACGAGGAGGCGGGGCTCGGCGGCTCGCAGCTCCCCCAGGCCGCGCACGAACGGATCGCGGTGGTGCGCGCCGTGATCAAGCGCCCGGACGTCCTCGTACTCGACCGCGTGCTCGCGAGCCACGACGCGGCGCAGCGCCGGCGCACCCGCGACGCGCTCCGCCGGCTCCTGCCCGAGGCGACGCTGGTCTTCATCGAGCCCGAGATCGCCCGGCCGGAGGCCTACGACACGGTGCTCGAGATCGAGGACGGGCGCCTCGCGAGCGCCGCCGAGCCCGAGCCCGAGGAGGGCGAGCCCACCGCGAGCGGCGATCTCGCCCGCAAGACCCGCGCGCTCGCCAAGGTCTCGCTTTTCGAGGGGCTCGACCGCGGGCAGCTCCGCCTCCTCGCCTTCGCCTCGAATTGGTGGGAGGCGGAGGCGGGGCAGGTCCTCTTCCGCCAGGGCGACCCGGCGGACGCGGCCTATCTCCTGACCGACGGGCGCGCGGAGCTGCGGTGGCCGGAGACGGCGGGGGAGGCGACCGTCACCACCGTCGAGCCCGGGCGGCTGATCGGCGATCTCTCGGTGATCACGCACGGCCCGCGCACGCTCGACATGGTCGCCGTCGCCCCCTCCCGCGGCCTGCGCATCGGGGCGCAGGAACTCAACGACGTGATCGAGAGCGACGCCGCGGTGGCCGCGAGCCTCTTGCGCACGGTCTCGGGCTATCTCGTGCAGGTGGCGGGCCGGCTCCAGGACGCCCGGCAGCGGCTGCCGAACGGCGCGCGGGAGGAGTCGGAGATCGACTGAGCGGGGAGGGGGCGGCCGCAGCCGCCCCGCCCCTCAGGCGCGGTCGAGCGCGCGGTCGGGGAGCGCGAAGGGCAGGCGGCGCTTCGTCTGCCCCGTCAGCGCCCGCCAGGCATTGGCGACGGCGGGGGCCACCGGCGGCAGCCCCGGCTCGCCGACGCCGGTGGGCGTCTCCGCGGAGGCGATCACCGAGACCTCAACCTCCGGCATCTCGGAGATGCGGAGCAGGCGGTAGCTATCGAAGTTCCCCTGCTCGACCGTCCCCCCCTCGGCCAGCGTGATCTCGTTGAAGAGCGCCGCGGAGAGGCCGTAGCCGATGCCGCCCTCGATCTGCGCGGCGATCACCTCTGGGTTGACCGCGATCCCGCAGTCGATCGCCGCCCAGACCTTGACGACGCGCGGGATGCCGTCCTCCGGCCCCTCGGCGACCTCGGCCACCATCGCGACATGGCTGTCGAAGCTCTTGTGGAGCGCGACGCCGAAGGCCCGCCCGTCCCGGCTCGGCCCCTGCCAGCCGGCCATCTCGGCGGCCCGCTCGAGCACCGCGCGGTCGCGCCCGCGGTCGTCCTTCAGGAGCGCGAGGCGGCCCTCCACCGGGTCGCGCCCGGCCTTGGCGAGAAGCTCGTCGAGGAACACCTCGGTCGCATAGGCCGTGTGCGTATGCCCGACGGCGCGCCACCAGAGCACCGGCACGCCCGCCTCCATCCGCGCCCAGGTGACCCGGTTGGCGGGCCAAGCATAGGGCATGTTGCGCGCGCCCTCGATCGAGGTCGGGTCGATCCCGTCCTTCATCATCATCTCGAAGGGCGAGCCCGCCATGATCGACTGGTTGGCGATCGCGTTCTCCCAGGCGACGACGTTGCCCTCGGCATCGAGCCCGCCCTTGAGGCGGTGGACGGTGAGGGGGCGGTAGTGCCCGCCGCGGATGTCGTCCTCCCGCGTCCAGAGGAGCTTGTAGGCGCCCGGGCCCGCGGCCTTGGCGATATGGGCGATCTCGCCGGCGAGATGGGAGCCCGGCTGCGCCCGCCGCCCGAAGCTGCCGCCGGCGAAGACCGTGTTGAGCCGCACCTTCTCCGCCGGCAGGCCGAGCACGCGCTGCAGCACCTGATGGTCGACCGACTGGAGCTGCGCGCCCATCCACACCTCGGCCGCCTCGCCCCGGTGCTCGATCACCGCGTCGAGCGGCTCGAGGGGGGCGTGGGCGAGGAAGGGGAACTCGAACACCGCCTCGTGGGTGGTGGCAGCGCCAGCGAGCGCGGCCTCCACATCGCCGGTCTCCTCGACGAGGGCGCCGGGCGCGCGCGTCGCCTCGGCCCAGATGCGGGCCATCTCGTCCGAGGAGCGGGTCTCGGCCTCCGAGTCGTCCCAGTCGACGGTCAGCGCGCGGCGCCCCTCGAGCGCGGCCCAGGTGTCGCGGGCATAGACGGCGACGCCCGAGGGGATCTCCGCCACCCGCTCGACGCCCGCGACCGCGCGCGCGGCCGCCGCGTCGAAGCCCCTCACCCGGGCGCCGAATTTCGGCGGGTGGGCGACGGCGACCGTCAGCATCCCCTCGCGGTAGAGGTCGATGGTGAACTCCGCCGCGCCGCTGATCTTCGCGGGCGTGTCGAGCTTCGGCAGATCGGTCCCGATGAGGCGGAACTCGGAGGGGTTCTTCAGGCGGGGTTTCTCCGGGGCGCTCTGGCGCGCGGCGTCCTCGGCGAGCGCGCCGAAGCCGGCCTCGCGCCCCGAGGGATGGGAGACGACGCCCGCCTCGACGGCGATCTCCTCGGCCGGCACCCCCCAGCGCTCGGCCGCGGCGGCGACGAGCATCGCCCGCGCCGCGGCCCCGGCCTTGCGCATCTGGATCCAGGAATTCGCCATGGCGGTCGAGCCGCCGGTGCCCTGGATGCCGAAGAAGAGGTTGGCGTAGAGCTCGCCGTCGGCCGGGGCGTGCTCGGCGCGCATCTGCGCCCAATCGGCGTCGAGCTCCTCGGCGACGAGGGTGGCGAGGCCGGTGAACGGGCCCTGGCCGAACTCGATATGCTTGATCAGCACCGTCACCGTGTCGTCCGGGGCGATGCGCACGAAGGCGTTGGGGGCGAAGCCGCCCTCGGCGGTCCCCTCGATCGCCGCGGCGGCGCCGGATTTCGCGAGCGCCTGCGGCGGCAGGGCGACGGCGATGACGAGGCCCGCGGCGCTGCCGAGGAAGCCGCGGCGGGTCTGGGTCGCGATGGTCATGGGATCAGCCCTCCAGGATGTCGGCGGCGTCGTGGATCGCGCGGCGGATGCGGGCATAGGTGGCGCAGCGGCAGGCATTGCCGTCCATCGCCGCGTCGATGTCCGAATCGCTCGGGCGCGGCGTCTCGCGCAGGAGCGCGGTGGCGGCGACGACCTGGCCCGACTGGCAATAGCCGCATTGCGGCACGTCGAGCGCCGTCCAGGCCGCGGCGACGGCCTCGGCCTCGCGCCCCGAGAGCCCCTCCACCGTGGTGATCTCCGCCCCAGCCACATCGGCGAGGCGGGTGACGCAGGCCCGGCTCGCCGCGCCGTCGATCAGCACCGTGCAGGCGCCGCATTGCGCGATGCCGCAGCCGTATTTGGTGCCGGTGAGGCCGAGCTCGTCGCGCAGCACCCAGAGGAGCGGCGTCTCGGGTGCGGCCGCGGCGCTCACCCGGCTGCCATTGAGCGTGAACTCCGTCATCTGTCCCTCCTGGAATCGATTGCGGCCCACGGGAACCGCCACGATCGAGATAGCGCGCGGGCACGGGCCGAGGAGGGCGAGAAAAATGGGGGGCGGGTTCCGAAATCGGACAAAAGTCGCACCGATTTCGGCTTGCGCCTGGCGGTCTAGCAGGCTGCTGAAAAACACCTTGCTCGACGCGGTTTTGAGAACATGATTCA
>CAZNTX010000049.1:0-30136 GCA_964576075.1 uncultured Limibaculum sp. | reverse complement strand
GGGCGTGGCGCGGGAGCGGGGCCCGGGCGCGCCTCAGGCCGCCGCCTCCGCCGCCGCCCGGATGGCGGCGATCCGCGCGCCATAGCCCTCCGGCGCCGCCGAGAACACGGCGGACCCGGCGACGAGCACGTCCCCCCCCATCGCCGCGCAGTTCCCCGCGGTCTCCGCGGTCACCCCGCCGTCGATCTCCACATGGATCTCGCGGCCCTCGACCATCTCCCGCACCCGCGCGATCTTCGGCAGGCAGGCCTCGATGAAGCCCTGCCCCCCGAAACCGGGATTGACCGTCATCACGCAGACGAGATCGAGACAGTCGAGCAGCGGCTCGATCGCCTCCGCCGGCGTGCCCGGATTGAGCGCCACCCCCGCCTTCTTGCCGAGCCCGCGGATCGCCTGCAGCGAGCGGTGCACATGCGGCCCGGCCTCCACATGCACCGTGATCACGTCCGCCCCCGCCTCGGCGAAGGCCGCGAGATAAGGGTCCGCCGGCGCGATCATCAGATGCACGTCCATCACGCCCGCCACATGCGGCCGGATCGCCTTCACCACCGGCACCCCGAGCGAGAGATTGGGCACGAAATGCCCGTCCATCACGTCGACATGGATCCAGTCGCCCCCCGCCGCCTCCGCCGCCCGGCACTCCGCGCCGAGCGCGGCGAAATCGGCGGCGAGGATGGAAGGCGCGATCTTCACGCGGCGGTCGAAGGGCGGAAACTCGGGCATCGGGGGCTCCTCGGGCGCAGGGTCGCCTCGCACTTGGCGGGCCCGCAGGCCCCCGTCAAGAGCCCTCGGCCAGCAGGAAGACGTGGAGCGCCACCGGCCCGTGCGCGCCCAGTTGCAGCCGCTGCCCGATATCGGCCGAGCGCGAGGGCCCGGTCACCAGATTGACCGTCCGCGGATCCCGCCCGAGCCCACGCAGCCGCGCCCAGAGCTCCTCGTAGCCCGCGCAGACATCGCGCTCGAAGAGCGCCACGAAATGCGTCTCCCCAAGGAAGGTCAGCGTCACCGGGTTCTCGGGACCCGAAAGCAGCACGAGCGTCCCGGTCTCCGCCGAGGAGAGCGCGGCGCGCGACAGCGTGGCGGGCTCGACGAGGCGCCCGGGCCCGCGAGAGACCTCGAGCCCGCCCCAATCCCGCTCGAAGAGCGGCTCCGTCCCCATGCGGATCGCCGCCGGCAGGTTGCGCGCGCGCAATTCCTCGGCAAGCGCGGCGGGCAGCGCCTCCGCCCCCGGCAGCCGCGAGACGGTCGCCTCCGCGGCCTCCGCCTTCTCGACGAAGCGCGCGATCCGCGCCGCGCCCTCGCTGCGCGCGAGGTCCGGAACCGGCGCCGTCTGCCCCCGCGCCGCGAGCCGGGCGGCGACCGCCTCGGGCTCCGCCCGCCCCGCGCTCGCCCGGCGCACGCGCTCGAGAATGCGGGCCCGGGCGCTCATCGCGGCCCCCGCCACTGTGCCTGAAAGGTGCCGCCGATCGGCGGCGCGGGGAAGTCGCGATGCCGCGTCCAGCCGCCCCCGAGGGGCATCCAGCGAAGCCGCGGCCCGCCCCAGGCCAGGAGCTTCAGCCCGAAATTCGCGAGCCGCGAGACCGCCGCATAAGCCCAGCGCCGCGCCGCGATCCGCCGCCAGACCCCGAGCCCGAAGCGCGCGGCCCCGGGCGTCAGCCCCCGCTCGAACTCGCGCGCCCGGTAGGCCCGCATCATCCGCGGCAGCGGGATCCGCATCGGGCAGACCGCCTCGCAGCGCCCGCAGAAGGTCGAGGCGTTGGGCAACTGCCCGCCCTCCTCGACGCCGATCAGAGAGGGGGTCAACACCGCCCCCATCGGCCCCGGATAGACCCAGCCATAGGCGTGCCCCCCCACCGCCTGATAGACCGGGCAGTGGTTCATGCAGGCGCCGCAGCGAATGCAGCGCAGCATCTCCTCGAACTCCGAGCCGAGCATCGCCGTGCGCCCGTTGTCGAGCAGCACGACGTGGAACGCCTCCGGCCCGTCCGGGTCGCCCTCGCGCCGCGGGCCGGCGGAGAAGGTGGTGTAGACCGTGCTCTCCTGCCCCGTCGCCGAGCGGGCGAGAAGGCGCAGGATCGTGCCCGCGTCCTCGAGCGTCGGCACCACCTTCTCGATCGAGGCCATGACGATATGGACCTTGGGCAGCGACTGCGAGAGATCGCCGTTGCCCTCGTTCGTCACGATGACCGACTGCCCGGTCTCCGCGATCAGCATGTTCGCCCCGGTGATGCCGACCTCGGCGCGGAAATACTTCTCGCGCAGCACCCCGCGCGCCTCGGCGAGGAGATCGGGCAGTTCGGCGAGGGAGCGATCGGCCGGCAGATGGGTGTGCTCGCGGCGGAACTCGGCCTCGACCTCGGGCACGGTCACATGCACCGCAGGCGCGATGATGTGGGAGGGCCCCTCGCCGCGCAGCTGGATGATGTATTCGCCGAGATCGGTCTCCTGGGCGCGGATGCCGTTGGCCTCGAGATGGGCGTTGATGCCCACCTCCTCGGAGATCATCGACTTGCCCTTGTTGACCGTCGTCGCCCCCGCCTCGCGGCAGATCTCGAGGACGATGCGCCGGGCGTCCTCCGCCGTCTCGGCCCAGTGGACATGCCCGCCGGCGGCGCGCACCTTCTCCTCGTAGGCCGCGAGATAGTCCCCGAGATTGGCGAGGACGTGGTTCTTCAGGTCGCGCGCGGCGTCGCGGATCGCGTCGAACTCGGGCATCGCCGCGCGGGCCGCGGCGCGCTTGGCGACGAACCCGCCCGCGCCGCCCGCCATGGCCGATTGCAGGTTGCGGTCGGCGAGCGCGCGGCGGGCGTTCTCCTTGAAGCGGGGCGTGGTCGGCTCGTGCAGCGACATCTCAGGCCTCCCCGATCGCCGGCGTGTCGCGCATCCCCGCGAGCACCTCGACCACATGGCGCGCCTCGACCGGCCGCCCCTCGCGCGAGAGCTTGCCGCCCATGTTCATCAGGCAGCCGAGATCGCCGGCGAGGAGGAGCTCGGCCCCGGTGGCGGCCACGTCCTCGGCCTTGTTGCCGACCATCTTGTTGGAAATGTCGGGGTATTTGACGCAGAAGGTCCCGCCGAAGCCGCAGCAGACCTCCGGCTCCCCCATCTCGCGAAGCTCGAGGCCCGCGACGCTCGCGAGCAGGCGGCGGGGCTGTTCCTTCACGCCGAGGGACCGCAGCCCCGAGCAGCTGTCGTGATAGGTGGCGCGGGCGGGCCAGTCGGCCTCCACGCGCTCGACGCCGAGGATGTCGGTCAGGAAGCCCGTGATCTCGTGGGTGCGCGCCGCCAGATCCCGCGCGCCGGCCTCCTCGGGCGTGCCCTCGAGGATCGCGGGGTAGTCCTTCACCACCGTCGCCGCGCAGGAGCCGGACGGCACCACCACGTAGTCGAAGCCCGCCATGGCGCGGATCATCGCGCGGGCCTGGTCGGCGGCGCCGCGCCGGTCGCCGGAGTTCCAGTTCGGCTGGCCGCAGCAGGATTGCGCGGGGACGTGCACCCGGCAGCCGGCGGCCTCGAGGAGCTTCACGCTCGCGAAGCCGACGGCGGGGCGGATCATGTCGACGAGGCAGGTCACCAGCAGGGCGACCCGCGGCCCGGTCTCGGTTTCGGCGGACATCTCTGAGCCTCTTTCGGTTTCGTTCGGAGGTAGCAGCCGGGGCGCCGGGTGCCAACCGGCCTCCCGGACGCACCCCGGCAGCCCCTGCGACGTTCCCGCGCAGCCCGGTTCACGCAGCGCACGGCATGGCCACGTCCCCCCGAGGCAAGCCGCCTGGACAGACCCAAACGGAGGTTCGATGAGACCGAGCAACCCGATCACGATCGCCGTCCTCGCCGCAGCGCTCGGCGCCGCCGCCCCGATGGCCGCGGCCCAGTCCACCCAAACCGGGCCGGAGGTCGAGGCGCTCACCACCTATGACGAGGCGACGCTCCGCTCCTTCGCGGGCGCGGCCGTCGAGGTTCGCGAAATCGTGGAGCGCTACCGGCCCGACCTCGAGGGCGCCGAGACCGAGGCCGACCGCCAGGCCGTCGCCCAGGAGGTGAACGCCGCCATGCGCCAGGCCGTGGTGGACGCCGAGGGCATCGACATCGAGACCTATGTCGAGATCGCCCGCGCCGCCCAGAAGAACGACGTCCTCGCCAAGCGGATCACCCGCTACATGCGCGAGAGCTGATCCCCGCTCCCGGCGCGCCGCCCCCGGCGGAGAAGGCCCGGGGCGGCGCGGCTTTTTCGCGCGCCGAGGCTTTCCAATCGGCGCGCGGTCCTGTATGTCGCCTCCTTCCGCGGCGCTTACACCCCTGGAGGATCGCCGCGGCGGACATCTGAGGAGACATGACATGGCCGAACTGCCGGTTCTCGAGGCGGCCGCGCGGCCTGGCACGGGCAAAGGGGCTGCCCGCCAGGCTCGCAGGGACGGGATGGTCCCGGGCGTCGTCTATGGCGGGGGCAAGGACCCCCAGCCGATCAACGTGAAGTTCAACGTCCTCCTGAAGGAGCTGAAGGCAGGCAAGTTCCTGTCGAAGCTCATCAAGCTGAAGGTGGACGAGGAGGAGCAGACGGTGATCTGCCGCGGCGTGCAGCGCGATCTGCGCCGCGATCTCCCGACCCATGTGGACTTCCTGCGCCTCTCCGAGCGCAGCCGGATCAATCTCTACATTCCCGTGGAGATTATCGGGCACGACGACTGCCCCGGGCTGAAGCGCGGCGGCGTGCTCGTGGTGGTGCGCCCCGAGGTCGAGCTCAAGGTGACGGCGAACGCGATCCCGGACAAGCTGACGGTCGATCTCACCGGGCGCAAGATGGGCGACACGGTGAAGATCTCGGACGTCACGCTGCCCGAGGGCACCCGCCCGATGATCACCGACCGCGATTTCGTGATCCTCAACATCCAGACGCCGAAGGGCATGATCGGTGGGGACGACGGGGACGAGACCGGCGAGGCCGAGGCCGCCGACGGGTGAGCCGCCAGCGAGGCGCGAGACAGGAGGCCGCTCCCCCCGGGGGCGGCCTTTCGCATGGGCCCCGGGTGCGGGTGGACGGCGCATCCCGCGGGCGATATACCCCCGCGCATGACACGCCATCCGAGGATCGACCAGCGAATTATCCGCCCGGCCCGCGCCTGACGCCGGACAGTCCGGGCGCGCGCGGTGCCGGGGCCGAGCCTGCGGACGCCCCCGCAGCATCTCCCACCGATTCCCCGATCCCGAACCGCGAGGCGAGCCGATGTGCGCCGACACCACCGACACGACCGAGACCGCCGAGGCCGAGGGCCCGGACTACCGCGACACCCTGTTCCTGCCCGAGACCGATTTCCCCATGCGCGCGGGCCTGCCCAAGCGCGAGCCGGACTGGCTCGCCCGCTGGGAGCGCATCGGCGTCTATCGCCGCCTGCGCGAGAGCGCGGCGGGACGCACGCCCTACGCGCTCCATGACGGCCCGCCCTATGCCAACGGGCACCTCCATATCGGCCATGCGCTCAACAAGATCCTGAAGGACTTCGTCGTCCGCTCGGCGCAGATGCTCGGCCACGACAGCCGCTACGTCCCCGGCTGGGACTGCCACGGCCTGCCGATCGAGTGGAAGATCGAGGAGCAGTATCGCAAGAAGGGCCAGTCGAAGGACGCGGTCCCGGTCAACGAGCTGCGCGCCGAATGCCGCCGCTTCGCCGAGGGCTGGATCGACGTCCAGCGCGCGGAGTTCAAGCGCATGGGCGTCACCGGCGCCTGGGAGACCCCCTATCTCACCATGGACTTCGAGGCCGAGGCGGTGATCGCCGCGGAGTTCCACAAGTTCCTGATGAACGGCTCGGTCTATCAGGGCTCGAAACCCGTGATGTGGAGCCCGATGGAGAAGACCGCGCTCGCCGAGGCCGAGGTCGAGTATCACGACCGGCAGGTGGACACGATCTACGTCAAGTTCCCCGTCGTGGCGGCGCCGACCCATCTCGAGGGCCGCCACACGGGCGGCGAGATGGCGGTCAACTGGAACCGGGTCTACGACGCCAACACCCATGCGCACGGGCTCGAAGGCGCCGCGGTGGCGATCTGGACGACGACGCCCTGGACGATCCCGTCGAACCGCGCCATCGCCTTCGGAGAGGAGATCGCCTACGGGCTCTACGAGGTGACCGACGCGCCGGAGGGGAACTGGGTGGCGACCGGCGAGCGCCTCGTGATGGCCGACAGCCTCGCCGAGGAGATCCTCGGCCGCGCCCGGCTCGAGCCCGCGCAATTCCGCCGCCTGCGCGACGTGCGCGGGGCGGAGCTCGCCGGCGTCGTCTGCGCCCATCCCTTCCGCGGGGCGGAGGGCGCCGAGGGCTTCTGGGACTACGACGTGCCGCTCATGGCCGCGGAATTCGTGACCGACGACACCGGATCGGGCTTCGTCCATTGCGCGCCCTCCCATGGCGAGGACGACTACGAGCTCTTCCGCCAGACGGGCATGCTCGACCGGATCACCCACAACGTGACCGAGGAGGGCGGCTTCGCGGCGCATGTGCCCTTCTTCGCCGGCAGCTTCATCCTCGACCGCAAGGGCCGGGAGGGGAGCGCGAACAAGGCCGTCATCGAGAAGCTCAAGGAGGTCGGCCGCCTCGCCGCCACCCGGCGGCAGACGATCTCGGACGCCCATTCCTGGCGCTCCAAGGCCCCGGTGATCCGTCTCAACCGCCCGCAATGGTTCGTCGCGATCGACATGGCCCTCGCCGACGGCATGGGCGAGCACGGCGCGACGATCCGCGAGCGCGCCCTCGCCTCGATCGACGGCCTCGTCTCCTGGACGCCCAAATCCGGGCAGAACCGCCTGCGCTCGATGATGGCCGCGCGGCCGGACTGGGTGCTCTCGCGCCAGCGCGCCTGGGGCGTGCCGCTCGCCTGCTTCTGCCGGACGACGCCGGAGGGCCGGGTCGAGCTGCTGAAGGACGAGGCCGTCAACGCCCGCATCGTCGAGGCCTTCCGCCTGGAGGGGGCGGATGCCTGGTTCGCCGAGGGCGCGCGCGAGCGCTTCCTGGAGGGCGTCCTCGATGCCGAGACCTGGGAGCAGGTCACCGACATCCTCGATGTCTGGTTCGATTCGGGCTCGACCCACGCCTTCGTGCTGCGCGACCGGGAGGACGGCGTCTGGCCGGCCGACGTCTATCTCGAGGGCACCGACCAGCACCGCGGCTGGTTCCACTCCTCCCTGCTCCAGGCCTGCGGGACCCGGGGCCGCGCGCCCTACAAGGCGGTGGTCACCCACGGCTTCACGCTGGACGAGGAGGGGCGGAAGATGTCGAAGTCCCTCGGCAACATCGTCGCCCCCGAGGAGGTCATCAAGCAATACGGCGCGGACATCCTCCGCCTCTGGGTCGCGCAGGCCGATTTCACCGCCGATCAGCGAATCGGCCCGGAGATCCTGAAGGGCACCGCCGACAGCTATCGCCGCCTGCGCAACACGCTCAGGTTCCTCCTCGGCGCGCTCAAGGGCTTCGAGGCGGGCGAGCGGGTCGCGCCCGGGGAGATGCCCGAGCTCGAGCGGCTGATGCTCCACCGCCTCGCCGAGCTCGACGCCACGGTGCGCGAGGGCTATGCCGCCTTCGACTTCCAGGGGGTGTTCAGCGCGCTCTTCACCTTCGCGACGGCCGATCTCTCGGCCTTCTACTTCGACATCCGCAAGGACGCGCTCTATTGCGACGGGGCGGACAGCCTGCGCCGCCGGGCCGCGCGCACGGTGATGGACGCGCTCTTCCGCCGGCTGGTGGCCTGGCTCGCGCCGATCCTCGTCTTCACCATGGAGGAGGCCTGGCTCTCGCGCTTCGGCGAGGCCGGAGACGATTCGGTCCATCTCCACGACTTTCCGGAGACCCCGGCGGACTGGCGCGACGAGGCGCTCGCGGCGAAATGGGCGAAGGTTCGCGCGGCCCGGCGGGTGGTGAACGGCGCGCTCGAGATCGCGCGGCGGGAGAAGACGATCGGCGCCTCGCTCGAGGCCGCGCCGATGCTCTATGTCGCGGATGCGGAGATCGCCGCCGCGCTCGAGGGCGTCGACATGGCCGAGACCTGCATCACCTCGGGTCTCCAGATCGCCCGCCACGAGCCGCCGAACGAGGCGTTCCGGCTCGAGGACGAGCGGATGGCCGTCGTCGTCCACCCCGCGGACGGGGCGAAATGCGCGCGCTGCTGGCGGGTTCTGCCGGATGTCGGCCGGCATGCGGCGCCCGGTCTCTGCCGACGCTGCGACGCCGTGGTGTCGGGCGGATGAGACCCCATGGGCGGCGGCGCCCCCTCGCCGCCCTAATTTCGACCGATTTTTCCGACATTGACAGCATCGGAGTTTGGCCGCAGGCAAGTGGGGTGCCTGGAAATGCGTGGTCGGATCGTGCTGTTGGGTCTCTTTCTCGCAGTCGCCCAATCGGGAAGCGCGGAGCTGTCTCCGCCGGACGCCCTGGACCTCGATGCCGCGCCGCGGACGCATGTGACCGCGTCCGGGGTCGAGATCGAATTGCCGGATCTCGAGGGGCTGACCTGCCTCGAGATGCGCGCGGTGCTGCGCAAGCTCGATCTCTCCGGCTATCGCGGGCGCGGGCTCCTCGGCGAGGGGCATCCGGACTATCCGCTCTTCGCCTACGAGGACCGGCTCGCCTCTCAGCTCTATATCGATTGCGTGCTGCGCGAGAGCCGGGAGGCGCGCCAGCGGGGCCTCTTCGGCGGCCGCTTCGGCGGGGACGACTGACCGCCTGCGGCGAGGCCCGGCGATGACCCGCGGGGCGACGCTCAGGCTGATGCTCTGGATCGCTCTGGCGATCGTGCTCGCAGACCGGGCGAGCAAGCTCTTCGTGCTCGAGGCGCTCGATCTCGCCTTCGTGGGGCGCTACCCGGTCTTCCCCCCCTATCTCGTGTTCCTTTACGCGGAGAATCGGGGGATCAATTTCGGCCTCTTCGGCAGCGCGGATATGCGCTGGGCGCTGGTGGCGCTCGCCGTCGCGGTCTCGGCGGGGCTGCTCTGGTGGGGGCTCGCGCGGCGCACGACCGGGCTCGCGGCGGGCACGGCGCTCGTCATCGGCGGCGCGCTCGGGAACGCCTGGGACCGGGTGCAATACGGCGCGGTGATCGACTTCCTCAACATGAGCTGCTGCGGCATCCACAACCCCTTCGCCTTCAACATCGCCGATGTGGCGATCTTCGCGGGCGCCCTGGTGATCGCCTGGAAGGCGTGAGCGGCCGGGATTGCCCCGGGCGGCCGGCGGGGGCATTCTCTGCACGACTTCGGACAAGGAGACGGCGATGACGGTGCGACTTCCCCTCAGGCTCGGCGCGGCGGCACTCGCGGCGCTCGCCCTGTCCGGCTGCGACACCATCGGCAACCCGCTCGACGCGATCGCCAACAAGAAGCCGTCGCCGGACGAGTTCGCCGTGATCTCCCATGGCGAGCTGCAGCTGCCCCCGGGGCTCGGCACCTCGACGCTGCCGGAGCCCCGCCCCGGCGTCGCCTCGCCGATCGAGCCGAACCCGAAGGCCGCTGCGGCGGCCGCGCTCACCGGCAATCCGGTGCCGCCGACGGTGCCGCGGCGCACCACGATCAGCCGCGGCGAGGCGGCGCTGCTCGAGGCCGCGGACGCCAATGTCGCCTCGCCGACGATTCGCGACGACATCCAAGCCGAGAACCGGCGCCTCAAGGAGGAGACGCCCTGGGAGGCGCCGACGGTCTTCGAGCTCTTCACCGAGGACGACGGGATCGACCCCGGCGATCTGCTCGACGCCGATGCCGAAGCGCGCCGGCTGCAGGGGGCCGGGGTGTCGGCGCCGGTCGATCAGCGCGCGCTGCAGCGCGAAGCGCTGACGGCCGCCGAAGAGGGCCGCGTGGCCGATGCCGCCGCGGCCGAGGCCGCATCCCCCCCCGTGCGCGAGCCGCGGTTCCGCAACAGGCTGCCGCGCGACAGCTCCGTCGGCGACACCCCGGAGGGCGTGACCGTCTACAGCACCGACGTCCCGGAGTTCTCGGAGTGATCTCCCGGCTGGCGGGGGCGGGGGCGCCGGCCTATCTCTCCGTCAAAGCATCGCAAGGAGAGCCCATGCGCCCGATCCGTTTCCTCGCCGGGCTGGCCCCGGCCCTCGCGGTCGCCGCGGCCCTGCCCGCCGCCGCCGCGCCGGAGGTCAGCCGCTTCACCCTCGAGAACGGCCTCGAGGGCGTGGTGATCGAGGACCACCGCGCCCCCGTCGTCACCCACATGATGTGGTATCCCGTCGGCGCCGCGGACGAGCCCGCCGGCAAGTCCGGCATCGCCCACTATCTCGAACATCTGATGTTCAAGGGGACCGACGAGATCCCCGAGGGCGCCTTCTCGAAGATCGTCGCGGCCAATGGCGGCTCGGACAACGCCTTCACCAGCCAGGACTACACCGCCTATTTCCAGCGCATCGCGGCGGACCGGCTCGGCCTCGTGATGGGGATGGAGGCGGACCGGATGCGCGATCTCGCCTTCTCCGAGGCCGTGGCGCTGACCGAGCGCGACGTGATCCTCGAGGAGCGCAGCCAGCGCACCGACAACAACCCGCAATCGCTGTTCTGGGAGCAGATGAGCGCGACGCTGTTCAAGAACCACCCCTACGGCACGCCGGTCATCGGCTGGCGCCACGAGATGGAGGGGCTGACCCGCGAGGACGCCTTCGCCTTCTACGAGCGGTTCTACGCGCCCGACAACGCGATCCTCGTCGTCGCCGGCGCCGTGACGCCCGAGGAGGTCGAGGCGCTGGCGCGCGAGCATTACGGCGCGCTCGAGCCGTCCGGCCGCCCGCCCGAGGCGCGCCCCGCCGAGCCGCCGCACCGCGCCGCCCGCCGCGTCGCGATGGACCATGAACGAGTGCGCCAGCCCTATGTCATGCGGATGTATCTCGCCCCCACCCGCGGCACCGGCGACACGCGGACCGCCGCGGCGCTCGAGGTTCTCGAGGACGTGCTCGGCGACGGCATCACCTCGCGCTTCGCCGAGGCGATGCAGCGCGGCGACAAGACGGCGATCGACACCGGCGCCGTCTACAACTCGCTCTCGCGCGACGCGACGGCCTTCACGATCTATGCCGTGCCGGCCCAGGGGGTCGAGCTCGCGACCGTCGAGGCGGGGCTCGCGCGCGTGCTCGACGAGATCGCCGAGACCGGGCCGACCGAGGAGGAGCTCGCCCGCATCAAGCGCGGCTACCACGCCGACTACATCTACGGGCTCGACAGCCAGAGCGCGCAGGCCCGCCGCTTCGGCATGGGGCTCTCTGTGGGCCTGACCGTCGAGCAGATCCAGGAATGGCCGGAGATCCTGCAGTCGGTCACCGCCGAGGAGGTGCGCGAGGCGGCCCGTCTCTTGCGCGACGAGGCCTCCGTCACCGGCTGGCTGGAGCGCGCGCCCGAGGAGGGCCAGGGCTGATGAGCATGATCCCCCGCATTCGCGCCGCCCTCGCGGGCGGCCTCCTCTCGCTCGGGCTCGCGGCCCCGGCCGCGGCGGTCGAGGTGCAGGAGCTGACGAGCCCCGGCGGCGTGGCGTTCTGGCTCGTCGAGGAGCCCTCGATCCCGATCGTCGCCATCGAGGTGAGCTTCGAGGGCGGCGCCCGGCTCGATCCGGAGGACCGCCCCGGCCTCACCCGCATGACCACCGCCCTTCTCGACGAGGGGGCGGGCGAGCGCGATTCGGTCGCCTTCGCCAAGGCACGGGACGAGCTCGCCGCCCGCTTCGGCGTCTCCGCCGGGCGGGACGCGGTGGAGGTGAGCGCCCGCATGCTGCTCGAGACCGCCGACGAGGCCGCCGCCCTCTTCGCCACCGCCCTCGCCGAGCCGCGCTTCGATCCCGACCCGGTCGAGCGCATCCGCGGCCAGCTCCTCTCCGCCATCGCCGAGAGCGAGACCGATCCGGGCGATGTCGCCGGCAAGGCGTGGTCCGCCCGCGCCTATCCCGGTCACCCCTATGGCCGCCCGGTGATCGGCACCGAGGAGAGCGTCTCCGCCATCACCCGTGAGGAGCTCGCGGCGCATCACGCCCGGCTTCTCGACAAGGCCAACGCCATCGTCGCCGTGGTCGGCGCGGTGGATGCCGAGGCCGCGGGCCGGCTCGTCGACACCCTGCTCGCCGGCCTGCCGGAGGGCGAGGCGCTCCCCGCGCCCGAGCCCGCGCCGACCCCGCCCGCCGGGATGGAGGTGATCGACCTCGGCGTGCCGCAATCCGTCGCCCTCTTCGGCCATGCCGGGATCGACCGGCACGATCCGGATTTCTTCCCGGCCTATGTGATGAACTACATCCTCGGCGGCGGCGGCTTCTCCTCTCGCCTGATGACCGAGGTGCGGGAGAAGCGCGGCCTCGCCTACGGGGTCTACTCCTACCTCTCCACCCGGGACGCCTCGAACGTCTATTTCGGCCAGGTGCAGACGGCGAACGAGCGCATGGCCGAGAGCATCGAGGTGATCCGCGCGGAGTGGACCCGCATGAAGGAGGAGGGCGCGACGGCCGAGGAGCTCGACAAGGCCAAGCGCTACCTCACCGGCAGCTTCCCGCTCCGGTTCGACTCCAACGCCAAGATCGCCCGTTTCCTCGTCGCCGCGCAGGAGCAGGATCTGGGCGCGGACTATATCGACCGGCGCATCGACTATATCGAGGCGGTCACCCTCGAGGACGTCAACCGCGTCGCCGCGGAGCTTCTCGACCCGGACGCGCTCTCCATCGTCGTGGTCGGGCAGCCGGCCGGGCTCTGACGGCCCGCCACCGCGACCGGGGGGGGAGGCGCGATGGAGACCGTCCGCACCGTCGCCGAGCTGCGCACGCGGGTCGGCGGCTGGCGGCGGGCGGGCGAGCGGGTCGGCCTCTGCCCGACCATGGGGGCGCTGCACGAGGGGCATCTGAGCCTCCTCGCCCGCGCCCGGGAGGCCGCCCCCCGCCTCGTGGCCACCATCTTCGTCAACCCGACGCAGTTCGGCCCCGGGGAGGATTTCGCCGCCTATCCCCGGGACGAGGCGCGCGACGCGGCGATGCTGGCCCGGGCCGGCTGCGACCTTCTCTTCGCCCCCCCGCCTGCCGAGATGTATCCCCCGGGCTTCGCCACGGAGGTCCGGGTCCGCGGGCTCACGGACGTCCTCTGCGGCGCCACCCGCCCCGGGCATTTCGACGGGGTCGCGCAAGTGGTGACCAAGCTCCTCAACCAGGCGCAGGCCGATGTCGCCGTCTTCGGCGAAAAGGACTGGCAGCAGCTCGCCGTCATCCGCCGCCTCGCCCGCGATCTCGACATCCCGACCGAGATCCTCGGCGCGCCGACGCTGCGCGAGTCCGACGGGCTGGCCATGTCCTCGCGCAACCGCTATCTCTCGCCCGCCGAGCGCGAGATCGCCCCGGCGCTCGCCCGCGCGCTCCGGGAGGCCGCGGAGGCGATCGCCGCGGGCGCCGCCCCGGGCCCCGCCTGCGCCGCAGCGCGCGACCGGGTGCTCGCCGCGGGCTTCGCCTCGGTCGACTATCTCGAGGCCCGGCACGGGGAGGATCTCTCCCTCGTCGAGGCCGCCCCCCCGGCCCGGCCCGCCCGGGTCTTCGCCGCCGCCCGGCTCGGCCGCGCGCGGCTCATCGACAACATCGCCGTCCCGGACGGCGCGACGGAGACCGCGGCATGAGCCTGCGCGACGCGATCGACCTGCCCCCCCTCTGGCTCGCCCTCTTCATGGCGCTCGCCTGGTTCATGGCGGAGATCTGGGCGCCCTTGGGCGAGGCGCTCGTCTGGCCGGGGCGGGCGCTCATCGGGATCGGGATCGCGCTCGCCCTCTGGGCGCTCTGGACGCTGCGGCAGGGGCGGACGACCGCGATCCCGCATCGCCCGCCCGAGGCGCTCGTCACCGGCGGGCCCTATGCCTGGAGCCGCAACCCGATCTACGTCGCCGATCTGGTGATCCTCGCCGGATGGTGCCTCGCGCTCGGCACCGCGGCCGGGCTCGCCACCCTCGCGGGGCTCTATGCGGTGCTCGATCACCGCTTCGTCCGCCCCGAGGAGGCCCGGCTCAAGGCCGCCTTCCCCGAGGCGTTCGAGGCCTATGCCGCCCGTGTCCGCCGCTGGCTCTGAGGCTCAGCGCGCGGTCACCCTGTTGGCGTAGATCGCCGTCGAGATCTGGTCGAAGCCGATCTCCCCGCCGAACTCGAACCAGACCGGCTGCATCGCCCGCTTCCAGGCGAGCCGCTCGGCCTCGCTGAGCGCCCGCACCGCCATGCCCTTGGCCTGCAGCTGATATTTCGCCGCCTCGTTGAGCTCGAAGACGAGGCGGTTGCGCTCATGGGTGACCTCGCGGACGATCTGCGCGAGATCGGCCCGGAGCGCGGGATCGAGCCCCTCCCACATCGCCTTGCCGGCGAAGAGCACGAGATGGGAGACGCTGTGGTCGGTCTCCGTCGCCGCCTCCTGCACGGTCTGCAGCCGGTCCGACAGGATCGTCGAGAAGGAGCTGTTCTGCCCGTCGAGCACCCCGTCGCCGAGCGCGTCGATCACCTCCTGGCGGTCGAGCTCGACATAGCCGGCGCCGAGCGTCTCGAAATAGGCGCTCTCCACCGCCGAGCCGGTGGCCGCGAAGATCAGCCCCTCCATGTCGCCGGGTTCCTCGACGACACGATCGGCGGTGATCTGCTCGAAGCCGTCGAGCCAGAGGGCGAGGCCCGTCACCCCCGCCTCGCCCGCGGCGGAGAGAAGCTCCCGCCCGGTGCCCGATTCGTTGAAATGCAGCACCGCCTCGATCCCGTCGAACAGGAAGGGCAGATCGTAGATCAGATAGCGCGGGCTCACCGCGCCGAGGCTCCCGGTCTCCGCCGCGCCGAAGTCGAACCGGCCCTCGGCGAGCGCCTCGAGCAGCGTGGCGTCGGTGTGTTCCTCGGCCTCGGCGGTGACGGTCATGCAGGCCCGGCCGTTCAGATCGAAGTTGATCCGGTCGGCGAGCGTGTTCGCCGCCTCGGCGCGGGCCGAGCCGAAGGCCGGGCCGGTATGGCTGAAGCGGAACTCCCGCTCGCCCGGATCGCAAGCGGCGGCCGCAGCGCTCGCAGTCAGCCCGACCGCCGCCGCCAAAACAATGGAAACGCGCATCGTGTTAACCCTCGCTGGTTGATCGCCCCGGAGGTAGCACGCCCGGGAGGCGATGGCCAAGAAAAATGCTGCGCCGCAACATTATTGCGTCCGGCAGCGCCTCAAAGCCCGGAGCTTGCGGGGCCAGGCGCGAGCCGGATCAGCGCATCGGCGGCGGCCGCCCCCCCGGGGGTGACGATCAGCGGGTTGACCTCCGCCTCGAGCAGCCGCGGTTCCGCCGCCGCATAGGCCGCGAGCGCCGCCGCCGCCGCGACCGCCGCCGCCATGTCCCCCGCCGGGCGCCCGCGATGCCCCGCCAGCAGCCGCGCCACCCGCAACTCCCCGAGCGCCGCGCGGATCTCCTCGGGCCCCGCCGGGAGCAGGAGCGTCCGGCTGTCGGCGACGAGTTCGGCCAGCACCCCGCCAGAGCCGAGGGTGAGGGCGAGCCCGTGCGCCGGGTCGCGCAGGACGCCGAGGATCAGCTCGGCCACCGCCCCCTCGACCATCCGTTCGACCAGGACGCCACCGGGCGCGGCCCCCGCCTCGGCCATCTCCGCCGCCGCCCGCGCCACCTCGCCGGGCGCGAGGCCGAGGCGGACGGCGCCCGCCTCCGTCTTGTGCGCATGGCCGAGGCCCTTGAGGGCGAGCCGCCCGCCGAGCCGCGCCGCCGCCGCCGCGGCCGCCGCCGGCGTCGCCGCCACCTCGCCCGCCGGAACGGCGAGCCCATGCGCGGCGAGCGCGGCCTTCGCGGCGGCCTCGTCGAGCGTGACGGCAGCCCCCGGCGCCACCGGCTCTGGCAGCAGGAGCGGCGCGGCCGGCGGGCGCGCCCAGGCCCGCCCGATCGCCGCCGCCGCCTCCACCGCCGCGAGGGCCTCGCCGATGCCTGAGAGCGGCGCGACCCCGGCCGCGGCGAAGGCCTCCGCCCGGTCCTCCGGCATCCCGCCCGGCAGCGTCGCCACCGCCGCGGCGCGCGCACCTGTCTCGGCGACGGCGCCGGCAAGCGCGGCGAGCGCGCAGTCCCAGTCCGCGCCGGAGCAGCGGTCGGCCCGCGGGAAGTCGACGATCAAGAGCGTCAGGTCGTGCCCCCCCGCGAGCATGGCGGCGAAGGTCTCGCGCATCCGGGGGACGTCGCCCCAAATATAGGTGTGGTAGTCGAGCGGGTTGGCGAGCGCGACCCGCGGCCCGAGCGCCGCGGCGAGCCGCCCCCGCGTCGCCCCGCCGAGCGGCGGCAGCGCCAGCGCCCGCCCCTCGGCCATATCGGCCACGAGGCTCGCCTCGCCCCCGGAGGAACTGACGACGCCGATGCGCGCGCCCGGCAGGGCGCCGTGCAGATCGAGGAGCGCGAGAGCGGCGACGAGATCCGGCAGGCTCTCCACCAGCGCGATGCCGAGCCGGGCGAAGAAGGCCCGCGCCGCCGCATGCCCCCCGGCGAGCGAGGCGGTGTGGCTGAGCGCCGCCGCCTGCGCCGCCGCCGACCGGCCGATCTTGAGCGCGACCACGGGCTTGGCGAGCGCCCGCGCCCGCTCCGAAAGCCGCTCCCAGGCCCGCGGATCGCCGACCCCCTCGACATGGAGGCCGAGCGCCGTCACCCGCGGGTCCTCGAGGAGCGCCGCCCCGATCTCCGCCTGCGAGACCTGCGCCTGATTCCCCGCGGCCACCGCGACGGCGAGCGGCAGCCCGGGGGCCATGGTGAGGTTGATCAACATGTTGGAGGACTGCGCGACCACCGCCACGCCGCGCCCGCGCCGCCGCCCGCCATGCTGGTCGGGCCAGAGGACCGCGCCGTCGAGATAGTTGACGAGGCCGTAGCAGTTGGGCCCGAGGACCGGCATCTCCCCGGCCGCGGCGACGAGCCGCTCCTGCGCCGCGCGCCCGCCGGCGAGCTCGGCCTCGGCCTCGGCGAAGCCGGAGGCGAAGCAGACGGCGCCCCCCGCCCCCCGCGCCGCGAGCGCCGCGACCGCCTCGACCGCGGCGTCGCGGTTGATGGCGAGGAAGGCCGCGTCCGGCGGCTCGGGCAGCGCCTCGACGCTCGGCCGACAGGGCAGCCCGCCGAGGCTCTCGCGGCGCGGATGCACCGGCCAGACCGGCCCCTCGAACCCCATCGCCCGGCACTGTGCCACGGCATTCGCCCCCCAGGCGCCGCCGCCGATCACGGCGATGGAGCGCGGGCGGAGCAGGCGGGACAGGTCGCGGGGCATGGGGCTCTCCGGAGGGGTCGGCGCCTAGCTCCGACGCAGGCCCGCGCGCTGTCAATCGCCGATCGCGTCGGCCGGGCGGGGGAGCGCGGAAAGCCCGTCATGGGAGAGGACGGCGAGCCGGTCCTCCTCGATCACGAGGCAGGTGAGCGGGCCGCCGAACACCGCGCCGGTGTCGATCCCGATCCGGTTCGGCCGCACCACGACCTCGCGCGCCGGGGTGTGGCCATGGACCACCACGGCGCCGAAATCCTCCGTCGAATCCAGGAATTCGCCGCGGATCCAGAGGAGATCCGCCGCGGTCTGCGCCTCCAGGGGGACGCCGGGGCGGATGCCGGCATGGGCGAAGAAGAAGTCGCCGAATCGGGCGGAGAGTTGGAGCCGGGCGAGCGCCGCCCGCGCGCCCTCGGACATCGCGGCGAGCAGCCGGTCGCGCAGCCGGGCGCGGCCATAGGCGCTCGCGATCTCGGCGCCCTCGGTCAGGCGGATGCCGAAGGAGGCGAGCGTGGCCAGCCCGCCATTGCCGAGCCAGGTGGCGAAATCCTCGCAATCGGGGTCGGCGAGGAAGTCGGTCATCATCCGGTCGTGATTGCCGGCGAGCGCGATCCAGTCGGGGCCGGATCCCGGCCCGGCCAGCCAGTCGAGCACGCCGGCGCTGTCCGGCCCGCGATCGATGTAGTCGCCGAGCAGAATCGCCCGCCAGTCGGCGACCGGGCGGTCGTCGAGGTCGCGGGCGATGGCGTCGGCGATGTCGCGGAGATCGTCGAGGCATCCATGGACGTCGCCCACGGCATAGAGCCGCAGGCCGTCCGGACCGCGGGCATCGGGAAGAAGCGGCACTGGACCCCCCGGGGAGAGCGAGGGCGCCGGCGGGCGGGCCCCGAAGGACCGCGCCGGCCGCCTACGCTCGGCGCTCGGTCAGAGCAGACCCTCGCGCTGCGCCTTCTTGCGCGCGAGCTTGCGCGCCCGGCGGATCGCCTCCGCCTTCTCGCGCGCCCGCTTCACCGAGGGCTTCTCGTAGTGCTGGCGCAGCTTCATCTCGCGAAACACGCCTTCGCGCTGGAGCTTCTTCTTCAGCGCGCGCAGCGCCTGGTCGACATTGTTATCGCGAACTTGGACCTGCACAGGGCCTCCACCTTTCAAGTCAGGGATGTCGGATTAGTTTGCGGTGGTATATACGGATTGCGCACCGCCCTGTCCACCGGGAAGCCGAGATACGAAAGGGACGACCATGCAGGCCACCTCCCCCGCCCCCCATGCCTTCGGCGCCGACGACCATCTCGCCGAGGCGCGCGACCGGCTGATCGAGGCGGCGCTCCCGCATGTGGCCTTCGACGGCTGGTCGGAGGAGACCCTGCGCCTCGCCCTCGCCGAGACCGGGATCGAGCACGAGATGGCCAAGCTCGTCTTCCCCCGCGGCGGCGTCGACATGGCGCTCGCGTTCCACGACATGATGGACGCCCGCCTCGCCGCCGAGCTCGCCGGGACCGATCTCTCCGCCATGCGCATCCGCGACCGCGTGACCCACTGCGTGCGCCGCCGGATCGAGCTCGTGGAGGAGCATCGCGAGGCGGTGCGCCGCGGCGCCACCATCCTCGGCCTGCCGGTCTACGCCGCGGAGGGCGCCCGCGCGATCTGGCGCACGGCGGACATCATCTGGACCGCCTGCGGCGACACGGCGACCGACTACAACTATTACACCAAGCGCGGCATCCTCGCTTCGGTCTACTCCGCCACCGTGCTCTACTGGCTCGGCGACGAGACGCCGGGGGCGACCGCCACCTGGTCCTTCCTCGACCGTCGGATCGAGGGGGTGATGCAGTTCGAGAAGACCAAGGCGATGATCGAGCAGAACCCGGTCGCCCGCCTCGCCCTCGCCGGGCCGATGACGCTCCTCTCCCTCGTGCGCGCGCCGGCCTCGGCCCGCGGCGGGGCGCACTGACGCGGGCCATCGCGTGCCGGAGCTGCCCGAGGTCGAGACCGTGCGGCGCGGGCTCGAGCCGGTGCTCTCGGGCCATGTGCTCGCCGAGGTGATTCAGCGCCGGGCCGATCTGCGCTGGCCGCTGCCGGAGCGCTTCGCCGAGCGGCTGAGCGGGCGGCGGGTGGAGCGGCTCCGGCGGCGCTCGAAATACCTCCTCGCCGATCTCGACGGGGGCGAGACCTGGCTCCTCCATCTCGGCATGTCGGGGCGGATCTCGGTGGTGCCCCCCGGCGAGGCGGGCGGGCGGCTCGGGCGGCACGCGATCGAGACCGGCGGGATCGCCGCGCACGACCATGTCTCCCTCGTCACCGACGACGGCACCCGCGTCGTCTACAACGACCCCCGCCGCTTCGGCGCGATGGATCTCTGGCCGACGGACGATCTCCCGGCGCACCGCCTGCTCGCGGGCCTCGGCCCGGAGCCCCTCGGCAACGCCTTCTCGGGCGCGACGCTCGCCGCGGCGCTCGCCGGACGGCAGACGCCGATCAAGGCCGCGCTCCTCGATCAGCGCGTGGTGGCCGGGCTCGGCAACATCTATGTCTGCGAGGCGCTCAACCGGGCGGGCATCCATCCCCGCCGCATCGCAGGGACGATCTCGCGCGGGCGGATCGAGCGGCTGGCCGGGGCGATTCGCGAGACCCTGACCGACGCCATCGCCGCCGGCGGCTCCTCGCTGCGGGACTATCGGCAGGCCGACGGCGAGCTCGGCTATTTCCAGCACGCCTTCCGCGTCTATGGGCGCGAGGGGGCGCCCTGCCCCTGCGGCGCGGCGAAGGCGCGGGTGTTGCGCATCGTGCAGTCGGGCCGGAGCAGCTTCTATTGCTCCCGCTGCCAGCGGTGACATACTGCCGCGAAACTCGGGCGGGGAGAGACGGGATGCGGGCGGTGACCTTGGCGGTGCTGGCGGCGGCCCTCTGGACGGCGGGCTGCGCCGCGCCAGGCGGCGGCTCCCCCTCGCCGGAGCCTGAGCGGGCGCGCCCGGCCGACGACGGGCTCGAGCGCCACGGCGACTGGGTGGTGCGCAGCTATATCGACCCCGACACCGAGGCCCGCGTCTGCTATGCCGAGACGACGCGCAACCAGTCCCGCCGCTTCCTCGACGGCGAGCCCCTGCCCGTGCGGGCCGAACGCCGGGCGCTGTTGCCGAAATCCGCGCGCTTCGACGTCTATCCCGAGCGGGTCGATCTGCGATTCTACGCCGGCGCGACGAGCGGGGCGGAGACCTGGGAGAAGGTCGTCCTCGTCGCCGGGCGCGACGAGAAGCACCACGATCTCTGGAAGGGCGGCGGCTTCACCTTCTTCGCGATCGACCGGCCGGACCAGGCCGAGATGATCGCCCGCATGGCAGAGACGGACGGGTTCTACTTCCTCTCCGAGGTGAGCGCGCGCGAGGCGATCCTCGACTATTTCAGCTCGGAGGGGATGGAGGCGGCGATCGCCGGCGCCCGGCGGGCCTGCGGCTACGGCCCGCTTCCGGCCGGCTGAGATGCGCAGGCCGCAGGCCGCCCGCGCCGCCGCCGGGCTCCTCCTCCTCGCCATGGCCGGCTGCCAGGGCCTCGGCGCGGACGGCCCTGCGCCGCGCGCGGAGACCGAGATCCTCGCCCGGCATGGGGACTGGGTTGCGGTGCGCCGTCCGCAATCCGGGCGCACCGTCTGCCTCGGCATGACCACCACCCGGCAGACCCGATTCTTCCGCGGCGAGACGCCGCTGCCGAAATCCGCCCGTCCGGTGGCGCGCGGCTCGGTCGCCTTCGCCCTCAGCCCCCATGCGGAGTTCGGGACCATGCCGGTCTATCTCCCGGGCGCCGCCCTCGGGCCGGAGAGCGAGATCGCGCTGTTCGCGGGGCCGGAGGAGCGGGAGTTCCCCCTGACGCGCAACCGCGAGACCGAGGCCTACCCGGCCGATCTCGCGGCCTTCCCGGAGATCCTGCGGGCCATCGGCGCGGCGCCGCAGTTCTACGTCGCGACGCGGCTCGACGACGGGCTGACGATCTTCGACATGTTCAGCTCCGCCGGCGCGACGGAGGCCGCCGCGGCCGCCCGCCGCGCCTGCGGGCTCTGAGGCGCGCGCCCGGCGATGCTTGATCGGCGGGGCGTGCCGGGCTAGTGGCTGCGCGCGAACGTCAGCCGGAAGGGACACCCATGGCCTACAAGACGATCCTCGTCGAGACCCGCGACCATGTCGGGCTCGTGACGCTCAACCGGCCGCAGGCCATGAACGCGCTCAACTCCGAGCTCATGCGCGAGCTCGGCGACGCGCTGATGAAGTTCGACGCCGACGACACCATCGGCGCGATGGTGATCACCGGTTCCGACAAGGCCTTCGCGGCGGGGGCGGACATCAAGGAGATGCGCCCGAAGAGCTTCCAGGACGTGTTCTCGGAGGACTTCATCACCGCCGAGTGGGAGGCCGTCACCCGCTGCCGCAAGCCGGTGATCGCGGCGGTCGCGGGCTACGCCCTCGGCGGGGGCTGCGAGCTCGCCATGATGTGCGACTTCATCCTGTGTGCGGAGACGGCGAAATTCGGCCAGCCGGAGATCAATCTGGGCGTGATGCCGGGGGCGGGCGGCTCGCAGCGGCTCACCCGCTTCGTCGGCAAGTCGAAGGCGATGGAGATGAACCTCACCGGCCGCTTCATGGAGGCCGACGAGGCGGAGCGCTCCGGGCTCGTCAGCCGAATCGTGCCCGCCGACAAGCTCGTCGACGAGGCGATCGCCACCGCCGCCAAGATCGCCGACAAGGCGCCGCTCGCGGTGATGGCCACCAAGGAGGCGGTCAACCGCTCCTACGAGACGACGCTCGCCGAGGGCGTGCGATTCGAGCGCCGCATGTTCCACGCGCTCTTCGCGACCGAGGACCAGAAGGAAGGCATGGACGCCTTCACCGAGAAGCGCTCGGCCAAGTTCAAGGGCCGCTGACGCCCCACCGGATTGACTGGCCGCCGCGCTTCGGATAATCACGGACGCCTTGTCGGGACCAACGGAGATCAACGAGACCCATGGCAAACACGCCGCAAGCACGCAAGCGCATTCGCCAGATCGAGCGGCGCACCGCGATCAACAAGGCGCGCAAGTCGCGGATCCGGACCTTCATCCGCAAGGTCGAGGAGGCGATCGCCGGGGGCGATCAGGGCAAGGCGCTCGACGCGCTGCGCGCCGCGCAGCCCGAGATCGTCCGCGGGGCCAACAAGGGCGTGCTGCACAAGAATACCGCCAGCCGGAAAATCTCCCGCCTGCATCAGCGCATCAAGGGGATGGCCGCCATCTGACCGGCCCCCCTTCGCTGCCCGTGCCTCAGCCGGGCGCCATTCGGCGCGCCGGCCGGGCGCATTTCCGCGTCACATTTCCGACACCGGATTGAGATGTTCGTGTTTTCTTCGGCTTGTGAGCCGAGGTTCTTCCGACTAGTCTCAATGCTGACGAAAGTGATCACCAGTTTTCGGCGTTCAGCGCCCTCGGGGTACCGCGCTTTCTCTCGATGAAAGCGTGTTGAATACCTGTTTTCACTCTTAAAGGCCCGTTTCCATTGGCTCAATTCGTTAACCATTTCTTGAGAGTCGGGTCGAAAAGGCGTTGCCCCGAATCTGGTTGGCTCGCTACCCATTGGGCACCCGCAGCTGACAGCCCCAAGGAGTGGCGACGCCCATGTCCGAACCGGTGTCCCGGGTCGACGCCGTCCATCCCGCCATGGCCTACGACATCCTCGCCCGCACCGAGTCGAGCGCCCTCGTCGACGTGCGGACCCGCGCGGAGTGGACCTTCGTCGGCCTGCCGGACATCCGCGGGACCGGGCGCCCGCTCTGGCTGCTCGAATGGGCCGAGTTCCCCGCGATGACCCCGAATCCGGACTTCGTGCCCCGCCTGCGCGAGACGATGGGCGAGGCGGTGCCGGATCGGCTGCTGTTCATCTGCCGCTCCGGCGGGCGCTCGCTCTACGCCGCGCAGGCCGTGGCCGCGGCGCTGTCCGCCGAGGGGCTGCCCGCCCATTGCACCAATGTCGCCGAAGGCTTCGAGGGCGATCTCGATTCGGAGGCCAAGCGCGGCCGCATCGCGGGCTGGAAGGCGCGGGGGCTGCCTTGGGTGCAGAGCTGACGTCCCGGTCCGGCGCAATGGCGTCCCGGGGCCAGAATTTTCAAGGGTCGATAGTGACGAAAGGTCTGAACGTGACGGACAAGAGCACTTCCGAGGATCTCGCACGGCTTTGGGACGCCGTGATCTCCCAGTCCGGCCAGGCGCTGGGGCGCGGCTGCGTCGATCAGTGGATCAAGCCCGTGCGGCTCGTCTCGGTCGACAACGACCTCGCGGTGCTCGCCGCGCCGACGACCTTCCTGGCCGAATGGGTCGAGCGCAATTACGGGCTGCATCTCCTGCGCAGCCTGCAGGCCCAGCGCCCCTCGATCCGGCGGATCGACGTCACGGTCGCGGCCGATCAGGCCGCCCCGCCGCCCGTCGAGGCGCCCGCGCCGAAGCCAGAGCGCCCGCAGGCCGCCGCCGCAGAGGACGAGCTCCTCTCCGCGCCGCTCGACCCGCGCTTCACCTTCGAGAGCTTCGTCGTCGGCAAGCCGAACGAGCTCGCCCATGCCGCCGCGCGCCGGGTCGCCGAGACCTGCGACGCGATCTTCAACCCGGTGTTCCTCTATGGCGGGGTCGGCCTCGGCAAGACGCATCTGATGCACGCCATCGCCCACCATGTCGCCGAGAGCCGGCCCACGGCCAAGGTTCTCTACCTCTCCGCCGAACAGTTCATGTATCGCTTCGTCCAGGCGCTGCGCTTTCGTGACACCATGACGTTCAAGCAGCAGTTTCGCTCGGTCGACGTGCTGATGATCGACGATGTGCAGTTCATCGCCGGCAAGGACTCGACGCAGGACGAGTTTTTCCACACCTTCAACGCGCTGGTGGACCAGAAGAAGCAGATCGTGATTTCGGGCGACCGCAGCCCCGACCTGATCGACGGGATGGAGGACCGGATCAAGTCGCGCCTGCAATGGGGCCTCGTGGTCGACATCCACCCGACGGACTACGAGCTCCGCCTCGGTATCTTGCAGCAGAAGGCCGAATCGATGCGCGCCTCGGCGCCCGAGGTGGTGCTCGACCTCAAGGTGCTGGAATTCCTCGCCCACCGCATCTCGTCGAACGTGCGCGTGCTCGAGGGGGCGCTGACCCGGCTCTTCGCCTTCGCCCAGCTCGTCGGGCGGCGGATCGACCTCGACATGACGCAGGAGTGCCTCGCCGATCTGTTGCGCAACTCCGAGCGCAAGGTCTCGATCGACGACATCAAGCGGAAGGTCTGCGACCACTACAATCTGCGCCTCTCCGACATCACCTCGCCCCGGCGTGCCCGGGCGGTGGCGCGGCCGCGGCAGGTGGCGATGTTCCTCGCCAAGACCCTCACCTCGAAGTCTCTGCCCGAGATCGGCCGCGGCTTCGGCGGGCGCGACCACACGACGGTGATCCACGCGGTCAAGAAGATCGAGGAGCTGCGCGCCCAGGATGCCCAGCTCGCCGAGGACATCGAGCTCTTGCGCCGCATGCTCGAGGCCTGAGCCGGCGGGGATTGCGCGGCGGCGCGGTTCCGCTAGGCTCTGCGGCCCGGCGCGGCGGCAGGCCGCGCTCTCAGCGAGGGGGTCTCCCATGAAGCTCCGCATCGACCGTGCCGTCCTCCTCAAGGCGACGAGCCGCGCCCAGGGCGTGGTCGAGCGCAAGAACACGATCCCGATCCTCGCCAATGTGCTGCTCGAGGCGGGCGACGGGGAGCTCGGCCTGCGCGCCACCGATCTCGATCTCGAGATCGTGGAGCGGATGCCCGCCGAGATCGAGCGGCCGGGGGCGACGACGGTCTCGGCGCATCTGTTGCACGAGATCGTGCGCAAGCTGCCGGAGGGCGCGGAGGTCGCGCTGGCGCTCGACCCGCAGGCGGGGCAGCTCGAGGTCGCGGCCGGGCGGATCGACTTCAAGCTCGCCACCTTGCCGAAGGAGGACTTCCCGATGCTCGCCTCGGCGGATTATGCGGCGAGCTACACGGCCCCCGCGCCGCTGCTGCGCCGGCTCTTCGACAAGTCGAAATTCGCGGTGTCGACGGAGGAGACGCGCTATTACCTCAACGGCGTCTATTTCCATGTGGCGGAGGAGGGGGGCGAGGCGCGGCTCCGGGCGGTGGCGACGGACGGGCACCGGCTCGCGCGGATCGACGGCGAGCTGCCGGAGGGCGCGGCGGGGGCGCCGGGCGTGATCGTGCCGCGCAAGACCGTGGGCGAACTGCGCAAGATGCTCGAGGACGACGAGGCGGAGGTGGAGGTCTCGGTCTCGGAGACGAAGATCCGCTTCTCGGTGCCCGGGCTCGTGCTGACCTCGAAGGTGATCGACGGGGCCTTTCCGGACTATGCGCGCGTGATCCCGGCGGACAACGCGCGGATGCTCGAGGTGGAGGCCAAGCCCTTCCGCGAGGCGGTGGACCGGGTGGCCACCGTCAGCCAGGAGCGCTCGCGCACGGTGAAGCTCAGCCTCGAGGAGGACCGGCTGGTGCTCTCGGTGAACGCGCCGGATGCGGGCTCGGCCTCGGAGGAGCTCGCGGTCGCCTATGGGGCGGAGCCGATGGAGATCGGCTTCAACGCGCGGTATCTGCTCGAGATCGCGGGGCAGATCGAGCGGGAGAACGCGGTGTTCCTGTTCAAGGAGGCGGGGGACCCGACGCTCGTGCGCGAGGGCGACGACAGCTCGGCGATCTACGTCGTCATGCCGATGCGGGTGTGAGCGGGGGCGCCTCGCCGGAGACGGCGGCGCGCGTGGTCCGCCCGCGCCGGCGGGACGCAGGCCCCACCCGCCCACCCGCCCGCGTCCCGCCGGCGCGGGCTGCGAGGGCGGCGCGATGACCGGGGCGGGGGCGCTCCGGATCCGTCGGCTGACGGTGGCGGAGTTCCGCTCCTACGATCTCGCGCGGGTGGAGACGGAGGGGGAGAGCGTCGCGCTTTTCGGGCCGAACGGGGCGGGGAAGACCAATCTGCTGGAAGCGGTGTCGCTTTTCGTGCCCGGGCGGGGGCTGCGGCGCGCGCAGGCGGAGGAGCTCGCGCGGGCGGGCTCCGGCCTCGGCTGGCGGCTGCGCGCGGAGATCGAGACGCCGGAGGGGCTCCTGGAGGCCGTGACCGGCGCGGGCCCCGGGGAGACGCGGCGGACGGTGGAGATCGACGGGAAGGCGGCGGCGCAGAGCCGGCTCGGGGAGCGGGTGCGCCAGGTCTGGCTGACGCCGGCGATGGACCGGCTCTGGATCGAGGGCGCCTCGGAGCGGCGGCGGTTTCTCGACCGGATGACGCTCGGCTTCTTTCCCGATCACGGCGCCGTCTCCGCCGATTACGAGCGGGCGATGCGCGAGCGCAACCGGCTGTTGAAGGACGGGACGCCCGGCGGCGCGTGGCTCGACGGGCTGGAGGCGCAGATGGCGCGGCTCGGGGCGCGGATCGCGCGGGCGCGGGCGGCGGCGCTCGCGGCGCTCAAAGCGGCCCAAGACGCTGCGGCGACGTTGTTTCCGGCGGCGGAGATGGATATTCTGGGGGACATGGAAACAGCTCTGTCCGGCGCGATTCGCGCAGGGTCCGATCTCGATTCACTGGAAGCGTCGCTGGCCGCGGATCTCTCGCTGCGGCTCGGCCGCGCGCGCGGGCAGGACGCGGCCGCCGGGCGGACGCTCGCGGGCCCCCATCGCAGCGACTTGGAGGCGGTCTACGCCGCCAAGGGGATGCCGGCGCGCGCCTGTTCGACGGGCGAGCAGAAGGCGCTCCTGATCTCGCTCTGCCTCGCCAATGCCCGGGCGCTCGCGCGCGAGACCGGGGCCGCGCCGGTCCTGGTGCTCGACGAGGTGGCCGCCCATCTCGACGGCGAGCGCCGGGCCGCGCTCTATGCCGAGATCGCCGCCCTCGGCGCGCAGGCCTGGATGACCGGGACCGGCGCGGAGCTTTTCGAGGGGCTCGACGGCGCACGGCGCGTCGCCGTGGCCGAGACCGGCGGCCTGACCCGGCTCGAGCCTGCCCCCTGACGCATCCGCCGCCGCGAGCCCGCGCGCGGACCGACCCGAGGACATCGCCCCCATGACCGATCAGACCGACCCCACCCCGCAGGACGCCGCCGGCAGCTACGGCGCCGAGAGCATCAAGGTGCTCAAGGGCCTCGACGCCGTGCGCAAGCGGCCGGGGATGTATATCGGCGACACCGACGACGGCTCGGGCCTTCACCACATGGTCTACGAGGTGGTGGACAACGCGATCGACGAGGCGCTCGCGGGGCATGCGGATTTCGTCCGCGTCACGCTCCATGCCGACGGGTCGGTCTCGGTGAAGGACAACGGCCGCGGCATCCCGACGGAGATGCACGAGGAGGGGGTCTCGGCCGCCGAGGTGATCATGACCCAGCTCCATGCGGGGGGGAAGTTCGACCAGAATTCCTACAAGGTCTCGGGCGGTCTCCACGGCGTCGGCGTCTCTGTGGTCAACGCGCTGTCGGACTGGCTGGAGCTCACGATATGGCGCGGCGGGAAGGTCCACAAATGCCGCTTCGAGGGGGGCTACACCGCCGAGCCGCTGCAGGCGGTGGGCGAGACCGCGGAGACCGGCACCGAGGTGCGCTTCCTTGCCTCGCTCGAGACCTTCTCCAACATCGACTACAGCTTCAAGACGCTCGAGCATCGCCTGCGCGAGCTCGCCTTCCTGAACTCGGGCGTGCGGATCATCCTCGCCGACGAGCGCCATGCCGAGCGCATCGAGGAGGAGCTGCATTACGAGGGCGGCGTGCAGGCCTTCGTGCGCTGGCTCGACCGCTCCAAGACGGCGCTGATCCCCGAGCCGATCGCGATCACCGGAGAGCGCGACGGCATCGTTGTCGAGGCCGCGCTCTGGTGGAACGACAGCTATCACGAGCAGATGCTCGCCTTCACCAACAACATCCCCCAGCGCGACGGCGGCACCCATCTCGCGGGCTTCCGCGGCGCGCTGACGCGGACGATCAACGCCCTCGCGCAATCCTCCGGCCAGGCCCGGCGCGAGAAGGTGACGCTGACCGGGGACGACGCGCGCGAGGGGCTGACCTGCGTCCTCTCGGTCAAGGTGCCGGACCCGAAATTCTCCTCGCAGACCAAGGACAAGCTCGTCTCCTCCGAGGTGCGCCCCGCGGTCGAGAGCCTCGTCAACGAGATGCTCTCGCTCTGGTTCGAGGAGCATCCGAACGAGGCGCGCGCGATCATCGCCAAGGTGATCGAAGCCGCGCAGGCGCGCGAGGCCGCCCGCAAGGCCCGCGAGATGACCCGCAAGAGCGCGATGACGGTCGCTTCGCTGCCCGGCAAGCTCGCCGACTGCAAGGAGAAGGACCCCGCCAAGGCCGAGCTCTTCATCGTCGAGGGCGATTCGGCCGGCGGCTCCGCCAAGCAGGGCCGGCACCGGGAGTTCCAGGCGGTGCTGCCGCTCCGGGGCAAGGTGCTCAATGTCGAGCGCGCCCGCTTCGACCGGATGATCAGCTCCGAGCAGATCGGCACGCTGATCACCGCCCTCGGCACCGGCATCGGGCGCGACGAGTTCGACGTCGACAAGCTGCGCTACCACAAGATCGTGCTGATGACGGATGCCGATGTCGACGGCGCCCATATCCGCACGCTGCTGCTCACCTTCTTCTACCGCCAGATGCCGGAGCTGATCGAAGGCGGCTTCCTCTACATCGCCCAGCCGCCGCTCTACAAAGTCACCCGCGGCAAGTCGGTGCGCTACTGCAAGGACGAGCGCGAGAAGGAGGACTATCTGATCGGCGAGGGCATCGAGGGGGCGACGCTGCGCCTCGCCGACGGGACCGAGATCGCCGGGCCGGATCTGCTCCGCCTCGTCAACCAGGCGCGGCTGCTGCGCCGCATCCTCGCGAAGTTCCCCACCACGATCCCGCGGCTTCTGCTCGAGCAGGCGGCCGTGGAGGGCGCGCTCAACCCGGACATGCTGGAGAAGCCCAATCTCGCGCAGGAGACCGCCGAGGCCATCGCCGCCCGGCTCGACCGCCTCGCCCCGGAGACCGAGCGGGGCTGGCAGGGGACCGTCGGCGCCGATGGCGGCTTCGTGCTCACCCGCACCGTTCGCGGCGTGGCCGAGACCCGCAGCATCGACGCCGCCGCCCTCGACTCGGCCGAGGCGCGCAATCTCGGCCAGCTCGGCGCCGATCTCCGCGAGGTCTACGACCGCCCGGCGGAGCTCGTCC
Source organism: uncultured Limibaculum sp. (assembly GCA_964576075.1). Classification (GTDB taxonomy): domain Bacteria; phylum Pseudomonadota; class Alphaproteobacteria; order Rhodobacterales; family Rhodobacteraceae; genus Thermohalobaculum. The sequence continues at coordinate 703 of CAZNTX010000049.1, read as the reverse complement.
GCAAGGACCGCGTGGTGGCGATCCGCACCCCCTCGGAGCTCCTCGATTCGGTGATGGCCGAGGGCGAGAAGGGCGTGACGCTGCAGCGCTACAAGGGCCTCGGCGAGATGAACGCCGACCAGCTCTGGGAGACCACGCTCGACCCGGAGGCCCGCACGCTCCTGCAGGTGCGCATCGACCAGTCCACCGACGCCGACGAGATCTTCACCAAGCTCATGGGCGACATCGTCGAGCCGCGGCGCCAGTTCATCCAGGACAACGCGCTCTCGGTGGAGAATCTCGACATCTGAACCGAGGGGAGGGAGGGGGCATGTCGGTGCGCATCGGATGGCTGGCGGTGGCGGCGGCGCTCGCCGGCTGCGGCGGGGACGACGACCCGACGAAGCCGCGGAGCGTCGCCTATGCCTGCGAGCAGGGCGTGGCGGTGACGGTGATCTTCAACCCGGTGAGCCGGCTCGCGACGATCCGGGGGCTCGGCCCGCAGGACGTGCTCCTGCCGGCGCGGGAGACCGGATCCGGCTTCCGCTACGCGACCGACCGGGTGGAGCTCCGCGGCCAGGGCGCGGAGGCGATCATCACCGTCGACGGCGCGAGCGTCGCCTGCCGCGCGGAAACCCCGGCCGGGGCCGGCTGACCCCGCCGGCCGCCACAGCGCCCCGCCCCTCCCCAATGCGGGCGCCCGCCGGCGTCCGGGTGGGCGGGT
>CAZNTX010000048.1:0-30461 GCA_964576075.1 uncultured Limibaculum sp. | reverse complement strand
CGGCCGTCGTCGTCACCGGCTCCATCGCCGAGATGATCGGCGGGGGCGTGACGCCCGAGGGCACGGGGATCCTGCGCTTCCTGCCGCGCACCATCGACGAGGACCAGTGGCAGTCCGCCGACCGGGCGCTCACCTGGCTCTGGACCGAGTTCGCCGCGAGCCGCGGCAAGATGCCGAAGCCGCGCCCCCGCGAGGCGGGCGCCAAGCCGCGGGTCAACATCATCGGCCCGATCTACGGCACCTTCAACCAGCCCTCGGATCTCGCGGAGATCCGCCGGCTGGTGGAGGGGATCGGGGCGGAGATCAACATGGTCTTCCCCCTCGGCTCGCATCTCGCGGACATCCAGCGCCTCGTCGATGCCGACGTGAACATCTGCATGTATCGCGAGTTCGGCCGCGGGCTCTGCGAGGCGCTCGAGAAGCCCTATCTGCAGGCGCCGGTGGGGCTCACCTCCACCACGCGCTTCCTCGAGACGCTGGGCGAGCTGCTCGGGCTCGACCCGCAGCCCTTCATCGAGCGCGAGAAGCACACGACGATCAAGCCGCTCTGGGATCTCTGGCGCTCGGTGACGCAGGACTTCTACGCCACCGCCTCCTTCGGGGTGGTCGCCTCGGAGACCTATGCGCGCGGGCTCAGGCACTTCCTCGAGGGCGATCTCGGGATGCCCTGCAAGTTCGCCGTCGCCCGGCGGGCGGGGGGCAAGACCGACAATGCCGAGGTCCGCCGTCTGGTGCAGGAGGAGACGCCGCTCGTCCTCTTCGGCTCCTACAACGAGCGGATGTATCTGGCGGAAGCCGGGGGCAAGGCCTCCTATATCCCCGCCTCCTTCCCCGGCGCCATCATCCGGCGCGCCACCGGCACGCCCTTCATGGGCTATGCGGGCGCGACGTATCTCGTGCAGGAGGTGTGCAACGCGCTCTTCGACGCGCTGTTCCACATCCTGCCGCTCGCCACGAAGCTCGACGACGCGGCGGCGACGCCCGCCCGGCTCAAGGCGCATCTGCCCTGGGAGGCGGAGGCGGAGAGCCTGCTCGAGGAGCTCGTCGCGAAGGAGCCCGTGCTCACCCGCATCTCCGCCGCCAAGGGCCTGCGCGACGCGGCCGAGGCGGCGGCCCTCGGGGCTGGGGAGGACGCCGTCTCGGCGGCCCGCCTCGCCCTCGTCCACCAATCCAGGGTCCGGGCGGCATGAGCCCCGGGCCCCGGTTCACCCCCGCGCCGGCGCGCGGCGACCTCAAAGGAGACACCCATGCTTGACGCAACGCAGACGCTCGACCGCGCCGATCTCTGCCACCGCCGCGAGCAGCGCAAGCGGCCGGTCGAGTACCGGCTCTACTACGCCATCGTCTTCGCGGTCGCCCTGCCGATCGCGATCGCGGGCCGGCTGTTCCCGCGGCGCCTCACGGGCGCCGGCGCGGGCGAGCGCCGCTCGGTGATCGCCGAGGCGCGGGCGCTGACCAACACCGTGATCCCTTACCTCTTCATGGGCTGAGGCGATCGCACCGCAATTCGTCCCGGGCCCCTCGAGGGCGCCCGGGCGGATCGGCCGGAGACCCGGAGGCAGGACCGAAGGGCCGACCGGCACGACTAGGCCATGGGGGCCGCCCCGTGGTTTCGGCCGTAACCCACAAGGAGGAAAAGCTTATGGCTGAAGAATATTCCTTGACGGGCCTCACCGACGATCAGGCGAAAGAACTGCATGAGATCTACATGCGGGGCCTCGTCCTGTTCACCGGCGTGGCCGTCGTCGCGCACTTTCTCGTGTGGCTGTGGCGTCCCTGGTTCCCGGGACCGGAAGGCTACACGGGCGCGTCGCTCGACGGCGTCATCGAGGTCGCTCAGGCGGCGACGAAGCTCATCGGCTGAGGGAGAACCGAACGATGATGGACAAGTTCTACAAAATCTGGCTGGTCTTCGACCCTCGCCAGGTGTTCGTGGCCCAGGGCGTCTTCCTGTTCCTGCTCGCCGCGATGATCCACCTCGTGCTGCTCTCGACCGACCGGTTCAACTGGCTCGAGGGCAACCCGGCGGCGACCGTTCAGGTCCAGGCGTCCGAGTAAGCGACTTCCGCATCGGGCGGGGCTTCGCACCGCCCGATGCCCGTTCGCTGCCGACGCCGACCGACCGCCCCGGCGGCCGTCCGTCGAAAGGAGACATCACATGGCATTGCTCAGCTTCGAGAGAAAATACCGGGTTCGCGGCGGGACGCTGATCGGCGGGGATCTCTTCGACTTCTGGATCGGCCCCTTCTATGTGGGGTTCTTCGGGGTCACCACGATCTTCTTCGCGGCCCTCGGCACGATCCTCATCTTCTGGGGGGCTGCCAACGGTCCGACCTGGAACCCCTGGCTCATCTCGATCGCGCCCCCCGACATCAGCTACGGCCTCGGCTTCGCGCCGCTGATGGAAGGCGGGCTCTGGCAGATCATCACGATCTGCGCGCATGGCGCCTTCATATCCTGGGCGCTGCGCGAGGTGGAGATCTGCCGCAAGCTCGGCATCGGCTATCACGTGCCGATCGCCTTCGGAGTCGCGATCTTCGCCTACACGACGCTCGTCGTCTTCCGTCCGCTGCTCCTCGGCGCCTGGGGGCACGGCTTTCCATACGGCATCTTCAGCCACCTGGACTGGGTGTCGAATGTCGGCTACCAGTATCTGCACTTCCACTACAACCCGGCGCACATGCTGGCGGTGACGTTCTTCTTCACCACCACGCTCGCGCTGGCGCTCCACGGCGCGCTGATCCTCTCCTCCACCAACCCTCAAAAGGGCGAGGAGGTGAAGCAGCCGGAGCACGAGGACACCTTCTTCCGCGACTTCATCGGCTACTCGGTCGGCACGCTCGGCATCCACCGCGTCGGGCTCCTGCTCGCGCTCAATGCCGGGTTCTGGAGCGCGGTCTGCATCATCATCTCGGGGCCCTATTGGACCAAGGGCTGGCCCGAGTGGTGGAACTGGTGGCTCGAGCTCCCGATCTGGGGCCAGGTGAACTGAGGACAGGGCCATGACCGAATACACCAACATCTTCACCCAGGTTCAGGTGCGCGGGCCCCTCGAGGTCGGCGCCGGCGGACCCAGGCTCGAGGGCGAGCGCTCCAAGGGGATGAGCCACAACGGCTTCCTCGGCTGGATCGGCAACGCCCAACTCGGCCCCATCCATCTCGGCTTCTACGGGGTGATCTCGATCGTCTGCGGCACGTTGTGGTTCAATATCATCGGCTTCAACATGCTGGCGCAGGTCGACTGGAACCTCGCCGAGTTCGTCCGGCAGCTGTTCTGGCTCGCGCTCGAGCCGCCGGCGCCCGAGCACGGCCTCTCGATCCCGCCGCTCAACGAGGGCGGCTGGTATATCATCGCGAGCTTCTTCCTGCTCATCTCGGTGCTCTTCTGGTGGGTGCGCTGCTACAAGCGGGCGATCGCGCTTGGCATGGGCACGCATGTGGCCTGGGCCTTCGCCGCCGCGATCTGGCTCTTCCTCGTGCTGGGTCTCTTCCGCCCGCTCCTTATGGGGTCCTGGTCGGAGGCGGTGCCCTACGGCATCTTCCCCCATCTCGACTGGACCGCCGCCTTCTCGATCCGCTACGGCAACCTCTTCTACAACCCGTTCCACGCGCTCTCGATCGTCTTCCTCTACGGCTCGACGCTGCTGTTCGCGATGCACGGGGCCACGATCCTCGCCGTCTCCCGCCTCGGCGGCGACCGCGAGATCGAGCAGATCACCGACCGCGGCACGGCGTCCGAGCGCGCCGCCCTGTTCTGGCGCTGGACCATGGGCTTCAACGCCACCATGGAGGGCATCCACCGCTGGGCCTGGTGGTTCGCTGTGCTCACCCCGATCACCGGCGGCATCGGCATCCTGCTCTCGGGCCCCGTGGTCGACAACTGGTATCTCTGGGCGGTCGAGCACCACTTCGCCCCGCCGTACCCGGATTTCTGGCAGCCGGTGCCGGACCCGCTCGCGACCCCTGAGGGCCAGGCGGCGAACGCGGCCGTCAACACTGGAGGGATGGAATGACCGACGAGAACACCAACGGCCCGGACGAGGGCACGCCCGAGCCGCCGAAGGCCTCGGGCGGCGGTGGGGGGCCTCAGGGCACCCCCCCGGCCCAGGAGCCGCCCGACAAGGAGGGCAAGCTCTTCCGGCCGCAGATCCTCCTCGGTGTCGGCGTCCCCGGCGCGGTCTTCGCCACCCTCGTCGTGATCTGGGTGCTCTGGCCGATCCAGTCCGTGCAGACCCAGACCGGCTATCGCGGGACCGGCATGGTCCAGTTCACCCCCGAAGAGGACGCCGCGCTGCTCGCCGCGCTCAACGAGATCCCGGAGAACCTCGCCGGCGATCCCATCGTGCCCGAGCCCGACGAGCCGCTGATGAAGGACCTCGACTACTACGAGAACGTCAAGGTTCTCGGCGATCTCACCGAGGCCAACTTCAACCGGCTGATGGCGGCCATGACCGAGTGGGTCAGCCCCAACCAGCCCGACTGCAGCTACTGCCACTATCAGGACGAGGACGGCGTCATCAACTTCGCCGACGAGCGGCTCTACACCAAGCACGTCGCGCGGCGCATGATCCAGATGACGCAGCACATCAACGAGAACTGGCAGAGCCATGTGAAGCAGACCGGCGTCACCTGCTACACCTGCCACCGCGGCCAGCCGGTGCCCCAGTATCACTGGTATACCGAGGCCCGGCCCGAGGGGGCCGCGCGGATGGGCGACAACACCATGCTGCAGAACCGTTCCGACGCGACGGTGGGCTACAGCTCGCTCTACGGCGATCCGCTCACCAAGTTCCTGCTCGAGGGCGACGAGATCCGTGTCGGCGACGAGTTCCCCCGCGCGCCCTCCGCCGGCTCGCCGACGATCCAGGACACCGAGTGGACCTATGGCCTGATGTTCCACTTCTCGTCCTCGCTCGGGGTGAACTGCACCTTCTGCCACAACTCCCGGGCCTGGAATCAGTGGGACCAGTCGCCCCCGGCCCGCGCCAACGCCTGGTATGCGATCCGCATGCTGCGGGACGTGAACCGCAACTACATGCACAACCTCGACGTCTATCCGACGAGCCGGCTCGGGCCGACGGGCGATGCGCCCAAGGCCAACTGCACGACCTGCCACCAGGGCGTGAACAAGCCGCTCTACGGCGTCTCGATGCTCGAGCCCTGGCCCGAGCTGAAGACCACGGGCGCGCCGGTCTACGAGCCCGAGGAGAGCGCCGAGGCGCCCGCCATGGGCGAGGACGAGCGCGCCGATGCGGGGACCGTCAGCCCCAACTGACCGGCCCCGCGACCCGACGAGCCATGTGATGCGCGCCGCCCCGTTCCCCGGGGCGGCGTTTTCCGTCGTGCCAGGCGCTCAGAGCCCGAGCGTGTCGGCGAAGGCGTGGATCTCGGCGGCGACCCGGCCCGGATCCTCCTCATGGGCGAGATGGCCGAGCCCGGGCAGGGGGACGATCTCCGCCTCGGGCGCGAGCGCCGCGATCTCGCGCGCCTGCCGCGGCGGCACGGCCCGGTCGCGCTCGCCTGCGAGCAGGCGGAGCGGCGTCTCGAGCCGGGGCAGATCGGCCATCAGCGGCGCGAGGTCCCAGTCCGCCATCATGGCGAGGGTGCCTGCCACATGGGAGGGCGCGCGGAAGAGCCGCCGGTAGAGCGCCTCGATCGCCGGGGGCACGCGCGAGCCGGTCCCCCGGAGCATCTGCGGCACCGCATTGGGGTCGATCGCCGCGGTCGCGATCAGCCGGGGCGCCAGAGGGTTGACGTTGAGCGCCCGGGCCATGGCGGGCAGGAGGAGCCCCGGCACCCCGCGGAAGGGGACGAGCGCGCCGTTGACAGCGACGATCCCGCTCGGCCGAATGCCCCCGTCGAGCGCCATCCGCGCGAGGATCGCGGCCCCCGCCGAATGGCCGACGGCCAGCGCCGGCGAAAGCCCGAGCGCCTCGGCGAGCCCAGCCACGCGCCGCGCGGCCTCCGGCAGCGGCAGGGCCTGGCCCGGCGCACGGGCGGAGAAGCCGTGTCCCGGCAGGTCCGGAGCGATCACCGTGAAGCGCGCGGCGAGGAGCGGCAGGAGCCCGCCCCAGCTGTGGCTCGCGGCCGCCGCGCCGTGGAGCGCGAGGAGGGCGGGCCCGTCGCCCGCCACCTGAACGTGCCAGGCGAGGCCCGCGGCCTCGACGAAGCGGCTCGCGGCGCGGTTCGGCCAGTCCCGCCCCTCGCGGGCCCAGTCGAGCCGCCCGATGCCGCCGAGCACGTGGCTCACCCGACGGCCTTGGCGGCGGCCGAAATCGCCGCCGCGTCGGCCCGCGGCATCGCGAGATAGCGCCCGCCGAGGCTTGCCGCGAGCGCGCGGGCCTCCGCGCGGGGGCGGGCGCCGGTGTCGATCACCATGGCCTGGAGCCCGGCGCGGCGGCAGGCCAGCGCCACGGCCTCGGCATCCTCCGCGGCCTGCGCCCGGCCCTGGGCGCCGTCGCGGGCGATGTTGCCCCGCCCGTCGGTCAGCACGAGCATCTGGGGCTGGGTGCCGGCGGCGGCGAGGCGGCGGGCGAGATCGAGCCCCGCCTCGAGGCCCGCGGCGAGCGGCGTCGCCCCCCCGCCCGGCAGCGCGGCGAGCCGGCGCTTGGCGAGGGCGGGCGCCGCGGTGGGCGGCAGCAGCACCTCCGCCGTCTGCCCGCGGAAGGCGACGAGCGCCACCTGGTCGCGCCGCACATAGGCCTCGGCGAGGAGCAGCTCCACCGCGCCCTTGGCCTCCGCGAGCCGGGCGATCGCGGCAGACCCCGAGGCGTCGACCACGAAGATGCTCGCGGTCTGCGAATGGCGCTTCAGCCGCTTGATGCGGATGTCCTCGGGCCGGATCGCGAGCCCCTCCGGCCCGCCGCCGCGCAGCGGTTGCCAGGGGGCGGCGGCGGTGAGGGTGGCGACGAGGTCGATGCGCGAGCGCCCGTCGATCCGGCCGGGGCGGGCGCCGAGGGGGCGGCCCCGGTCCGGCGCCCGGCGCAGCGCGCCCGCGCGGCCGAGGGGCGCGTCGGCGCGGGCGGGGGCGGCGCGGGCGAGATCGGCGAGGAGCTGCGGGGGCAGGGCGGCGGCGACCGCCTCGAGCACCCGGTCGGCGAGCACCTGCGCCTCGGCCGGGGTCTCCGGCTCGCCCTCTCCCTCCTCGGGGGGCTCCGGCGGCGTGTCCGGGGGCTCGGCCTCCTCTGGCGCGGGCTCGGCGGGGGGATGGAGCGCGCGCGGCGCGATGACGAGCCGCGCGGCCATCTCGAGCGCCGCCGCCGGGTCGAGCCGGCCCGCGAAGAGCGCGAGCGCCGCCCGCGCCGCCCGGAGCGCGAGGATCGGGGCGCGGAGCGAGACGATCCCGCAGGCCGCGGCCGTCTGCGCGAGCGCGGGGGCGGCGTCGTCGGGCAGCGCGATGGCGGGCAGGGCGGCGCGCGCGGCGGCGATGTCGGCCGGGCCGAGCCCGGCGCTCTCGGCCATCGCCCGGGGCACGCCGGAGAGGTCGATCCGGAAGGCGAGGCGGTCGGCGAGGCCGGGATCGGCGGCCTCCTCCTCGTCCACCCCCTCGTCGAGGGCGACGACGGCGATGCGGGCGGGGGCTCGGGCGGAGAGGCCGTCGCGCTCGGTCAGCACCTCGCCGGTGTCGAGCGCGGCGGCGAGGCGGGCGACGGTGCCGGGCTCGGCGCGCTCGGCCATCGGCAGGAGGACGGCGCCGCCATCGGCCTCGGCCAGCAGCCCGCGGCTCGCGAGGGGGCGGCCGGCGGCGAGCGTCGCGGCGAGGTCGAGCCCGCCGAGAAGGCGCTGGTCGTCCGCGCCCGGGGGGAGCTTGCGGAGCGGCAAGTCCCCCATCAGCCGGGCGAACTGCGCGAGCCAGGCCGAGCGCACCGGCCCGTGGCGCGCGCGCAGCACGAGGCCGCCGAGCCCGGGCGGGTCGACCGCGAGGAGGGCGGCGGCGAGCCCGGCATCGGCCCAGGCGCGCCCCGGCCCGGCCGCGCCCGGCTCGCTCATGCGAAGACGTCCGCCATCGCGCGCTCGAGCCTCGCGGTGGAGCCCGCCTCGTCGAGCGGGTCGCGCCGCAGCCGGTGGCCGAGCGCCATCGGCGCGATCGCCTGGAGATCGTCGAGGCTCGCCGCGGCGCGCCCGTCGAGGGCGGCGACGGCGCGGGCCGCGCGCATGGCGGTGAGCTCGCCGCGCAGCCCGTCGGTGCCGAGCGCGATGCAGAGCGCCGCGGCGCGTTCGAGCACCTCCTCGGGCACCTCCACCGCCTCGATCCGGCCCTGCGCCTCGGCGATGCGGGCGCGAAGCGCGTCCTGCTCCCCGGCCCAGGCGGCGGCGAAGCCCGCGGGGTCGCGCTCGAAGGCGTCGCGCCGGCGCACGACCTCGATGCGGTCGGCGACCTCGCGCGGGGTGGTGACCTCGACCGAGAGCCCGAAGCGGTCGAGCAGCTGGGGGCGCAGCTCGCCCTCCTCCGGGTTGCCGCTGCCCACGATGACGAATTTCGCCGGGTGGCGGACGGAGAGCCCCTCGCGCTCGACGACGTTCTCGCCCGACGCGGCGACATCGAGCAGGAGATCGACCAGATGGTCCTCGAGCAGGTTCACCTCGTCGATATAGAGAAACCCGCGATGGGCCTTGGCGAGCAGCCCCGGCTCGAAATGCTTCTCCCCGCGCGTGAGGGCGCGCTCGAGATCGAGGGAGCCGACCACGCGGTCCTCCGTCGCGCCGAGGGGGAGATCGACCACGGGGGCCGGGCGGCGGACGGTCTCGTAGGCCCCCTCGCAGGCGGCGCAGAGCCCGGCCGGGCGGTCGGTCGCGCAGGAATAGGGGCAGCCCGCCCGCGTCTCGATCTCGGGCAGGAGGGCGGCGAGGGCGCGCACGGCGGTCGACTTGCCGGTCCCGCGGTCTCCGAAGGCGAGCACCCCGCCGACCGAGGGGTCGACGGCGGCGATGAGCAAGGCCTGCTTGATCCCCTCCTGGCCGACGATCGCGGTGAACGGGAAGGCTCTGGACATGGGGCGCGGGCTCCTCTTGCGGCGGCTCGGTCAGACGGTACCGAGCCGCGGCCCTCTGTCAACGGGGCGTGACACCCCCGCCCCCTGCGTCAGGTGCGCGCGAGGCCGAGCAGATGCGCCATGTCCTTGAAGAAGATCTTGACATGCGCCATCGGCTTCTTGCGGACGAGCTTCTTGTTCATGTAGGCCTCGAAGGTGAGGCGCTGCACGTCCTTGTCCTCGCAGATCTTGACGAAGCTCTCGCGGCGCTTGTCGTTCTTGTACCAGTATTTCTGCATGATGCCGAGGATCCAGAACACCCGGCCGTGCTCCTTCATGAAGCGCTTGCGGGCGCCGCGGAGGGCGCGGACATCGCCGGTGGCGAGGCACTCGGCGCAGGCGCGCGCCGCCTCCTGCCCGCCGAGCATGGCGTAGTAGATCCCCTCGCCCGAGGCCGGGGCGACGACGCCGGCGGCATCGCCCGCGAGCACCACGTCGCGCCCGTTGTCCCAGCGCTTGAGCGGCTTCAGGGGGATCGGCGCGCCCTCGGTGCGGATGGTCTCGACATCGGCGAGGCCCGCATCGGCGCGCAGATCGGCGGTGGCCTTCTTGAGGTCGAAGCCGCGCTTCTCGGTGCCGAGCCCGACGGAGGAGCAGGGGCCGTGCGGGAACACCCAGCCGTAGAAGTCCGGGCTGATGCGCCCGTCATAGACCACGTCGCAGCGGTCCGGGTCCCAGTTCTCCTCCGGCGAGCGGACGATCTCATGATAGGCGATGACATAGGGAATGCGGTCGCCCCCGGGCACGCTCTGGCGGGCGACGTTGGAGCGCGCGCCGTCGGCCCCGATGACGAGGCGGGTGGCGGCGCGGCGGGTCTCGCCGTTCGCCCGGTAGCGCACGAGGGTCAGCCCGTCGTCGGTGCGCTCGATCTCCTCGAAGGTGCCGGTGACGCGCACCGCCCCCGCATCGGCCGCGCGCCGGCGGAGGAATTCGTCGAAATGCTCGCGGTCGACCATGCCGACGAAGCCGTTCTCGATTGGGATGTCCACATGCTTGCGCGTCGGCGAGACCATGCGCGCCTTGCGGATCTTGGCCACGAGCTGGCTGTCGGGGATGCGGAAGTCGCGGATCAGGCGCGGCGGGATGGCGCCGCCGCAGGGTTTGATGCGGCCCGCGCGGTCGAGCAGCATCACCGAATGGCCGCTGTTGGCGAGTTCCTCGGCGGCGGTGGCGCCGGACGGGCCGCCCCCCACCACGATGACGTCGAAACGGGCGAGATCGAAGGGCATGGTCATTCTCCAGGGACGAGGGCGGCAGGCTCGGCGGCCCGCCGGGAGGGCAGCGCGATCAGCGTCGCGAGATAGGCGGCGAGGAGGAACACCCCCGCTTCGAGCACGAAGACGGAGGCATAGGCGCGGCCCGGATCGTCGAGCAGCGCGCCGAAGAGATCGGCAGCCCCCGCGCCGGCGAGGATGCCGAGGCCGAAGGCGATGCCCTGCGCCGCCCCCCAGAAGCCGATGCGCGTCCCCTCGCGGGAGCCGGGCCCATGGCTGGCGGAGGCGAACATCTGCCCGATGGCGGTCGCGGTGAACATGCCGTTGCCGAGGCCGAGGGCGAAGACGACCGCGGTGATCGGCGCCGGGGGGCCCGCCACGGCGACGGCGGCGAGGGCGAGGAGGGCGGTGGCCGAGAGCGTGCAGCCCGCCACGATCCAGCCCCGCATCGAGCCGATCCCGAGCCCCGAGCAGGCGACGGCCGCGGTCAGCATCCCGAGGAAGACGCCTTGGTGCTGGGTCGAGGCGAGCATGGTCGACTCGCCCACCGTCATGGCGAAGACCCGCCCCGCGAAGGGCTCGAGGATCGGGTCCTGCATGTTGAAGGCGAGCATGGAGGCGAAGATGAAATAGCCGAGCATCCGCGCCTCGCGGTCGGCCCAGACCTCCGCGAGCGTGGCCAGGAACGGCGCCTGGGGGCGGGTCGCCGGTGGGGTGGTGCGCCCGCGCTCGATCCCGGCGACGCCGAGGACCGCGAGCGTGACCGAGACGGCGGCGACGACGCCCGCGACCTCCATCAGGCGGAGGAAGGTGAAGGGGTCGAGGAACTGCCCGGAAATCCCTGCGGTCGCGGCGATTCCGCCGATCATCATCAGGAACACGATGGCCCCCGCGGCAGCCCGCCTGCGCGGCGCGACGGAGGTTGCGAGGAGCGTCAGCACCGAGGTGCCCGCCGCGCCGACGCCGACCCCGATCCCCGCATAGGAGACGGCGGCGAGGAGGAGGCCGAGGGCGAGATCGGTCTGCATCACCCAGGTCGCCCCCGCCGCCCCGAGCCCGGAGACCGCGAGGAGCGCCACACCGCCGAGGATCCAGGGCGTGCGCCGCCCCGTCCGGTCCCCGCCATAGCCCCAGCGCGGGCGCAGCGTCTCGAGCGCATAGTAGACGCCGAGGAGGACGCCCGGGACGAGCGCGGCGAGGCCGAGCTCGACCACCATGATCCGGTTGAGCGTGGCGTTGGTCAGCACCACCACCGCGCCGATCGCCGTCTGCACGAGGCCGAGGCGGAAGATCCCGAGCCAGCCGAGCGGGCGCGTCATGCCGAGGCCCCCGCGATCGGGCCGCCGAGGGCGAAGGCCGCCGCCAACATGCCGAGGACATAGAGGAGCACCCCGGTCGCGTTATACCAGGGGGCGCGGGCCTTCGGATCGGAGAGGAGCTTGCGCATCGCGAGGAGTTGCAGCGCGAGGAGGGCGGTGACGATCCCCGCATGCCAGGGCGCGCCCCAGGCGAACAGGAGCGCGATCACCACCACTTGCGGCAGCGCCATCACCCAGCAGGCGAGGCGCGCGGCGCGCTCGGGCCCGAGGATCACCGGCAGCGAGCGCAGGCAGAGCGCACGGTCCCCCTCGATCGCCTTGAAGTCGTTGAGCGTCATGATCCCGTGCGCGCCGATGCCGTAGAGGAGCGCGATCAGCAGCACCTCCGAGGCCGGCAGCGCCTGCGCCATCACCGCGGCTCCGGTGATCCAGGGCAGCGTCTCGTAGGAGAGCCCGCAGACGCCGCAGGACCACCAGCCATTCGTCTTGAGCCGGAAGGGCGGCGCGGAATAGGCCCAGGCGGCGAGGATCGCCACGCAGGCCGCGACGAAGCCGACCGTGCCGAGCTGCGTCGCCACCCCGAGCGAGATCGCCGTCCAGACGAGCGCGATCCGGAAGCCCCAGGTGCCCGGGATGCGGCCCGAGGGGATCGGGCGGTCGGGCTCGTTGATGGCGTCGACCTCGCGGTCGTACCAGTCGTTGACCGCCTGGCTCATGGCGCAGACGAGCGGCCCGGCGAGCAGGATGCCGAGCAGGGCGAGCCCCCAGCGGTCGGAGATCGCGACGCCGGAGGAGACCACGCCGCAGCCGAAAGCCCACATCGGCGGGAACCAGGTCACGGGCTTGAGAAGCTCGAGGACCGCCGCGGGCTCCGGCAGGCGCCGGGTGGGTATCGTGTGATTGACGCTCATGCGTCAATTAAACATGACACTTTGCCGAGCGCCAAACGAATTTTTACGGGAGTCCCTGCGCGCTCGCGCCGCGGGTCACTGTTCGTCCTTGGCCGGGTCGGAGAGGCCGTAGCGGCGGAGCTTGACGTAGAGGCTCTGGCGGGAGAGGCCGAGGAGATCGGCGGCCGAGGCGCGGTTGTCGTCGGTCATCCGCAGCGCCGCCTCGATGCAGAGCCGCTCGATCACGTCGACGGTCTCGCGCACGAGATCCTTGAGCGGCACGCGGCCGATGAGCTCGGTGAGCTGCTCGGGCGAGCGGGGCAGGGGGCTCGCGCTCGCTGGCACCTCGGCGGGGCGGAGCGCCGCGTTGCGGAAGATGAAGCCGAACCCCTCCGGCGCGCCTTCGCCGAGGCGCACGGAGGAGACCTCCACATCGGTCGCTAGGCCGTGCTGGCTCGAGAGGCTCGTGGCGTAGAAGCGCAGCCGCCCGCCCTCGCGCGTGTTGGCGAGGATCAGCGGCAGGTCGATGCCGGGGCGGGTGAAGAACCGGTCGAGGCTCGCGCCGCGGAGCTGGCTCTCGACGGGCACCTGCACGATGTCGAGGAAGGCCTCGTTGGCCCATTCGACGCGCCCCTCCGAATCGGTCAGCACGATCGCCTCGCAGGCGCGGCGGAAGAGCGAGATGATCTGCGCCTCGCTCTCGGTGGAGCTGAGCCCGAAGGCGGCGCTCCCGGTCATCCGCACGAGGAAATGCTTGCCCGCCTCGGCGCGGAAGAGCGAGACGAAGACGTCGACCTCGCGCCCGTCTCCCGCGAGCTTGACCGAGACGGTCTCGGGCCGGCCGGAACTGCGCACCGAGGCGAGGCAGGCGGTCAGCGCCTCCGTCCCCGCCCGGTCGATCCCGAGGGGGAAGCGCTTGCGGGTCAGATCGTCGGCGGCCTGCCCGAGCAGCGCGCTCGCGGCGGGGTTGACCTCGAGGATCCGCCCCGAGGCGCTGTCGACGATGAGAAACGCCTCGCTCGCGCTCTGGAACAGCAGGCGATAGCGCGTCTCCATCTGCAGGAGGCGGGCATAGTCGCGGTCGAGCGTCTGCTGGATGCCGACGACCCGGCGCTGCAGCGCGGCGACCGGGCGGAGATCGCGGCCGAGGAGCATCACGCGCCCCGCCTCGTCGGCCTTGACGGCGCAGTAGCGCACGGGGAAATCAGCCTCGCCCGCGCCGAGCGGGTGGTTGAGCTCGCGCCAACGGGCGGCGTCCTCGCGGCGGGCGCCGGCGAGCAGGTCGAGCGCCTTCGGCCGGCTCTCGACCGTGACGATCTCGGTCACCGGCATGCCGAGCCAATCGGCGAAATCCGCGCCGTCGATCCCCTCGAAGCCGATCGCGTAGTCGAGCACCGTGTCGTCGGTGTCGACGATCAACGCGATGTCCGAAGCGGAGGCGATGATCGTTCCGATCGTGCTCGCATCCGCTCCCGAGAGATAGTCCTCGGGCTTCGAGAATTTCGTCGCCTGCGGGCCGGAGAGCATGGCGGTCACCCCCCCGATCCTGGCGCTTGTCGCGGCGTGGCGCGGTGCGTCATGTCGGTCGCTCCTCGACGATCTTCTCCGCGAGGCGGATGGCGTCGGCAGGGTTGGCGGCGATGCCCACCGCCCCGATGCGCGCGGCGAGATCTGGGTCGCGCGCGAAGCTCGGCCCGCCGACGATGAGTGCGGGCATCTGCGTATCGGCCAAATCGCGCAGGGCGTCCACAGTTTCGAACAGCGATTCGCGGTGGCGGTCGCAGCTCATGGAGAGGCCGAGCACGTCGAAGCGGTTCTCCGCGTGCAGCCGGGCGATCTCGGCGGGGGTGGGGCCGAGTTCGGTCCAGCAATGCCAGCCGGCGCGGGAGAAGATCTTGGCGACGATCAACGTGCCGAAGACGTGGCTCTCGCCCGGGACCGGTGCGAAGAGCGCGGCGCCGGCGCGCGCCGAGGCGAAGCCCGAGCCGCCGTCCTCCACCGCGAGGCGGAACAGGATCTGGTGCAGCGTGCTGAGCCCCACGGTGACGTCGACGAAGCTCACCCGGTCCTGCTCCCACATCTCGCCGAGGAGGCGGGCGGCCGGGGCAAGTAATTCCACATAGATCGCCTCGATGCCGACCCCGCGCTCGGCGAGGGCGTCGATATACTCGTGGGCGGAGGCCGCGTCGCGGTCGAGCGCGAAGGCGCAGAGGCGCTCGACATCGGTGGTGCCGGGGCGCGGGGCGGCGCCGTTGCCGGTGCGGCTGCCGAGGAGGCGGGGGATCACCTCCGCCTCGACGGCGCGTAGCAGCATGGCGAGATCCGGCACCTCGCAGGGCGGGGCGCGTCGCGCGGCCGCGCGCGGGGCCTCCGCTGGGTGGCGGGCCGAGCCGGGCCCGGGGTCCGTCGGGGCCAGGTGGCGGGCGTGATTCCGCAGATGGCCTTCCATGGTCGTCGTCCTCCTCGGCCGTCTTTCTGCGCCGTTGCCCGGGGCCCTCCCCGTCAACTCATGAGAGCACCCTTGGGCCGCGATGTCAATTTCTCTTGACGAAGCGCAGCGGTGTCCTAGGGCCTCGTCCGGCGCCGCTCCCCGGCGTGGCGCCGCGGGCCAGCCGGGGCTGGCAAAAAATGCATTGTAAAACAATGGGTTGCTTGGCCGCTCGCGACCGGCTGTCGCGCCGGCCTCGCGCGGGCGCGGTCGGAAAGCGGTCACGGGTCTCGCGGGCGCCCGAGAAAGTCGGCGACTGTCAGTGCGGCTTGCGTAAATCAAAGTTGACACACGCCGAGGCCACGGCTAGCTTTTCTGGAAAGTGAACGCCGAACGAGCGGGAAGGAGGCAGACCATGTCCCGTCGCGCCAGCCAGGAGGCCAAAGGCCCCGGGCTCTACACCGAGGAGGAGCGCCGCCGCCGCGACGCCACGGTCTGGACGACCGTCCAGGGCGTGCTCGCGCCGGTGCAGTTCCTCGTCTTTCTCGTCAGCCTCGCCCTCGTGGTCCGCTATCTGACGACCGGCGCGGGCTACGAGGCGGCGACGATCTCCATCGTCCTCAAGACGGCGATCCTGCTGACGATCATGGTCACCGGCGCGATCTGGGAGAAGGTCGTGTTCGGCCAGTATCTCTTCGCCCCCGCCTTCTTCTGGGAGGACGTGGTGAGCTTCGGGGTGATCGCGCTCCATCTCGCCTATGTCTGGATGCTGTTCGACGGCGGCTTCGGCCCGCGCGCCGAGATGTGGATCGCGCTCGCGGCCTATGCGGCCTATGTGATCAACGCCGCGCAGTTCCTCCTCAAGCTCCGCGCCGCCCGGCTCGAGGGCGCGCGCCAGGCCGCGGCCGAGCGCCTCGAGGTGGCGGCATGAGCGGGGCGATCCAGGGCTGCTCGGACGCGCCCGTCCTCAAGGAGCGCGGCCAGCACGAGGTGTTCTGCGGGCTGACCGGCATCATCTGGCTGCACCGCAAGATCCAGGACGCCTTCTTCCTCGTGGTCGGCTCGCGCACCTGCGCGCATCTTCTGCAGTCGGCCGCCGGCGTGATGATCTTCGCCGAGCCCCGCTTCGCCACCGCGATCCTCGAGGAGAAGGACCTCGCGGGCATGGCCGACGCCAATGACGAGCTCGACCGGGTGGTCGCGCGCCTTCTCGATCGGCGGCCGGACATCCGCACGCTCTTTCTCGTCGGCTCCTGCCCCTCCGAGGTGATCAAGCTCGATCTCGGCAAGGCCGCCGAGCGCCTCTCCGGCGAGCACAAGGGCCGGGTCCGGGTGGTGAGCTATTCTGGCTCCGGCATCGAGACGACCTTCACCGAGGGGGAGGACACCTGCCTCGCCGCCCTCGTGCCCGAGCTGCCAGAGGACCGCACCGGCGCGCCGGCGCTGATGGTCGCGGGCTCGCTGCCCGACATCGTCGAGGACCAGTTCGCCCGGCTCTTCGCGGCGATGGGGATCGCGCCGGTGCATTTCCTGCCCGCGCGCCACTCCGACGCGCTGCCCCCCGTGGGGCCGGGGACGAAAGTGCTCCTCGCCCAGCCCTTCCTCAACGAGACGGCGAAGCGGCTCTCCGATCGCGGGGCGGAGGTGCTCGTCGCGCCCTTCCCCTTCGGCGCGCGCGGCACGACGGATTGGCTGGCCGCGGCGGCCGGCGCCTTCGGCGTGTCCGAGGAGCGCTTCGAGACGGTGACGGCGGCGCCCAGAGCGCGCGCCAAGGCCGCGGTCGAGAGCCGGTCCGAACGGCTCCGGGGGCGCACGGTCAGCTTCCTGCCGGACAGCCAGCTCGAGATCCCGCTCGCGCGGTTCCTCGCCGAGGAATGCGGGATGACGCCGATCGAGGTCGGCGTGCCCTATCTCCATCGCGGGCATATGGGCCCGGAGCTCGCCCGGCTGCCCGCGGGCACGCGGCTCGCCGAGGGCCAGGACGTCGAGCTCCAGCTCGACCGGCTGCGTGCCGACCGCCCGGGCCTCACGGTCTGCGGCCTCGGCCTCGCCAACCCGCTCGAGCGCGAGGGGCTGACGACGAAATGGGCGATCGAGCTCGTCTTCTCGCCGGTCCACGGCTACGAGCAGGCGGGCGATCTCGCCGAGCTCTTCGCCCGCCCGATCGCCCGGCGCGAGGCGCTCTCCGGCGGGGCTCGGGGGGCGTCCGAGGGGGGCGTCGAACCCCCCTCGGCCGCGCGCGCGGCAGAGCCCCGCGCGGGCCGCACCCCCGAGGTCACGGCAGGCGGAGGCGGATCATGAAGCTCACGCTCTGGACCTACGAGGGCCCGCCCCATGTGGGCGCGATGCGGGTGGCGACCGGCATGGAGGGGCTGCACTACGTCCTCCACGCGCCGCAGGGCGACACCTATGCCGATCTTCTCTTCACGATGATCGAGCGGCGCGACCATCGCCCGCCGGTCACCTACACCACCTTCCAGGCCCGCGATCTTGGCTCCGACACGGCGGAGCTCTTCAAGGAGGCCGCGCGGGCGGCGGAGGCGCGCTTCCGCCCCGAGGCGATGATCGTCGGCGCCTCCTGCACGGCGGAGCTGATCCAGGACGACCCCGGCGGGCTCGCCTCCGGCATGGGGCTCTCGGTGCCGGTGGTGCCGCTCGAGCTGCCGGCCTACACCAAGCGCGAGAACTGGGGCGCGTCGGAGACCTTCTACCGCCTCGTGCGCGCCCTCGCCGGCCCCTGCGAGCGGGCCGAGGGTCCCTCCGCCAACATTCTCGGGCCGACGGCGCTCGGCTTCCGCCACCGCGACGACGTCGCCGAGATCCGCCGGCTCTTGGAGGCGATGGGGGTTCGGGTGAACCTTGTGGCGCCGATGGGCGCGCGGCCCTCGGAGTTCGCGCGCCTCGGCGCGGCGGATTTCAACGTGGTGCTCTATCCCGAGATCGCCGAGACCGCCGCGCGCCATCTCGAGAAGACCCTCGGCCAGCCGCGCACCCGGACCGTGCCGATCGGCATGGGCGCGACGCGGGACTTCCTCGCCGAGGTGGCCGAACTCGCCGGGATCGACCCCGCGCGCGCCGAGGCGGTGGCGGCGGAGGGCGCCCGCGCGCCCTGGTGGTCGGCCTCGGTCGACTCGACCTATCTCACCGGCAAGCGCGTCTTCGTCTTCGGCGATGCGACGCACGCCCTCGCCGCCGCCCGGGTGGCGACCGAGGAGATGGGCTTCGAGGTCTGCGGCCTCGGCACCTATTCCCGCGAATACGCCCGCGAGGTGCGCGCCACGGCCAAGGCGATGGGCCTCGAGGCGCTGATCACCGACGACTATCTCGATGTCGAGGCGGCGATCTCGGAGGTCGCGCCGGAGCTGATCCTCGGCACGCAGATGGAGCGCCACACGGCCAAGCGCCTCGGCATCCCCTGCGCCGTGATCTCGGCGCCGGTGCATGTGCAGGACTTCCCCGCCCGGCACTCGCCGCAGATGGGGGTCGAGGGGGCGAACGTGCTCTTCGACACCTGGGTGCATCCCCTCGTCATGGGCCTCGAGGAGCACCTGCTCGCCATGTTCCGGGAGGATTTCGAGTTCCACGACGAGGCCGGGCCGTCGCACCTCCATGGCGCGGGCGGGCATCGTCCGGGGCCCGGCCGGCCCCGCCCGGCCGCGGACGAGGGGGGTTCGACGCCCCCCTCGTCCGCCCCCCCGGAACCGGCCCCGGCCGCCGCCCCCGAGGCTGCGCCCGATGCGGATGTCGCCCACGCCGAGCGCGATCCGGTC
The DNA here is from genome assembly GCA_964576075.1 of uncultured Limibaculum sp. Lineage (GTDB taxonomy): Bacteria > Pseudomonadota > Alphaproteobacteria > Rhodobacterales > Rhodobacteraceae > Thermohalobaculum. The sequence goes on along the minus strand of CAZNTX010000048.1, from coordinate 11,808 downwards.
TGGGACGCCGAGGCCGAGCGCGAGCTGAAGAAGATCCCGTTCTTCGTCCGCGGCCGGGCCCGGCGCAACACCGAACGCTTCGCCGCCGAGCGCGGCATCGCCACCATCACGATCGAGACGCTCTACGATGCAAAAGCCCATTTCTCCCGCTGAGATCGCCGCCGCGGCCGGACGCGGCGCCGGAACGCCCGGCGGCCCCGGCCCGCGCGTCGTGATCGTCACGCTCGACCGCCACCTCGCCGACAGCATCGCGCGCGTCGAGGCCGCCCTCGCGCCGGAGATCCCCGGCATCCGCCTCGCACTCCATGCCGCCTGCGACTGGGAGGGCGACCCCGAGGCGCTCGCCGCCGCCGAGGCCGACATCGCCGAGGCCGACGTCATCCTCGCCACCATGCTCTTCCTCGAGGACCAGGTCCGCGCGATCCTGCCCGCCCTCGAGGCCCGGCGCGAGCGTTGCGACGCCATCGTCGGCTGCATCTCCGCCTCCGAGATCGTCAAGCTCACCCGCCTCGGGGGCTTGCGCATGGACAAGCCCGCCAAGGGCATCGTCGGCCTTCTCAAGCGCCTGCGCGGCAAGCCGAAATCGGGCGGGCAGGGGTCCTCCGGCGCGGGCCAGATGAAGATGCTGCGCCGCCTGCCGAAGATCCTGCGCTTCATCCCCGGCAAGGCGCAGGACCTGCGCGCCTATTTCCTGACGATGCAATACTGGCTCTCGGGCTCCGACGAGAACCTCGCCAATCTCGTGCGCTTCCTGATCGACCGCTATGCCGACGGCCCGCGCGCCGAGCTTCGCGGCAAGCTCGCGCCCGGCGATCCGGTCGAGCATCCCGAGACCGGCGTCTATCACCCGGCGATGCCGGGCCGGCTCTCCGAGGATGCGGGCGATCTGCCGAGGGGCCCCGCGGCCCCGGTCGGCACCGTCGGGCTCCTCGTCATGCGCAGCTATCTGCTGGCCAACGACACGGCGCATTACGACGCGGTCATCGCCGCGCTTGAGGCCAAGGGGCTGCGGGTCGTGCCGGCCTTCGCCTCGGGGCTCGATGCGCGCCCCGCCGTCGAGGCCTATTTCCGCGAGGACGGGCGCACCACCGTCGACGCCGTGCTCTCGCTCACCGGCTTCTCCCTCGTCGGCGGCCCGGCCTACAACGACGCCGCTGCCGCCGAGCGCATGCTGACCGAGCTCGACGTCCCCTATCTCGCCGCCCATGCGCTGGAGTTCCAGGCGCTCGAGACCTGGGCGGGCTCGGGGCAGGGGCTCTCGCCGGTCGAGGCGACGATCATGATCGCGATCCCCGAGATCGACGGGGCGACCGCGCCCACGGTCTTCGGCGGGCGGAGCTGCGGCGCGGGCCCGTGCCCCGGCTGCAAGCGCCGCTGCGACCTCTCGCAGATGGCCGCCGGCGCGCAGGGCATGGTCCCCTGTCCCGACCGGGTGGAGCGCCTCGCGAGCCGCGTCTCCCGCCTCGTCACCCTGCGCCGGCGCGAGCGGGCGGAGCGGCGCCTCGGCGTCGTCCTCTTCGGCTTCCCGCCGAATGCGGGCGCGGTCGGCACCGCGGCCTATCTCTCGGTCTTCGAATCGCTCCATGCGCTGCTGCGCCGGCTCCGCGAGGAAGGCTATTCGGTCGAGGTGCCGGAGAGCGTCGAGGCGCTGCGCGCGGCGATCCTCGAGGGCAACGCCGCCGAGCACGGGCAGGAGGCCAATGTGGCCGCCGCCGTCTCGGCCGACGACATCGTCCGCCGCACGCCGTGGCTCTCGGATGTGGAGGCCGCCTGGGGCCCCGCGCCCGGGCGCGCGCAGTCGAACGGGCGGGAGGTCTTCGTCCTCGGGCGCGAATTCGGCAACGTCTTCGTGGGCGTGCAGCCGACCTTCGGCTATGAGGGCGACCCGATGCGCCTCCTCTTCGAGAAGGGCTTCGCGCCGACGCACGCCTTCTGCGCCTTCTACCGCTGGCTCGCCGAGGACTGGAACGCCGACGCGCTCCTGCATTTCGGCACCCATGGCGCGCTCGAATTCATGCCCGGCAAGCAGGTCGGCATGGGCGAGACCTGCTGGCCCGACCGGCTGATCGGCGACATGCCGAACATCTACTACTACGCCGCCAACAACCCCTCCGAGGGCGCGCTCGCCAAGCGCCGGGCAGCGGCGACCACGGTCTCCTACCTCACGCCGCCGCTCTCTCAGGCGGGGCTCTACAAGGGGCTCGCCGATCTCAAGGCCTCGATCGAACGCTGGCGCGCGGCGCCCCCCGAGGCGGCGGACGAGCGGGCCGACCTCGCCGAACTCGTCCAGGCCCAGGCGGCCGAGCTCGACATGGCCCCGGCCGAGCCGCTCTGGGCCGGCGACGGCGCGGGCGAGATCCCCGCCCTCTGGCGCGCGGTGCTCGAGCTCGAGGAGACGCTGATCCCGAACGGGCTCCACGTCCTCGGCCGCATCCCAGACATCGCAGAGCGGGCGGACACGCTCGCCGCCATGGCCGGCGCCGTGGCCGAAGCGGAGGGCGCGGTAGAGCCTCCGCGCGCCGCCCTCGAGGCGCTCGCCGAGGGGCGCGGCGCCGAGGCCGCCGCCCGGGCCGCGGGGCTCGATCCGCGCGGGCCGGAGGCGCATGTCCTCGCCCGCCTCGAAGGGGCGGCCGGCTGGCTCGGGCAGGACACCGAGCTTCCCGCCCTCGTCCATGCGCTCGACGGCGGCTTCGTCCCCCCCGTCGTCGGCGGCGATCTGATCCGCGCGCCCGAGATCCTGCCGACCGGGCGCAACCTCCACGGCCACGATCCCTTCCGCATGCCCTCGGCCTATGCGGTGAAGGACGGCGCGGCGCAGGCCGAGCGGCTCCTCGCGCGCCACCGGGAGAGCGCGGGCGGCCTGCCGAGCTCGGTCGCCATCGTGCTCTGGGGGACCGACAATCTGAAATCCGAGGGCGGGCCGATCGCGCAATGCCTCGCGCTGATGGGCGCGAAGCCCCGCTTCGACGGCTACGGCCGGCTCTGCGGCGCGGAGCTGATCCCGCTCTCCGAGCTCGGGCGGCCGCGGATCGACGTGGTGATGACCCTCTCCGGCATCTTCCGCGATCTCCTGCCCCTGCAAGCGAAGCTGCTCGCGGAGGCCGCCTGGCTGGCCGCGAGCGCGGAGGAGCCCATCGCGGAGAACCACGTCCGGGCCAACGCGCTCGCCTATCAGGCCGCCCATGGCTGCGACATGGAGACGGCCGCCCTCCGCGTTTTCTCCAACGCCGAGGGGGCTTACGGCTCGAACGTCAACCAGTTGGTCGATGCCGGCTCCTGGGGCGAGGAGGACGAGCTCGCCGATGCCTACGAGAAGCGCAAATGCTTCGCCTATGGCCGCGACGGCAAGGCGGCGCCCCAGGGCGCGCTCCTCGCCTCGCAGCTCGGCCGCGTCGATCTCGCCTATCAGAACCTCGAATCGGTCGAACTCGGCGTCACCACGGTCGACCACTATTTCGACACGCTCGGCGGCATCTCGCGCGCCGTGACGCGGGCCAAGGGCGAGGGCGCGCCGGTCTATATCGGCGACCAGACCCGCGGCGGCGGCTCGGTGCGCACGCTCGCCGAGCAGGTCGCCCTCGAGACGCGCACCCGCGCGCTCAACCCGAAATGGTTCGAGGGGATGCTCGCCCACGGCCACGAGGGCGTGCGCAACATCGAGGCGCAGGTGACCAACACCCTCGGCTGGTCGGCGACCACGGGGGCGGTGGACCCTTGGGTCTATCAGCGCCTCTCCGAGACCTTCGTGCTCGACGAGGAGATGCGCCGGCGCCTCGGCGAGCTCAACCCGCAGGCCTCCGCCCGCCTCGCCAACCGCCTGCTCGAAGCCCACGAACGCCAATACTGGACCCCGGACGCGGACACGCTCGCCGCCCTCACCGCCTCGGCCGAAGAGCTCGAGGACCGGCTCGAAGGGCTCGATCCGGTGGCCGCCTGAGAAACGACAGAGAGGAGACGTCATGGCCCCGCTCGAGACGCCCCCGAGCCTGCCCCGCCGCAAGCCCCGCGAAGACGGGGAAGGATCGGTCCAGGTCAAGCTCGACCCCAACATGAAGATCGAGGGCGCGAAGGTCTTCGCGGTCTACGGCAAGGGCGGCATCGGCAAGTCGACGACCTCGTCGAACCTGTCGGTCGCCTTCACGAAGCTCGGCAAGCGCGTGCTGCAGATCGGCTGCGACCCCAAGCACGACTCGACCTTCACGCTGACCAAATGCCTCGTGCCCACGGTGATCGACAGCCTCGCCGAGGTTGACTTCCACCCGGAGGAGCTGCGCCCCGAGGACTTCGTCTACGAGGGCTACAACGGGGTGATGTGCGTCGAGGCGGGCGGCCCGCCGGCGGGCACCGGCTGCGGCGGCTACGTCGTCGGGCAGACCGTGCGCCTCCTCAAGGAGCACCACATGCTCGAGGACACCGACGTGGTGATCTTCGACGTGCTCGGCGACGTGGTCTGCGGCGGCTTCGCGGCGCCCTTGCAGCATGCCGAGCGGGCGGTGGTCGTCACCGCCAACGACTTCGACTCGATCTACGCGATGAACCGGATCATCGCCGCGGTGCAGGCGAAGTCGAAGAACTACGGCGTGCGGCTCGCGGGCTGCGTCGCCAACCGCTCGCGCGACACGGACGAGGTCGACCGCTATTGCGACACCGTGGGCTTCAAGCGCCTCGCCCATCTGCCAGATCTCGACGCGCTGCGCCGCTCGCGGCTGAAGAAATGCACGCTGTTCGAGATGGAGCAGTCGCCCGAGGTCGAGGCGGTGCAGGCGGAGTATCTGCGCCTCGCCGCGACGCTCTGGAAGGGCACCGACCCGCTCGCGCCCGACCCGCTGCCCGACCGCGACATCTTCGAACTCCTGGGCTTCGATTGAGGGAGGAAGCGATGGCCCGACCGATCGACATGGCAAGCTCCTACGCCGACCGCCGCGAGCGGCTGCGCGACTATTTCGACCGCACCGCGTCCGAGACCTGGGCGCGGCTCACCTCCGACGCGCCGGTCTCGAAGATCCGCGAGACGGTGCGCGCCGGGCGCGACGAGATGCGGGGGACGCTCCTGTCCTGGCTGCCCGAGGATCTCTCCGGCAAGCGGCTGCTCGATGCGGGCTGCGGCACCGGGGCGCTCTCGGTCGAGGCGGCGCGGCGGGGCGCGGAGGTGGTGGCGGTCGATGTCGCCGCCTCCCTCGTCGAGGTCGCCCGCGAGCGCACGCCCGTGGGCCTCCCGGGGCGGATCGAGTGGCGCTCGGGCGACATGCTCGATCCCGGGCTCGGGCTCTTCGACCATGTCGTCGCGATGGACAGCCTGATCCACTATGCGCCCGGCGACATCGTGGGCGCGCTCGGCCGGCTCGCGGCGCGCTGCCGCGGCTCGGTGGTCTTCACTGTCGCCCCGCGCACGCCGCTCCTCGCCGCGATGCACGCCTCGGGCAAGCTCTTCCCCCGCTCCGACCGCTCGCCCGCGATCCAGCCGATCGGCGCGCGCACCCTCGAGCGGCGCATCCGCTCGGCCGAGGCGCTCGACGGCTGGGCGCCGGGGCGCTGCCGGCGCGTTTCCAAGGGGTTCTACATCTCCGAAGCCTGGGAGCTCGCCCGGCCATGACCGACAGCGCCACCAACGCCCGCACCGAGTTCTGGAACACCATCGGCCGCCGGCTCGTCCCCTTCTCGGACGTGGCCAGCGCCGATCTGCCGCTCTCGCGCATCCTCCGGCTCGCGCTCTTCCAGGTGTCGGTCGGCATGTGCCTCGTGCTGCTGACCGGCACGCTCAACCGGGTGATGATCGTCGAACTCGGCGTCTCGGCCTGGCTCGTGGCGACGATGGCGGCGCTGCCCATGCTCGTCGCGCCGTTCCGCGCGGTGCTCGGCTTCCGCTCCGACACGCACCGCTCGGCGATCGGCTGGAAGCGCACCCCCTATCTCTGGTTCGGCACGCTGTTGCAGTTCGGCGGCCTCGCGATCATGCCCTTCGCGCTCATCGTCCTCTCGGGCGATCAGACGACGGGGCCGGAATGGGCGGGCCCCGCGGGCGCGGCGCTGGCTTTCCTGATGGCGGGCACCGGCATCCACATGACGCAGACCGCGGGCCTCGCGCTCGCCACCGATCTCGCGCCGGAGGACAAGCGGCCCCGGGTGGTCGCGCTCCTCTACGTCATGCTCCTCGTCGGGATGGGCGTGACGGCGGGCCTCTTCGGCTGGCTGCTCATGGACTTCTCGCAGCTCCGCCTGATCCAGGTGATCCAGGGCGCGGCGATCGTCACCCTCGCGCTCAACCTCGTCGCGCTCTGGAAGCAGGAGCACGTCAAGCCGATGAGCCGGGCCGAGCGGGAGGCGCCGAAGCCCTCCTTCCGCGACGCCTGGGCCGATCTGATGGAGGGCGGGCGCGCCGGGCGGCTTCTCGCCGCGGTGATGCTGGGCACGCTCGCCTTCTCGATGCAGGACATCCTGCTCGAGCCCTATGGCGGCGAGGTGCTCTCGCTCTCGGTGGGCGACACGACGGCGCTGACCGCGATCTGGGCCGTGGGCTCGCTCGCGGGCTTCGCCATCGCGGCCCGCCTCCTCGGCCAGGGCCGCCATCCTTGCGGCCTCGCCGCCTGGGGCGCGGTGATCGGCATCTTCGCCTTCGCGGCGGTGGTCTTCGCCGAGCCGATGGGCTCGCCCTGGCTCTTCCGCTCGGGCGCTGGGCTGATCGGCCTCGGCGGCGGTCTCTTCGCGGTCGGCACGCTGACGGCCGCGATGGAGCTCGGCAAGGAGGGCCAGGCCGGCCTCGCCCTCGGCGCCTGGGGCGCGGCGCAGGCGACGGCCGCCGGCCTCGGCCTCGCCCTCGGCGGCATCCTGCGCGACGCGGTCAACGGCCTTGCCGCGACGGGCGCCCTCGGCCCCGCCTTCGACACGGCCGGGATCGGCTATTCGGTGGTCTACCACCTCGAGATCCTGCTGCTCTTCGCCACGCTGGCCGCGATCGGCCCGCTCGTCACCCGCCGCGGACGCTCCGCCCGCGACGACGCCGACCCCCGCCGCGGCCGCTTCGGCCTCACCGAATTCCCAGCCTAAGCTGACCAGGAGATCCGTCATGGAAGACTACGCAACCATCGTCGGCAACATCGACTTCGCCCAGGTGTGCCTCTACATCTTTTGGCTCTTCTTCTTCGGGCTGATCATCTGGATCCAGCGCGAGAACATGCGGGAGGGCTACCCGCTCGAGTCCGAGGTGACGGGCGAGGAGGCCGGCGCCCGGCCATACGGCCTGCCGAGCCCCAAGACCTACAAGCTGCCCCACGGGCGCGGCGAGAAGACCGTGCCCGACCCGAACGACCGCGAGACGCGCGAGTTCGCCATGCAGAAGACCGCCGCCTTCTCCGGCGCCCCCTACGAGCCCACCGGCGACCCGCTCGCCGACGGCGTGGGCCCCGCCGCCTACTGCCTGCGCCATGACGAGCCCGACCTGACCATCGAGGGCCGGCCCAAGATCGTGCCCATGAAGGCGACCAACGAGTTCGTCTACTACAAGGACGAGAGCGACATGACCGGCTATCTCGTCAAGGGCGCGGACGGCGAGGTCGGCGGCACGGTCAAGGATGTCTGGGTCGACCAGTCGGAGCAGCTGATCCGCTATGTCGAGATCGACCTCGGCGCCCAGGGCACCCGCCTCGTCCCCTTCACCCTCTGCGTGAAGAGCCTCTGGGGCAAGGTGCTCAAGGTCCATTCGCTGAAGGCCGAGCAGTTCGCCGGCGTGCCGACGACCAAGAACCCCGGGCAGATCACCATGCTCGAGGAGGACCGGATCTCGGCCTACTGGTGCGGCGGCAAGCTCTATGCCGACGAGAACCGGCTGGAGGCCCAGGTATGAGCCCGCGCGACCTGCATGACGACTTCCACCGGGACCCGCTCCCGGGCCTGCCGGAGGTCCCGCCCGAGGGCGAGCGCATCCTCTGGCAGGGCCGCCCGGCCTGGCGGGCGCTCGCCTGGCGGGCGATGGGCATCCGCCTCGTCCTCGTCTATTTCGCCGCGATCGCGCTCTGGCGCGGGATCGACATGTGGGCGCAGGGCGCGGGCGCGGGGCAGATCGCCCTCGGCGTCGGCGCGCTCGGGGTGCTCGCGCTCGCGGCGGTGGCCGTGCTCGCGCTCCTCGGCTGGGCGACGGCGCGCACCACCGTCTACACGATCACCAATCGCCGGCTCGCCATGCGCATCGGCGTCGCGCTGACGCTGACGATCAACCTGCCGTTCCGCTGGATCGGCTCGGCCTCGATGAAGCTGCACCGGGACGGGACGGCTGACATCCCGCTCGTCCTCTCGGGCCGCAACGAGCTCGCCTATCTGATGCTCTGGCCCCATGCCCGGCCCTGGCAGCTCCGCCGCACCGAGCCGATGCTCCGCGCCGTGCCCGAGGGCGGCAAGGTGGCCGAGCTGCTCGTCGCCGCGCTGCGCGCCGAGGCCGCCCGCCGCGCCGATACCGAGACGGCGGAGGTGCCGGGCGACGCGCCCGCCCCCGCCCGTCCCGCCACGGCCCCGGGGCTCGTCGCCGCAGAGTGACGCCCCGCCAGACCCGCGAGAGAGGAGGAGACCGCCCATGACCGCCGAGACCGTCGACCGCATCCCGCGCCCGTTGATCGTCGCCGTGGGCGCGATCTGCATCGGGGCCCTGATCGGCACCGCCGCCATGCGCCTCGGCGACGTGCCGCCCCGCGCCCAGGGCCCCGCCGAGGCCACCGCCGAGGCCCGCGAGGCGATCCTGATCCGTCAGCTCGACAGCGGCGGCATCGCGATCCTCGACCCCGCGACGGGCGCGCGCTACGCCTTCCTGCCCGAGGGCGAGGACGGCTTCATCCGGGGGCTCATCCGCGTGATCGACCGCCAGCGGATGCAGCACGGCGTCGCCTTCGACGGCCCGCTCGAGATCGTGCGCTGGGAGAGCGGGCACCTCGCCCTCGTCGATCCTGCGACCGAGTGGCGCGCCGAACTGATCGGTTTCGGCGCTGACAACTACGCCACGTTTGCCACTCTGATGTCTCGTATCGCTGACATCAGGGAGGACGCCCAATGATTGACAGCCTTCTGAGCCGCAGGCGCATCACCACGCCCTGCACCGTGGAGATCAGCCACACCTTCGAGAGCCTGCACGCCCATGTGATCCTCGACGGCGACATCGAGATCCAGCCCGGCGACGAGGTGGTGGTGCACGGCAAGGAGATCCACGTGCCCTATGGCCATGTCCACACCGAACGGCGGGAGGCGACCGTCACCCGCGCCACGCTCCTCGAGCGGCTCTGGACCCGGATGACCGGGGACATCGAGTTCATGGAGCTCTGCGAATTCAGCTTCAGCGAGGAGGTGCGGCTGTGAACGTCGAGGCGGATCTGAAGGCCGTCGCCCGCGAGGCGGGTGTCACGGACGTCAACGAGACCACGCAGATGGCGCAGGAGACGACCCTCCTCGCGCCGCGCTTCTACACCACCGATTTCGACGAGATGGACCGGCTCGACGTCTCCGGCGTGCGCGCCGAGTGGGACGACCTGATCGCCGAGATGAAGTCGGACCCGAACAGGAAGCACTTCAAGAAGGACGAGAGCTGGGACCACGTCGATTTCGACAAGCTCGACCCGGAGCTGCGCAAGGAACTGGTCGACTTCCTCGTCTCCTCGCTCACCGCCGAGTTCTCCGGCTGCGTGCTCTACAAGGAGATGAAGAAGCGCGGCAACAACCAGGATATCTGCGAGCTGTTCTCCTATATGAGCCGCGACGAGGCCCGCCATGCCGGCTTCATCAACGACGCGCTCAAGGAGGCGGGCATCGGGGTGAATCTCGGCTTCCTGACCAAGACCAAGAAATACACCTACTTCAAGCCGAAGTTCATCTACTACGCCACCTATCTCTCCGAGAAGATCGGCTATGCCCGCTACATCACGATCTTCCGGCATCTCGAGAAGCACCCGGAGAACCGGTTCCACCCGATCTTCAAGTGGTTCCGGGAGTGGTGCAACGACGAGTTCCGCCATGGCGAGGCGTTCTCGCTCCTGATGCGGGCCAATCCGCATCTGCTGAAAGGCGGCAACGTGCTCTGGATCCGCTTCTTCCTGCTCGCGGTGTTCTGCACGATGTATGTCCGCGACCATGCGCGCCCGGCCTTCCACAAGGCGCTCGGCATCGAGATCGACGACTACGACCAGCGCGTGCTGCGGCTCACCTCCGAGATCTCGCGCCAGTGCTTCCCGATCGAGATCGACCTCGACAATCCGGTGTTCTGGAAGGGCTGCCGCGGGTTCGTCGCGGTCAACCGGGCGATCGAGGACAGCCGCGAGAAGGGCGGGCCGCTTCAGGCCGTGCGCCGTCTCGGGCTCTGGGCACGGGCGGGGGCGATCTTCGCGCGGCTCTATCTGCAGCCCGTGAAGCGCCACGAGCTGCCGGCCTCGAGCCGGCTCGAGCCGGTCTGGTGACGTGATGGGAGAGGTGGCGACGGCGCTGCTCTTCGCGATCTTCGCCTGGTGGGCGGGGACCGGGAGCATCCTCGTGGCGGTCGGACTGCCGCGGCGCGCCCTCGCGGGCGTGACGGCGCTGTCGCTGCCGCTCCTCGCCGGGGCGGTCATCGCCTTCGACTGGGCGGCGAGCCAGGAGGGGATGGCGGGGGTCTATGTCGGCTTCGCGGCCGCGATCGCGATCTGGGGCTGGCACGAATTCGCCTTCCTCACCGGCACGATCCTCGGGCCGAACCGCAAGCCCTGCCCGCCGGGGGCGCGCGGCTGGCGCCGCTTCCGGGCCGCCTGCGCCGCGCTGCTCTGGCACGAGCTGGCGCTCCTGGCCACCGCGATCGGCCTCGCCGCGTTGGTCTGGGTTGACCCAAATCAAGTCGGACTCTGGACCTTCCTCGTACTCTTCGGGGCACGCATTAGCGCGAAGCTGAATCTCTACCTCGGAGCGCCGAACTTGGCCGAAGAACTCATCCCGCCGCATTTGGCTCATCTTAAGAGCTATTTCCGGAAGGACGCGATGAATCCGCTGTTTCCGATCTCCGTCACGGCGCTGACTTTCGCCGTCGCCTGTTTCGGGGAGCGGGCGATCGCGGCCGAGACCGGGGCCGAGACGGCGGGCTTCGCGCTTCTCGGGATGCTGACGCTGCTCGCGCTCGTCGAGCACTGGCTGCTCGTGCTGCCGCTACGCGACGCCGCACTCTGGCAATGGATGTTGCCGCGGAGCGACGCGCGCCGTACCTACCCGATCAACACCAACCGGCCGCGCTGAGGCCCGGAAACGCTGGAGGACCGCATGGATTACGAGGGCTTTTTCCGGGACCGTCTCGACGCCCTACGCGCGGAGGGGAACTACCGGGTCTTCGCCAATCTCGAGCGCCATCGCGGTCGCTTCCCGCTCGCCACGCGCCGGCACGACGGCGGAGAGAGCCCCGTCACCGTCTGGTGCTCGAACGACTATCTCGGCATGGGCCAGCATCCGGCCGTGCTCGACGCGATGGAGGCCGCGCTGCGCGACTGCGGCGCGGGCGCGGGCGGCACCCGCAACATCTCCGGCACGAATCACCACCATGTGGTGCTCGAGGAGGAACTCGCCGATCTCCACGGCAAGGAGGCCGCGCTCCTCTTCACCTCCGGCTACGTTTCCAACTGGGCGGCGCTCGGCACGCTCGCCTCGAAGATTCCGGGCTGCGTGGTGCTCTCCGACGAGCTGAACCACGCCTCGATGATCGAGGGCATCCGCCATTCCCGCGCCGAGAAGCGCATCTGGAAGCACAACGATCTCGCCGATCTCGAGCGCCATCTGCGCACCATCGACCCGGCGCGGCCGAAGCTGATCGCCTTCGAGAGC
>CAZNTX010000047.1:0-30586 GCA_964576075.1 uncultured Limibaculum sp. | reverse complement strand
GGGCCTTCGCCGGATAGTCAAGCCGCAACCCCAAGGGTGATCGCGCCCCGCTTACAAATCTCCCGATCCACGGCCTGGAAAAGTCTTGGCGATTGTTGCCCGGTCGAGCCCCGCCGCCTTTGCCGTGCTGAGGGCCTTAACGATGCCCGCAGCCGCCCGGGCCCGCCCGCCCGCCCGCGTCGTAAGCCTGCAAAGGCCGCATCACGTCGAGCGCGACAGGCTGGCCTAGCTTCGCCGTCGCTTCCTCTCCGATCCGGGCGGCGATCGGGGCCAAGGTCCATTGTGCAAGGTGCCTCTGAGCCTCGCGCGACTGCGATCCCGTGGCCGCCTTCGGGGACAGGGACGGGAGAACCCCGTCGCTCGCCAGGATTGCCTCCCGGGCCGCCGCCAACGTTTCCGCCGTCATGCTCTTGCTGAGGTCAGGCGACACTTCGGAGGGCCGCCAGTCTCGAGCAGGCGCCGGGCCGCCAGCCGCCGCCACGTTCACACTCTCTCTGAGCAGCACCCGCCCGCACTTCTCTCGGAAGCCTGATCCGGCTCACCCTCGAGGGCGGTGGCCTCGGCGCGCAACTCCTTCACCTCGGGGCTGCTCGCCTGGCGGGCGGTGTCGCCAGCCAGCCGGCGTTTGCCGGCCTCGAGGAACTCCTTCGACCAGCTGTAGGAGAGGCTCGTCGCGATGCCTTCGCGGCGGCAGAGCTCCGCGATGCTCTCCTCGCCGCGCAGGCCCTCGAGCACGATGCGGATCTTCTCCTCCGCCGAATGATGCTTGCGCGTGCGCCGGCGGATGTCCTTCACGACACGATCGGCCGGCGGCTTGGGCGTTCCGGGTTTCTGTCTCATCTCCACTCCTTGGCGGTTACGATGAGCTAGAAACCCTCCGTTACGAAATCACCTCAGATGTCCCATGGGCGCTGATCCCGGACAGGCGAACCTCGATCGGCTGCCGGCGACCGGCGCGACGCTCATCGTTGGCGCGCCGAAGCATGCGGGCGTCACGGGCGGGCCCTGCCGGCTGATCGCGCTGGTCTCAGGGCAGCCATGCGATGGCGCCGGGGCGGTGCGAGGCCCGCCCCGGCGCGCGCTTTGTCGCCGTCAGCCGGGCAGCTCCTGCATGACCATCGGCGCGGGGTGGTAGCGGAAGCCGTCGCCCACTTTCTCCACATGCCCGATCCCGGGCCAGGGGAAGTGGTAGGCGATGATCGGCAGACGCTGCGCCGCGATCATGTCGAGCATGCGCACCCGTGTCTGGGCGGACTGCGCGGGGTCGGTGTCGAAGGCGAACTGGGTGAGCGGCGTCTCCAGCAGGATCACGTGGTGATGCGTAAGATCGCCGATCACCGCGAGCGTGTCGTTGCCCGAGGTGACCATGAAGGCGGTGTGCCCCACCGTGTGGCCCGGCGCGAACATCGCCTGCAGGCCGGGCAAGAACTCCTCGCCGTCCTTGAAGAATTTCATGCGGTCGCGGTTCGGCATCAGATTGCGCCGCGCGCCCTCGACGAAGGCGGCCATCCAGGCGGGATCGGTGGCGGTGAGCTTGGCCTCGTCGGTCCAGAAGTCGAAGTCCGCCTCGGAGATCCAGATCTGCGCGTTGGGGAAGATCCGCTCGCCCGCATCCGACATGATGCCCCAGACATGGTCGCAATGGCCGTGGGTGCAGACGATGGCTGTGATCGTCTCGGGCTCGATCCCGGCGGCGGCGAGGCTCGACATCAGCTTGCCGGGCGTCGGCCCGAACAGATCCGACGAGCCCATGCCGGTGTCGAAGAGGATGCGCTCGTCTCCGGCATCGACGACAAGGATGTTCTGCTCGAGCACCGCGTTGTCAGTCGGCAGGAAGTTGCGCTCGAGCATCGCGCGCATCTCCTCGGGCGAGGGCCCGAGGAAGCTCGCCGTCGGATCGCCGAGCGGCAGAATGCCGTCGGAGACAACAGTGCCGACAAGGTCGCCGATCCGGAAACGGTAGTAATAGGGGGCCTGGTTCAGAGGTGAGGCGGCCGCTGCATGGACAGCGCCGGTCATCAGCCCGCCGGTTGCTGTGGCGAGGCCGAGGCCGGCGGCGCCGAGCAGCACGTGGCGGCGATGTAGCTGTAGGCCCGTCTCTCGGACGGAGGGGGGTCTCGTCATCGGTGGTCCTCCCGCTTGTCTCGTTTTGGTTGTGGCAGTCGGCGACGCCGCAAGCTCTGCGACATCGCCCGCTGCGACCACACCTATACACCAAAGCCGCCCGAACGTCAGGCACTCGGGCCCGACGCGCCTCTGCGCGAAAGCCCGGGGTGCGATCCCTTTCGCTCTTGGTCGGGCGCGTTGCCGAAACGGGCGTCGGTGCCGCAGAACCTGCGGGCGACCGCCTGCTCCGCGCGCGAAGGCAAGGCGAGGTCGGTCGCCCCCGGGCCGGTCGTCGAAGGGCGTGGAGAGAGGTTCGCAGAGCCGCTCCAGCGCTGCGAGATCGCCTTGCTCTGCCGTATCGAGGACTTCTTCCCCTACGTGATTGCGCGGGGTGAAATGCGCGTTGGCCGCGCGCATGGCGCGCCGACGCTTGGCCGGCGGAAGCGGACCCTGTGCGAGACGCCTCCTCCAGCTTTCGACCCATGGATCGAGGGCGCCGGGCTCCTTAAGGAGATCGCCGATCTTCGGTCGCTCCTCCGGGGGCGATGCGGAGCAGAGGCCCCGGCGGCGCGCCTCTCGACGCAAGCCTCTCCTCTCGGTCGGCCCCCCGAATGGATCGCACGCCTCACTGCCAGTCGCCGACCAGGATGAAGGCGGCCCAGAAATTGGGGTGGTCGAGCGTCTCGAACTCGGAGACGAAGCGCCGTTGCGCGCGCGCCAGAGCGCCGGCCCGGCTCTCGCCGGCGGCGAGGCCGGCATAGAGGTCCTTCATCAGCTCCGGCGTGATCGCGTCCGAGATGAACCAGAGCGAGGCGATGACGCTCCGCGCGTCGGCCCGGTAGGCGGCGCCGGCGAGGCCGAGGGGGGCGCGGTCGGTTCCCTGGGCGGTCTGGCAGGCGCTGAGCGTCAGCAGGTCGATCGGCGTGTCGCGCTCGATGCTGCGGGCCCGCAGGGCCTCCACGAGGCGGGGCATGTCGAGACGGCCGTCGGAGAGGGCGATGAAGTTGTCCTCCGGCGCCGCGCCGAAGGAGGCATGGGCGGCGATATGCACGATCGAATAGGGCTCCCGGCGCAGCAAGCGGAGCGCGTCGACGGTCCGGAATTCCCTGTCGAGGCGCGGCTCGACGCCGAGGATCCGCCCGATCTCGCGTGCTTCGTCCCGGATGCCGGGGATCGGGGAGAACCCCTCGACCGCGGTCTCGCTCGCCCCGGCGACGAGCGCGCGCCCGGAACCGCGCGCCGCGCGGGGCTCGACGAGGGTGAGGCCGAGCACGGTGGCCACCTCGATCCGCTCGATCAGGAAGCGCTCGCCGTCCCAGAGCGCGGCGATGGGGAAGAGGCGGAGCACGCCGTCCGGGGCGTAGACGAGGGTCTCGACGGTTCCGTCCAGAAGCAGCGGCGCGACCGGGGCGATCAACGCGTCATGGAGCGCGCGGGACGGGGTCTCGAAGGCGCCGTCGGGATCGGATGTCGCGGCGAGGGCCGCGCGGACGAGGGCTTCGAGCTCGCCGCGCGGGACCGGGCTCGTGCGCCGCGAGAGCCGCCCCGCCCGGCCGACGATCAGCTCGAGCCGGTCCTCCAGCACCACCGGATAGAGCAACGCGGTGTCCGGTCCGAGGCGGTCTGCGCCGATCTCCGTCCGACGCCGAACGCACCGCTCCCGGAAATAGTCCTCGATCTCGATCACCTTGAGATCCTCGAGCGCGGTCAGCGCTTCGGCGAGGAGGGACTGTGCGTCTCCCTCAGCGCTCTGCTCTAGGAGAAGGGCGACGTAATCTGTGTGGAACCCGCCGAAATCGACGCGGTAGAGCGACCGGCCCTCAGGATCGAAGCGCGGGCCGAGATCCGCCCGCACGCCCTGAAGCGCCGCAAAGGCGATGCGATAGGCGGCGAGCGCGGCCCGGCGGTCGCCGGCGGCGCGGGCGATCTCGGCGCGGCGGCGGGCGATGCGGAAGACGAGATCCTCGGCGCCGACCGCCTGGGCGCGGGCGAGCGCGCCGCCCGAGCGGCGATACGCCTCCCCGAGGCGGCCGCGCGCGGCGGCGAGCGCGGCGCGCAGGTCCTCCGCCGCTGCGTCGAGGCGCGGCGCCGCCGGGGCCCCCAAGGCCTGGAGAGCGGCCTCGGCGGGGTCGAGGAGTGCGCCGCCCGCCTCTTGCGAGAGGGCGGCGGCGGCAGCGGCGATCAGCGTCCGGTCCCGCGCCGCACCCTCGGCGAGGGGCTCGGCGGCCTCGACCGCGCGGGCAAGGAACCTGGCGGCGCCCGGCATGTCCCCTGCGAGGATGGCGGCCTCGGCGGCCACGGTGAGCGCGAAGGCCCGGACGAGCGGCGTCGGCGCGGCCGCGACGGCCTCCTGCGCGAGCGCCCGCGCCTCTGCAGCGCGCCCCCGCGCCGCCTCGAGCCGGGCGAGATGCGCGGCGGCGACAGCGGCGACGGGCCCCTCTGCGGGTCGCGGGCCGATCGCCTCCGACAGACGCGCCGCGGCCGAGGGCAGCCCCGCTTCTGCCTCGGCGATCCCGAGCGCGCCGAGGGCATAGCGCCGGGCCGCCGGGGTGGGCGCGATCTCGGCGGCGCGCGCGAGGTCCGACAGCGCGGCCCGGAAGCGCCCGGCAAGCCGGAGCGCCGTGCCCCGCCGCACGAGCGCCTCGGTCAGCGCGGCGGGCGTCCGGGCCTCGGCGACGGCCGTGTCCAGGTCCCCCGCGTCGGCTCGCGCGAACGAGGGGGCGGCGGCGAGTAGGCCGAAGAGCGCGAGGCAGGCGAGAGCGGCGCGGAGCGGCATGGTCAAAACCTCACCTCGAAGGCGGCATACCCCCGGAGGTTCTCGAGATCGCTCGCGAGGCCCGGCGTATCGGTCAGGAGCGGCGCGCCGAAACCGAGTGCGAGCGTCGTGCCCGGCGCGACCTGCCAGACCAGATCGGCGCCGGCGCCGACCAGCAGCGACCGCTCGGCGAAGGCCCCGTGCGACCAGGAAATGCCGGCGGAGACGAAGGGCTCGAGCGCGAGGCTTCCGGCATGGGCCGGATCCTCGATGCGCGGCAGCCGGAGATCGGCCAGAGGAACGGAGAGCCCGAGCGTCGCATAGGCGACGCTATCCTGGGAGAGCGCGCTCTCGCGGTATCCGCGCACGCTCTCCGCCCCGCCGAGCTCGATCTGCTCGAAGGCCAGCAGCGGCTGGAAGGCCACCTGGCTCACGGCCTGGAGGGACAGCGAGAGATCGAGGGGCAGTTGGCGCACATAGTAGACCTGCCCGAGCCAGGAGGCGAACTGCCCGTCGGGGACGCCGTCCGGGTTCTCGGTCGCATTGAACAGATCGAGTCCGACCGAGACCGACGACCGGGCCGCGAGCGCGTCCTCCGCACCTCGAAAGACGTATTCCTGCCCGAGGCGGAGCACCGTCGCCCGACTTCGCCCGTTCACCGCTCCCGGAGAGAACGAGAAGCGCTCGCCGAGAAGGGTCGTGGTGCTCGATTTCACGTCGAGGCTGGCGTCGATCGTGAGGGTCCGGGCGCTGGTGCGGACCGCGTCCCAGGCGATGCCGAGGGTCCCGCGGTAATACTCGCTCTCGATGTCGAGCGGATCGAAGGGCGCCTCGATCACCCGGGTCCGCGTCCCCTCGATCTCGACGAATCCTCGAAGCCCGAGCGTCCCGATCGGCCCGGCGAAGCTGAGCGTGCCCGACTGACGTCCGCGGGAGATCTCGCCGCGCAGCCCGAGCGCGTCGCCGAAGCCGGTGGAGTTCCTGAGGGTGAGATCGACGAAGCCGGTGTGGGTGCCCGTCGAGCTCGGGTCGAAATTGTCGTATCCGATGGCCAGCTCCAGCGGGTCCGCGGGGACCACCTCCAGGGCGAGCGCCGCCTCTCCGGGGGTCCGCCCGGGCCCGAGCGCGCCGTTGAGCTGCGCGACGGCGGGATCCTGCAGGAGCACGCGGAACCGTTCCTCGAGCGCCTCCAGCCGGAGCGGCGCCTCCGGGTCTCCGGCGAGCCTGCTGCGGACATAGTCCGGATGAAGATCGCCGAGCGGGCCGATATCGGTGCCCACGCCCTCCCCGGTCACTCGGATCTCGCCGAGCCGGCCCTCGACCACGCTGAAGCGCAGCACGCCGTCCGCCACGTCCTGCTCCGGGATCAACACGCCCGAGGCGACATAGCCCGCCTCGATATAGAGCGCGGTGAGGCGCCGACGGGCCGCTTCGAGATCCTCGATCGCAACCGGCCGGCCGACGATCTCGGGCACGGCGGCAGCCAGCTCCGCGTCGGAGAAAACCGTGTTGCCCTCGAAGGCGAGGCCGGAGAGCGTGACCCTCGGACCCGATCCCGCGCCGGGCTCCACGCGCCGGGGCGGCTCGGGGACCGGGAGCACCGGGCCGCGCTCCCGTGGAGGCGCCAAGTCGGGAACCGGCGGGATCTCGCGCGAGGGCTCGAAGCGCGGGAGAAAGTTCTGCGCCGTCCCGCTCCCCGGGGCCACGGCCGCCGCGAGGCAGGCCGCGGCGAGGAGGCGCCCACAGGATCTCATTCCGTCGGGTCCGGCCCGGGGGCCGGCGCGCAGTCGGCCGCCGATGCGGGGGCGAGGGGCTGGCGCCCGCCATGCGCGCGCGCGGAGGTCTCGCTCCCCGGCCCCTCATGGGGATAGGGCACCGCCTCGAGATAGAGCGCGGGACCGGCCTCCCGCGCCACGCGGGCCCCGCCCGCCCCGGCGAGCACGAGACTGCTGCGCCCGCTCGCGGCCGCCGCGCATGGATCGCCGAGCAGCTCCCGCGGATCGAACAGCCCGGGTTCGATCCGCGCGAGCGCCGCGGCCGTCTCCTCGAGCCCCTCGATGCGGATCTCGCCGCTCTCCCCCTGCTGCGATTCGACATCGAGCACGCCCGGATCGGGGACGAGGACGAGCCCGCCGCGAAAGTCGAGCACGCCGCCGTCGCCCACGACCGCCCGCGCCGTCACGCCGCTCTCGGCGTCGATGGCGATCAGGTCGCCGATCATCGTGACGTTGCCCCCGTCGGGCGCGCCCGCGGCCGCGGTGGTCGCCCGGTTGACGTCGGCGACCACTTCGGCGCGACGGAGCAGGATGGTCCCGGCCGGAGCCTCGGGCGCCCCGAGCCGGACCGAACCGCCGGGCGCGACATCGGCATCGACGGTGATCCGGGCGCCCGATCGCAGATCCACCCGGTCCGCGAGCACCGAGACGCTGCCGGCCGCGCCAGAGCCTTCGAAGGGGCTGTCGGAGCGGGCGGACACGAGCGGCGCGCGGGCCTCCGGCGAAAGATCCGGATCGGCCTCCGCGAGCGGGCCGGAAAGGGAAAGCGTGCCGGTCTCGATCGCGATGTCGCCGCCGCCGCCGAGCCCCGCTTCGGGGCTCAGACCGGGGACGAAAGCGACCGAGGTCAGGATGCGCGCCGCCCCGGTCAGTTCGACCGACTCCCGCGCCACGATCCGGATGTCGCCCGCGGCCCCCGAGGTCGTCGTGGCTGCGGCGATGGTCGCACGGTCGGCGAGCGACAGGCGCGCGGTGTCGAGGACGATGGCCCCTGCCGCCCCGTCCGCGAAGGCGTTCGAGGTGATGCGCGCGGTCTCGGCGAGCGCGATCGCGGTCGCCTCGGAGATCCGGATGAGCCCGCTCGAGCCCCCCTCGCCGATCGCCCCGAGCGCCGGACTCGCCTCGACCGGGTTGCCGATGGAAGCGGCTCCGGCCATTCGGAGGTCCGGCGTGCGAATGTCGATCTCGCCGCCGCCGAGGCCCGAAATGGCGGTGATCTGACCGCTCCCGCCGATCGTCAGCCGCTCCTCGGCGCGCAGGGCGATGCCGCTCGATGGCCGACGATCCGCCACGGAGAAGATCGCGGAATCGACGAGAGCGATCCTGTGCCCCGTCACCGCGACAGTGCCCGGCCCCGCCGCGCCGGTATTGGTGGCGCCGACGTTCGAGAGGTCGCGGAGCGCGATCTCCGGCGCCGACACGGAGAGGGTGCCCACCGCCCCCGCGCCGCCCCCGAGCCCGACGAAGAGCGCCGTGTTGGCGAGCGTCACCGACTGGGTCGCGGTCACCGTCAGCCGGCCGAACCCGGCATCCGGCGCCGCCTCGCCGGTGACGCTCACGAACACCCCGTCGTCGGGCGCGAGTCCCGGGCCAATGGCCTCGACGCGGTCGGCCTCGATCTCGATCGCACCCGCGGTCGCGCCGTTGGCGAGGAGCGCGGCGCGCCCCTCGAGGCGCAGCGTGCCCGCCTCGAGGCGGATGCGCCCGCCATCGGTGCCCGCCCCGTCGGCAGACGCGCTTATGGCGGAGGGCAGCCCGATCTCGGCCGGATCTCGGAGGTCGGAGATCTCGAGGAGTCCCCCGGAGAACAGCACGGTCCCGGCCCGCCCCGGCGCATCCGTGTCCGCCAAGATGCCAGCGCCTCCCGACAGCGAAAGGCTCGGCGCCGCGATCGTGACACGCGCCCGCGGGACCCCATCTATGGTGAAGTCGCTGTCGATCCCGCGGATGTCGATAGACGCGCGGTCGGACAACGTGATGGGTCCGTCGAGATCGATGCCGACGAAGCCGCCGAGGCCGCCCTCCCCGCCCCGCGCCGAAAGCCCGGAGCGGCGCAGCCCGAAGAGACCGATCGGCGCCGCGCCGGTTGCGCTCAAGCTCCCGCCGGAGAGGCGGATATCGCCCGCCGCGAAGTCCGAGTTGGCAACGATCCGGGCACCGGAGGAGAGGGTGAGGACCTCCGCCGAGAGATCGACGATCCCGGCCACGTAATCGGGCGAGGAGACGTTGATCTCGGCAAGTTCGGAGAGGGCGAGGGTATCGGCCTGCACGGAGACGACACCCCCGAAGGCCTCGCCTGCGAAAGCCTCCGCCGAGAGCCGGGTCGCGCCCTCCCCGATCGACGGGAACAGGATGCCGGAGAGCTCCATCTCGCCAGCCTGGACCGAGACGGTCCCGCCTGCGCCGCCGCGCGCGCCCCCGTCGGCGAGGATCGCGCTGCCGCCGGTCATCGTCAGCGCGCCGGCATAGATCTCGACGGCCCCGCCGCCGGCCTCGAAGAACCCCGAGGAGCTGATCCGCGCGCCCTCGGCAAGAGCGAGAGTCGCGGCGGCGACGACCGTGCGGCCGGCGGGCCCCGCTCCGGTGCTGTCGGCGAAGACGCTCGCGAACTCGTCGATCCGCACGCTGCCCTCGGCCGGTGCGGCGCCGACGGGATCCGCGCCGAAGGTCGGCACCTGGGCGGCCGGGCCGCCGGCGACGACGGCCACGGTCCCGCCCTGGTCGTCGAGCCCGAGCGGGCCGTTGAACACGTTGCCCTCCCCTGGGCGGCCACGCCCGGAGATCTCGATGTCGCGTCCCGACAGCATCAGCCCCTCGGCACGGCCGCCGAAATTGGTGGGGACGAGCTCGGCGCCGTCGACCGTCAGGCGGCCCGGCGTCGCGTCGAGAAAGCCGAAGGCGCGCGGCGGCGCGACGGTCAGGCTGCTGCCCGGGAGGTCCGTCGCCGAGAACACCGCGCCGTCGGCGAATTCGATCCGGTCGGCCGCGGCGAAGCTCGCCGTACCCCCCGAGAGCGTGAGCGTCGCCCCCTGCCCGAAGCGGATACCGGCCGGATTGACGAAGTAGAAGTCGGCGTTCGGTATCGCCACCTCGATCCCGCCGTCGATCTCCGAGGGACGCCCGCCGGTGACGCGCGAGATCACCCGCTCGATCCCGGCCTCGCCGGTGAAGGCGGCGGTCTCGCCCTGTCGGACGCTGAACTCCGAGAAGCTGTGGAACAGGCTGTCGCCGACGCGCCGCCCGATGTCCTCGCGGATCGAGATCACGCCCCCCGCACCGACCTCAAGCCGCATGCCGGGGCCCGAGCCGAGGCTCCCGTCGGTCACGACCTGCGCCGAGGCCGGCCCGCCGGTCGCGGCCGCCAGGAGGACGGCGCCGAGCGTGGTGGCGGCGTGACGTCGCCGCATGATGTCCCCCTCACGGCTCCAGAAGCCGCACCTTCGCGGCCGCCACGTCAGATCCAACCGGCACGGGCCGGCGGCCTCGGGTGCAGGGATGATAGCGTCTGCGAACGCTCCCCCCAAGCGATTATCGCTCGATAGATCGGGCTTCTGGCGCAGTTGGGCGCGCCGCGCGCCGCGGCCGGCGGCGAGATCGGCCGGCCATCGCCGGTCTTCGGAACCGAACCCCGCCTCGGAACTGCCCGTGACGGGCCCGCCCGCCGCGCCCGGCGGCTCGAGACCCGCCCCGTCGAACCGGGCCATCCCATCGGCATCGCCGCGGTCGCGGATCGACGGCGCCTCAGAAAGGGCTCCGGGGGGCGCCATCGGAGACGAGGCGCTCCGCCAGGGCCCGCTCGCAGATCGGGATCCTGTCGAGACCGACGAAATGGCGGCGGTCGTCCTCTCGGGCGCGAGCGCGTCGCAGGCGCACAAACCGTTGACGGTTGCCAGGCCCCTCCGCGTCGCGCGGTGGTCGCTGAAAGCCTGTCGGGAGGTCGAGCGTTGCGCCGGATGACCCGGCGCACGGGGCGCTCCGCGACGGCGGCGTCGACCGCGGTCCGTTCCGGCTCGGCGACGGCCCGGACATGACGCGCATCTGGCTCGGGCTCTGGTATCGACCGCCGAGACCGCCTGCCAGGCTATCGGCCGCCCCCCGCTCGAGCGCTTCCTGCGCGACGCCAAGGCCGGCCAGATCGACGCCGGCACGGCGCAGATACACTCGCATCCGGCGCCATCTCGCGCGCGGGGGCTTCGAAGGCGACTGGAGGCCCGGCGGGCTGGAGCCCGCGCTCACGGGCGCGGGCTGGGCTTCTCCCGAGGCGGAGGCGGCCACGCCCGAGGCGGGCAGGCACCTCTGGCGGCGCGACGGGCCACACCCGAGACCCGGCGGCCTGGACAGATGGAACGATGCCGTCGATCCAGTCCTGCATCCGCGAAACGCTCACCGAGCTGACACCGGACGATCTGCTGGGCAGTGGTGTGGTTCTCTCCTCCGTCATGGGAACCTCCTGTCTGACAATTGCAAATACCCCGATCCTCGGGCCGGAAGGTTCGATCAGCGAAGAACGACGGCCGAACCAGAGCGCCACGCCAGCAACGAGCGCCCTTGCCGCGCGAGCGGCTTAGTCCTCGACGACCAAAGCCGCCAACCACCCCATGGCCGGGATGACGCTACCGCAGCGAACGACCGGATTTCCAACGGCGCCGCAACAGGGGGGTGAGGGCCTCGACCGGGCCCTATGCTGCGTGCGCGTGCAGCACGATCGCGTCATGTCCGGTCCGGGGCTCGCCGCTGTCTTCGGCGGTAGCACTTGCCATCGACCGGTTCTGGTGGGCGAACAGCTGCTGCCATCCGCCCTTGGGTCAGATGTCGGGTCGCTCCGCGATGCTGAGCGCATCCTCGAGTTCGACGCCGAGATAGCGAACCGTGCTGTCCACCTTCGTGCGCCCGAGGAGAAGCTGCACCGCGCGCAGATTGCCGGTCTTCCGGTAGATCAGTGCGGCCTTCGTCCGCCGCAACGAATGTGTCCCGTAGCCCGATGGGTCGAGGCCGATCGCACCAACCCAGTCCCGCACAAGCCGCTGGATGATCGACACCCGATCGCGCAGTGCGCAGCCGACCACAAGGTCCGAACCCCAGCCGGACGAGATCGCAGCCCCTGAGCTTGGCTCGCGATCGCGAAGTTGACGAGGGCGAGATCCCGGAGGTTGCCCGCGAGCTCGAGCCGGGCGCGGATCGACCAGACCTGCTTCGGTTGCAGGGGTCGCTTCCGGCCGACGAGCCGGCCCCTGTTCCAAGGGACGCGCTTCGGTCGGACGGCTGGGAACTGGGTTCTGGACATGCAGTTGCCTCCATCCAGCCCTCCCAGCCCAGGCGCCGACACCGCGTCGGCCCCTGCATATTGCCCTCGCTGCCCAATGGCCGACTCTCCATCACGCGCGTCTTCTGATCCGCTGCAGCACGGCATGGCGGGTCAGAGCCCCACACCGCACATGCTCCGCGCAAAGCGTGTGAAGACGCAAGGTTCGGGTCAGGAAGCGTGACCCTTTCCGCATGCTGCAGCGCGGTCGGCGGGCCGGTCTTTCGCTGCGGTTGCGCGGGACCCGCCAGGTCGGTCGGCCAAAGTGCGGGCCTTTTGCCGTTCGCACCACCCAAATCGATGTCGGGGTTGTGGCAAAACTGTCCCAGGTCTTTCAGCTCCAGCTTGGCGAGCTTCATGACTTTTTGGTGGGCAAAACCGATCTACGATCTGGATTAGGATCTAAGGCGACTAAGCAGAAGGGCACTCAGGACGATCATCGCTGAACCCATAAGTGCCAAGGCACTGGGAAATACGCCAAACAGAACCAGATCATAGAGTGCGGCAAACACCAAGACAAAGTAAAATGCGGGCACCACAGCGCTCGCCTCCCCCCGTTTCAACGAGTGGATGAAGAGCGCTTGCCCCGACACCATGACCACGCCGAGCGCAATCAAAAGTCCCGACTGCAGCGTCGACGGCGACACCCAGACAAACGCGGCGGCGCCTGCGGCGATCAGGCTGCCTATCACATTGTTGATGATCAGGATGCGCATCGGAGGTTCATTGCCGGCCAGGTGCTTAATGAAAATTGCCTCCAATCCCATCATCGCGGCGGCAAGAAGTGCAAACAAGCCCGCCATCTGAAACGCCTCTTTACCGGGGCGCAATATCAAGACTGCCCCGAACAGCGCAAGCAACGACGCAAGCACCTTTCGTAGCCCACATGTTCGTGCAGCAGCACGGCGGCCAACGCCAAAGTGACGATTGGACTCAGAAAACTGATGGCAGTCGCCTCTGCCACGGGGATTTGGGCGACTGCGGCAAACATCGCCGTCACCCCCGACCACCCGCAAACGGCCCGCAAGAAGTGCAAAAGCCAGTCTGTTCCAATGAAGTCCGGGCGGCTGCGCGGAAACACGCACAACAGGGCCATAAGGGTCAGAAATGCGAACACAAACCGACCGAAACTGACCTGCATAGGATGCAATGCAGCTTGGTATCTGGCCTCGACGCTTAGATACTTGGCAAGTATAGATGTCATCGCGATCAATGCCGCCGCACCGATCATTGCAGGGACCGCACTCGCGGTCGATTTATGCCAGTTTTCGGTTTTTTGCATGGCCATTGGGGGAGCCCGCGTGTTCGCCTACAGGTCTCTGAATGGCGGCAGCAAGTCTATTGTAGTAAATTTGTCAGGTGTTCAACTGAAAAAGATTCGATCTAGCTGATCAAACGAACCTAAAGGGGAGCCGATCACATTGGACCCGGAGCTGCTCCCAGGGTCTGCATGCGGCAAGCAGACGTTGATTCTTAGCGCAGCAATCGACACTTCGGGGCTCGGAGCGGTCTGGTGCGGCGCATCATGATTCGCGCGTCCGCTTTCTCGGCCGCCCCTGGTGACTCGGATGGCCGATGGAAGCGCGGCGAACTCCGGCGCGGAGCCCCATCGCGGGAGCGGCCTGACCACGGTCGTGAAGAGATACCCGCCGTTGCGGACCGTGCCGATCAGCTCGGCGCCAGGCTTCGCCGCCCCGAGCTTTCGGCGGAGCCGGGAGACCAGCATGTCGACGGTCCTGTCATACGGCTCCGCGCCGCGGCCGCGCAGGCTGTCGAGGATCTGGTCGCGCGACAGAACGCGGCGCGGGCGCTGCACGAAACAGGCGAGGAGATCGAACTCGCCGCTCGTCAGGCCCACCTCGCCGCCGCTCTCGTGGACGAGCCGGCGCGCGTCGAGATCGATCGCGAACCCGCCGAACTCGGACCGCCGCGTTGGCGCGTGGCCGCCGGGCCGCTCTCCCGCACGCCGCAGCACCGCCCGGATGCGCGCGAGAAGCTCGCGCGTGCCGAATGGCGTCACGAGGTAGTCGTCGGCCCCCATCTCGAGGCCCACCACGCGGTCGATCTCGTCGCTCTTGGCGGTCAGCATCAGGATTGCCGGTCCCCGGCCCGCGCGCAGGCGCCGGCAGATCGACAGCCCGTCCTCGCCGGGCATCATCAGGTCGAGCACGACGAGATCCGGGATGCGGCGTTCGAGCGTCGCATCCATCGCGGCCGCATCCGCCGCCTCCTCGACCTCGAGGCCCTCGCGCGCGAGGAACTCGGTGACGAGCCGGCGGATCTCCGGATCGTCGTCGACGACGAGAATGCTGGGGCGCGGGTCGCTCATCATCGCAGGATCCGCGGTCTGCGGCCGTTCGACAAGCCGCGACGCCCATACGTTACGAACTGTTATCCGCGGCCGAGCGGCTGTTACATGCTGTTTCCGCCGGTTCATACGGACCGGACCCACCGCCCGTATCTTCTGGCCCGCACGGCCGGCACTGCTTGCCGAGGCCGGCGCCGACGGATGGCAGAAGAGGACGAGACAATGAACCCACGACGCGCGCGCAGCGCATTCGCCCCCGTAACGCGTGTTGCCGTCCTCGTGACAGGCGCCGCCGCCGCCTCCGAGGCCGATCGCGAGAAGGCGGCAGAGAACTTCCTCGAGGCCGATGTGGACGCCGACGGTGCGCTGACGCTCGCCGAATTCACGACCCTGATCGATCTCAACGCCCAAGACGACCTCGGCCGCGCGGCGACGGTCAAGCGCTTCGGCGGCGACGCGACGGCGTTCGGGCGCATCGACGCGGACGGGGACGGCGTCCTGACGCGCGAGGAGATCAGGGCGCAGGCAGAGCGCTGAGCGTATCGGCGTTCGGGGAGATGCCCCGGTCGGCGCGAAGATCGGGCGGCGCCCCCTCCGGTCCGAAGTCCCATTGGTCAATGAAACAGGGAGGTTCTCTCATGAAGCGAGAAATCTCCTCACCGTCGTTCCTCGGCGCCGTTGCGTTTCTCGGCGCGACTTGGTCAGCTGCGCCTCCGGCCGAGGCTCAGGCCGTCGTCTACTGCAAGAGACCCGGGTTTCCCGCGGGCTGCGTCGCCCGCCCCGTGCCGGCAGCGCCGGTGGTGTATTGCACCCGGCCCGGATTTCCCGTCGGCTGTGCCGCGCGTGCGGCGCCGGGGGCCGCTGCGGTCTACTACACGCGGCCCGGCTACCCGGCCGGCTGTGTCGACCGCGGCGCGCCGGGGCCCGGCGTGAGGCCGGGTGTCCCCGGGAGCCGGGGCGGCCCGGCCAACCGCATCGGCCCCCGCTGAAACGCTGCAGCGGTCCGGTGCCGGTCGCTCGCCGAGACATCGGGCGATCACTGGATCAGGCTGCGCCCGAGATGGCTGAGAAACAGCACCAGAAAGGCGATGGCCATGGCGAACAGCGCGCGCAGGAAACGTCGGCGCTTCAGTTCCCGAAGCTTCACGACCTTGAGGAGTTCGAACGCATACTCGGCGACCGGATCGGCACGGGTCAGCGCCTCCTGCAGCGCCTCGACGCTGCCGTGCCGCTCCGGCTCGACGTAGAGCCAGTGCTGGAGCTTCGTGCGCATCTGTTCGCTCACGTCGGGAGCGGTCTTGCGCGTCCGGGACGATCCTGCCGTCATGGACCAGCGGCCCGCGCGGCGTCGCCCGGCCCGTGTCCGCGGAGAGCCGGCGCTCGCGCATCAGCCGGCGCACGCGCTCCTTCGAGGTCCGCACGCCCCGGTGGCGCAGCCGCGCCCAGACCTTGGCGCATAGCCCTTGGCCCATGAAAGGGACCGGCGGCGAGCACGGAGCGGATCTCGCTCGCGAGGGCAGCGGCCTGCAGCGGGCCCCGAGGACCTGGCCGCCGACGCGGCGGCGTCGGCAGATTGGCGGCCTCTCGCCAGCGGGAGAGGCCGGCGCGGGCGATACCCCAGACCGGACCTGCCAAAGTCTTGCTGCACGCGCAGGGAACATGGCGAATGGCCTCCAGGCCCCCGACCTATGCTGCGGCGCCGTTGGAAGTCCGGTCATTCGCTGCGGTCGCGTTATGCCCGCCAAGCCGGTCGGCCGTATTTCGGACGGAAGAGCCATCGGACTACCGACCGGTTCCTGGCCCGTTCCGGCCGCCCGGTCGGATTCGAGCGCGTCGCACAGCCGGTGCGAGACGGGGAGTTGGCCATTCGGCGGAGGCTGGAGCGCTGGGTCGGTTTCGGTGCGCAAGCCATTGCCGTTGCGGGGAATGGGCGTTTCTTCTCCGCGGCACTTCTGCGAGCCGGAATTGCCTGAAATGATGCTAGACCAGGAGGCCTCGGGGGTTGTGAAGGGATGGGGATGCCGTGAAGGCCAGTCCGCTGCTGATCATCGCTCTGGCGGTCAGTGCCCTGATCGCCGTCTGGGGGATTGTCGACCCGCAGGGGCTCGGCTCGCTCGCTGCGGCTGCGGTGTCCACCCAGTTCGACAGTCGGGGCTGGTTCATCATGCTGGAAGCCAGCGGCATGCTGTTCGCGGCGATCTTTCTCGCGGTCTCGCGCCACGGGAATGTCCGCCTCGGTCCCGACGATGCCGAGCCCGAGTTCTCCACGGCGTCCTGGATCGCGATGCTCTTCGCCGCCGGAATGGGGGTGGGCCTCCTCTTCTACGGCGCGGCCGAACCGCTGACCCATTTCGAGGAGCTTCGCGAATATGCGCCGGAGCCGCGCGCGGCGGGCTACGCGCTCTTCGTCACCTATCTCAACTGGGGGTTCCATGCCTGGGCGATCTATGGCGTCGTCGGGCTGGTGATCGCCTATTTCGGCTTCCGGCGCGGCCGGCCGCTCCTGCTGAGCTCGCCGCTCGTCGACGCGGTCGGCGACGTGGCCTGGACGCGCCGGGCTGGGTGGGGGTTCGACCTGCTCGCGATCATCGCCATCGCTGTCGGCCTCGCCGGGTCTCTCGCCATGGGCGTCTTCCAGGTCCAGACCGGCGTCGCGGCGCTCTTGGGCCTCGAGAGTTCGGGCTGGCTCACCGGGCTCATCTTCGCCGCCATGTGTCTCGCCTTCGTGATCCCGCTGCAGCGCGATCTCGGCGACGGCATGGCGAAGCTCTCCAACGCGGCCATGCTCATGGCCATCGGCCTCATGCTCTATCTGCTGGTGCTGGGACCGACCTCCTACATCATGAACACCGTCACCACCGGGTTCGGCCGCTACCTGTTCGGCGTCCTGCCCGCCGGCTTCGCCACGGCCGAGTTCTTCGACCGCTCGCTGACCGACTGGTTCCAGGGCTGGACGCTCAACTACATGATCTGGTGGCTCGCCTGGTCGCCCTTCGTCGGCGTGTTCATCGCGCGGATCTCGCGGGGGCGCACGATCCGGGAGTTCCTCGCGGGCGTGATCCTCGCGCCCACGCTGTTCTCGATCTTCTGGTTCGGCGTGTTCGGCGGTCTCGGCTTCTTCGACACCTTCCGGGTCGAGGGCGCGCTGTCCGCGGTGAACCGCGAGAGCCTCGACGCGACGACCTTCGCGCTGCTCGACCGGTTCCCGCTCTCCGGCCTCACGACGGCCGTCACGGTCGTCGCCGCCTTCCTCTTCGTGGTGACGAGCGTGGTCAGCGCCGCCTTCGTGCTGGCGATGTTCGCGACCGGCGGCGACGAGAACCCGCCGGCGAAGCTCCGCACGATCTGGGGGGCGATCCTGGGGGCCCTCGGGCTCGCGATGGTGCTGGTCGGCGATGTCGCCCTCGTGCGGTCGGTCATCGCCCTGTCGGCCATCGCCTTCGTCTTCATCGCCCCGATCCTGGTCGTCTGCCTCTTCAAGGCGCTCAACCGGGAGCGGACGCCATGAGCGATCTGATCCTGGACACCGTGCTCAACCTGACCGTCTTCGCCTATGTCGGCTTCCTGATCTGGCTGTCCTTCACGAAGGGCCGCGCCCCTTGAGGCAGGCGGCGGGGGCTCCGGGCCGGGGATCGCCGCCGCCGCTATTGCGGCCGTCTGCCACGGCACGAGCGAGCGACCGGGCCGCGGACGGGCAGTCGGGCGGACTGGGGCGAGGCGCGACCGATCAGACCGAGCGAATGCGGTTGGGGGGTCCTTTGCGTCCCGACCGTTCGGGGGGCATCGAGCCATCCCCCGTGATCGGACGGAGACCCGGGATGCACGAGCGCCCTTGCCCGCTCGGCGGATGGGCTGGCTCAGCGGGCGCGGATCGCGCGCTGGGTGGCGGCGGTGACGCCGTAGGTCTGGCGGTAGCTGCGCGAGAAATGCCCGACCGAGACGAAGCCGCAGGCCATCGCGATCTCGGCCATCGGCATGTCGGTCTGGAGCAGCAGGTTGCGCGCGCGCTGGAGGCGCAGGTCGAGGTAGTACTTTTTCGGCGAGCAGTTCAGGCATTTCCCGAACAGGCGCTCGAGTTGGCGCAGCGACAGGCCGACCTCCGCGGCGATGTCGGCGGTGGTGATGGGGTCTTCGATGTGGGTCTCCATCAGCCGGACGGCGCGGTGCACCGGCTCGCTGCGCAGGCCAGACCGGGCGCCGAGCGACAGGCGCTGCTCGGCGCCGTCCGGGCGCACCGAGTTGTAGACCATCTGGTCGGCCACGGCGGTCGCGAGATCGGCGCCGTGGCGCTCGGCGACGAGGTGGAGCATCAGGTCGGCCGCGGCGGGGCCGCCGGCGGCGGTCGGGATGCGCCCCTCGGCGACGAAGACGCTGCGGCGGAGGACGACGGTCGGGAAGGCCTCGACGAAGGCGTCGTGCCACTCCCAGTGGATCGCGCAGGGCTGGTCGTCGAGAAGCCCCGCCTCGGCGAGCGCCCAGGCGCCCGAGCAGATGGCGCCGAGGCGCACGCCGCGCCGGTGCTCGCGGCGGAGATGGTCGAGCAGCCGGCGCGTCAGCCGTTGCCGCACCCCGATGCCCGAGACGACGAAGAGCCGGTCGCTGCGGGGCAGCGGCGCGAGCCCGCGGTCCACCACCAGCGCCGTGCCGTGCGAGCAGACGGCGGGCCGGCCGTCCTCCGAGACGAGGCTCCAGCGGTAGAGGGCCCGGCCCGAGACGAGGTTGGCGATCCTGAGCGGCTCGATCGCGCAGGCGAAGGCGAGGTGGGTGAAGTCCTCGACCAACAGGAAGGCGACGTGCTCGGGTCCGTCCATGGCGCCGCGTCTTGGGGAGAAGGGAGGGCCGGGGCGCGCCGACGGACGCGCCCCGGCAGGAGCGTCGGGGGGGCCGGCCGTTACTCGGCGGCGGCGCGGGCCTCCGCGACCCAGCCGTCGAAGGTCTCGCGGTTCTCGGCGATCCAGGCATCGACATGGGCCGCGATGTCCTCGAGATCGTCCTCGCCGTCGCGCATCTTCTTGTTCTGGGCGGAGACGTCGTTGATGTCGAGCGTCGCCACCTCGAACAGCTTCGCCGCCGCCGGGTTCGCCTCGAGGAAGGTGTCGTTGGCGACCACGCGCAGCTCGTTCACCGCGAAGCCCAGATTGCGGCCGTCGAAGGTGGTGTTCGCCTCGCGGCCGTCGGGCAGCGAGGTGTAGGGCACCTCGAGCCACTGGACGTTCTCGCCCGGCACCAGCACGCCCGACACCCAGTAGGGCGTCCAGGTGTAATAGAGGATCGGCTCGCCCGCCTGCTGCCGCGCGATGGTGTCGGCGATGATCGCGTTGTAGGCGCCCTGGTTGTGGGTGACGGTCTCGCGCAGGCCGAATTCGGTGAGCTGGTGCTCGATCACGCGCTCGCAGCCCCAGCCGGGCACGCAGCCCGCGAGGTCGGCGGTGCCGTCGCCGTCGGCGTCGAAGCGCTTCGCGGTCTCCGGATCGGTCAGGTCGCCGAGGTTGGTCACGCCCGCCTCGTAGGAGGCCATGTCGACCAGATAGCCCTAGAGCGCGCCCTTCACGTAGTGGCCGAGCTTGGTCATCACCGCGTCGCCCCCCGATTCCTCGTAGAAGGCATGGTGGAGGGGATCCCAGTGGACGGCGGTGAAGTCGCCGTCTCCCGCGCCGATGGCGAGGTGGATCGTCTGATACTCGACCTCCAGAGGCTCCGCGATCTCGTAGCCGAGCTCCTCCAGCGCGCGGTAGAGGATCTGGTGCTGGAACTTCTCCTCGAGGTTCGTGCCCTCGACGGGACGGATCGTGACCCCCTCGCCGGGCATCGCGTCCGCGGCGACGGCGCCCGGGGCGACGAGGAGAAAGGCGGCCGCGAGGGCGGCGGGGAAGGCAGGTTTCGTCATGCAGGTGTCTCCCTGAAGGTCGGAATTCGCGGGCTCATTCGCCCGGCTTCGGGTGCGGAGCGGGCTCGGCCCCCTCCGGCGTCTCGGCCGCACGGGCCCGGCCGAGGGCGGCGAGGACGAGGCCGATCGGCCCGCCCTGCCACCAGTGACGGTGCCCGCGCTCGCGCCCCGACTGGCCGAGGCCCTGCGTGATGCGGTCGAGCACGATGGCGAGGAGCACGATGCCGAGCCCGCCCACGATGGCCTTGCCCGCGTCGAGCCGGCCCATGGCGCGCAGCACCTCGTTGCCGAGGCCCTTCACGGCGATCATCGAGGCGATGACGACCATGGAGAGGGCCAGCATGATGGTCTGGTTGACGCCGGCCATGATCGTGGGCGTCGCGAGCGGCAGCTCGACCTTCCACAAGACCTGGCCCGGCGACGCGCCGAAGGCGCGGGCGGCCTCGACCACGCTGGGGTTCACCCCCCGGATGCCGAGCGAGGTCAGCCGGATGAGCGGTGGAACCGCGAAGACGATGGTCACGATCACGCCCGAGACGTTGCCGATGCCGACCAGCATCACCACCGGCACGAGGTAGACGAAGGCCGGGATCGTCTGCATCGTGTCGAGGACGGGCCGGATCGCCGCCTCGAACCGGTCGGACTTGCCCGCGAGGATGCCGAGCGGCAGGCCTAGGCCCACGCACATCAGCACCGCCGAGACGACGATGGCGAGCGTCGTCATGGCGAGTTCCCAGGCCCGCGGGTCGAGCAGCCCGAGCGCCACCAGCGCCGCGGCCGAGACGATGGCGACGCGCCGCCCCGCCACCTGCCAGGCGAGCAGCGCGACGAGGACGATCATCACCACGGGCGGCACCGCCTGGAAGGCGGTCTCGATCCCGACGATCATGTCGTTCACCACGTCCTTGACCGGCTGGATCACGCTGCGGTTGGCGATGGCCCAGGCCTTGATCCCGTCGGCCCAGTCCGCGATGCCGAGGTCGATCGAGGAGAAGGGGTCGAGCAGGCTGAAGCGCTCGTCGTCTGCCATCGGTGCCTCCCTCAGGCCGCCGGGGCGGCGTCGTGGCGCCCCTGGATCCCGCGCAGGAGCGCGTGCTTGGTGACGATGCCGACCGGGCGCCCGTCCTCGGACACGACGATCGGGTGGTTCGTGTCGATCGAGATGTCGACGAGACGGTTGAGGTTGTCCCCGGGCGCGGCCGTCGGCCAGTCCCCGGCCACGGGGCCGTTCCGGCTCTCGTAGGCCGCGAGCGGCTCCATGATCCGCGCGGCGGAGACCAGGTCGAGCTTCGAGATACCCGCCACGAAATCGGCGACGTAGTCGTCGGCGGGGGCCGTCACGATCTCCTCGGGCGTGCCGACCTGCACCAGCGCGCCGTCCTTCATGATCGCGATGCGGTCGCCGATGCGGATCGCCTCGTCGAGGTCGTGGGTGATGAAGAGCGTCGTCTTGCGCATCTCGGCCGAGAGCGCCATGAACTTGTCCTGGAGCTGGCGCCGGATTAGCGGATCGAGCGCGGAGAAGGGCTCGTCCATCAGCAGGATCGCGGGGTCGGCGGCGATGGCGCGGGCGAGGCCGACGCGCTGCTGCATGCCGCCCGACAGCTCGTCGGGATACTTGTTGTCCCAGCCGTCGAGCTCCACCGCCTCGATCGCGCGCAGGGCCGTCCGGTGGCGCACGCTCTCGTCGATGCCGCGGACCTCGAGCGAGAAGACCACGTTGTCGCGCACCGAGCGGTGCGGCATCAGCGCCATGTTCTGGAAGACCATGCCGATCTTCTCGGCGCGCAGCCGGCGCAGCGCCCGCGAGGACAGGCGGTTGATGTCCTCGCCCTCGATCAGGATCTCGCCCGACGTCGGCTCGATCAGCCGGTTCACGTGGCGGATCAGCGTCGACTTGCCCGAACCCGACAGCCCCATGATGCAGAAGATCTCGCCGCGGCCCACGGTGAAGCTCGCGTCCTGCACGCCGACGACGGCGTCGAAGCGGTCGCGGACCTCGATCTTTCCCAGACCTTCGTCGAGCACGGCGCGCATCGCCTCGTCCGCGCGGCGTCCGAAGATCTTCCAAAGCGACCGGCACTCGATGACCGGCTCGGCCTCCTGCGGCACGGCGGCCTCCCCTCCTGCGATTCGATCCCTCCTTTCTACACGGAATCATCTTGTCTACAATATGCCTATTCCTGTAGACGGAACGCATGATCGACATCGCGGGCGGAATCGGCACCGGGGCCGCTCACGGCAGGCTCGGCCGCCCTTCGGAGGACTGGCAGGTGAAGGACGACCCTCGCGGGCGGAAGCAGGCGTTCTACGCGGATCTGAAGCGCAGGGTCCTCACGCTCAGGCTGAAGCCCGGCGCCGATCTGGACGAGGTGAAGCTGGCCACGGAATACGGGCTGTCGCGCCCCCCGCTGCGCGAGGTGCTGCGCCAGCTCGCCGGCGAGGGCTACGTGACGCTGCGCACCAACCGCGGCGCCCAGGTCTCGTCGATGACCTACGAGACGCTGCGCACCTTCTTCATGGTCGCGCCGATGATCTACGCCGCCGTGGCCCGGCTGGCCGCGATGAACGCGCGGCCGGACCAGATCGCGGAGCTGAAGGAGGTGCAGCGCGGCTTCCGCAATGCGCTCGCGGGCGGGGCGACCGAGGAGCGCGTCGCCCTCAACGACCGCTTCCACGCGCTGACCGGCGAGATGGCCGACGACGTCTACTTGATGCCGAGTCTGCGGCGGCTGCTGATCGACCATGCGCGCATCGGCATGACCTTCTACCGCCCCAACCGGCCGGAGATGGGCGCGCGCCTCGCCACGGCCGCGGACCAGCACGACGAGATGATCGCCTGCATCGAGGCGGGCGACGAGGACGGGGCGGCCGCCGTCGCCCGTGCCCACTGGACGCTCTCGCGCGACCAGATCGAGAGCTTCGTGACGCCACCCGGGCTCGACACGCCGCTCGGCGGCGAGGCCCTTGCGAAGGAGGACTGAGCCCATGCGGTTCGAGGGCATCTACACGCCCGTCATCACCCCCCATGCCGCCGACGGCGGCATCGACCGCGACGCCTTCGAGGTCCAGGTCGACCATCTCGTGGGGGCGGGAGTCCACGGCCTCATCTCGGGCGGCTCGACGGGCGAGTATTATACCCAGACGCTCGAGGAGCGGATCGCGCTGGCGACGGAGGCCCGCGAGATCACGCGCGGCCGGGTGCCCCTCGTGGTCGGAACGGGGGCGATCCGTCTCGAGGACTCCGTCGCCATGGCCGAAGCGGCGGCCCGGATCGGTGCGGACGCCATCCTCGTGGGCTCGCCCCCCTATGCCGTGCCGACCGAGCGGGAGAACGCGCTCAACGCCCTCGCCATCGAGCGCGCCGCCGACCTGCCGGTCATGCTCTACAACTACCCGGGCCGCATGGGCGTGAACATGGGCGAGGAGTTTCTCGACCGCGTCGGGCGCAGCCGCAATTTCTGTGCGATCAAAGAGAGCTCGGGCGACATCAACCGGGTGCATCTTCTGGCGCGGGACTATCCGCACATCCAGATGTCCTGCGGCATGGACGACCAGGCGCTCGAGTTCTTCGCCTGGGGGGCGCGGTCCTGGGTCTGCGCGGGGTCCAACTTCCTGCCCGGGGAGCATGTCGCGCTGTGGCGTGCCTGCGCCGTCGAGGGCGACTTCGCCCGCGGCCGGCGGATCATGTCGGCCATGCTCCCGCTGATGCGCGTGCTCGAGCAGGGGGGCAAGTTCATCCAGTGCGTCAAGCACGGGGTCGTCATGTCCGGCCGCCGGGCAGGCCCGCCGCGCCCGCCGCTGCGCCCGCTCGACAAGGACGACAAGCGCGCGCTCGAGCAGGTCGTGCGCGTCCTGAAGCGCAGCGTCGCCGAGATCGAGGCGGACCGCCCCGCCGACGCCGTTTCCCCCGCCGCCCGTGGAGCCGCCGCATGACCGACCTCCTGACCGCCGGGGAATACCGCGCCATCGCCGCGGGCCTCGCCCTGCCCGACGCCGCCTTCATCGACGGCGCCTTCCGCCCGGCCGCCTCGGGCCGCACCTTCGACACGCTGAACCCGGCCACCGGCGAGGTGCTCGCCCGCGTCGCCGCCTGCGGGGCCGAGGACGTGGACCTTGCCGTCGCCCGAGCCCGCGACGCCTTCGAGGACGGCCGCTGGTCGCGCCTCGCGCCGGCTGCGCGCAAGGAAGTGCTGCTGCGCCTCGCCAAGCTGATGGAGCGCAATGCGCGCGAGCTCGCCCTCATGGAGAGCCTCGACAGCGGCAAGACGATCTTCGACTGCGAGACGGTGGACCTGCCCGAGACGATCCACTGCCTGCGCTGGCACGCCGAGGCCATCGACAAGATCTACGACCAGGTCGCGCCCTGCTCGGACGACCACATGGCCCTCGTCCTGCGCGAGCCCGTGGGCGTCGTCGGCCTGGTGCTGCCCTGGAACTTCCCGCTGCTGATGCTCGCCTGGAAGATCGGGCCGGCGCTGGCCGCGGGCTGCTCGGTGATCGTGAAGCCGGCCGAGGAGACCTCGCTCACCGCGCTGCGCGTCGCCGAACTCGCGCATGAGGCGGGGGTGCCCCGCGGGGTGCTGAACGTCGTCACCGGCAGCGGGCCCGATGTCGGCGAGCCGATGGGGCGGCACGCGGACATCGACATGATCTCCTTCACCGGCTCGACCGAGACCGGCCGGCGTTTCCTCGCCTATGCCGCGGAGTCGAACCTCAAGGAGGTCGTGCTCGAGATGGGCGGAAAGAACCCCTGCGTGGTGCTCGACGACGCCGAGGCGCTGGACGTGGTCGCGCGCCATGTCGTTCAGGGCGCGTTCTGGAACATGGGGGAGAACTGCTCCGCCGCCTCGCGCCTCATCGTGCAGGCGGGCATCCGCGACGCGCTGGTCGAGCGCATCGCCGCGCATCTGCGCGAGTGGCCCATGGGCGACCCGCTCGACCCGGAGAACCGGGTGGGCGCGCTGATCTCGAAGGCGCATTTCGCAAAGGTCGCGGGCTATCTCGACGCCGTCCCGGCCGAGCGCGTTCTGGTCGGCGGCCGCACGGACTGCGGCACCTATGTCGAGCCGACGGTCCTCGCGGCGACCCCGGGCGACGCCGTCGCCTCCGAGGAGGTGTTCGGCCCCGTCCTCGCCGTCATCACCGTGGCGAGCGCGGAGGAGGCCGTCGCGGTGGCCAACGACACGCCCTACGGCCTCGCCGCGTCGGTGTTCTCCGGCTCGGCCAAGCGCGCGCTCAGGGCCGCGCGGGCGATCCGGGCGGGCACGGTGACGGTCAACTGCTTCGGCGAGGGCGACATCTCGACCCCCTTCGGCGGCTGGAAGCAATCGGGCTTCGGCGGGCGCGACAACGGCCTGCATGCCCACGACCAGTACACGCAGATCAAGACCATCTGGATCGACCTCTCGGACGATACGGTCGAGGCGGTCGCGTGAACCGGGCAGAGCGGATCCCCCACCGCGCCCGCCGCCTGCCCCGCCAGCCGGGGCCGGCGGCCTGGAACGCGATCCTGCCCGCCCGCACGCCGCACCCCCGGCTCGAGGGCCGGGCGGGCGCGGACGTGGCCGTGGTGGGCGCGGGCTTCGCGGGGCTCGCCGCCGCCCGCCGCCTCGCCGAGCTCGACCCCGGCATCCGCATCGCGGTGCTGGAGGCGGGGCGGATCGGCGACGGCCCCTCCGGCCGGAACACCGGGTTCATGATCGACCTGCCCCACGACCTCGCCTCCGAGGACTATGGCGGCGGAGACGGGGACGCGGGCCAGATCGCGCTCAACCGGCAGGCCATCGCCTTCGCGGCAGAGGCGGCCGCGGAGTATGTCCTGCCGCGCGAAGCCTTCGACCCCGTGGGCAAGGTCAACGCCGCCACGGGACCCGAGGGCGAGGCGCGCAACCGCAGCTACGCCGCCCACCTCGCGAAGCTGGGCGAGCCGCACGAAATGCTCGACGCCGACGCGATGCGGGCGCTGACGGGAACGCGCTTCTACACCGCCGGCCTCCACACGCCCGGCACCGTGATGATCCAGCCCGCGGGCTTCGTGCGCGGGATTGCCGACGGCCTCGCCGCCCGGTCGAACCGCGTGGCGGTCCACGAGGAGAGCCCCGTCTCGGCGATCGAGCCGGACGGCGCGGGCTGGCGCCTCGTCACCCCCCGCGGCAGGCTGACCGCTGCCCGCGTGGTGCTGGCGGTCAACGGCCACGCCGAGAGCTTCGGCTTCTTCGCAAGGCGGCTCATGCACGTCTTCACCTACGCCTCGATGACCCGGGCCCTGACGGGGGAGGAGGTCGCGCGCCTCGGCGGGCGGCCGCGCTGGGGCGTCACCCCCTCCGACCCGATGGGCACCACCGTCCGCCGC
Organism: uncultured Limibaculum sp.; assembly: GCA_964576075.1. Taxonomy (GTDB): domain Bacteria; phylum Pseudomonadota; class Alphaproteobacteria; order Rhodobacterales; family Rhodobacteraceae; genus Thermohalobaculum. Next base: position 4,098 of record CAZNTX010000047.1, on the reverse strand, counting down.
ATCTCCGGCACGGGCGGGGACCGGATCGTGGTGCGCTCGCGCTTCACCTACGAGCCGTCGATGACCGTGAGCGGGGGCCAGATCGCGCGGGCCGGGCGCCTGCACGACCGGCGCTTCGCCGAACGCTTCCCGATGCTCGCGGGCGTGGCGATGGAGTATCGCTGGGCCGGCCATCTTTGCCTCAGCCGCAACGGCGTGGCGGCCTGGGGCGAGGTGGCGGAGGGCGTCTTCGCCGCCTGCTGCCAGAACGGGCTCGGGACGGTCCGGGGCACGCTGTCGGGCATGGCGGCGGCGGAGGCCGCGCTAGGGCAGGAGACGGCGCGCACCCGCGCGCTCGCCGCGGCCCCCGCCCCCGAGCGCCTTCCGCCGGAGCCGCTCGCCAACCTCGGTGCGAACGCCTATCTGCGCTGGAAGGAGTGGCAGGCCGGCCGCGAGTGACGCGGCCGTCGCCCGACCCCCGGCACGGGGTGGCCGGGCGCGGCGCCTCAGGGCAGGCTGAGCTTGGCCATCCGTCCGCCGTCGACGGTCAGCACCTGCCCGGTCAGGAAGGAGGAGGCCGGCGAGGCGAGCCACAGCACCAGAGCCGCCACCTCCTCGGGCCGGCCGGTGCGGCCGAGCGGGTGGATTTTGCCGATCCGGGCCGCGAAGGTCTCCGGGTCGTCCAGCGAGGCGACGAACGCGCGGTTGAGGGGCGTGTCGATCCACCCGGGCGCCACCGCGTTGCAGCGCACCCCGTCCGGCCCGTGGTCCACCGCCACCGCCCGCGTGAGCCCGTGGAGCCCCGCCTTCGAGGCGCAGTAGGCCGGGTGGCGCAGGTTCGCCCCCAGCCCCTCGATCGAGCCGATGTTGACGATCGCGCCCTCGGTCGCGCGCAGATGGGGCATGGCGGCGCGGATCATGAGGAACGGCGCCGTCAGGTTCATCGCGATCTGGGCGTGCCAATCCTCGAGGCTCGTCTCCTCGACCGTGCCCTCGCGCATCAGCCCCGCATTGTTCACGAGGATGTCGAGCCGCCCCTCGCGCTCCACCACGGTGCGCAGGATGCGGGCGGGCGCCTCCGGGTCCGAGAGGTCGGCCTCGACATGGGGAAAGGCGGCTGCCCGGCGCTGCGCGGTCCAGACCGTGGCGCCCGCCCCGTCCAGCGCCTCGGCGGCCGCGGCGCCCATGCCGGAGCTCGCGCCGGTGACGAGGGCGACCTTGCCCGCGAGATCGCCTCCGCTCATGCGACTGCCTTTCCCCCGTTCACCTCGACCAGCGCCCCGCAGATGTAGCCGGCCGCATCGGAGGCGAGGAAGGCGATCACCTCGGCGATCTCGCGCGGGCGCGCGATGCGGCCGAGGGGGACGGTCTCGTTCAGCGTCTCGACCGCCCGGTCGGGGTCGAGCCCGCGCGCCGCGAAGCCCGACCGCAGCATCGGCGTGTCGACCTCGTTCGGGCAGACGGCGTTGACGCGGATGCCCTCGCGCGCGTGGTCGCGCCCGAGGCACTGCGTCAGCGAGGCGACGGCCGCCTTCGACAGGCAGTAGAGCGGATGGCCCGGGCCGGGATGCACGCCCCAGCAGGAGGCCGTGTTGACGATCGCGCCCCCGCCCGCTGCCGCCATGATCGGGATCGCCGCACGGCAGAGCCGGAACGGCGCCTCGACATTGACCGCCATCGTGAGACGGTAGTCCTCGTCGGACGCCTCGGTGACGGGACCGCGCCGGATGACGCCGGCGTTGTTCACCAGGATGTCGAGGCCGCCGAGCGCCTCCGCCGCCCGCCCGGGGAGGGCGTCGCAGAAGGCGGCGTCGGTCAGGTCCCCGTCGATCGCGACCTCGGCCTCGACCTCGCCGGTCGCCCGGTCGGTGGCCGCGACCCGCGCGCCCTCCGCGCGCAGCAGCAGCACCACCTCGCGCCCGATGCCCCCCGCGGCGCCCGTCACGAGCGCCCGGCGTCCCTGGAATCGCACGCTCAGTGCTCCTGGTTCAGTTCGTCGACCGCGGGGATCTCCCGCATCCGCCGGGCCATGTAGTCGCGCAGCGCCTCGTCGACGCCCTCGTCGAGGGCGGGCTCTTCGTACTCAGCGAGCCGCTTGGCCGCGAGGCGGAGCGCCCGCTCGGTGATCTCCACCCCGCCCTCGGCCTGCCACTGCTCGATGGCGTTGTTGTCGAAGAGCTTCGGCATGAAGAAGGCGCGCTCGAAGTTCGCCTGCGTGTGCGCATGGCCGAGGTAATGCCCGCCGGGGCCCACGTCGCGCACCGCCGAGAGCGCGTCGTCGAAGTCGTCCCAGCGCGGGCCTTCGCCCATGCGATGGGCCATGGCGCACTGCTCGGCATCCACCATGAACTTGGCGACGGAGCAGTGCATCCCGGCCTCGTTCCAGCCCGCCGAGTGCCAGATGTAGTTCGCCCCTGCATGGATCGTGGCGTAGAGGGTCGCCGCGCTCTCGTAACCCGCCTGCGCGTCGAAGGTCTTGGCGCCGCCGAGATTGCTCGAGGTCCGCCACGGCACCCCGTAGAAACGCGCCATCTGCCCGATCATGAAGTTCATCAGCGCGATCTCCGGGGTGCCCGCCATCGGCGCGCCAGAGGCCATGGAGACCGTCGAGAGGTAGTGCCCGTAGATCGCCGGCGCGCCCGTGCGGATCACCTGGGTGTAGGCCAGCGCCGAGACCGCCTCGGCGTTGAGCTGCACCACGGTCGGGACCGTCGAGGCCGGGGTGTTGGCGCCCCCCAGCACGAAGGGCGAGCACAGCACCGGCTGGTTCGCACGGGCGAAGGCCCGCATGGCGCCCAGCATCGTCTCGTCCCAGACGAGCGGCGAATTGCCGTTGCAGTTGCCGGTGACGACCGGGTGCGCCTCCATCACCTCCGCGCCGAAGAGGATACGGCACATCTCGATCACGTCCTCGGCGTTCCTCGGGCTCGTGGTCATGCCCATGAACGTCTTGTCCGAGTGCTTCATCGACGAGTAGGTGATGTGGAGGTGCCGGTGGCTGACGGGCAGGTCCATCGGCTCGACGATGTGGTGCGCCGAGCTGTGCAGCGCCGGCGCCGTGTGCGCGAGCTTGTGGAACATCGACAGATCCTCGAGCGTCGGCAGCCGCCGCCGGTCCTCGAGATCGCGCAGATAGGGCGCACCGGTCATCGGCACGAAGATCGCGTGCGGCCCGCCGAGGGCGACCGACTTCTGCGGGTCGCGCGCGCGGTAGGTGAAGGTCTCGGGGATCGTGCGCATGAGCTCGCGCACGAGGCCCCGGTCGAGATGCACGCGCTCGCCCCGCACCTCCGCCCCCGCCCCGCGCCAGTCCTCGAGCGCGACCGGGTCGCGGAAGACGACGCCCACCTCCTCGAGGATGTCCATCGAGGCCGCGTCGATGCGGCGGACCTGCTCTTCGTCCAGCGGCTCGCAGAGCGGCAGGCCCCGGCGAAGGCCCGGCAGCATCTCGTGGCGCGGTGCGGTGCGCATCGCCCGGCGCGCGCTGCGCCCGCCGCGGCTCCTCGGCGTGGTCCCGGCCTCAGTCGTCATCGGTGTCTCCTCCTCGATCCGGTCGGGTGCAGACTGCGCGAGGCCGCGCTCTCCCGTGGACCGGATTGCGAAGCGTGGCGACGAAATGCGACACGGGCACCGCCAGTCCGCCCCGCGCCCGCGCGAGCCCCGATCCCGGCGCCCGACTCCTCGGCGCCGGCCCGAGACCGTGCGGGCCAGGAGGAAGCCCCCGAACCGTCGCCGGACCGACCGCGCCTCGCCGCATGAACGGGCGCCCCGCCTCACGCGCGAAAGACGTCGCAGAGCATCGCGCGTTGGCCCAAGGTCCAGAAGCTCACGATCGTCGCTATTCTCCCAAGGCGCAAAGGATCGCGGCTCTCGGGACGAAGTCGGACTCCCGAAACGGGGCAACGCCCTGAGGTGATCACCGGGGCGGAACGCCGCCGCCACTGGCCGATCGAGGAGACGCTGGAGCAAGGTGCCACCATCCCGGGGGGCGCGCGGCGCAATGGCGTCGCTCCGATGCCCCCCACCACCTTCGGGCATTTCACAGATGCGAGAGCCGACTGCCGCCTAGAGCGTTTCCCGGCCGACGTGAATCGCAGGGGATTCCCATTGGCGGCCCAG
>CAZNTX010000046.1:0-30883 GCA_964576075.1 uncultured Limibaculum sp. | reverse complement strand
GTCAGATCGGCGAGGACGGCTCGGTTCCGCCCGTCGGCAGCACGGTCGACGTCACGACGGCGAGCTTCGAGAACACGATCGGCGACGCGCTCCTCTTCGGGCATTGGGCCGACCCGGACTTTGACCCCGAGCGGCCTGCCTTCTACTATGTCCGCGTGCTCGAGATCCCGACGCCGACCTGGGCGGCGAAGGACGGGGCCTTCTTCGATGTCGAGATGCCGGACGAGGTGCCGATGGCGCACCAGGAGCGCGCCTACACCTCGCCGATCTGGTACACTCCCGATGGCTGAGCGACCCTGCGCGATGATGCTGATCGATGATGCCTTGGGAGGTTTCGGAAAGTATTCGCCCCAACAGTGAAGAGACGGGCGAACGTCTGAAGGAGGGAGACACGATGAGAAGGTCAGGCATCACGGTCTTGATTGCGGCCTGCGCGGTGGCGGTGCTTGCCGGGCAGGGTCCCGCCTCGGCACAGGACAGCGCGCTCGACGCGGCGGAGGCGCGGACTGGAACGCCGCTGCCGGAACGCGAGACGATGCGGCATTCGGGGCAGGCCAGCTACTCGCCTTACGTGGGCCGGAATTTCCCGACACGGCCGCTCTGGGGCGACACGCATCTGCACACCTCCGCCTCGCTCGACGCCTATGCCTGGGGCGACAGGCTGAACGCCGAGGATGCCTACCGTTTCGCGCGCGGCGAGGAGGTGCGGACCACCGACGGCATGCGCGTCCGCCTTTCGCGACCCCTGGATTGGCTCGTCATCGCCGACCACGCCGAGTTTGCGGGCGTCGCCGTCGAACTCTTGCAGGGCAATCCGAAACTGATGGTCGATGCGCAGTCGCGGCGCTGGCACGAGTTGATGAACGGCGGCAACGAGCAGGCCACCCAGGCGGCGCTCGAGCTCATCACGGCCATGGGCGAGAACGAGCTGTCGGACGCCTTCTTCGACAAGGACCTCGCGAAGACGATCTGGCAGGAGCATCTGGAGATCACCGAGCGGTTCAACGACCCCGGCGCGTTCACGGCCTTCATGGGCTACGAGTGGAGCTCGACGCCGAGCGGCGACAACATGCATCGCGTGGTCATCTTCAAGGACGGGATCGACAGGGTCGGCCGCACCATTCCGTTCTCCTCCAACGACAGCGTCGATCCCGAGGATCTCTGGGCCTACATGGCCAATTACGAGGCCGAGACGGGCGGCTCGGTGCTCGCGCTCGCGCATAACGGCAACCTCTCCAACGGCCTGATGTTCGACACCAAGCGGTGGAACGGCGAGCCGCTGACCCGCGAATACGCCGAGGCGCGCTCGCGCTGGGAGCCGATGTACGAGGTCACCCAGATCAAGGGCGATGGCGAGACCCATCCCATGCTCTCGCCCGACGACGAGTTCGCCGACTACGAGACCTGGGACCGCGCCAACCTCTTCATGACCAAGCCGACCGACCCCGACACCCTGCCGGGCCAGTATGCGCGCTCGGGGCTGAAGCGCGGCCTCGCCTTCGAGGAAGAGCTCGGCGCCAACCCCTTCAAGTTCGGCATGGTGGGCTCGACCGACAGCCACATCTCGCTCGCGGCGGTCGAGGAGGAGAACTACCTCGGCAAATACGTGAACACCGCGCCGAGCCCCGAGCGGTGGGGCCATGTCTCCATGCAGTCGGCGGACGGCGCGATCCAGATCATGGGTTGGGAGGCGGTCTCCTCGGGCTATGCCGCCGTCTGGGCGCGGGAGAACACGCGCGAGGCGATCTTCGACGCGATGCGCCGGCGCGAGGTCTACGCGACCACGGGCCCGCGGATGTTCGTGCGCTTCTTCGGTGGCTGGGATTTCGTGGCGGAGGACGCGCAGAGCCGCCTTCCCGCCAATATCGGCTATGCCAAGGGTGTGCCGATGGGCGGCGACCTGACCGACGCGCCGGAGGGCAAGGCACCGAGCTTCCTCGTCGCCGCGCTGCGCGATCCCTACAGCGGCAATCTCGACCGGATCCAGATCGTGAAGGGTTGGCTCGACTCGAGCGGCGAGACGCGGGAGAAAGTCTACGACGTCGCCTGGTCCGATGCCGAGAGGCGCCAGCCGGGCGAGGACGGCAAGCTGCCCGCGGTGGGCAACACGGTCGACGTCGCCACGGCGACCTGGACCAACACGATCGGCGCGCCGGAGCTCATCACGGTCTGGACCGATCCGGATTTCGACCCGGATCAGCGCGCGTTCTACTACGCCCGGGTGCTGGAGATCCCGACCCCGCGCTGGACGGCCTACGATGCGGCCCGCTATGGGATCGAGATGGACGCCGAGGTGCCGATGACCACGCAGGAGCGCGCCTACACCTCGCCGATCTGGTACACGCCGGGGTGAGCGGTATGGTGCGTCTCGCGATCGCCGGGCTGGCTGCGTTCGTCGGAGCGGCGCTCGTCACGCCCGCCGCGGCCTGCCCGGTCTGCATCGAGCGGCCCGAGGCGACCCTGGCGGACCGTCTGCTGTCGGCCGACGTGGTCGCGATCGCCCGCGAGGATCCGGACCGTCCCTTTCGCTTCGCACCCGTGGCCGTTCTCGCGGGATCGGTCGAGGGGCTGCCCCGGCCGCCGCTCCTCGTCGACAGCGCGACGCGCCGCCGGCTTGCAGCCGGGCCCGAGGACGGTGTCCTCTTGCTGCACGAGGGCGATGGCTGGGCGCGCGCGGCCCATCTCGATCCCGCGGCGCAAGGGGTGGTCGCCGAGATCCTCGCCCGAGGGCCGGCCTGGCGGAACGAGCCTGAGGCCCGCTTCGCCTTCTTCGAGCCGCTGCTGCATCACCGCGACCGGACGCTGCGCCATCTCGCCATGGACGAGCTGAGTCGGGGGCGCTACGGCCTCATCCGCAGGATGGCCCGCCCGATCGACGGCGAGACTGCGCGACAGGCGCTCGCAGATCGCTCCCTGATCCCCTGGCAGGCGTTCCATATCCTGATGCTCGGGCTGAGCGAGCGGGCGGAGGATCGCGCCTTCATTCGCGCGAGGGTGGCCACGGCAGCCCGCCTCGGCGGCGACCGGGAGCTCGACGCCTGGGCGACCGCGTTGATCGAGATCGACGGCGCGGTCGGTGTCGCCACCCTCGTGCGGGAGTGGCTCGAGACGCCGGGCCGCGACGTGGAGGCACTGCGCGCGGTCCTCACGGCGTTTTCCATCCATGCCCGCGACGGCGATCCGGCGCTCCGACCGGGGCTCCTCGCGGCGCTCCACGCGCTGCCGCGGCGCAGGCCCGATGTCGGCGGATCGGTCGCCGCGGCGCTTGGCGAGATCGGGGACTTCTCGCAGGGCGCCGCGATCGAGCGCATAATGCTCGATGCGGCGCGCCGGGGGGAGATCGGGCTGCGAGATCCCGAACTCATGGCAGCGGCCTTCTATGTCCACCGTGCCCGCCAGCGCATCCCCGAGGAGACGGACGCCGCCTCCGGGGCCGGACGGGCAGAGTGATCCCTTGCCGGACCTCGGACCGGCCGCTCTCGAGAGGCAGGAGACGACCATGCCGACCCCACTCGCCAGCCCGCTCCGGGCGCTCCGATGGCTCGCCGTGGCCATCGCGATCATGACGGCGGTTCCCCCCTCCGCTGCCGAGGCGGCGAGCGCTTCGGAAATCGACACAGAGGTGGACGCGGCCCTCGAGACCCTCTTCTCGGACGTGCCGGAGGCGCGTGCGCTCGCGGAGAACGCGGCCGGCGTCCTCGTCTTCCCCCGGATCGTGAAGGGCGGCTTCGTCGTGGGCTTCCAGGGCGGACAGGGCGCGCTCCGCCGGGAGGGCCGAACCGTCGGCTACTACGAAACCGGGGCCGCGTCCTTCGGCCTCCAGGCGGGGGTCCAGACATTCGGCTACGCGCTCTTCTTCATGAGCGAGGACGACCTCGCCTATCTCGATCGCTCCGAGGGCTTCGAGCTCGGCTCCGCCCCGTCCCTGACGATCGTGGACAAGGGCGTCGCCGCAACGCTCAGCACCACCACCCTGCGCGAGGGGATCGTCGCGGTCTTCTTTTCGCCGAGGGGTCTGATGGCGGGGCTCGGCCTTCAGGGCTCGCGGATCGAGCGGATCGATCCGGAAGACTAGGGGGTGTCCGTGCCACCATCCTGGCCCGCCCACTGGTCCCTTTCGGCTTCCGAAGGCGCTCGACCATGAACATCCGTCCCCGGCACGACGCGGAACCGACGGCTGCGAACCCCTTCTTGGGGCAGACGCGTGCCGGTGGGCCGGCACTGTTGGGCGCCGTGCTGCGCGAGCCGCTCGTGCATTTCCTCGCCCTCGGGGCGGCGATCTTCGCGCTCTTCGCCGCTCTCGACGACAGTCCGCCCGTCGCGCCCCGCGAGCGGATCGAGATCACGGCGGCGGAGGCGGCGGGCATCGTCGAGCGCTTCGAGCGGACCTGGCGCAGGCCGCCCACCCCCGCCGAACTCTCGGGCCTCCTCGACGCCGCGATCGAGGAGGAGGTGCTGGTGCGCGAGGCGCTTGCCCTGGGGCTCGACCGGGGCGACGAGATCGTGCGCCGGCGGCTCGCCCAGAAGATGCGCTTCCTCGTAGAAGGCGCGCCCGAGGCCGAGCCGACCGAGGCGGCGCTCGCCGCGCATCTCGAGGCGCATGCCGAGCGCTTCGCCCGGTCCGCCACGCTCACCTTCGAGCAGGTTCGCCTTCGTCCAGAGACCGGCGACGCGGACCAGGCGATCGCCGCCCTGAACGCGGGAGAGACGTCGGATGCGATCCTGGGGCCGGGCCTCCTGCCTCCCCGCATGGCGGACGCGACCCCCGCCGCGGTGGACGGCACCTTCGGCGCCGGGTTCTTCCAAGCCCTTGTCGCCCTGCCGCAGGGGCGGTGGGCCGGACCGGTCGAGAGCGGCTACGGTCTTCACCTCGTGCGCCTCCTTGCGCGGACGCCCCGGCGCGTTCCGCCGCTCGACGAGATCCGGGAGGCGGTCGCGCGCGACTGGCGCGAAGCGCGGCGCGCGGACCTCGCCCGCAAGCGGGTCGAGGCGCTCAAGGCCCGCTACGAGCTCCGACGGCCCGACCCCGCAGAGGTGTTCGAGTGATCCGCGCCGACGCTCATCACCAAACCCCAGCCGGAGAATTCCAGTTCAACCGGGCCCTGATCCAGGGGAAAGGTCAGCGCTCGGAGGGCGCGAGATCCGGATCGAAAGCCTCGAGGACACCCGGACGGACGTGCTGCTGCGCAACACCTCCCGCGTGAGCGACGCGCCCGAGACCCGGCGGCTGGCGGGTGTTCCCCCTTCAGCGGTCGTCGAGTGGACCGCCGCAAGAAGCCACGCCAGGGCCCGTCGCCGTCTTCGCAGGGCCCCGGTGCCCGCGTCCTGTCCGATGGGCGAACGCGCCCGTGTCGTCGGATGGCGATGGGGTCCGAGATGGCGGGAGCAGCCTCGTCTCGCCGCCAATGCATCGACCCGTGCCGTTCACGCCGGGTGTCCCCGGGAAGGAGCGTGTGCCGGTGGGGGGGCGCACCTGAACCTGTCTGCGAAGCAGAGCGCCATCGCATGAGCTGGCGGACGGCTCATAGCCGCTGTGCGAACTGCATCACGGCGACCAGGACGATGGCGTAGAGCACGTGGCCGATCAGCGCGACCCAGGTGATCCCGGTGAAGTTCAGGAAGACCGGGAGACCCGCGATGGCGGTGATCCCGCCGATGGCGAAGACCCAAAGCCCGACGCCATAGACCGCCGCGGGGAGGAGCCAGCCGCCCGCGCCGCCTGCCACGCTGCGCCACAGCGGCCGGAAGACATAGAGCCAGCCAACCGGATAGCCGACGAGGCCGACGAGGTAGAAATGCACGAAGAAGCCGGCGAAGTCGCCATTCGGAAGGCCCAAGGTGCCGAGCAGGCTTCTGGCGAGACCGTGCGGTGACAGGGCGGCCCAGCCGATCCCGGGGCTTGCGACCTGTCCCCAGACATCGAAGGCCATGGTCGCGGCGGCCCCGGCCACGAACATCAGGCCGAGGGTCGCGATGTTCAGAGCGGGGATCGCGTGCGAGGCGGAGGCGGGTTCCGAAGGCATGGCGGCGTGTTCTCCTCTAGGTGTCCGGCGCAAATCGCGGACATGCACCGCAGGCCGCCACGGGAAACCGATGGCGCCTGAGTGGATCCTGTGGTCCGCGTCGAGCGGCGTTGGCGGATGCAGGAGCGCCCGCCACCGCTTTCGACAAGTGAGCGAGACGCTCAGGCGGCCTTCTGCCAGGCGAAGGCCTGCATCGGCTTGTCGACCGGCGTCCGGGCGAGGTGATTGGTGTAGTTCGACATCACCTTCTGCGCGACGCCGAGGACGACCTCCAGCACCTGCCGCTTGGTGAAGCCCGCGTCGAGGAAGGTCTGCACGTCCTCGTCCGACACGAAGCCGCGCTGGCGGACCACCTGGAGCGTGAAGGTCCGCAGCGCCTCGAGCCGGTCGCTCGGCAGGGGCGTCTCGTCGCGCAGCGCCGACGAGATCGCGTCGTCCACCTTCATCATCTTCGCGATGCCGGTGTGGGCGGGCACGCAATAGTGGCATTCGTGCTCGACGTTGATGGTCTGCCAGACCACCGTCAGCTCGTCCTTGTCGAAGCTGGTCTCCTCGGCGAACAGGCGGTGGAGGTGCTTGTAGCCGTCGAGCAGCGCCGGGGCCTCGGCCATCGTGGCGTGAAGGCCGGGCACGCGGCCGAACGCCTTCTTGGAGTCCTCGAGGAGGGGGCGGCTCTTCTCGGGAGCGGTGTCCAGCGTGTGGATCGTGAAGTCAGCCATTTTGGGTCTCCGATCAGGTTTTTGAGTGAGCGCTCAAGTGCGCTGAGCCACACATAGCTTTACTTGAGCGATCGCTCAAGCATATAATTGAGTGAACGCTCAAAATTTTTGTGAGGCCCAGCCCATGCCGAGGAAAGCCGCCTTCGACCGTCACGACGCGCTGGAGCGGGCGATGATCCTGTTCTGGACCCGAGGCTATGCGGGCACGTCGCTCAAGGACATCGAGGCGGCCCTCGATATGCGTCCCGGCTCGATCTATGCGGCGTTCGGCTCGAAGGAGAAGCTGTTCAGCAGCGCGCTGGCCCTCTACGCGGAGAGATCGCGGGCGGCCCTGTCCGAGACGCTGTCGGAGGCCGCCTCGCCGCTGGCGGGGCTCGCCGAGCATGTGCGCAAACTCGGGCGGGCGCTGGAGGCGCCGACGCCGACCAAGGCCTGCATGCTCATGAAAACGGTGCTCGAGGCTCCGGACGACGAGGGGGTGTTGCGCGACGCAGCGGAGGACATGATGCGCCAGGCCGAGGGGGCGTTCCGCAACGCATTCGCGGCGGCGCAGGAGGCGGGTCAGATCCCTGCCGACAAGGACCCGGCGCGCCTCGCGTCCCGCCTCCAGTCCGAAATCCTCGGCCTGCGCGCCTATGCCCAGCGCAGCGATGCGGCCGGCCGCATCGAGGGCCTCGCCGAAGACATCGCGCGCGATCTGGAAGCCTTGGCGCCCTAGCGCCCTGCGTCTCCGGGAAGAGCTCAGCCGTCAGCCGACCGTCGAGGCGGCAATCGCTCCCTCGTCTGTGGAAGGTGCCTGCCCCTGCGGTCACCGTCTGTCCAAGCGGGATCGAACCGCCGTTCGCGGCGGTTCGCCAGAAGACCGCGTCGGGGGTCACCGGCCATCCGTCGAGCGAGGTCGCCCGCGCCTGACGGTCCTAGACGGGCCCACCCGGTTTCACGCGCTTGTCACGCCGCTCTCCTTACCGCCGTCACGACCGGCCTCCAGACCCCGATCGACGGTTGCCGGACCCAGCCTCCCGGGTTGGGCGGCGGGCGTTGCGCTTTCGTCCTCGACGGTGCTCCGCGGACGGGCGCGAAAGTCCACTCTACGCAAAAGGAGAAAACGCGATGACGACCGGTCATGTCATTCTGTGGCGGGCCATTCTGCTCGGACCGAAAACGCCCGGCGGGACGGCATTCTACCGCAGGACGAGGGTGCGCGGCGGTGCGCTCCGTCGGCTGTTCGGCCTGTGGAGGTGACGACCCATGGCTCGGCGGACAATGCCGGCCCCGAGGCGCTTCGCCCCGCCGGCCCGGATCCCGCCACGGCGCCAGTCGAAGGAACGAAGGAGCCTCCGCGAAAGCGGGGGCTCCGGTCTTTTCGGGGGCGGTCGCGGCGGCCCCGGCTCGGTCGATGCAGTCGGATCGAGCCCGCCCCGCTGCCGTGACCGGGCGGCCCCGATCGGGCAGGGCATGGGCGCGTCGCGATCCGTCCGCCAGGCTCGCCGCGGCGGCCCTGCGCTCCAACCGACCCCGGTCTGCGCGCGAGGGCGGGTTTCACGGCGAATTCACAGGATGCCTCCGTCAGCGCTCACGGTGTCCGACCACGCACCGCCGCAAGACCCGTCCGCCGGCCGATGGCCCGGGCCGAACCGCGCAAACCGAAAGGACGACCCGATGATCGCCGACAGGCTTCTGATCTCGGCGCTCTGCCACAGGGCGCCGCACATCCCGCAAGTCCGCATGCCCGCCCTCCTCGCGGCGGTCGGCGCGTGGACCCGCCCACGGGGCCCCCACGCGCGCACCGGCACCGTCGTCGGACGGCTGCCGCAGACGGTCACCGACCGCATGCTCGCCGATATCGGCCTGACGCGCGGCGAGCACCACCGGCTCGCCGCCCGCCCCGGCTTCTGGCTCTGAGGCCCGCCGCGGCCCCCCTTCCGAGGACGAACACTCATGGGAATGCATGAACTTATCGGCACCAGCAGCGCAAGGGCGCAGGAGGTGCAGGGCCTGCTCTACGCGGCAGGCTACAAGGTCGACAACGCCAAGGGCTACGTCACGCGGGCCTTCGTCGAGACGCTGATGCGCTTCCAGCGCGACTCGGCGATCCCGGCCACCGGCGAAGCCGACGATCTCACCATGGAGGCGCTGCACTTCGCCTCGATCTGCGAGCCGGCGGAGTACGAGATCGTGCTGCGTGGCAAGCGCTACCTGCTCAGCAAGAGCGATTACCAAATCGTGCAGCGGCGCATCTGCGCGCAGTTCCGCAAGGGCACCTTCCACGACATGCGCTGGCGCGTGATCGAGGCGCGGACCACCTTCGACACGCTGAAGGAGCTCAAGAGCGAGCAATACGTCGTCGGCTGGCTGATCGACAGCTACACGGGCGCGACCTTCCCGAAGGAGAGCCCGCTGAAGGCGGCGGAGGGCGAGCTCGCCAAGGTCGAGGCCGCGCTGAAGTCGCAGGACGTGAAGAAGCTGCATGCGGCGATTCCGCCGGCCGAGGCGCAGATCAACAAAGCGCTCGCGGAGATCCGGGCCTACCGCAAGTCGGTGATCGAGGGCGGCGGGGCCTGGGTCTCGGCGCTCGAGTTCACGCGGACGGCGGCCTTCACCTCGCTCGGCATCATGGCGGGGCCCGCGGTCGCGACCCTCGGCATGGGCGCCGTGGCGACCGGCTTCGTCGCGGGCGCAGGCACGGCCGCCGTCGAGGCGATCGCCTTCGAGGTCGGCAAGGGGCTCGCCGGCACCTCGCAAGGAGCGGGGACCGCGACCGTGAACGTGCTGCGCGACAGCTTCATCGGCGGCACCGTCGGCGCGATCACCCGCGGGAAATACGCCGAGAAGGTCGTCAAGGGCGTCTCCGGCAAGGTCGCGGCGCGGCTCTCCTCCGGCTGGGCCCGCGGTGTCGCGAGGAGCACCGTGGCGAAGTTCACCGGGCGGGTGCTGCAGAACTCGACGTCGAACGTGCTCGAGGGCGCGATGACCGACGTGCTCGGTCAGTTCAAGGCCAAGGAGACCCTCTCGGCCGAGGAACTCGAGGAGCTGCGGGACGGGGGCGAGGTCAGCACCGAGGACCTTCTGGCCGCTCAGATGAGAAGCCGGGCGAGCGACGCCGGGATCACCTATGTGGCGTTCACCGCGACCCCGAAGGCCAAGACGTTGGAGCTGTTCGGGCGGCGATCCCGGCCAGACCTTCCTGCGGGGCCGGAGAATCTGCCGGAGCCCTTCCATCTCTACTCGATGCGCCAAGCGATCGAGGAGGGCTTCATCCTCGACGTGCTGCAGAACTACACGCCCTACAGCCTCGCCTTCCGCCTGGCCCAGCAGGGCAAGGAGATGGCCTCCGAGGAGGTCGAGCGCGACGCCGCCATGCGGGGGCTGATGAGCTGGGTGAAGCTCCACCCCTACAACATCGCGCAGAAGGTCCAGGTGGTGGTGGAGCACTTCCGGGCGAACGTCGCCCATCTGCTCGGGGGCAGCCGAGAGGCGCTTGAGCATGAAGAGGTGCGTCGCGGCCTGAAGGACATCCTGCTGGGGCCGGGCCAGCTATGGGAGCGGCTTAGAGGCGGAATCGAGGGGACTGGCCCGACGACGGGATGAGCCGGCTCTCGGCTTCCAGGCACGGTCACGCTGGAAGGGAACACTACACAATCCCCTAAACACACTCCACGCGAAGGCGTAAAAAGCGCAGTGAAATCAATGTGCGGAAGGAGATATGGTGCCCAGGGGCGGATTCGAACCACCGACACGCGGATTTTCAATCCGCTGCTCTACCAACTGAGCTACCTGGGCCTGCGGGGTTCCCGCCCGCGATGCGGGGTGTTTAGTGCAAGCGCGGGCGGGCTGTCCAGGGCTATTCTGCGGCGGGTGCGGGCGGGCTCAGGCCGGGGCTCGGAAGCGGGGCCAGGGCGCGTCCATCGCCAGGGTCGCGCGCAGCCGGGCGCCGAGCCAGGACCCGGCGAAGCCGAAGGCCATCCACCAGAGCCCGTGCAGCGAGCCAGAGACGAGCCCGCCCAGATAGGCGCCGATGTTGCAGCCGAAGGCGAGGCGCGCGCCGTAGCCCATCAGGAGCCCGCCGATCACGGCGGTGGCGAGCTCGCGCGGGGTGATCCGCCAGCCCGGGGCGAAGCGTCCGGCGAGGGCGGCCGCGGCCATGGCGCCGAGCACGATCCCGAAATTCATCACCGAGATGCGGTCGGCGAAGACGCTCGCCTCGAGCTGGGCGACGCGCCAGGCGGGCTGCCAGTAGCCCCAGTCGCGCAGCTCGACGCCCATCCCCTCGGCGATCTTGGCGCCCCAGAGGGCGAAGCCCGAGGTCACCCCCCAGGGCCGCTGGAAGAGCAGGAAGCAGCCGATCGAGACGGCCGCGAGCGCCACCGCCCCCGCCGCATAGCCCCAGGGCCCCGCGCGCCAGGAGCCCTGGGCGCGCAGCGGGTCGAGCCCGCCATGGGCGCGCCGCTCGACGAGGACGCTGGCCCCCCAGATCGCCGCGAGGAGCGCGAAGAGCGCGAGGAGCCCCCCGATCGGGCCGAAGGCCGAGACAACGGAGACCCCGGGGATCGTCGGCCAGCCGATGCGCTCGCCGAGGCCGAACCAGATCTCGTGGAGATGCGCCGTCGCGATCACCGAGCCCGCGACGAAGGCGGCGAGGGTCGCCACCATCCGTGTCGAGCCCCCGCCCACGGTGAAGAGCGTGCCGGAGGCGCAGCCGCCGCCGAGCTGCATCCCCACCCCGAAGACGAAGGCGCCGAAGGCGGAGGCGAAGCTCATCGGCAGGACCACGGGGTGCATGTTCCAGCCGGTGATCTCCTCGAAACCGATCAAGGGATAGGTCGCCGCCGAGGCGAGGCCGATCAGGAGCATCTGCGCGCGCAGCCCAGCGCCCCGGCGCTCGCGCACCATCCGCCGCCAGGCCGCCGTGAAGCCGAAGGCCGCGTGGTAGAGGGCGAAGCCCGCGAGCGCGCCGAGGACCGCGCCCGCCGCATAGACGAGCCCGTCGCCGGCGAGCCCGCCGCGGGCCGAGTAGGCCGCCGCGGCCACCGCGAGCAGGCCCGCCGCCGAGGCCCAAAGCGCCGTCCGTGCCATGCTCCGCTCTCCCCGATTTGACAAAGATGTCAGGTGAAATTCCACGCCACGGCTGCCACCTTTCGCAGGTGCGGCCGGATCATGCCGCCAAAGGAGAGCGATGCCAATGGACTTGCGCGACGCCGCCGGGCTCCGCCTCACCCTCGACGCTCCCGCCGCGGTGCCTGCATGGGACGCGACCGTCCTCGCCGTTCTGCGCCACGGGCGGGAGACGCCGGACCGCCTCGCCGAAACGCTGGACCTCGCCCCCGATTTCGCGCTCGGCTGGGCGGCGAAGGGGCTGTTCACGCTCCTCCTCGGCCGGCGGGAGCTTCAGGCCCCGGCGCGCGAGGCGCATGCCAGGGCGCTCGCCGCGCTCGAGCGGGCAGGGGGCACGCGGCGCGAGCGGGCCTATGTCCGCGCCCTCGGCGAGTGGCTCGCGGGCAGCCCGACGGGTGCGGTCGCCCGCCTCGAGGCGGCGCTCGCGGAGACGCCGCAGGACCCGCTCGCCGTCAAGCTCGACCACGCCATCCGATTCGTCCTCGGCGACCGGCGGGGGATGCTGCGCATGGCCGAGGCCGCGCGCCCGGCCTTCGGGCCGGATCATCCCCATGCGGGCTATGTCGCCGGCTGCCTCGCCTTCGCCCGCGAGGAGGCGGGAGACTACGCCGCCGCCGAGCGCGCGGGCCGCGCCGCCCTCGAGATCGCGCCGGACGATGCCTGGGGGCTCCACGCCGTCGCCCATGTCTACGACATGACGGCGCGCACGGAGGCCGGCATCGCCTGGCTCGAGGGGCAGTCCGACCGCTGGGCGCATTGCAACAATTTCGGCGCCCATTGCTGGTGGCACCTCGCGCTCTTCCATCTCGACCGGGGCGAGACCGACCGGGTGCTCGCGCTCTACGACACCCGCGTGCGCGCGGAGCGCACCGACGACTACCGCGACATCGCCAACGCCGCCTCCCTGCTCGCGCGCCTCGAGATCGAGGGCGCCGATGTGGGCACGCGCTGGGAGGAACTGGCCGCGCTCGCCGCCGGCCGGGTCGAGGACGGCGCGGTGGTCTTCGCCGATCTCCACTATCTCCTGGCGCTCGAGGGCGGGGAGCGGCGCGCCGAGGCCGACCGGCTGATCGAGCGCCTCGCCGCCGACGCCGCCCGCTGCGACCACGACATGCACGAGGTCGCCGCCGTCGCGGGGCACCCCGCGGCCCTCGGCCTCGCCGCGTTCCGCGCGGGGCGCCACGATCTCGCCTTCGAGCGGCTCCGGGCCGCACGCGGCGCGCTCCAGGCGGTCGGCGGCAGCCACGCCCAGCGCGACGTGTTCTCCCGCCTGATGATCGAGGCCGGCATCCGCGCCGGGCTCTGGGACGCGGCGGAGGCCGAGCTGCGCGCCCGCGCCGAGCGCCGCGGCGCCGAGGACGGCTTCACCGAGCGCCGGCTTGCCGCTATCTCCCGGGCGAGAGCCGCCGTCCCGGCGGAATGACGCCCGCGGCGCGTTCGACCGAGCGCGCCGCCGAGACGAGGACCACGCATGGCCGAGCAGCCGACAGAGACCGCCCAGCGCGACCCGCGGGCCAAGCGCCCGCGCGAGCCGCGGCTCGACTTCTTCCGCGGCATCGCGATGTTCATCATCCTGCTCGCCCACACGCCGGGGAACTCCTGGACGCTCTGGATCCCCGCCCGCTTCGGCTTCTCCGACGCCACCGAGATCTTCGTCTTCTGCTCGGGGCTCGCCTCGGCGCTCGCCTTCGGCGCGGTCTTCGCCAACAAGGGGTTCCTGCTCGGGGCCGCGCGGATCGGCTTCCGGGTCTGGCAGGTCTATTGGGCGCATGTCGGCATCTTCCTCTTCACCGCCGCCATGCTCTTCGCGATCGACCATTTCGGGATCGGCAACCG
Organism: uncultured Limibaculum sp.; assembly: GCA_964576075.1. Lineage (GTDB taxonomy): Bacteria > Pseudomonadota > Alphaproteobacteria > Rhodobacterales > Rhodobacteraceae > Thermohalobaculum. The sequence goes on along the minus strand of CAZNTX010000046.1, from coordinate 17,193 downwards.
CGACATTCCCTATATCGAGGGGCCCTATGTCGTGCCCTTCTTCGAGCGCACCGGCGAGGCGCTGATCGGGCTGCTGACGCTCACCTACGTCCCCGGGCTCTTCGACATCCTGCCGATGTATCTCGTGATCCTCGGCATGATCCCCCTCGTCATGGGGCTCCACCGGCTCGGCGGGCCGCGGGCGGTCTTCGCCGGCATGATCGCGGTCTGGGCGATGGCCAATCTGGCGGGCTATGCGCGGCTGATCGAGGGGGTGGAGGACCCGGCCCCCTGGCAGGAGGCGATCGCCGCCCTCGGCCGGCCCTTCCTCTGGATGAACCTCCCCGCCAACCCCTTCGGCGAGAATACCTGGTTCTTCAACCCCTTCGCCTGGCAGATCGTGTTCTTCACGGGCTTCGCCTTCGGCATGGGCTGGCTGCCCGCCCCCCCGGTGACGCGCCCGCTGGTGCTCGCCGCCGCGGCGGTGGTGCTGCTCACCATCCCGCTCGCCTGGTACAAGATCCACGGCGGCTATTCGCTCATCGCCGGCACCTGGGCGCATGACGCCGTGGTGGCGCTGCGCGCCTTCCTCGAGCCGCTCCGGTGGAAGACCTGGCAGGGCTTCGGGCGCTTCGCGCATTTCCTGGCGGTCGCCTATCTCGCCTGGGCGGCGGTGGGTCCGCGGGGCGTGCGGCTCACGGAGGGCTTCCCCGCCCCAGCCCCCTCCCGGCGCTGGACGCGCGCGGCCGCGGCCGTCCTCCTGCTCACCCTGCCCGTGGCCTATCCGGCCGAGACCGACGCGCTCTTCCCCGGTTACGCCGCCGTGGTCGACGCCCGGCTCAGCTTCAACCAGCAGGGGATGCTCCAGCTCGCCCATCTCGTGGCGCTCGTCCTGGTGATCTGGGCGGCGGTCGGCCCCTCCGGCCGGCGCTGGCTCGCACGCGACATGGTGCTGAAGGCCGTGCCGGTGATCCGCAAGGTCGGCACCCAGAGCCTCGCGGTCTTCGTCGTCTCGATCCCGCTCGCCCGCTTCAACGGCTGGCTGATGGACGTTCTCGGCCGCGATGTCTGGACCCGCGCGGGCGTGAACCTCGCAGGCTTTGCCATTCTCATAGGTGTGGCTTATCTCGTGGGCTGGCTGAAGCGACAGCCTTGGCGCGATGGGGCGCGGCCCGCCTCTCCCGGCGCCCGCGCTGCGGCCCCCGGCCTCGCGGGCCCGGGCGGGGCCGTGCCGGCCCAGCCTGCCTGACCCGCCGATGCGACAGAGAGGACCGCGCCCCGTGACCCTTCCCCCGCCCGGACGCCGCGCCGTGGACTACGACCCCGAGACCGCCCTCGCCGGCCTCGCACGCCGCGCGCCGGGGCGCCCGGTGGTGGTCGGCCAGCTCGGACAATCCCTCGACGGGCGCATCGCCACCCCCTCGGGCGCCTCGAAATACATCAACGGGCGGGAGGCGCTGCGCCACCTCCACCGCCTTCGCGCCCGCGTCGACGCGGTTGTGGTCGGCATCGGCACCGCCATCGCCGACGACCCGCAGCTCACCACCCGCCTCGTGCCCGGGCCCACCCCCCTGCGCGTGGTGATCGACCCGAGCGGGCGCATGCCCCCGGATCTCAGAATGCTCTCCGACGGCGCGGGCCCGGTGCTCGCGATCACGGCCCCCGGCAGCCGGGTGCCCCCGGGCGTCGAGGGCCTCGCGCTGCCGCCCCGGGCCGACGGGCTCATCCCCCCCGCCGACATCCTGCGCGCCCTGGCCGCGCGCGGCGCGCGCTCCGTCCTCGTCGAAGGCGGGGCCGACACCCTCGCCCGCTTCATCGACGCCGGCACCCTCGACGAACTGCATCTGATGGTGGCGCCGATCCTCCTCGGCTCCGGCAAGACCGGCCTCAATCTCGAGCCGATCGAGACCCTCGCCGAGGCCATGCGCCCCGAGGTTCGGACGCTGCGCTTCCGCGACGGCGACCTGCTTTGCCTCTGCGACCTCGCCCCGGCCCGCGCGGCCCGTCCGGCCCCGCGCGCCGCCTCCGCCGCCGAGGGCTGATCCGGCCCGCCGAGCCTCACCGCGCGCAGTCGATCCGCGCCTCGTAGAGCATGTGCTCCGCCCGGCCCGGCGCCGGATCGCGGACGCGCCGCATGCCGATCTTCTCCGCCACCCGGCGCGAGGCCGCGTTCTCCCGGTGGATCTCCGCGACCACCCGGGAGAGCCCCGCCCGCGCGAAGCCGTGCGCGAGGAGATTTGCCGCGGCCTCCGGCGCATAGCCCCGCCCGCGCGCGCGGCGCAGCACCCGCCAGCCGATCTCCACCTCCGGGCCGACCGCGTCCTCCGGAATCAGCATCACCCAGCCGAGAAATTCTCCCGGCCGCTCCGCCCGCGCGATCACCCAATAGCCGAGCCCCGGCGGATAAGGCCCCCGGATCCGCGCCCGCAGGAACGCCTCATGCGCCGCGGGATCGCCCCAGGGCCCCGCGATCAGATCCGTGGTCCCCGGTTCCCGGTCGAGCGCGAGGCAGTCCGCGAAATCCGCCATCCGCCGCGGCCGCAAACGAAGCCGCGGCGTCTCGATCACCGGCAGACCGCGCCGCATCTCACGCGCGCCCCGGCTGCACGAGGCCCAGTCGCTCGCCCCACGCCCCCCGGCGCGGGCCCCGCCCGCGACGGCGGCGCGACGGGGGGTCGATCCCCCCGGCGCGACGAGCCCCCGCCAAGCCCCCCTCAGGCGGCCGCGTCGAGGGTCCGGCGGAACTTGTCGACGATCTCGTCGATATGCGCCCGCTCCGCCACGAAGGCCGGCGCCAGGATCCCCACATCGCCGGTGAACTTCACATGCGCCCCGTTCCAGAACATCGCCTTCTGCAACTCCTGCCCGCGCAGCCCGGGCTTCTCGCCCGCATGCACCTCGATGCCCGACATCATCCCGATCGTCCGGATGTCCTTGACCATCTGATGGTCGCGCAGGCTCATCGCCGCCTCCGCGAAATAGGGCGCCATCTCCGCCGCCCGCTCGAACAGCCCCTCCGAGCGGTAGATCTCGAGCGCCGCGTTGCCCGCCGCGCAGGCCACGGGATGCGCCGAATAGGTGTAGCCGTGAAAGAACTCGATGGCGTTCTCGGGGGCGGCGTCCACCACCGCCTCGTAGATCCCGTCCTTCACCGCGACCGCGCCCATCGGGATCGCCCCGTTGGTCAGCGCCTTGGCCATGGTGCAGATATCCGGCGTCACCCCGAAGAGCTGGCTCGCGAAGGGCGCCCCGAGCCGCCCGAACCCGGTGATCACCTCGTCGAACACGAGGAGAATCCCATGCGCGTCGCAAATCTCGCGCACTCGCTCGAGATAGCCCTTGGGCGGCACGAGCGTCCCCGTCGACCCCGCCACCGGCTCGATGAAGACCGCCGCGATCGTGCTGCCCCCATAGGTCTGGCAGTGCCGCTCGAGATCGTTGGCGAGCTCCAACCCGTCGCGCTCCGGCTGGCCGTCGCAGAAGAGCTCCTGCCCGGTCCAGGTGTGGCGCATCATCACGACGTTGGGCAGCGTCACCGGGAAGCTCTCGCGGTTCTTCACCATCCCCGAGAGCGAGAGCCCGCCCATGTTCACCCCGTGATAGGCCCGCTCCCGCGAGACGAAGCGCAGCCGCTGGCTCTCGCCGCGGGCGCGGTGATAGGCCATGACGATCTTGAGCGCGGTGTCCACCGCCTCCGACCCGGAATTCACGAAGAAGACGTGGTTGAGCGGCTCCGGCAGGAGCCCCGCCACCCGGCGCGCGAGCTCGAAGGAGCCCGGATGGCCCATCTGGAAATGCGGGTTGTAGGAGTTGGTGGCGAGCTGGCGATGGACCGCTTCGGCGATCTCCGGCCGGCAATGCCCGGCGGGGGAGCAGAACAGCGCCGAGGAGCCGTCGATCACCCGTCCGCCCTTGTGGTCGGTGTAATACATGCCCTCGCCCTTGACGACGAGGCGCGGGCTCTCCTTGAAGTCGCGATTGCCGGTGAAGGGCATCCAGTGCTCTTCGAGGGAGTTGGCGCGGTCGGCGCCGGCGATGTCGAGATCGTGCATCGGAGGGTCCTCCTGTGTTTGCGGCACGGTAACGGCATGCGCAGCCGCCCTTTAGGGCCAGAACGCGGATGGGGGTGGAGCCAGAGGGGTCGCGCCGGTTTCGCGCGGCTCCGTCGCCTGACGGCGCCGAAGCCTTCCGACGAACGCCCACCCCCACCCCCGCCCCCACCCTGCGCGGCAGAGCCGCGCAGGGTGGGGGCGGGGGTGGGGGTGGGCACGGACGGCTCGGGTCGGGCGGGCGAAGCCCGTCCGGCGCGAGGCGGAACCGCGGCGCTTGCGGGGAGGCGGGCGGCCGGCCTAGGGTTCATGGGTCCAGTTCGCAAAGCGAGACGATCCAGAGCCCGATGCGCGACGCCCTCTACCATCTCGACCGGGAGCGGCCGGCCAGTCTGCAGGCGCAGATTCGCGAGCTGCTCGTCGGCGCCATCGCCGCGGGGCAGCTCCGCGCCGGCGAGCCCGTGCCCTCGACGCGCGCCATGGCCGGGCGGCTCGCGGTCAGCCGCAACACGGTGACGCTCGCCTATCAGGCGCTCGTCGCCGAGGGCTTCCTGCAGGCGCGCGAGCGCTCCGGCTTCTATGTCGATCCGGCGGCGGTGGAGGGCCTCGCCGCCGCGCCGGACCCCGCGCCGAGCCCGGTCGCCGAGGGCGCCGTCGACTGGGCGGCCCGCGCCGTCAAGGCCTTCGACGATCTGCGTTTCCTCGCCCGGCCCGAGGACTGGGCCGCCCACCCGTATCCCTTCATCTACGGCCAAGTGGACCACACCATCTTCCCCATCGGCGAGTGGCGCGACGCGATGCGCCGGGCGATGGGCAAGCGCTGGCTCGATGCCTGGACCGTCGACCAATACGGCCAGGACGATCCGCTGCTGCTCGAGGAGATCGCCCGGCGTATCCTGCCGCGCCGGGGCGTGCAGGCGGGGCCGGAGCAGATCCTCGTCACCCTCGGTGCGCAGAACGCGCTCTATCTCGTCGCGGCCTTCCTCGCCGAGGCGGGCACCCCTTGCGCCATGGAGGACCCGGGCTATCCGGATCTGCGCAACATGCTGCTGACGCGGCGGGTGGATCTGCGCCCCGTCCCGGTCGATCGCGAGGGGATGACGCTCGACCCCGGGCTCGGCGGCGCGCGGGTCGTGTTCGTCACCCCGTCGCACCACTATCCGACGACCGTCACGATGAGCCTCGAGCGGCGCCAGGCGCTGCTCGAGCGGGCGCGGACGGAGGATTTCGTGATCGTGGAGGACGACTACGAGTTCGAGACCAATTACATGGGCGCTCCGCGTCCGGCGCTCAAATCGCTCGACGGGGAGGGCCGGGTCGTCTATGTCGGCTCGCTCTCGAAATCGGTGATGCCGGGGCTGCGGCTCGGCTTCGTCGTCGGCGCGCCGGCGCTGATCGAGCGGCTGAGGGCGCTGCGGCGGATGATGCTGCGCCACCCCCCCGGCAACAACCAGCGGGCCGCGGCGCTCTTCATGGGGGCGGGGGACTACGACGCGCTCGTGCGCCGCATCCACCGGGTCTACCGGGCGCGGTGGCTGGCGCTGCGCGACGCGCTCGCCGAGGAGATGCCGGGCTGGGCGGAGGCGCCGGGCTTCGGCGGGTCGTCGTTCTGGCTGACCGGGCCGCCGGGCTTCGACAGCGCGGCGCTCGCCCGGCGCGCGCTCGGGGAGGGGGTGCTCGTGGAGCCCGCCGGGGCCTTCTTCGCGCGCGAGGCGGACGGGGCGCGGCATCTGCGCCTCGGCTTCTCCTCGATCTCGGCCGAGCGGATTCCGGAGGGGGTGGCGCGGCTCGCCCGGTTGCTCGGGGCGGCGGCGCAGCGCGGCTGAGGCCCGCTGCTATGGCGCCGGGGCCACAGCGTCGCGCCCAGGCCGCGGGGGTCTTGCCTATTGTGCGTTGCACAATACCTTGCACTGCAGCAAAGTGTTCGGCGAGGCAGGACTTTCAGGAGATCGGCCGCATGTCCTTCATGAGCGATGCCCGCGACGAGGCGGGCGGCTTCCGGGTGATCGCGAGCGCGCTGACGGCGGTCGGGCGCGTCGGCGCCGCCTGCCGCGCGGCGGCGGACTACGAGGCGCTGCAGGCGCTGTCGGACGAGGAACTGGCCGCCCGCGGGCTCCTGCGCGACGAGATCTGCGCCGAGGTGCTGCGGCGGCATCTGCGCGACTGACGCCCCCTCAGGGGCGGACGACGACCGTGCCGAGCGTGCGCCCCGTCTCCACCGCGCGATGCGCCGCCGCGGTCTCGGAGAGCGGAAACTCGGCGCCGACCGCGTGGGAGAGCCGCCCGTCCGAGAGCCAGCCTGTCAGCTCCGCCGCGCCCCGCGCCCGCGTCGCCGGGTCGAGCAGATAGACCAGCACGAGGCGCAGCGTCACGTTCTTGAACATGAGCGGGTAGAAGGGCAGGGAGGGCGCGGGCGCGCCCATCGAGGCATAGGCCGCGATCGTGCCGCCCTCGGCGATCATCCGCTCGGTGGCCGGGAGATTGCCGCCGAACTCCACCTCCACGATGCGGTCGACCCCGCGCCCGTTGGTCATGGAGAGGACCCGCTCGGCGACGTCCTCGCGGGTGTAGTCGATCACCGCGTCGGGGGCGTGGTCGTGGGAGGTCGAATGCGCCGCCTTCTCGGGGCCCGAGACGGTGACGAAGACCTGCGCCGCGCCGCCGATCCGCGCCATCTGCACGGCATAGCGCCCGACAGAGCCCGCGCCGCCCGTGATCAGCACCGAGCGCCCGGCGATGGGGCCGTCCGCGAAGAGCGTCGTCCAGGCGGTCATGGCGGGGATGCCGAGGCAGGCGCCCTCGGCGTTGGAGGTGCCGTCCGGCAGCGGCGCGGTGTGCGCGGCGGGGAGCGCGATCAGCTCGGCCGCGGTGCCGAGAGGGCGGCGCCACTGCCCGTTCCAGAGCCAGACGCGCCGGCCGATGCGCTCCTCCGGCACCCCCTCGCCCACGGCCTCGACGACGCCCGCCCCGTCGGAATGGGGCACGATGCGCGGATAGGCCATGGTGGCGCCGGGCCGGGCGCCGGCGCGGAGCTTGACGTCGGAGGGGTTCACCCCCGAGGCGCCGAGGCGGACGAGCACCTCGCCGGGGCCGGGCTGCGGATCCGCCATCTCGCCGGCGACGAGGACCTCCTCCGCCGGGCCGAAGCCCTCGTACCAAACCGCCCGCATCCGACCGCTCCCTCGCTGCTGCGCGCGCGAGACTAGCGAGCCGGGCCGCGCGCCGTCCAGCCCGCCCCTTGGCGAAGCCCCCCGGCCCGGCGCATCATCGCGCCCGCGGCGAGAGAAGGCGAGGGCCATGGCGAGCAAATCGAAGAACCTGCGCAAGCTGGAAAAGGCGATCAAGGACGGCGACGACCAGCTCCGCCCGCAGCTCCGCCGCCGCCTGCGGGCCATGGAGAAGCTGCGCCGCGAGCTGCAGCGCCAAATCCGCCAGCTCCACGCCATCCGCACCATGATCAAGCGCACCCAGGTCCCGCTGCTCTACGAGCTCGACCTGTCGCGCAAGCTCTCCAAGACGATCCGCGAGCTCGACGACGAGCTCGCCGAGGCGGTCAAGGCGAAGGCGAAGGACCGCGAGAAGGAGCTCGTCCGCCGCATGCGCCGGCGCGACGCGGACGCGCAGTCCCGCCTCAAGGACGTCGAGCGCCGCGCCAAGAAGGCCGACGAGATCGAGGACCGCTGGGAGCAGGTCTGCAAGGAGCTCCTCAAGCTCTCCAAGTCGCCCTGAGCAACGCTTGTCCGGAGGCGCCGATCGTGGCATTTTTTTGGCAAGAGCCCCGATCCGAGGATATGGCCATGTCGAAGACCGCCGACCCCGTCGCCGAGCTCCAGGCCCTGCAAGCCACGCTGCAGAAGGAAAAGGCCAAGATCGCCAAGGCCCGCGCCAAGGCGAAGAAGCTGATCGAGGAGGAGGAGGAGACCCTTCAGCTCTGCGAGGAGCTCGAGGAAGAGGAAATGCAGATGAGCACCGCCATCAAGGCCAAGCTCGCCGAGGCCAAGAAGGCCGTCGCCGGCGGCATGAAGAGCGACCCGAAGCTCGCGCCCAAGGTCAAGGCCTGGGCCGGCAAGGTGGGGCGCCTCAAGGGCTGAGCCGCCCGGCCAGACCACCGGCGACCCGTCCGGAGGGGGACGTGCCGATGAGACCGTCCAATCTCGCCGCAGCCGCGCTCGCAGCCGGGCTCGCGGGATGCACGATCACGCAGAGCGTCGATCCCGTCGCCGCCGAGGGGATCGAGCGGGTCTGCCTGCGCACCAATCCCGAGGTGCTGATGGGCGGGTTCGAGCCCGCCCTCGTCGACATGATCGAGCGCCAGGGGATCCCCGTCGAGGTCTATCGCGAGCTCCCGGAGACGGGCTGCCCCACCATCCTCGTCTACACCGCGAACTGGCGTTGGGATCTCGCGATGTATCTCCACTATGCGCGGCTCGAGGTCTGGCACGAGGGGCGCCCGGTGGGCTCGGCCGAATACGACGCCCGGATGGGCGGGGGCAATATGGGCAAGTTCGGCCCGACCGAGGCAAAGCTCGGACCCCTCGTCCGAGATCTCTTCCCGCCCGGAACCCGGGTCAGCCCGCCTTCTGACGGATCGGCTTCAGACGCAGCTTCGTGATCTGCTGGCGCTGGCGCTCGATCACCTCGAAGCGCACCCCGTGGAAGGCGAAGATCTGCCCCTCGGTCGGGATCGCCTGGGCCTCGTGGATCATCAGCCCCGCGATCGTGGTCGCCTCGTCGTCGGGCAGCGACCAGTCGCAGGCGCGGTTGAGGTTGCGGATCGACATCGAGCCCGGGACGACGATGGCCCCGCCGGACTCGCGCACGATCTCCTCGGCCTCGATGTCGTGCTCGTCCGCGATCTCGCCGACGATCTCCTCGAGGATGTCCTCGAGCGTCACGAGCCCCTGCAGCGTGCCGTATTCGTCGACCACCAGCGCGAAATGGTGGCGCTGCTTGAGGAAGGCGCGGAGTTGGTCGTCGAGGGGGCGGGTGTCGGGCACGAACCAGGGCTTGCGGGCGACGGCCATCACGTCGAGCGTCGCGAGCGCCTCCGCGACGTTGACGGTCTCCTCCCCGCCGCGGACCTGTCGGTCGACGGCGCGCAGCAGGTCCTTCGCGTGCAGGACGCCCACGATGTTCTCCGGCTCGCCGCGCCAGAGCGGGATGCGCGTATGCGGGCTCGCGAGACAGTAGGAGACGATCTCCTCGGGCGGCTCGTCGGCGGAGATCGAGGCGATGTCGCGGCGGTGGCGCATCACGTCGGCCACCTCGCGCTCGCGCAATTCGAGCGCGGCGAGCAGCCGGTCCCGCTCGTCGCGCTGCACGCCGCCTTCGTGGTGGTGCAGGTCGATCGCGCCGCGGATCTCCTCGTGCGGGGCGAGGACATGGGCGTCGGGGTCGACGGTGATGCCGAGCAGGCGGAAGGCGCCGCGCACGAAGAAGGTGATCGCGCCGACCACGGGCGCGAAGACCCGCACCACCACCCGGATGATCGGCGCCACCCGGATCGAGGACTGCGTCGCGGTGGTGATCGCGTAGGTCTTGGGCGCGACCTCGGCGAAGACGGTGACGAGGATCGTCATCACGAGCGTCGCATAGGCCACGCCCCCCTCGCCGAGCACCGCGGTGAAGAAGGCGGTGGCGAGCGCGGTGGCGAGCACGTTGACGAGATTGTTGCCGAGCAGGATCGAGCCGATCAGCCGCTCGTTGTCCTCGGTGAGCTCGAGCGCGATCTTGGCGCCCTTCGAGCCCTTGGCGGCGAACTGGTGCATGTTCGCGCGGTTGGTCGCGGTGAGGGCGGTCTCGCTGCCAGAGAAGAAGGCGGAGAGGCAGAGCAGGCCGAGGACGGCGAAGGCGGTCCACCAGTCGGCGGGATCCATGGGGTCACTCCTTGGGGGTCGTTCCGCGATGTTATGGGGGCCGGGCGCGGCTCCGACAAGGCGCGGGCGCGGCTTAGAGCCCCTTGGCGAAGACGACGAGCGCCTGCGCGTAGCCCGCCCGCTCGTAGGCCGCGCGCGCCGCCGCATTGGCCGGGAGCGCCGCGATCGTCACCCGCGCGAGCCCGTGGGCCGCGAGATGGGCCTCGGCGGCGGCGATCAGCCGGGTCGCGAGCCCCTGCCGGCGGGCCCGGGGGGCGACGTAGAGATCGGTGATGCATCCGAGCACGCGGTTCGCCGGGAGCACGTAGTCGCCCCCCTCGGTCTCCACATGCCAGATGACGAAGCCCGCGGGGCCGTCGGCGTCCTCGGCGAGGCGCGCGCCCGCGGCCGGGTGGCGGGCGGTCTCGGCGAGGAGCCAGTCGAGATGCGCCGCCGCCATCTCCGCGCCCGGGCGGCGGTTGGGCTCCATCGCCCGCTCGACCTCCTGGAGCGCGGCCATGAAGCCCTGGAGCGCCGGGCGGTCCTCCGGCCCCGGCGCGCGGATCCGCCAGCCGCTCAATAGAGCTTCGGCACGTAGAGCTCGTCCGGCAGGATGCGCCGCTCGTAATCGGGGTTGTAGACCCGCTCGGGCAGCTCCACCGTCTCGCGCGGCACTTCGGTGTAGGGGATCTTCGAGAGGATATGGGCGATGCAGTTCAGCCGCTCGCGCTTCTTGTCGTTGCCCTCGACGATATACCAAGGGGCCTCGGGAATGTTCGTGCGCTCGAACATCTCCTCCTTGGCCTTGGTGTAGGACTCCCAGCGCACGCGGGACTGCAGGTCCATCGGCGAGAGCTTCCACTGCTTCATCGGATCGTGGATCCGCACGAGGAAGCGCAGCTGCTGCTCCTCGTCGGTGATCGAGAACCAGTATTTCAGCAAGATGATGTCGTTGCGGACCAGCATCCGCTCGAATTCCACGACATCGCGGAAGAACATCTCCACCTGGTCCTCGCTCGCGAAGCCCATCACCCGCTCGACGCCGGCGCGGTTGTACCAGGAGCGGTCGAACAGCACGATCTCGCCTCCGGCGGGCAGATGCTGCACGTAGCGCTGGAAATACCACTGGGTGCGCTCGCGCTCGGTCGGCTTCTGCAGCGCCACGACCCGGGCCACACGGGGGTTGAGGCGCTGGGTGATGCGCTTGATGACGCCGCCCTTGCCCGCGGAGTCGCGCCCCTCGAAGAGGATGCAGACCTTGGCGCCGGTATGCTCCACCCAGTCCTGCACCTTGATGAGTTCGGCCTGCAGCCGCAGGAGCGCCTCGAAATAGACCTTGCGGTCGAGCGCGTCCGGGTGCTGCTGGCGATAGATCTCCTTGACCTTCCGGCTGAGGATCTCGTCCTCGAATTCGAGCTCGTAGTCCTCGTCGAGGCTCTCCTCGAGCTCGGCCTTCAGCCAGTCCTGGGACAACTTGTCCGGCGTCGGATCGTCCATCGCTGCCTCCCTCGGCTCCGTCCGGGGCGCGGGCGCCCTGTCCGAGGGGTAGCACAGCGTGCGCCGGCGCGGATTTGAAGATTTGGTGTCAGTCCTCGGGGACGCCGCGCATGAGCCGGGCGAGGGCGGCGGTCTCCTGCCCCGGGGTGCGCCCCTCGGCGAGGCGCTCGGCGGCGCCGGCGCGGGCCGCGGGCGTGCGGTTCTGGTTGAGCTTGAAGGTGCTCTCGACGCGCGCGAGGGTCATCTCCACCGGCAGGATCTGGCGCATCATGCGCGCCATCACGCCGTCGGACATCTTGTGGTGCGTCCAGGGCGGCTTCGGCGCGAGCCCCGCCTCGAACCGCGCCGAGACCCGCTCGAGATGCCCGAGCAGGCCGTCCGGATCGCCGAGCCGCAACTCGCCGAAGAGGTGGACGGCGACGTAGTTCCAGGTCGGCACCAGATCCGCTTCGCCATACCAGTCCGGCGAGACATAGCCGTCCGGCCCGGTGACGAGGAGGCGCGCCGGCATCGGCCCCGCCCCGAGCGCCCGGGCGATCGGGTTGGAGCGCACGAGATGCGCCTCGATCCGGTCGCCCTCGAGCAGGAAGGGCACATGGGCCGCGAGCACCTCCCCCCCGGCCGCAACCGTCAGCGCCCCGAAGCCGCGCTCTGCGGCGAAGGCGCGGGCGCGGGCCTCGCTCTCCTGGCGGAAGACGGGATTGGGGTGCATGGCAGCCTCTCAGCCGGCGCGGGCCGTGGTCAGGATGGGGACGGAGGAGAAGAAGAACTCCCCCTCCGCCTCCGCCCTGTCAAGGGCGGCGAGCCAGGCCGCGGCCCGCTCGGCCGCCACCCCGCGCGCCCGCGCATGGGCCGCCATCAGCCGGGCGAGCCAATAGGCATAGGCCCCGCGCTCGTAGCTCGGATTGACCACCGGCACCGGCAGCTGCCGGATCGCGCGAAACCCCGCCCGCGCGAGCATCGGCGCGAGGCGGGCCGGGAGATTGGGATGCGCCGCATGGCCCTCCCAGGCGGCGGCGATCTCGGCGGTGAGCGCGGGCTCCGGCCCGTGCCAGAAGGCGCTGTCCCAGTTGGTCGCGAGCACGAGGAGCCGCCCGCCGCGCTTCAGCACCCGCCGCGCCTCGGCGAGCGCGGTCTCGACCTCGGCGATGTATTCGAGCGCCTGCACCGCCACCGCGGCGTCGAACACACCCTCCGGCCAGGCGAGGGCGCGCGCATCCCCGATCTCGGGCTTGGCGGCGGGGATGGCGGCGCATTCGGCCTCCGCCTCGGCGATCTGGTCGGACGAGACGTCGACCCCGGCCGCGAGCCCGTGCGGCCCGAGCGCGAGCGCCAAGTCGCGCAGCAACAGCCCGGTGCCGCAGCCGATCTCGAGCACCCGCTCGGCGCGCCGCGGCGCGAGCGCCTGCGCCACCGCCCGCCGCCGCGCCGCGATCTCCGAACAGCGCGCGAGCCGGCCCTGCAGCTCCGCGATCTCGCCCACGAACTCCATCGCGCCAGAGCCTAGCCGCGCCCCGTCGCCTGCGCCAGGGTCTGGCGGCGGGCCCGGCTTCGCTCTAGCCTTTCCCGGCGCAAGGGAGGCCGGATGGAACTCAGCCCCACCGACATCGCCCGCATCCGCCGCTCCTGGGCGGCCGTGGCGGCCAATCCGCGCATGGCGGGCGAGCTGTTCTACGGCCGCCTCTTCTCGCTGGCGCCGGAGACCCGCGCGCTCTTCCGCTCCGACATGGCGGCGCAGGGCAAGAAGCTGACCGACACGCTCGGCTTCGTCGTCGATCATCTCGACGCGCCGGGCCCCCTCGTCGAGGAAGCCGCCGCCCTCGCCCGGCGCCATGTCGCCTATGGCGTGCGGGCGGAGCACTACGCCCCCGTCGGCGCGGCGCTCCTCTGGACGCTCGAGCGCATGCTCGGCCCCGCCATGGACGCGGAGACCCGCGCCGCCTGGACCGCCGCCTATGCCGCCCTCTCCGAGACGATGATCGCCGCAGCCCATCCCGACGGCGCCGCCTGAGACCCCCTTGGCCGCGCCGCGCGCAGGCCCCATCTTCGAGACATGTATCCGTGGCTCCTGCTCGCCGCCCTGGCGCTCGCGCTGCCCGCGGCCCCCGCCGCTGCCGAGCCCTTCGGCGCATCGAAGCTCGACTCCGCCGAGCGCGCCGCCGACGGCCTGTCCCGGCGCTACGGCAGCGGCCCGGACGCGGCCCGGCGCACCACCCTCGACGGCGATGTCGACGCCCTGCGCTCGACGCTCCGCCGCGCCCCCGCCGCGCGCCACGGGCTCGGCCGCGACCGCCACCGCCTCCGCGCCGTCGAGCGCGCCCGCCCCGACACCGCACGCCGCGCCGGCGAGACCCTGCCGCCCCCGCCCGCCCGCGGGACGCGGCTGATCGACAAGTCGGTCCCCACCACCGATCTCGACCCCGCCGCCCTCGGCCCCCCTTGATCTCCGCCCCACCCTTCGCTACCTCCTTCGCGACGGGTGTATAGCTCAGTTGGTAGAGCAGCTGACTCTTAATCAGCGGGTCCTAGGTTCGAGCCCTAGTACACCCACCATCAAATCCATGACTTTGCGAGACGCGAGCCGAACAGGTCGGATCGCCGATCTCTATGCCGGTAGGCGCGAGGCTCGCGCTTCCCCCCGCATTGCGGATCATCTTGAGGGCCGCGGAAACTTCTTCTCGAAGTAACGCTGCACGTCTCCGGCTTCCATGCGATCGAACAGATGAGCCCGCGCGTCGCGCTCCGTGGCGAAGCGCTCGCGCCCGCACACGACGCCCGGCCCGCTGGCTTCGCACTTGGCGCAATACGCGCCGAATTTCTCGATCAGCAGATTGCGGAACGTCTGCCATTCCTTCGTGCCGTAAAGCGGTTTCCCAGAATGTTCCTGCATCAATCATACCCTCTTCTCAAGAGATCACGCAGGACCGAACGCTCACGCGCTCCCGAGATCGAGTGAACAGGAATGAAAGATGGTGGCGGGGGAGGGACTCGAACCCTCGACCTCAGGATTATGAGTCCTGCGCTCTAACCAGCTGAGCTACCCAGCCGCCGATGCGTTCGGATACGCCGCGGCCGCGCCGGCGTCAAGGGCGGCCGCGCGGGGGCTCAGCGGCCCCAATCGCGGACCGGGCCGCTGTCGAGATGGACGAATTCGGCCCGGCTGTAGGTGCCGACGCCGCCCGCCGAGAGCGACTTCGCCGCGCCGGCGATCTGCCGGGTCGAGCGCGACTTGAGGGTGAGATCGGCCGCCATGCCCTTGACGTGGTAGGAGTTGCGCGCGACCCCGCGCGACCGGCTGCGAAGCATGGCGTTGGTCTTCGGCGTCCGGTAGCCGGAGATGACCTGGAAGGGCTCGCGACAATCCAGGATCTTCTGGGTCGCGGCGATGATGTCGATGGTCGCCGGGGCGATCGGGGCGGTCTCGTCCTCGCGCCAGTCGCGCAGGAGATGGCTGATCGAGTCGAGCGCCTCGGGGATGTATTCGCCCTCCACCCAATAGACCGTGTGGAGCCATTCGCCGGTGCGCGCGTTGCTGAGATGAAGGTGGCGGAACTCGCCCTTGCCGGAGAGGATCGCCGGCGCCGCCGGCGTCGCGACCAGCCCGGCGAGACCGGCGAGGACGAATCGCCGGGAGACGGCTCCGCGAGCCTTGTGTGCGTGATCCACTGCTGGCCTCGTTCGCTCGTTCGTCTGTGACGCCCGTCACTATGCTTTGACGGTCAGTCAGGTATGCCACAGACGACGGCTGAGGCCAAGTTGCAACAGCGCAACGGCAAATTGCGGTGCCGCGACCGGTTTTCCCGGGCAAGCTGCCGGTCCGCGTCGAAAAATGGCGCAGAGGATACACGGTAACAAAAAAATCTATCGCGCGACCCTTTGCGTGCCGCGCGGTCATATGCGATCACGACTTTCGGGCGGTGGAATTGCGCCTCTGCCGCAGCGATTGTCACCGGAGAGCAACACGGGTGATGCCATGACAGGGATTTCGAGGGTCGACCGCGCCGCAGCCGTCGTCGCCGGTCTTGCGCTCGGCCTCGGCGGGGCCGCCTGGGCCGAGAGCCGGGGCGCCGACTGGGATTCGCTCGATCGAGGCGTCGCCGCGGCGCCCGAGATCGCGCCGGAGTGCGCCGAGGCGGTCGTTTCGCCGGCCGAGGCGGAGGCGGTGGCCGCGCGCCTCGCGGGCCGCGGGCCGGAGGATCCGGTGTCCGCCTTCTATCGCGCGCGCGGCCACGCCGCCGTCTGGCTCGCCGATGCCGGCCCCGCCGCCGCGCGGCTGCAGGCGCTGATGGCCGCGCTCGCCGAGGCGCCGGCCCATGCCCTGCCGGCCGGGCGCTACGGGCGCGCGGCGCTCGCCGCCGATCTCGCCCGGATCGACGCCATGGGCCCGGCCGAGCGCGCCGGCCTCGAACTCGCGCTGACCGAGGCGTTCCTGACCTATGCGCGCGACGTCTCGTCCGGCGTGCTGGAGCCGGAGCGGGTCGACCGGGAAATCCACCACGAGCCGATCCGGCCAGACCGGCGGGCGCTGCTCGAGGGGCTCGTCGCCGCCGGCGACCCGGCCGAGATGATCGCGGCGCTGCCGCCCGCCCATCCCGATTATGCCCGCCTGCGCGGCCGCCTCGCCGAATATCGCCGCCTCGCCGGGACCGGGGCCTGGGCGGATCCGCTCGCCGCGCAGCGGACCTTGCGGGAGGGCGCGCGCTCGGCGGATGTGGAGGCGCTGCGCCGCCGGCTCATGGCGATGGGCGATCTCGGCACGCAGACCGCCGGCGGGGCCTCCGAGCGCGACGGCGCCCGCGTGGCCGCCAACGATATCGTGACGGATGTGAACCTCGAGGCCGCGGGCGATCCGCAGAGCTTCGACCCCACGCTCGTCGCCGCGGTCAAACGCTTCCAGGCGCGCCACGGGCTCAACCAGGACGGCGTCGTCGGCCCGGCCACGCGCGCGGCGCTCAACGAGAGCCCGGCCGACCGGGCGCGCCAGATCGCCGTCAATCTCGAGCGGCTGCGCTGGCTCAACCGCGATCTCGGCGACCGGCACGTGATGGTCAATCTCGCGGGCTTCGAGATGGCGCTCGTCGAGGACGGGCAGGCGGTGTTCACGAGCCGGGTTGTCGTCGGCAAGGCGCGGCGCCACCGGACGCCGGAGTTCTCCGACGAGATGGAGTATATGGTCGTCAATCCGACCTGGCACGTGCCGCGCTCCATCGCCACCAAGGAGATCCTGCCGAAGCTGCAGCAGGACTCGAGCTATCTGTCGCGCAAGGGGATGCGGCTCGTCGGGTCCGACCTGCCGGCGGACCAGATCGAGTGGAGCTTCGTAACGCCCTCGAGCTTTCCGGGGCGGATCAAGCAGCGCCCGGGCTCGGGCAACGCGCTCGGCCGGGTGAAGTTCATGTTCCCCAACAAGTGGTCGATCTATCTGCACGACACGCCGCACAAGTCGCTCTTCGGGCGCGACCGGCGGGCCTACAGCCATGGCTGCGTGCGGGTGCAGGAGCCCTTCGAGTTCGCCTATCGCCTGCTCAACGCGGAGCGCCCGGACGGGGAGGAATATTTCCACCGGCTGCTGCGGACCGGGCGCGAGACCTATGTGCAGTTCGACACCCATGTGCCGGTGCATCTGACCTACCGCACCGCCTGGGTGGACGATGCCGGGGTCGATCAGTTCCGGGGCGACGTCTACGGGCGGGACGCGAAGGTCTTTGCGGCGCTCGACGCGGCCGGGGTCGAGCTCGGGCTCTGAGCGCCGTCGCAGGGGCGCGGTCCGGCGCCGTCGCACGGGCTGCGGCGGCGCGCGCGGCCCGAGGCCC
>CAZNTX010000045.1:0-30906 GCA_964576075.1 uncultured Limibaculum sp. | reverse complement strand
GGGGGACGGCGGTGGATCCCGCGCCCCGCGCCCCGCCGCCGGCGCCTCAGCGGTAGGCGTGCAGGCCGCCCTCGTCGTCGAGCACGAAGACCGTGCCCTCGGCGATCACGGGCCCGGTGATCGAGCCTTCGGGCAGGTCGACCGCCACCTCGCCCGCGCCCGTCCGCGCATCGAAGGACCAGAGATTGCCCAGATTGTCCGTCACCAGCACCCGGCCCGAGACGAGAACCGGGCCCGAATAGGTGATCGGGTCCTCGCGGTCCTCCTCGTCCTCGAAGGCGGGCAGCGCCCGGCGCCAGAGGGTGCGCCCGGTCGCGCCGTCGAGGCGCAGGAGTTCGGCCGCGTCGGACATCATCCAGAGCGTGTCGCCCGCGGCCCAGAGCGGCTGTGTGGAGCCGAGCGCCCGGGTCCAGACGCGCCGCCCAGAGCCGGTCTCGAGCGCCGCGGTGCGTCCGCTCTGATTGGCCGAGACGACGAGCGGGCCGAGGATCACCGGGTCCCCCGTCAGGTCCGTGATCGCGGCGCGCGCGAGCCCGCGCCGGCCGCCGGTGATCACCGCCCCCCAGAAGCGCCGCCCGCTCGCGAGATCGACCGCCACGAGTTCGCCCGAGGCGAAGGGCAGCACCGCGCCGCCGCCGCCGATCGCCGGGCTCGCGCCGCCGAGATAGCCGGCATCGGAGGCCACCCCTTGCGCGCGCCAGCGCACCGCGCCGTCGGCGAGCGACAGCGCGAAGGCCTCGCTCGCGCGCGTCACGGCCACCACCACGCCCCGCTCCACCGCGGGCCCCGCCCGGAAGGGCGCGCCGAAGCGCCGCCGCCAGAGGATCTCCCCGCTCGCCGCGGAGAGCGCGAGCACCTCGCCGAACCCCGTCGTCGCCACCACGCGGTCGCCGGCCAGGGCGAGGCCGCCGCCGAAGCCCTCCTCGCCGTCCTCGTCCTCGTTCGGCACGAGGCTCGCGCTCCAGACGAGCGCACCGCTGCCCGCATCGAAGGCGCGGAGCTCGGCCGCCGCGTCCAGGGTATAGACCCGGCCGCCGCCCGCGACCGGGGCCGAGGTGATCAGGCTGTCCGAGCTCGTGCCCTGTCCCGCATCGGCGCTCCAGATCCGCGAGAAGCCGAGCGGGGCCTCCGGATGCCCTCCAAAATGGGCGGCGTTGACGCCGGTCTGGGTCCAGGCCGCGAGCGGCGCTGCGGGCGGCAGCGCCCGATCGATCACGCCCGCGCCGGCCTCGTCGGCGGTGGCGGCGCGCACCGGCTGCCGGGTCCCTTCGAGCCGGTCCTCCCCTTCGAACAGGCTACAGCCCGCGAGCGAGGCGAGCGCGGCCGCGGCGAGGAGCGGCCGCAGGGCCGCGACGAGCCCGCGCCCCTCACCCCCCATCGCCGGGCTCCTCCGCACCGGGAGCGGCTTGGGGCGAGCGGGCCCGCGCCTCGGCGGCCTCCACAGCCTCGGGGCCGGCCAGGATCGCGAGCATCTGCCGGGCCCGCGCCGCGAGCCCTCTGGTCAGCCCGGGCTCGGCCAGGATCGCCTCGAGATCGGCCTCCGCCCCCTCGCGGTCCCCTGCGTTGAGCCGGAGCGCCGCGCGCAGCTCGAGCGCGAGCGGGCGGTAGGGCGCCCCTTCGCCAGCGAGCCCCGCGAGCGCCCCCTCCGCCTCCTCGAGCGGCAGCCCCGGCGCCTCGAGCCGCGCCGCCTCGAGCGCCGCGAGATCGGTATAAGCGCGCTTCAGCCGCGCATCGGTGGCGACGCTCCGATAGGTCTCGATCGCCGCCGCGGTGTCGCCCGCGGCGGCCTGCGCAGCGGCGAGGTCGAGCCGGGCGACCGCCTCGGCCGGCCCGTCCACCTGCTCGACCACCGCCTGCCGGGCGAAGACGTCCTCGCCCGCCGAGAGGAAGGCCCCGCCGCGCTCCTTCGCCGCCTCCGCTTCGGCGTATTGCCACCACTGCCACGCCGCCGCGGCGCCGACGATGGCGACGATCCCGCCGATCACCAAAGGCGCGTAGCGCCGCCAGAGCTTGTACATCCGGTCGGCGCGGACCTCTTCGGTCACTTCGCGGATGAAACTGTCGGAGTCGGACATCGGGCACGGGCCTCTTGATCTGCGGGCGGCAGACTAGCCAGGGGGCGCGCCGACGCAAGGGCTTTCGCCGCACCCGCCGTCCGGCTGACGCGGCAGCCGCCGCCTGCTAGGCTCCGCGCGAGGCCAGCGGGAGGGACCCCATGCGCACCGAGAAGCTCGATTTCGCCGGCGGGAGCGGGCACCGGCTCGCCGCCCGGCTCGACCTGCCCGCCGGCCGCCCGCGCGCCGCGGCGCTCTTCGCCCATTGCTTCACCTGCGGCAAGGACATCGCCGCCGCCCGGCGCATCGCGGGCCGGCTCTCGGCCGCGGGGATCGCGGTGCTGCGCTTCGATTTCACCGGGCTCGGCCATTCCGAGGGGGAGTTCGCCAATGCGGGGTTCGGCGCGAATCTCGCCGATCTCGTCGCCGCGGCCGAGGCGATGGCCGCGCGGGACCTCGCGCCGCAGCTTCTCGTCGGCCACTCCCTCGGCGGCGCGGCGGTGCTCGCGGCGGCGGGCGAGATCGCGAGCGTGCGCGCCGTCGCCACCATCGGCGCGCCGGCCGACCCGGCCCATGTGCTCGAGAATTTCGGCTGCGCGCTCGAGACGATCCGCGAGGCCGGCGAGGCGGAGGTCACCCTCGCGGGGCGCGCCTTCCGCATCTCCCGCAGCTTCGTGGAGGACACCGAGGCGCACCGGCTCGAGGACCGCATCGCCCATCTGCGCCGCGCGCTCCTCGTTCTGCACGCCCCCCGCGACGCCCAGGTGGGCATCGACAATGCGAGCCGCATCTTCCTCGCCGCCAAGCACCCGAAGAGCTTCGTCACCCTCGACGACGCCGACCATCTGCTCTCCCGCCCGGCCGATGCCGACTATGCCGCGGAGGTGATCGCCGCCTGGGCCGAGCGCTATCTCGACGCGGCCCCCGAGGCCCCGGGCCCGGAAGGCGACACCGCCCGCGCCTCGGAGATCGAGCCGGACGGCTTCCTCCAGGACATCCGCGTCGGCCCGCGCCACATGATGCGCGCCGACGAGCCGAAATCCCATGGCGGGACCGATCTCGGCCCCTCGCCCTACGGCTTCGTCTCGGCGGGCCTCGCCGCCTGCACCTCGATGACGATCCGCATGTATGCCCGGCGCAAGGGCTGGCCGCTCGAGCACGTCTCGGTGGACGTCTCCCACGACAAGATCCACGCCGAGGACTGCGCGGACTGCGAGACCCGCAGCGGCAAGATCGACCGCTTCCGCCGCGTGGTCCGCCTCGCCGGTCCGCTCGACGCGGAGCAGCGCGCGCGCCTGCTCGAGATCGCCGATCGCTGCCCGGTCCACCGCACCCTCGAGGGCGAGGTCGTCGTCGAGACCGCGCTCGCCGAGGACGGCCGGGAGACGGCCCCCGCCGAAAGCGGCGATTAGCCTGTCCGACATCGCCCTCGGCCTCTCCTGGCGCGCGGCGCCGTGGGCCGCCGGGTCGGTCGATGCGTCCTCGCCCGCCTCGCCGCCGAGGGGGCGGGCGATGCGCCGGGGGGCGTGGCGGAGATCGCGGTGGCGCTCGGCGTCGAGATCGAGATGGAGGCGCTGCCCGCCCGCTCTTCGGCCTCTCCTGAGCCCTCAGCCGGCCCGCCGCCGGCTCTCCCGGTGGAAGACGTAGAGGCCGGCGCCGACGATGATCGCGGTGCCGGCCCAAGTCAGCGCATCCGGAAAGTCGCCGAAGACCAACCAGCCGAGCAGCGTCGCCGAGACGATCTCGAGATACTGGAACGGCGCCGCCGCCCCCGCCTCGATCCGGGAGAGCGCGAGCACGATCATCTGATGCGCCCCCGCCGCCAGCACCCCGATGGCGAGGAACAGCGCCCATTCCCGCGGGCTCGGCCAGAGGAGCGCCGGCGTCGGGTCGCCGAGGATCGGGCCGAGCGCCGTGCCCGCCGAGAGCACGAGGCAGGCGAACACCCCGGTCCAGAGCTGCAGCGCGAGCCGCCCGCCGGTCCGGCTCATCACCCGGGTGGCCAGCATGTAGAAGGAGAAGAAGAGCGCCGTGCCGAGCGGCAGCGCCGCCGCCGGCCCATAGGCCGCGAGATTCGGCCGGAGCACGATCAGCACCCCGACGAGCCCCACCGCGATCGCGGCGAGCCGCCGCCAGCCGATCCGCTCCCCGAGCACCAGCGCGGCCAAGAGCGTGAGGATCAGCGGCGCGACGAAGAAGATCGAGATGGCGTTCGCCACCGGCATCTCGCGCAGCGCATGGTTGAAGCACAGCAGCGCGAGCCCGAGGAACACACCGGCCACCGCATGCCCCCGCCGCGGCCGCGCGAACTGCCCCGCGAGCAGGACGATGGGCAGCAGCACCGCCGTCTGCGCCAGGAACCGCCCGGCCCCGACCTGCGCCGGCGAGAGCCGCTCCATCAGGAGCTTCGCGATGACGTCGAGCCCCGGCACGATCAGCATCGCGCCGACCATCAGCGCGAGGCCGGCGCGCTTCTCCGCATCCTCCGGGGCGATGGCGAGGGTCATGCTCCCTCATCGCACGCCCCCCGCCCCCGCACCAGAGGCCTCCGCCCCCGAGAGGCCCGGCCCGAGCGACGCGCCGGCCCCAGCCTCCCGCGAAGAGGCGCGCGAGCGCCGATGAGCGCCCCCTCAGAGGTCCAGCGCCTCGGCGAAGCGCGCCCGCTCCTGGATGAAGCGGAAGCGCGTCTCCGCCCGCTTGCCCATCAGCCGCTCGACGAGCCCGGCGGTGTCCTCGAGATCGTCCTCCACCGTCACCCGCAACAGCCGTCGGCGCGCGGGGTCCATCGTCGTCTCCTTGAGCCGGCGGAAGGGCATCTCGCCGAGCCCCTTGAAGCGCTCGATCGTCAGCTTGCCCTTGACCCCCTTGCCCCAGCCCTCCTCGAGCAGCCGGTCGCGCTCCGCCTCGTCCTGCGCATAGACCGAGGCCGCCCCCTTCACCAGCCGGAAGAGCGGGGGCTGGGCGAGGAAGAGGTGCCCCTGCTCGATCAGCGGGCGCATCTGGGTGAAGAAGAAGGTCATCAGGAGCGCCGCGATATGCGCCCCGTCCACATCCGCGTCGGTCATGATGATGACCTTGTCGTAGCGCAGATCGTCCTCCCGGTAGCGGCTGCCGAGGCCGACCCCGAGCGCCTGGCAGAGATCGCCGAGCTCCTTGTTCTCCGCGAGCTTCGCCCCCGCGGCGCCGAGCACGTTGAGCACCTTGCCCCGGAGCGGCAGCACCGCCTGGGTCCGCCGGTCCCGCGCCTGCTTGGCCGAGCCGCCCGCCGAATCGCCCTCGACGAGGAAGATCTCCGAGCCCTCCTTGGTCGCCTCCGAGCAGTCGGCGAGCTTGCCGGGCAGGCGCAGCCGCTTGGTGGCGGACTTGCGCTGGGTCTCCTTCTCGGCGCGGCGGCGCTGGCGCTCCTCGGCGCGCTCGATCACATGCTCGAGGAGCGCGTCGGCGAGCTTCGGATCGGCGCCGAGCCAGGTGTCCATCCGGTCGCGCACCGCCGCCTCGACGAGGCGCTCGGCCTCCGCCGTCGCGAGCCGGTCCTTGGTCTGTCCGACGAATTCGGGCTCCCGGATGAAGACCGAGATCATCGCGGCGGCCTGCGCGGTCACGTCCTCGCGGCGCACCTCCTTGGCCTTCTTCGCGCCCGCCCGCTCGCCATGGGCGCGGATCGCCTTCGTGACCGCCGCCCAGAAGCCCGCCTCGTGGGTGCCGCCCTCGGGGGTCGGGATCGTGTTGCAATAGGCCGAGACCTGCCCGTCGCGCAGCGGCGTCCAGGCCAGCGCCCATTCGACGGAGCCCGGCGTCTCCGCCCCGAAGCGCTCGGAGAAGGCCACCTTGCCGGCGAAGGGCTTGCCGATCACCTCGGTGTCGGAGAGCTGCGCCGCGAGGAAGTCGGCGAGCCCGCCGGGGAAGCGGAAGCTGTCCTCCGCAGGCGTCGGGTCGCCCTCCTTCAGCCGCTCCGGCGCGCAGCGCCAGCGGATCTCCACGCCGCCGAAGAGATAGGCCTTCGAGCGCGCCATCTTGTGCAGCCGCGCCGGCGAGAGCGCGGCCGTCTCGCCGAAGATCTCCGGGTCCGGGTGGAACACCACCCGGGTGCCCCGCCGATTCTGCACCGGGCCGAGGGCGGCGAGCGGGCCCTGCGGCAGGCCGCGGGCGAAGTCCTGCGCATAGAGCCGCTTGCCCCGCGCCACTTCGACGCGCATCCGGTCCGAGAGCGCGTTGACCACCGAGACGCCGACGCCGTGCAGCCCGCCCGAGGTCTGATAGGCCTTGTCGGAGAACTTGCCCCCCGCATGGAGCGTGCAGAGGATCACCTCGAGCGCGGATTTCTCCGGGAACTTCGGATGCGGGTCGACCGGGATGCCGCGGCCGTTGTCGGTGATCGCGACCGTCCCGTCGGCCGCGAGCTCCACCTCGATCCGGCTCGCATGGCCGGCCACCGCCTCGTCCATCGCGTTGTCGAGCACCTCGGCGACGAGATGGTGCATCGCCCGCGCATCGGTCCCGCCGACATACATGCCGGGGCGCTTGCGGACGGGCTCGAGCCCCTCGAGCACCTCGATCGAGGCGGCGTCATAGGCCCGCTCGGCCCCCTCCTCGGAGAACAGATCTTCGGCGCTCATGGGCAGGCTCCTTTCTCCCGGCCCTTCATCTATGGGCCCTCGCGGCCGGGCCCGCAAGATGTGGGGCGCTCAGGCGCCCTCTGGCACGAGGCTCGCCCGCTCGCCGAGGAGATAGCGCAGAACGTCGGCCGCATCGAAGGCGAGCGACACGGCGAGGGTGGCGGCATAGACGAGCAGCCCCGCCCGCTGCAGCCGCGGGATCTCCGCGCGCCGGCGCAGCCTGAGCGCGAGCCAGACGAGGAGCGGCGTCCAGAACACGAGATGCGGCAGGCCGAGGAGGCGCACGAAGCCCACCTCTGCGTGGAGCCACAGCATGCTCGGCACCATCGCCAGATTGGCCAGGAAGATCGCCGCCGCCTCGGCCCAGGTCGCCCGGGCGGCGAGGCAGAGGGCGAGCGCCCCGAGCGTCGCGATGTTGAGCCAGAGCACCCAGAGGCGCACCCAGTCGGGCTGGGTCGCGAGGGCGTCCTGAAAGCTCATGGCGCCTCCTTTCCGTCGGCCGCGGAGCGTGACAGAGCGTCGTCTTGTCCGCAATCCTGGCCCCCGGGGATCGGACCGTCTATCTAGTGGCGATCCAGGAGCGAAGACGCGAAGAGCCATGTCGACAAAAACCATCGAAGCCAAGCCGGATCGGCGCAGCCAGATCCTCGACATCGCGGAACGAATGGCCCGCAGGGGTGGATACAACGGGTTCTCTTTCCGCGAGATCGCCGCCGAGGCCGGGGTGAAGAGCGCGAGCGTGCACTATCACTTCCCGACCAAGGCCGGTCTCGCCACCGCGCTCTGCGAGCGCTACACCCGCCGCTTCATGGAGGGCCTCGGTCCGCCGACGGAGCGGGGCGCGCTGCTGCGCCTGATCGGCGCCTATCGCGATGCGCTGCGGAAGGAGGACCGGATGTGCCTCTGCGGCGTCTTCGGGGCGGAGATCGACGCGCTGCCCGAGGTGCTCGCCTCCTCCGTGCGGAGCTTCTTCTCGGAGACGGTCGCCTGGACCTCCGCCGCCCTCGGGGAGCCGGAGGGCGAGCGCACCGGGGGGGAGACGCTCGTCGCGGGGCTGGAGGGGGCGCTGATCACCGCCCGCGCGCTCGGGGATGCGGGGGCGTTCGATCGCATGGCCGCGCGCCTGCTCGATGCCGCCAAGGGCCGAGGTTGGGACGGCGACGGGGCGGTCGCTTCGGGCTGAGCGCGCCTCAGGCGGCAGGGCTGTCGGCGCTGTCGGCGAGGAAGCCGCCGGATTGGCGCGCCCAGAGCCGGGCGTAGAGCCCCTCGCGCGCGAGCAGCACGCCATGCGGCCCCTGCTCGACGATGCGCCCGCCCTCCATCACCACGATCCGGTCCATCGACTGGATGGTGGAGAGGCGGTGGGCGATGGCGATCACCGTCTTGCCGCGCATGAGCCGGGCGAGCGCGGCCTGGATCTCCGCCTCGATCTCCGAATCGAGCGCCGAGGTCGCCTCGTCGAGCACGAGCACCGGCGCGTCCTTGAGGATCGCGCGGGCGAGCGCGATGCGTTGGCGCTGGCCGCCCGAGAGCTTCACCCCGTCCTCGCCGAGATGGGCCTCGTAGCCCTCCCGCCCGCGGCGGTCGCGGAGCGCCAGGATGAACTCGTGCGCCGAGGCCTCCTTCGCCGCGGCGATGGCGGCGGCGCGCCCGGCCTCCGGGCGGCCGTAGAGGATGTTGTCGAGGGCCGAGCGGTTGAACATCGCGGGCTCCTGCATCACCGTCGCGATCTGCCGGCGCAGCCCGTCCTGGGTCAGCTCGCGGATGTCCCGCCCGTCGAGCGTGATGCGCCCCGCCTCCACCTCGTGGAGCCGCAGGAGCAGCTTGAGCGCGGTGGACTTGCCCGCCCCGGAGGGGCCGACGAGGCCGACCTTCTCCCCCGGCGCGATCTCGAGGTCCAGCCGCTCGAGCCCGCCGCCGCCCTCGCGCCCGTATTGGAAGCGCACCCCCTCGAAGGCGATGCGCCCCTCGGCGCGGGCGGGCTCGACCGCACCCTGCGCATCGGTGATCGCATGGGCGGGGGAGAGCGTGCGCATGCCGTCCTCCACCACGCCCGCATTGGTGAAGATCCCCATCGCCGTGAAGGAAATCCAGCCGGACATGTGGGAGAGCCGCGTCGAGAGCATGCCCGCCATCGCGATGAGCCCCGGCGTCGCCGCCTCGCCGGCCCAGAGCGCGAGCGCCCCGCCCACGAGCAGCACCGGCAGCACCGAGGCGAGGATCGCGAGGCGGGTGCGGAAGGCCCAGGTGATCCGCCCGAAGGCGACCGCCTTCTCCCGGAAGCGGGCGAGCGCCCGGCGCGCCTCCGCCTCCTCGCGCCCGGCATGGGCGAAGAGCTTGACGGTGGACATATGCGACAGGCTGTCGACGAGCTGGCCCGAGAGCGCGGCGCGGGCCTCCGCCCGGGCCTTGGAGGCGCGGCGGATGCGGGGGAGAGAGAAGCGGATCAGCCAGCAATAGACCGCGAACCACACCGCGAGCACCGCCGCGAGCCGCCAGTCCGCCGCCGAGAGCACCACCGCGGCACCGACGAGGGCGGCGATGCCGTAGGACACGGCGTTGAGCGTCTCGACGAGGACGTCGGTCATCGCCATCGCGGTCTGCGTCTCCTTCTGCGCGATGCGCCCCGCGAAGTCGTCCTCGAAGAAGGACATGGACTGCCCGAGCGTGTGCCCGTGCAGCCGCCAGACGCCCAGGTGATAGAGCCCCGGATAGAGCGCGCGGGAGATGAAGCCCGAGGTGAGCGCCATGAGCGCGGGCCGCGCCACCAGGAAGAAGGCGAGGATGGCGAGGAGCCAGGGCCAGTCCTGCGAGAACATCTCCGCCGGCGAGGTGGCGGCGGCACGGTCCACCACCCAGCCGATGGCGAAGGCGATGGCGGCCTCGGACGCGCCGAGCGCCACGGTGGCCAGGAGGAGACCCCAGACCGCCGGGCCCGTCCCCCGGATCAGCCAGCGCATGAAGGGCCAGAGCCGCTGCGGCGGCGGGCCGTCCGCCCGGCCATAGGGATCGAAGAGCCGCTCGAAGGCGCCCTCGCCCGGCTCCGGGCCCCTATCGAAGGGGGCCATCACGGGGCCGTCGCCTCAGGCTCGGGATCGGCCCGGACATCGAGGAACCCGCCGGACTGGCGCGCCCAGAGCCGGGCGTAGAGCCCGCCGCGCTCCAGCAGCGCCGCGTGGCCGCCTTCCTCCACCACGCGGCCCCGGTCGAGCACGACGATGCGGTCCATGCTCTGGATGGTGGAGAGGCGGTGGGCGATGGCGATGACGGTCTTGCCCGCCATCAGATCGGCCATCGCCTCCTGGATCGCCGCCTCCACCTCCGAATCGAGCGCCGAGGTCGCTTCGTCGAGGATCAGGATCGGCGCGTCCTTCAGCACCGCCCGGGCGAGCGCGATGCGCTGGCGCTGCCCGCCGGAGAGGCGCACGCCGCGCTCGCCGACATGGGCGTCGAGCCCCGTCCGCCCCTCGCGGTCGACGAGGCCGGGGATGAACTCGTCGGCATGGACCTTGGCGGCGGCGGCCCAGATCTCCGCCTCCGTCGCGTCCGGCTTGCCATAGGCGATGTTGGCGCGGATCGAGCGATGGAGGAGCGCCGTGTCCTGGGTCACCATGGAGATCTGGCGGCGCACGCTCTCCTGGTCCACCCCGGCGAGATCCTGCCCGTCGATCAGCACGCGCCCGCGGTCCGGGTCGAAGAAGCGCAGCGCGAGGTTCACGAGCGTCGACTTGCCCGCCCCGGAGCGCCCGACGAGGCCCACCCGCTCGCCACCGCGGATGGTGAGCGAGATGTCCTCGACGCCGCCGGCCTTGCGCCCGTAATGGTGGCTCACACGGTCGAACACGATCTCGCCCCGGTCGAGCGTCAGCGCCGGGGCGCCCGGCTTGTCGCGCAGGCGCAGCGGCTCGGAGACCGTCTCCATCCCCTCCTGCACGGTGCCCACATTCTGGAACAGCATGGAGAGCGTCCACATGATCCAGTCGACCATGCCGTTCAGCCGCAGGACCAGCGCCGAGGCCGCGGCGATGGCGCCCACCGTGATCGCGCTCTCCGACCAGAGCCAGACCGCATAGCCGATCACGCCCCCCATAAGGACCGTGGAGAGCGCGGCGAGCCCAGCGGTGAGATAGGTGAAAAGCCGGGTCTGCTTGGCGAAGGTCCAGCGGAAATCCTCCATCGCCTCGCGGGCATAGGCCTCCTCCCGCTCGGCATGGGCGAAGAGCTTCACCGTCTGGATGTTGGTGTAGCTGTCGACGATGCGCCCCGCGAGCGTCGAGCGCGCCTCGGCCACCTCCTTCCCGACGGCGGTGATCCGCGGCACGAACCACCAGGCGAGCGCGAGGAACCCCGCGAACCAGAGCCCGAGCGGCAGGAGGAGCCGCGCATCCGTCTGCCCGAGCACGATGGCCACGCCGATCAGATAGACCGCGGCGTGCCAGATCGCGTCGAGCAGCTGGAAGACGCTGTCGTTCACCGCGGGGGCGAGTTGGATCTGCTTGTTGGCGATGCGCCCGGCGAAATCGTCCGAGAAGAAGGAGAGCGACTGGCGGAGCATCTTGCGATGGGTGCGCCAGCGCACGAGCGCCCCCATGGAGGCGTAGAAGCCCTGGCCCATGACGATGGCATCGGCCACCAGCACGAGCGGGCGCAGCACCAGGGCGACGAGGATCATCGCGGTCAGCATCGTCCCGTGATCGTCCCAGAGCGTGCCTGGCTCGGCGCCGCCGAGGATGTCCACGAGCTTGCCCGCGAAGAAGATCAGCGCCGCCTCCGAGAGCGCGAAGACCAGCCCGAGCACCATGGAGACGGCGATCAGCCCCTTCGCGGGCGCGAGGAAGCGCCGGTAGAACGGGATCAGCCGCGCGGGGATCTCCGCCCGCTCGTCATAGGGCTGGTAGGGATCGATCAGCGTCTCGACGCGGCGGAGCATGGGGACCTCGGTCGGCTCGCAAGTCCATATAGGGCGGATGGGGCGGGAGACCGAACGCCGATCCGCGGGGCTCTGGATCGCGCGCCGGACCGTTAGTGTGCGGTTTGCTGTATAGAAGATCGGCGGGGATGTCGATGGCGGCGCGCCGCGGCTTGCGTGTTGACGGTGTCAACTTCCGCGCCAGATGGCGTTGACAGTGTCAACATCAGGAGCGCCCGATGCCCCGCACCGCCCCTCTGCTCGCCCTCCTCGCCGGTCTCGGCCTCTCCGCCTGTGCCGTCGCCACGCCGTTCCGCGGCCCGGGCTACGACCCGGCGAGCGGTCCCACCATCGGCGGCGCGCGCCTCGTCGTCGCCGTCACCAACGCCCGCCTCGGCACCGAGCGCGGGGTGTTCTGGGAGAACGTCGCCCGCGTCGAGGCCTCGCTCGCCGACCGCCCGGGCTTCGTCGGCCACTCCAAGCGAACGCCCATCCTCGGCGGCGAGGCCTGGACCCTGAGCGTCTGGACCGACGAGGCCGCCCTCGACGCCTTCGTCGCGAGCGAGACCCACCAGCGCGCCATCGCCGAGGCCTATCCGGGGCTCGCCGGCACGCGGTTCCACCGCTTCGAGCTCGACCGCGCCGCCGTGCCCCCCTCCTGGGAGGAGGCGCTCGCCCGGCTCGAGGCCGAGGGGCGGAGCTACGACTGAGCCGCCCGATGCGCCCGCTCGACGCGCCCGCCCGGCCCGGGCTAGGCTCGCGCCATGCCCGAGCGCTCCGACCGGCCGAGAGATCTGCGCGAGGCCTGCCTCGCGGAGGCGGCGGCCGTCGTAGAGCGCGCGGGCGCCGAGGCGCTCTCCCTGCGCGAGATCGCCCGCCGGCTCGGGGTGTCGCATCAGGCGCCCTACCGCCATTTCCCGAGCCGGGACCATCTCCTCGCCGCCCTCGTCGCCCGCGCCTACGAGGGCTTCGCCCGCCATCTCGACGCGCGCCCCAGAGGCGCCACGGCGCGGGAGGATCTCGGCGCCATGGGCCGGGCCTATCTGGCCTTCGCCGAGGCCCATCCCGCGCAATACCGGCTGATGTTCGCCACGCCCCTGCCGGACCCCGCGGCGCATCCCGAGATGATGGCCCGCGCCCGGCACGCCTTCTCGCTGCTCGAGGCCGCGCTCGCGCGGGTGGCGGCCGAGGCCGGGCGGCCGGGCGAGCCGGACGCCCTCGCCCGCGACGCGCTCTTCGTCTGGGCGGTGGTGCACGGGCTCGCAGGGCTCGGGCAGAGCGACGCCGCGGCGAGCCTCGGCCTCTCGGAGCGGCTCTGGGCCGAGGCGGTGCCCCATGCGCTCGGGCGGATCGGCGACGCGCTGGCGGCCCCGCGGCGCTGAGGCCCGCCCGCGCCGCGTTGCCCGCGGGCGCGGGACGCGCTAGCACGGCGCAAAGCTGTCTCGGGAGGGCGCCATGGACGGAACGACGGGAGAGATGACCGAGGAGAAGGCCCGCGCCGCGGCCTGGTTCGCAGAACTGCGCGACCGGATCTGCGCCGCCTTCGAGGGGCTCGAGGACAGCCAGACCACGGGCCCCCATGCCGGGCGCGCGCCGGGTCGCTTCGAGCGCCGCGAGACCCGCCGCGCCGGCGAGGGCGAGGGCGACCAGGGCGGCGGCACGATGGCCGTGATGCGCGGGGGGCGCGTCTTCGAGAAGGTGGGCGTCAACGTCTCGGAGGTCTACGGCACGCTCGGCGCGCAGGCGCAGAAGAGCCTGACCGCCCGGCGCGAGATCCCGGGGCTCGCCGAGGACCCGCGCTTCTGGGCCTCCGGCATCTCGCTCGTGGCGCATATGCAGAGCCCCAAGACGCCGGCGGTGCACATGAACACCCGGATGTTCTGGACCGCGGGGGCCTGGTGGTTCGGCGGCGGCTCCGATCTCAACCCGATGGTCGAGGTCGCCGAGGACACCGCCTTCTTCCACGGCGTGCTCGAGGCCGCCTGCGCCAAGCACTCGCCCGAGTATTACCCGCGCTACAAGGCCTGGGCGGACGAATACTTCTTCATCAAGCACCGCGGGCAAGCGCGCGGCGTCGGCGGGATCTTCTACGACGACCATTGCACGGGCGACTGGGAGGCGGATTTCGCCTTCACCCAGGATGTGGGCCGGGCCTTTCTGGATGCCTTCCTGCCGATCACCGAGCGCCGCCGCGACGAGCCGTGGGGCGAGGAGGACCGGGCCTGGCAGCTCGTCAAGCGCGGGCTCTATGCCGAGTTCAACCTGGTCTACGACCGCGGCACCCGCTTCGGCCTGGAGACCGGGCACAACCCCGAGGCGGTGCTGATGTCGCTCCCCCCCGTCGCCACCTGGCCCTGAGGCCGGGCGCGGCGGCGGCGGGCGAGCAAGAGGCCGAGGCCGCCGAGCATCAGCCAGCCGGAGGCCGGCAGCGGCACCCGCTCGAAATCGGCGAGGACGGCGAAACCGAGGTTGTCGAAGTCCGTCGCCGGGGTCGTGTAGTTGGGCGACTGTCCGACCCGGATCTCGCGTGCGGGATCGGCGCTCACCGAGACGAGGGCGGCGGATATGTTGCCGAACTCGTTGAGCGCGTACGGAATCACCATGCCCTCAAAGGTGAAGTTTGTGTCGTCGAGGCCGAAGATTGCGGCGGGGTCGTTCTCGAATGGGCTGCCCTCGAGCGCCGCGGCGAGGGCTTGGGCGGCGGCGAGGCCGGCATCCTCTCCGTCGAAATCGAAGGCGAGGCCGCCCGCGCCGTCGTCGAACACGTCCGCGAGGACGGCGTCGACGAAGGTCACGCGGTAGGTCGTTCCGGCGACGTCGAGGCCGCGCAGGCCGCGGAGCACGCCGTCCTCGACGAGACGCGTCGCGGCTCCGACGGAGCTCGTGGCGAGAAGGGCGGCGACCGCGCCCCCGATCAGATGCACCCGTCCCATGGACCTCCCCTCACTCGATCCACGCGCGAAACTATCCGACCTCGACCCCGATCGCAACTTTCGCCCGGTCTTGCGCGGGCGGGGCGGCGCTGCCATCGTCGGGGCTTGCCCGGAACGGACGGGCGGCCGCGGGGGAGGTCCGGTTGCGCAAATTCATGGTGGTGGTGGACGAGACGCCGGAATGCGCGCAGGCGATGCGCTTCGCCGCGCGGCGGGCGGAGAAGACGGGCGGGCTCGTCACCATGCTCTACGTGATCCCGCCCGAGGAATTCCAGCACTGGATGGGCGTGGCCGAGGTGATGCGGGCGGAGGCGCGCGAGAAGGCCGAGGCGCGGCTCGCCGATCTCGCCGAGGAGTTGCGCGCGCTCACCGGGATCACGCCGGAATTCGCCATCCGCGAGGGCAAGCCCGCCGAGCAGGTGCTCCAGCAGATCGAGACCGACCCCGACATCGCCGTCCTGGTCCTCGGCGCCGGCGAGGAGGAGGGGCCGGGGCCGCTCGTCACGCAGATGGTGCAGAAGATGGCCGGGGGGCTGCCGATCCCGGTGACGATCGTGCCGGGCGGGCTGACCATGGAGCAGATCGACTCGGTCTGCTGAGGCTGCGCCAGGGCTTTCCATGTGCCGCGTGATCGGCCATTGTGCCGCGAAAAACGGCACAAGGGGGAAGCGGCAATGGCGATCAGGGTCTGCGTGTTCGACGCATACGGCACGCTCTTCGATGTCGGCGCGGCGGCGCGGCGCGCGGCGGAGGAGCCTGGGCGCGCGGCCTTCGCCGCGGTGGCCGGGCGGCTCGCGGAGACTTGGCGGGAGAAGCAGCTCGCCTACACTTGGCTCCGCGCCGCGGCGGGACAGCACACCGATTTCTGGGCGGTCACAGAGGCCGCGCTCTCCTATGCGATGGAGGCCGAGGGGCTCGCGGAGGATCACGAGCTGCGCAGCCGCCTCCTCGCGCTCTATCGCGAGCTCGACGCCTATGCCGAGGTGCCGGACATGCTCGCCGAGCTCCGCGCGGCGGGGCGCGCCACGGCGATCCTCTCCAACGCGAACCCGGCGATGCTCGAGGCCGCGGTGGCGAGCGCCGGGCTCGCGACCGCCTTCGACGCGCTCCTCTCGGTCGAGAGCGTCGGGCGGTTCAAGCCGGCGCCGGAGGTCTACGCGCTCGTCGGCCGGCGCTTCGGGGTGGCGGCGGGGGAGGTGCTCTTCGTCTCTTCCAACGGATGGGACGCGGCGGCGGCCGCCGGCTTCGGCTTCCGCACGCTGTGGGTCAACCGCGCCGGGCTGCCGATGGACCGGTTGCCCTTCCGCCCGGACCGGGTCGAGCGCGATCTGAGGGCCGTGCCCGCCATCGCGGCCGCCCCGTGATCGCGCGCTTCGCGGCGCCGGACGGGCGCCGGCTGGCCTATCGCGACAGCGGCGGGACCGGTCCGCCCGTGCTCTGCCTCGCCGGGCTCACGCGCAACGGGCGGGACTTCGACAGCCTCGCCGCGCATCTCGCGCCGGACTACCGGGTGATCCGCCTCGACAGCCGCGGGCGCGGCGGCTCGGAGCATGCCGAGGACCCGCTCGCCGAATACACCGTGCCCGTGGAGAGCCGCGACGCGCTCGCCCTGCTCGACCATCTGGGGATCCCGCGGACCGCCATCGTCGGCACCTCGCGGGGCGGCATCCTCGGCATGGCGATGGCGGCCGGCGCGCGGGAGCGGGTCTCGGCGCTGGTGCTCAACGACGTTGGCGCCGAGATCCAGACCCTAGGGCTCTTGCGGATCATGGCGACGCTCGGCCGCCAGCCCAAGGCCGAGACCTTCGAGGAGGCGGCCCGCGATCTCGCCGCGGCGAACGCCAGGGCCTTTCCGGACGTGCCGGAGGAGCGCTGGCTCCTCCACGCCCAGGCGATCTACAAGGACAAGGGGGGCCGGCCGCGGCGCTCCTACGACAAGCATCTGCGCTCGGCGACCGAAGGGGCGATCGAGGGCGACGTCCCCTCGATCGGGCTCTGGCCGATGTTCGAGGCGCTGGAGGGCTTGCCGATCCTCCTCGTTCGGGGCGAAAACTCCGACATCCTGACGGCGGAGACCGCGGCCGAGATGGCCCGCCGCCATCCGGGTCTCGCCTATGTCGAGATCCGCGGCCGCGGTCACGCCCCCTTTCTCGACGAACCGGAGGCGGTCGCCGCGATCGACGCCTTCCTCAAGGAGCACGCATGGAAATGATGGACAGCACCGAGGCGATCACGATCAAGGACGTCCGCTCGGCCCGGCGCCGGCTCGAGGGAACGGCGCGGATCACGCCGCTCCTCGAGGATCCGCTGGTCAACCGCGCGGCCGGACGCCGGGTGCTGGTCAAGGCCGAGTGCCTGCAGCTGACAGGGAGCTTCAAGTTCCGCGGCGCGTGGTCGGCGCTCTCGGCGCTCTCGGAGGAGGCGCGCGGGCGCGGCGTCATCGCCTATTCGAGCGGCAACCACGCGCAGGGCGTCGCCCATGCCGCCGAGCGCCTCGGCATCCCCGCGGTGATCGTGATGCCCGCGGACGCGCCCGCGCTCAAGATCGCCAACACCGAGGCCTATGGCGCGGACGTCGTGACCTACGACCGCGCCGGCGGGGAGAGCCGGGAGGAGATCGGCGCGGCGCTCGCCGAGGAGCGGGGGCTGACGCTGATCAAGCCCTATGACGAGCCGCTCGTGATGGCCGGGCAGGGCACCGCCGGGCTCGAGATCGCCGGGCAGGCCCGCGCGATGGGGGTGACGCGGGGCGACGTGCTCGTCTGCTGCGGCGGCGGGGGGCTTTCGGCCGGGCTCGCGGTGGCCCTCGCGGCGGAGGCGCCGGGGCTCCGGGTGCGCCCGGTGGAGCCCGAGGGCTTCGACGACACCCGTCGCTCGCTCGAGGCCGGCGAGCGCCTCTCGAACGAGAGCGCCGAGGGCTCGATCTGCGACGCGATCCTGACGCCCGCGCCCGGGGAGCTGACCTTCCCAATCCTCTCCCGCCTCGCGGGGCCCGGGATCGCGGTCTCGGACGAGGCGGTGCTCGGCGCGATGGCCGAGGCCTTCCGCCGCTTCAAGCTGGTGCTCGAGCCGGGCGGCGCGGTGGCGCTCGCGGCGGCGCTCTCGAAGGCCGAGGAAATCGAGGGCGATCAGGTGATCGCGATCCTCTCCGGCGGCAATGTCGACCCGGCGATGTTCCGCCGCGCCCTCGACACCCTCTGACGCGCCGCCCCGCCCGGCGCTCGGCCGTGCGGGGGCCGAGACCGAGAGCGGCGGGGGCCGAGGCCGTCGCTCCCCGGCCTGCGCCGCTTGCCGCCGCCGGCGCTGCGATCGGGAGGCCGCAGCGCTCGCATCTGCCGCCGGGCCCCCGTTCCGCGTCGTGCGAGGACGGCTTCGCCGCCCCGCCCGCCGCGTCCGCGCCCACCCCCACCCCCGCCGCCTCCCGTCGCGTTCGCGACGGGAGGCGGCGGGGGTGGGGGTGGGCGCGGTCGGAAGCCCGCTGCGCCGCGAGGCGCTGTGGGCGCGCGAAACCGGCTCCGCGCTCTTGGCCGGCGTTGGCCAGAAAGGCTCTGGCCAAACGCCGCCCGAGGCGGCAGGCTCGCCGGGACCGCTGGCGAGGCCGGACGGCACCGCCGCGCCGACGGCCCGCCCGCCGAGGCGCCGAGAGGGGAGGGAGAGATGCCGCTCGAAATGAACCGCGAGGTCTTCGTCACCTGCGCGCTCACCGGCTCGGGGGGGACCGAGGACAAGAGCCCGCATGTGCCGCGGAGCCCCAAGGAGATCGCCGAGAGCGCGTTCGCCGCGGCGAAGGCGGGCGCGGCGGTCGTCCACGCCCATGTGCGCGATCCCGAGACCGGGCGGCCCTCGCGCGACCTCGCGCTCTTCCGCGAGGTGACCGAGCGCATCCGCGAGGCGGCGGTCGACATGGTGCTCAACCTCACCGCCGGCATGGGCGGGGACATGACCTTCGGCCCCGTGGAGGCGCCGCTGCCGCTCTCCGAGGCCGGCACCGACATGGCGGGCGCCTCCGAGCGCGTCGCCCATATCCTCGACTGCCGCCCCGAAATCTGCACCCTCGACTGCGGCACGATGAACTTCGCCGAGGCGGACTATGTGATGACCAACACGCCCGGCATGCTGCGCGCCATGGCCGAGAAGATGACCGCGGCGGGGGTGCGCATCGAGATCGAGGCCTTCGACACCGGCCATCTCTGGTTCGCCAAGCGCCTCGTGGAGGAGGGGGTCATCCCCGAGCCCGTGCTCGTGCAGCTCTGCATGGGGGTTCCCTGGGGCGCGCCGGACGATCTCAACACGCTGATGGCCATGGTGAACAACATCCCCTCCGGCTGGCATTTCTCGGCCTTCGCGCTCGGGCGCCACGAGATGCCCTATGTCGCCGCGGCGGTGCTCGCGGGGGGCAATGTCCGCGTCGGGCTCGAGGACAATCTCTATCTCGAGCGCGGCGTTCTCGCCCGCAACGAGCAGCTCGTGGAGAAGGCCGTCGGGATCGTCGAGCGCATGGGGGCGCGGGTGATCGGGCCCGACGAGGTGCGCGCCCGCCTCGCCCTCGACAAGCGTGCGCCCGGGGGGGCTTGAGCGATGCGGCGGCTTGCGATCCTCGCGGCGCTCCTCCTGCCCGCAGGGGCGGCCGGCGCGGTGGAGGAGATCGACGGGCTCTGGGACCGGAGCGCGGCCGCCTGCGCCGAGGCGCTCTCCGAGACGCGGCTCTCGGTGACGCCCGGGGCCGTCGTCTTCTGGGAGAGCCGCTGCGAGGTCCGCGCGCGCGAGCGGGGGGCGGACGGCGCCTGGGAGGTCGTCGCCGCCTGCGAGGGCGAGGGGGAGCGCTGGGAGACGCGACTCACGCTCCGCGCCCTCGGGGCGGACCGGCTCAGGCTCTCGCGCGACGGGGGCGAGGAGATCGACTATGTCCGCTGCGGCTGAGGCGCCGCTCGCCCGCGCCGCGATCCTCGGCGGGGGCGTGATCGGCGGGGGCTGGCTCGCCCGGCTCCTCGAGAACGGCGTGAGCGTGCGCGTCTTCGACCCCGACCCGGAGGCGCCGAGGAAGCTCGAGACGGTGCTCGAGATCGCCGGCCGCGCGCAGGCGGCGCTTACCGCGGCCCCGCGTCGCCCCCGGGGGGCCTGGGAGATCGCGGGCTCCGTCGCCGAGGCGGTGGCCGGCGCCGACTTCGTCGTCGAGGCGGTGCCCGAGCGGCTCGACCTCAAGCGCCGGGTCTATGCGGAGATCGAGGCGGTGGAGCGGGCGGCGCCGATCGCCTCCTCCACCTCCGGTTTCAAGCCGAGCGATCTGCAGGCGGAGATGGCGACGCCGGAGCGCCTGCTCGTCGGCCATCCGTTCAACCCGGTCTATCTCCTGCCGCTCGTCGAGGTCGTGCCCGGGGCGCGGACCGGGGAGGCGGCGCTCGCCCGCGCGATGGCGATCTACGAGTGGCTCGGCATGAAGCCGCTCCTGATCCGCCGCGAGATCGACGCCTTCGTTGCCGACCGGCTGATGGAGGCGCTCTGGCGCGAGGCGCTCTGGCTCGTGAAGGACGGGATCGCCACCGCCGCGGAGGTCGACGACGCGGTCCGCTATGGCTGCGGGCTCAGATGGGCGCAGATGGGGACCTTCCAGGTCTTCGACATCGCCGGCGGCGAGGCGGGGATGCGCCATTTCATGCACCAGTTCGGCCCGGCGCTGAAATGGCCCTGGACGAAGCTCATGGACGTCCCCGAGATGGACGACGCGCTGGTGGAGACCGTCGCGAGCCAGGTCGAGGCACAGGCCGAGGGCCGCGGCTTCCGCGAGCTCGAACGGATCCGCGACGAGAATCTGGTGGCGATTCAGCAGGTCCTCGCCGCCAACCGCTGGGGCGCGGGGCAGACGCTCGCGGCCCACGAGGCGCGCCTCGCGGCGGAGGCGGCACGGCCGGAGCCCGCGGCCGAGCCGTTGGTCACGCTCCGCCGGGCGGTGCCGCGCCACTGGTGCGACTACAACGGTCATATGAACGAGGCGCGCTACGGCGAGGTCTTCTCCGACGCGGCCGACGCCATGATGCGCGCGATCGGGGCCGATGCGGCCTATATCGCCGCGGGGGGGAGCTATTTCACCGTCGAGATCCATATCCGCTTCCTCGCCGAGGCGCTGGCGGGGGAGGAGGTCGTGGTGACGACCCAGGTGCTCGAGGGGCGGGGCAAGAAGCTGCGGCTCTTCCACAGGATGGCGCGCGAGGACGGGCGGCTCCTGGCAACCGGGGAGCAGATGCTGATCCATGTGAGCCTCGAGACGCGGGCCGCGTCCGAGCCTGCGCCACAGATCGCGGCGCGGCTCGCGGCCTTCGCGGAGGCCCATGCGGCGCTGCCCCGGCCCGAGGGGGCCGGGCGCGCGGTGGGGGACCCGCGGTGACGGGCTGCGTCCCCTGCCCCGGGCGCCGGGGCTCGCCGGGCCGACCGGGGCGGCGCGTTCCCGGGACCGGCGGCGCGGGGCGTCCGCGCTTCCGACGCGCCGCGTCGGCGATGCGCCTCTGGCACGGTCCGGGCTCGCGGCGCGCGGCGACCGTCGGCGCCTGTGGCGGGCGTCGCGGGGGGCCGCGCAGCCGGCGGGGGCCGTCGCCTGCCGCTCTCGCCGGGGGTGCGCCGCGGCGGGGAGGGGCGGTCTCTGCGCCGACCGGGGCCCGGCACGGTTGGCGGCTCCGGCGGGCCGCCGTCTCGGGCTCCGGCTCTGCCGTCGCGCCTGGAAGCGAGGCGGGCCGAGGTGCGACCGCGAGGGTGCGGGGGCCGGGGGACGGGGCCGGCGCTGCGGCTTGGCGGTCTCGGTCTCGGTCTCGGCATTCGGGGAGCGGCGGGCGGGCCTCGCCCTGGGCCTGGACGGGACGGGCGGCGCTCGGTTGCGGGACCTGCGGTCCCGCGGGGGCGCGCCCGGCGAGCCGGGCGCGGGCGCCGGGCGCGCCCGGCGCGCGCCGGGGCAGGGAGCCCCGGCGCCCGGTCCTCCCGGCGACGCTGCGGGGGGCGGGGCGATGAGCGGGCTCGCGGGCGCCCGCGCGCTGGTCACCGCCGGGGCCTCGGGGATCGGCCGGGCGATGGCCGCCGCCCTCTCGGCCGCGGGCGCGCGGGTCTGGGTCACCGATCTCGACGCCGAGGCGCTCGCCGACACCCCCGCCGACTGGCAGCGCTGCCCGACCGACGCCGCCGACGAGGCCGGCACCGGTGCGCTCTTCGAGGAGATCGCCGCGGTCTGGGGCGGGCTCGACATCCTCTGCGCCAATGCCGGGGTCGCCGGGCCGACGGCGCCTGTCGAGGCGGTCTCGCTCGAGGCCTGGCGGGCCTGCACCGCGGTCAATCTCGACGGCGCCTTCCTCGCGGCGAAGCATGCCGCGACCATGATGAAGGCGCAGGGCTCGGGCGCCATGGTCTTCACGACTTCGACCGCGGGGCTCTTCGGCTACCCCAACCGCGCGCCCTATTGCGCGGCGAAATGGGGGGTGATCGGGCTGATGAAGACCTGCGCGATGGAGCTCGGCCCCCATGGCGTGCGCGCCAACGCCATCGCGCCCGGGGCGGTCGAGGGGCCGCGGATGGAGGGCGTGCTCGCCCGCCAGGCCGCGCTCCTCGGCACCACGCGCGACGCGCTCTATGCGGGCTATGCGTCCGGCGCCTCGATGCGCTGCTGGGTGACGCCGGAGGACGTGGCGGCGATGGCCGTCTTCCTCGCCTCGCCCGCTGCGGCCCGGATCTCCGGACAGGTGATCGCCGTCGACGGGCACACCGAAAACCCCGATCCCAAGGTCTGACCCCGGGCTCGGCGATTGACAGCGCCCGGCGCCCCGCGCATAGGCGCCGCAACCGGCAGGGAGGGCATTCGGATGGACCAGCGGACGAGCGGGACGGCGCCCGGCCTCTCCTTCGGGCTCTCCGAGGAGCAGGAGATGATCGTCTCGACGGTGCGCGACTTCGTCGAGCGGGAGATCTACCCCCACGAGGCCGCGGTGGAGCGGACCGGCGAGGTGCCCCGCGAGATCGCCGAGGCGATCAAGCGCAAGACCCTCGAGCTCGGCTTCTATGCCTGCAACTTCCCCGAGGAGGTGGGCGGGGCGGGTCTCTCCCATCTCGACTTCGCGCTGGTGGAGCGCGAGCTCGGCCGCGGCGCGATGGCGCTCACCCATTTCTTCGGGCGGCCGCAGAACATCCTGATGGCCTGCGAGGGGGCCCAGCGCGAGCGCTATCTCCTGCCCGCCGTGCGCGGGGAGAAGATGGACGCGCTGGCGATGACCGAGCCCGATGCCGGCTCCGACGTGCGCGGGATGAAATGCACCGCCCGGCGCGACGGCGGCGACTGGGTGATCGACGGGACCAAGCATTTCATCTCCGGCGCCGACCATGCGGATTTCGTCATCGTCTTCGTCGCCACCGGCGAGGACATGACGCCCAAGGGGCCGAAGAAGCGGATCACCTGCTTTCTCGTGGATCGCGGGCATCCCGGCTTCGAGATCGCGCCCGGCTATCGCTCGCTCAGCCATCGCGGCTACAAGAACATGATCCTGCGCTTCGAGGGCTGCCGGCTGCCGGACGAGGCGGTGCTCGGCGAGGTCGACGGCGGTTTCGCGGTGATGAACGAGTGGCTCTACGCGACGCGAATCACGGTGGCGACGATGGCGGTCGGCCGCGCGCGGCGGGTCTTCGACATGGCGCTCGCCCATGCGGCGGAGCGCGAGCAGTTCGGGCAGAAGATCGGCAAGTTTCAGGGGGTGTCGTTCAAGCTCGCCGATATGGCGACCGAGATCGACGCGGCGGATCTGCTGACCCTCTCGGCCGCCTGGCGGCTCGATGCGGGGCTGCCGGCCAATCGCGAGATCGCCTCCGCCAAGCTCTACGCCTCGGAGATGCTCGCGCGGGTGACCGACGAGGCGCTGCAGATCTTCGGGGGCATGGGGCTGATGGACGACCTGCCGATCGAGCGGTTCTGGCGCGACGCGCGCGTCGAGCGGATCTGGGACGGCACCTCTGAGATCCAGCGTCACATCATCAGCCGCGAGCTGTTGCGCCCGCTCGGCGCCTGATGCGAGGGGGCCGGGCGGCCCGGCCCCCCGGGCCCGAGATCAGTCGATCTCTTCGCCGACGCCGCGCACGGTGTCGAAGGCTTCCATCTCCTCGGGGTCGAGCGAGCCGCTGTCGTCGGTGTCGGCGATGCCGAACATGCCGGCCTCGAACTCCCGCTCGGACACGGTGCCGCTCTCGTCGGTGTCGAAGGCGTCGAACATCGCCCCGTCCTCGCGGGCCATGTATTCGCTCTTGCTCACGGCGCCATCGCCGTCGTCGTCGCGATTGACGAGCGAGGCGGGCTCGCCCTGCTGGGCCATGGCGAGGCCGCTGCCGGCGGCGAGGGCGAGGGCGGCGAGAAGGCTCGTGGTGCTGCGCATGGTCATGGAGTGTCCTCCTTTCGTCGGGTGTGATGGCGCGTCCTGGGGCGCCCCGTCTGCGGGACCAACGCGCGCGGGCGGGATCGGTTCGCGCCGGATCCGGGGTCGCGGATGGCTGGACGCGGGCCGGCGCCCTCGCCATGCTCTGGCGGAACCGAGACGGCCAAGGGGGGACCGATGCAAACCGAGATCGTCGGCGGCGTGCCGATCCATTATCGCGACGAGGGGCCGCAGGACGCCCCGGCCCTCGTCTTCTCCAACTCGCTCGGCACGGATTTCCGGGTCTGGGATCCGCTGCTGCCCCATCTGCCGGCGGGGTGGCGGATCCTGCGCTACGACAAGCGCGGCCACGGGCTCTCCGGCCTGCCCGAGGGGCCCTGGCGGATCGAGGACCATGCGGACGACCTCGCGGGGCTGATGGAGGCGCGCGGGATCTCGGGCGCGGTGATCGTCGGGCTCTCGGTCGGCGGGCTGATCGCGCAGATGCTCGCCGCGACGCGCCCCGATCTCGTCCGCGCCATGGTGCTCTGCGACACCGCCGCGCGCATCGGGTCGGACGAGATGTGGACGGGGCGCATCGCGCAGGTCCGCGAGGGCGGGCTCGAGGCGATCCGCGAGGCCAACATGGCGCGCTGGTTCACCGAGGCGTTCCGCGCCGATCCCGCGCGCCTCGCCCCCTGGAACGCGATGCTGACGCGCACCCCGCTCGAGGGCTATGTCCGCACCGCCGAGGCGATCCGCGCCTGCGACCATCGCGAGGCGACCGCGCGGCTCGCCCTGCCGACGCTCGCCGTCGCCGGCGAGGCGGACGGCTCGACGCCGCCCGATCTCGTGCGCGACACCGCCGCCCTCATCCCCGGCAGCCGCTTCGAGGTGATCGCGGAGGCGGGCCATCTGCCCTGCGTCGAGGCGCCGGAGCGGCTCGGCGCGCTGATCGGGGAGTTCGTCGCGGGGCTCTGACTCAGCGCCGCCGCCGCAGCCGCTGGCCGAGGGCGAGATCGGCGAGGCTGCGCCGCTTGCGGGCGACGGAGGCGCGGCGGTCCTCGTCTTCGGAGAGCCGGTGCACGCGCTCGAGATGGTCGAGATGGCGCTCGCTCGCGGCGACGGCGGCCTCCGAATCGCCGGCGAGGATCGCCTCCGCGATCGCCTTGTGCTGCTCCAGGAGCCGCGCGCCCCCGCCCGGTTGGCGGTAGAGCACGCCGCGGTCGTAGAAGCCCCGCTCGCCCATCAGCGCATAGACCGAGCGCATGACATGGACCGCGATCGCGTTGTGCGACGCCTCCACCACGCTCCTGTGGAAGCGCAGGTCGAGCGCCGCCTCGCGGTCGAGATCCTCGGCCTTCCGCGCGGCCTCCATCTCGGCGATCACCAGGCCGAGAATCTCCCGATCCGCTGGCGTGGCGCGCTGTGCGGCGAGATGGGCGGCGAAGCCCTCCTGCTCGCGGCGGAACTCCACGAAATCGAGGAAGGCCGCGCGGTGCCGGGCGAAGAGGGCGACCATCGGCTCGGAGAGCGCGGGGCCCTGGAGCGGGCGGATGAAGGCCCCCTCGCTGCGGCGGATCTCGACGAGGCCGCGCGCGGCGAGGGCCTGGAACGCTTCGCGCAGCTTCGGGCGGGAGACGCCGAGCGCCTCGGCGAGCTCGCGCTCCGGCGGCAGCTTCTGGCCGGGCTCGAGCACGCCCGAGACGATCAGCCCCTCGATCTGCTCGACCACCGCGTCCGCGACCCGGTCGAGATCGACGGGCTCGAAGACGGTGTCGTCCATGTCGGCGGTGTCTGCCATGCGCCTCGGCTCCTCTTCGGCCACGACGCTACAGATGGCCGAGGAGTCGGGTCAAGGATAATTGTGCGGTGCAGCAAATCGGAGCGGTGCTGTGGCGCCGGTGACGCGCGGTGGCGCGGGCCTGTGGGCTTTGCTAGGGTGAGTGCCGAGTAGGTGGGCCGCGCGCGCGGCGTCGGCAAGGGGGCAGGCATGGCCATCGGATCGCGTCTCGGGCGGCTCGCGCTCGTCCTGCTGCTGGCGGCCGGCGGGTCCGCCGCCGTCGCGGGGCCGGTGCTCGACAAGATCGTGGCGGAGGGGACCGTGCGCTTCGGCTTCCGCACCGACGCGACGCGCTTCGCCGAGCTCGTGGACGGCCGCCCCCGGGGCTTCACGGTCGATCTCTGCGCGCTGGTGGCCAAGGCGGTCAAGGAGACCGCGGGGCTCGAGCGGATCACGGCGGAATTCGCCCCCGTCGACACCGACCGCCGCTTCGAGGCCATCGCCAAGGGGGAGATCGACGTCCTCTGCGGCGCGACGACGGCGACGCTCTCCCGGCGCGAGACGGTGTCCTTCTCCCTGCCGGTGTTCCATACGGGCCTCGGCGTCGCGATGACGGAGGCCGCGCCCGCCCGCGCCCGCGACCTGCTGCTCGACACCGACCCCACCGAATTGACGCCGAGCCTCCTCGAGGGCGGTCTCACCGGCCTCGCCTTCGGCGTGCGCAGCGACACAACCGCGGGGGAGTGGCTCGAGCGGTCGGGGATCGCCGGGCTGCAGGACATCACCATCGCCGAGTTCCCGACCCACGACATCGGCATCGCGGCGCTCCGGGCGGGCGAGATCGACGGCTATTTCGCCGATCAGGCGATCCTGCTCGGCCAGCTCGTCCGGCTCGGCGACGACTCGGGGCTCCTGCTCTCGCCGCACAGCTTCACCGACGAGCCCTACGCCCTCGCCCTGCCCCGGGGGGACGACGATTTCCGCCTGCTGA
The DNA here is from genome assembly GCA_964576075.1 of uncultured Limibaculum sp. Classification (GTDB taxonomy): domain Bacteria; phylum Pseudomonadota; class Alphaproteobacteria; order Rhodobacterales; family Rhodobacteraceae; genus Thermohalobaculum. The sequence continues at coordinate 4,249 of CAZNTX010000045.1, read as the reverse complement.
TCGACCGCGCGCTCAGCCGGCTCTACCGCACGGATGCGGTGATCGCGCTGATGGAGCGCCATTTCGGCCCGGTGGACGCCGATGTGCGGCTCTTCTATCGGATGATGGCCCAGCCGGAGTGAGGGGCGGGGGCCGCCCCTCCGCGCCTCAGTAGCGCGCCTGCCCCTCGGCGTAGCCGCGGCGGTAGGCGGCGTCCTTGTCCTTCTGCACGCGGTCGACGAGGAGGCCGCCGACGAGGCCGGTCCCGGCGCCGATCGCGGCGCCCATGCCGGCATTGCCCGCGATCGCGCCGATCAGCGCACCGCCCGCGGCGCCGGCGGCAGAGCCCGTGAGGGCGCGCTGCTCAGTGTCGGTCATCCCGGCGCAGCCGGCGAGGAAGGCCGCTGCCCCAAGGGCGAGAGCGAAGCGTTTCATCCGTCGGTCCTCCGGATCACTGGCAGGGATAGGTGGCGGCGGCCCAGTCGAGCACCGCGTCGATCGCCTCGCGCTCGGCCACGCCGGGGGTCTCGAGCGCCCAGGCCGCGAAATCCGCGACCACCTCGTCGCGCGTCGGCCGGGGGGAGACGGAGGCGAGGCAGTAGACCCCCTGCTCCAACGCCGCGGCGAGGGCGGTGTGGAAATGGTGCACGCCGACGAGATAGCCGTGGCACATATGGACCGCGGCGAGATAGTTCGGGTGCTCGCGCTTCACCGCGCAGAGACGGGCGAGATCGCCCGCGGTGTCGATCATGAACGCCTCTGTGTCGGCCGCCGGGGCCGGAGCCGCGAGCAGCCCGGCCAGGGCGAGGCCGGCGAGGGGATGGGCGCGCATCGGAGGTCTCCTTGAACAGCCGTAAGGGCAGCCTAACAGAGGCCGGACCGGCGCGCCACGGCGCCGGCCCGAGTGTCGGAGATCAGAAGCGGAAGGTCACGTCGGTGGTGATGCGCCAGCCATAGACCGAGTCGGCGGTGTCCGCGCCCATGTCGAGCACGTTGCCCTCGACCGCCGCGCCGATGGAGAGATTGGGCAGCGGGTTGTAGCGCGCGCCGACGGCGAGGGTGAAGATCCCCGTCGGGTCGGACGCGCCGATGTCGAACACGTCCGCGCCGGTGAGGCTCGCCCCGGGGATCCGGTCGCCGCCGTCGACGGGCATGATGAGGTTGGCCTCGACGAGCGGGAAGAAGCCCTCGAAGATCTCGTTGTCGAGATGGGCGTGGGCGTGGAAATAGCTCCAGCTCTCGTCGCCGATGCCCCATTGGAAGCCGAGCGAGCCCTGCGCCTGGGTGCCGTCCTGGTAGATCTTGGCGCCGGTCACGAAGGTGTCGAGGAAGCCCTTGTGCGAGCCGGTGAGGTCGATCCCGGCGGTGTCGATATTGCCGACGGGGGCGGTGTAGCGAATGCCGAGGGAGACGATCTCGCCGGCGTCCGGGTCGCTGTGGACGGCGTATTTCACGCCCGCGGCGAGGTCGAGGAAGCCGCTTTCGTCGGGCAGCCCGGCGTCGAAATCGAGATCGGCGTAGCCGTCGGTGGTGGCGATGATCGCGAAGCGGTCGGTGAGGGCGAGGCGGGCCTGCACGGCGCCGGCGATCACGCGCCCGCCGCCGGTGACGAAGCCCGAGGGAATGTTGTGATAGATGAAGATCGGCTTCACCTCGGTGGTGATGAAGGGCGTCTCGCTGAGCGTCGGCATGGTGACGGGCGGCGCGTAGCGCTCGAAGCCCCCCTCGCCGAAGGAGCCCGAGAAGTCGAAGTCTTGCGCGGCGGCCGGCCCTGCGGCGAGGCCGGCGGCGAGGAGCGCGGTGGCGGTGACGCCCAGCGTCTTGTGCATCTGTCTCTCCATTCACTGTCCCCGTGGGCCGGCCCCGGCGCGGCGGGACGCAGGCCCTCGGCCGGACGAGAAAGGCCGCACCGGGGCGGCGCGGCCTTGATCTGCGTCAGATGGGAAGTTTTGCCGCAGAGCGGTGCCGGGCCGGGTCCGGTCGGCCCTTCGGGCCGCTCATCGGGCCTCTCGGCCCTCTTCGCCGCGCGGGTGTCGCGTCGCTTTCGCGAAGAGGGCCGGGAGGCCCGATGAGCGCCCGGCTCAGTAGCGGTAGTGGTCCGGCTTGAAAGGGCCTTGCGGCGCGATCCCGAGATAGGCCGACTGCTCGTCGGACATCTCGGTCAGCCGCACGCCGAGCTTGCCGAGATGGAGCCGCGCGACCTTCTCGTCGAGATGCTTGGGCAGAACGTAGACCTCGTTGCCGTAGTCCTCCCCCTTGGTCCACAGCTCGATCTGCGCGAGCACCTGGTTGGTGAAGCTCGCCGACATCACGAAAGAGGGGTGCCCCGTCGCGTTGCCGAGATTGAGCAGCCGGCCCTCGGAGAGCAGGATCATCCGTTTGCCGTCGGGGAACTCGATCATGTCCACCTGCGGCTTGATATTCGTCCATTTGTAGTTCTTGAGGCCCGCGACCTGAATCTCGTTGTCGAAATGGCCGATATTGCCGACGATCGCCATGTCCTTGAGCATCCGCATATGCTCCAGCGTGACGACGTCCTTGTTGCCGGTGGCGGTGATGACGATGTCGGCGCGGGGGGCGGCGTCCTCGAGGGTGGTGACCTCGTAGCCGTCCATCGCCGCCTGGAGCGCGCAGATCGGGTCGATCTCGGTGACCACGACGCGGGCGCCGGCGCCGCGCAAGGAGGCGGCCGAGCCCTTGCCGACATCGCCGTAGCCGCAGACGACGGCCGTCTTGCCCGCCATCATCACGTCGGTGCCGCGGCGGATGCCGTCGACGAGGGACTCCTTGCAGCCGTATTTGTTGTCGAATTTCGACTTCGTCACCGAGTCGTTCACGTTGATGGCGGGGAAGGGGAGGTGGCCCTTGTCCATCAACTGGTAGAGGCGGTTGACGCCGGTGGTGGTCTCCTCGGTCACGCCCTTGATGGCGTGGCGCTGGCGGACGAACCAGCCCGGCGTCGCCTCCAGGCGCCGGCGGATCTGGGCGCAGAAATAGTGCTCTTCCTCGTTGGAGGGGCTCTCGATCAGATGGGTCTCGCCCTCCTCCACGCGCGCGCCGATCAGGACGTACATCGTCGCGTCGCCGCCGTCGTCGAGGATCATGTTGGTCGGTTTGCCGTCGGGCCACTGGAATATCTGGTCGGTGTAGCGCCAGTAGTCCTCGAGGCTCTCGCCCTTGATCGCGAAGACCGGCACGCCGCTGGCGGCGATGGCGGCGGCCGCGTGGTCCTGGGTGGAGAAGATGTTGCAGGACGCCCAGCGGACCTCGGCGCCGAGGGCGGTCAGCGTCTCGATCAGCACGGCGGTCTGGATCGTCATGTGCAGAGAGCCGGAGATGCGCGCGCCGGCGAGCGGCTTGGCGGCGCCGAACTCCTCGCGGCAGGCCATGAGCCCCGGCATCTCGGTCTCGGCGATCTCGATCTCCTTGCGCCCGTAGTCTGCGAGCGAGATGTCGGCGATGGCGTGGTCGGTCATGGCGGCTCCTCTCCGGCCCGGGATGGTCGCAGGCGCCATAGCAGCCCCGCGGGGCCTCGACAATCGGACAGGGCGTCCGGCCCTCCTGCGAGGGTGCGGAGAGGGTCGGATTGTGTCATCCTCAGAGTGGAAAGTGTTCCCGCAAAATGGAGGAAGCCCATGATCGGAACCCGGATGGCGCCGCTCGCCGCGGCGCTCGCGCTCGTCGCGTTGCCCGCGACGGCGGCGGAGTGGCAGGTGGCGGCGGAGGCCTCGACCCTCGGCTTCGCCTCGATCAAGAACGGGGAGATCGCCGAGACGCACGAGTTCGGCGCGCTCTCGGGCAAGATCGCCGAGGGCGGCAAGGCGGAGATCGCCGTCTCGCTCGCCTCGGTCGAGACCCGGATCGACATCCGCAACGAGCGGATGCGCGAGATCCTGTTCGACGTCGCGACCCATCCCTTCGCCAGGATCACGGCCGAGATCGAGCTCGGCGGCTTCGCGGAGCTCGAGATCGGGGAACGCACGGGAGCGCGGCTGCCGATCACCGTGGCCGCGAACGGGCAGACGGTGGACTACGAGGCCCAGGTGAACGTGACGCGGATCGGGGAGGACCGGGTTTCGGTGAGCGCGGCGGAGCCCGTGGTCGTGCATGCGGCGGATCTCGGCTATGGCGCGGGCGTGGAGAAGCTGCGGGAGATCGCGGGGCTCGAGAGCATCTCGCCGGTGGTGCCGGTCACTTTCGACATCGTTCTGACCCGTTGAGAGGGGCCGCCTCGACCGGGGCGCTGCGCGGTCTCGACAGGGGCCGGCCC
>CAZNTX010000044.1:0-31732 GCA_964576075.1 uncultured Limibaculum sp. | reverse complement strand
GCTGGGCCGCCAATGGGAATCCCCTGCGATTCACGTCGGCCGGGAAACGCTCTAAAGAGCTCTCCGAGCTCCCCGCTTACGTTTCCGTTCAGCCGCTCGCGGAGCGCTGCGGCATTTCGGAGGTGTCGGTATGGGGCTGGGTGAAGCGCGGCCGGTTGCCGTTGCCGGTCCGGATTTCCGGCAATGTCACGCGTTTCGTCGGCGCAAAAGTCGCCGAGGCCGCCGGAGCGGCCGACCCGACGACACGGATGAGAGCGAGTATGCCTACAGAGGGGAAACGGCCGGGCGGGCCGCTTCGTCGCAGGTCCCTCGGGTCGCCCGCTTTCGAGTTCAAGCAGGGGGGCGGCACGACGCAGGCGGTGCCCGCAGCGCGACCACCGCACTCGAGATCGGTCAGGCGGCGCCTTCGCTGCTCCTCGAGCATCGCGGACGGGTTGCTGCCGTCGGCCGAGACGAGACGCCGCCAGCGCGCGCCGTGACGCTTCCGTCGGTGAAGGGCGGACGACCCGGACCCGGGGCCATCCGCCCACCGCACGCGCTGCCAGAGGGTTGGACAAGATCGACAAGCGCGCTGTGACTGGCGATCATTCCAGACAGTTGCGTGCGTCCGTTGCCATCTCTGATCGTCGAGAAGATCTATACTTGTCCACGAGTCAGTCTATGCCGAATATCACATTGAACGACTGCCTGCCGTTCGCGGTGTTCGAAACCTCGACGATGTGGTCGCCCGATTGCCAGAGCTGCCCGCGATACTCCCGGTCTGCGCTCATCTGATCCAGCAGGACAGAGCCGTCGGGGTTGTAGATGGTGTAGGTCATCCTGGGGCCGTTCGCGGCGAGGCGGAAATAGAAGAACTGGCCGTTGCGCGCATTGAGGAGGTAGCGGTGCGAGACGCCGGGATCGAGGCTGTCGGTGAACTCGGTGCCGCTGGACCCGCGAGGGAAGCTCACACGCTCCGTGGTGAACGCGCTTGCGCTGTCGCCGGCGGGCCTCGTTGTGGCACGCGGCGACCGCACGGGACCGCCCGCCTCGACCAGGAACTCCGACGCCGCCCATCCCGAGACGCGGCCATTGGTGACGCGGCACCAGGTCCGTCCCTCGGCCGAGAGACAGCCGAGGTTTTCCACGACGGTCCCGTTGGGCAGATAGCCCACGACGTTCGAGGAGGTCGACGTCCCGGCGCGGAGGTTCAGACGACCGTTGACCCGCACTTCGAAATGGTCGGGGCCGTCTGCGCCGGCACTCGGAGCCGACGGGCTGCCCACGGAGACGACGGTGCAATAGCCGCCCGCGCTGCCCGGCGGATTGAAGCCGACGACAAGACCGCTGCCGTCCGCCTCGGTGCTGATCGGGAAGGTGATCCCGCCGGCGGACGCCTCGAAGTAGTTGGCATTGTACATCCTCACATCGGCCTGGACGCCGTTCACCCGGAAGATGCCGGCGAGATCCTGGGTCACGGTGATTCCCGTGGGGCACTCCGCCGTGAAGGCGGGCACTTCGGCCTGTGCGGTCGTTGCAGCGGCCAGGCCGAGGCAGGCCGTGGCGACGAACAGCGCGGTCTTGGCCATGGGAGCGATCCTTTGCTCGTGTCTGTCGAGACGGCGGGTAGCCGCCGATGATGACAGGATCGAGTATCTCGTCGCGCTCGGCGTCCAGGCGGATCAGGGTCAGGCCGCTCTCTCGCGCCGCGGAGGACTCGAAGCCGTCTGCCGCCTTCCTCCGGTGCCGGATGCTTCGGAACCTTGAGGGCCATGACGCTTTGGAGGGTCCGGCTCGCTCCTATCGAGGTTAGGCAGCGCGCTGTCGGTTGAGCAAGCGGCGTTGGCGGATCGTTGCTGGCTCGATCCTCCGTCGCTCGCCGAGCAAGTGCGCATCTGTCCGTCTCCGTCGCTGGCGACGGGCTGACCTCCAAGTGGGGCATTTCAGGGGGAAAGGTCAACCGGAGCCGCCGGCCGAGACGGTCGTGACGGATATCCGCCAGCGGACCCGCAAGCCGCATTCGGCGGAGGATCGCAGGCGGTGCGCGCGTCATGACACCTCCAGTCAGATGTTATAGTATAACATCACGGCGATTCGGAGGTGGAGATCCATGAGACCAAGGGGTGCGAAGATGGAGGCAGCGGTGCTGGGCGTTCTTCGCCGGCATGGCGCCCCCTTATCGGCCTATGACCTCCTCGGACGGCTCCGCAGAAGCCACCCGAAACTCGCACCGCCGACCGTCTATCGGGCGCTCAGATCGCTCACCGAAAGCGGGCGCGTGCACAAGATCGAGTCCCTGAAGGCCTTCGTCGTCTGCCGGCACGGCAACGACCCTGCGGCCGCGATCATGGCGATCTGCGAGGATTGCGGCGTGGTGGAAGAGACCGTCGCGCCCGACCTGCTGGACGCCTTGTCCGGCGTCGCGGGGCGCTCGGGATTTGCGGCCACGCGCCCGGTCATCGAGGTTTACGGGCTCTGCGCCGATTGTGGAACAGCGGAGCAGAGGGCGTGAGCGACGGGAACGGCCGGGATCGCATGAGGCTCCTTCTCGTGGGGGCAGGACCGAGGCTCGCCGTGGCGGCGCTCGTCTCCGCGCTGCTTTGGATCGGGGTCTTCTGGGCGACCGGCGGGCCGGGCGCGTCATGAGCGAAGCGCTCGCCTTCGACCGGCTCACCCTCGGCTACGACCGGACCCCGGCCGTGCTCGATCTCACCGCGACCATCCATGAGGGCAGCCTCACGGCGATCGTCGGGCCGAACGGCGCGGGCAAGTCGACGCTGCTGAAGGGGGTCACCGGCGCGCTGGTCCCGCTCCGCGGCCGCGTTGCCCTTGGATCGGTGGCGCGCGAGAACATCGCCTATCTGCCCCAGCAGTCCGAGATCGACCGGACGTTTCCGATCCCTGTGATCGACCTCGTCGCCATGGGCCTCTGGCGCGAGGTGGGGGCCTTCGGCTCGCTCGGTCGCGGGGGCCGGGACCGGGTCGGCGCCGCCATCGCCGCCGTCGGGCTCGATGGCTTCGAGAGGCGGGCGATCGGCTCGCTCTCCGGCGGGCAGATGCAGCGGGCGCTCTTTGCGCGGATGATGCTGCAGGACGCGCGGCTCATGCTGCTCGACGAGCCGTTCACGGCCATCGACGCGCGCACCATGGCCGATCTTCTGAAAGTCATCGCCCGATGGCACGGCGAGGGGCGCACCGTGCTCGCCGTGCTGCACGACTTCGAGACCGTGCGCGCGCATTTCCCCGAGACGCTGATGCTCGCCCGCGAGCTCGTGGCGCACGGGCCGACGGCGAAGGTTCTGACCGCCGAGAATCAGTTCCGCGCGCGCCAGATGTGCGAGGCCTGCGCCGGCCCGCCGCACACATGCGGACGGAGTGCGGCGTGATGTGGGAGCTCGCGGTCGAGCCCTTCGCCGAGTTCGGCTTCATGCGCCGGGCGCTCCTCGGCTGTGTCGCGATCTCCGTGGGGGCGACGCCGGTCGGCGTGTTCCTGACGCTGCGCCGGATGAGCCTGACCGGCGAGGGGCTGGCCTGCGCCATCCTGCCCGGGGTCGCCGTCGGCTATCTGTTCGCCGGGCTCTCGCTCTTCGCCATGATCGCGGGGCTCGCGGTCGTCCTCCTCTCCGGACTGGTGAGCCGCAGCACGCGGCTGAGCGAGGATTCGAGCCTCGCATCGTTCTATCTCGTCGCCCTTGCGCTCGGGGTGCTGATCGTCTCGACGCGGGGCAGCAATGTCGACCTGATGCATGTGCTCTTCGGCACGGTGCTGGCCCTCGACGATGCAGCCCTGGTCCTGCTCTGCTCGATCGCGAGCCTCTCGACGCTGACGCTCGCGCTCGTCTTCCGCCCGCTGGTGCTGGAATGCGCCGATCCGCAGTTCCTGCGCTCGGTCAGCGGGCTCTCCGCGGTGACGCACTTCACCTTCCTGGCGCTCGTGGTGCTGAACCTCGTCGGCGGTTTCCACGCGCTCGGCACCCTGATGGCGGTCGGGATCATGATCCTGCCGGCGGCGGCCGCCCGGTTCTGGGCCGCGAGCATCGGCGGGCTGATCGCCTGCGCGGTGTGCGTCGCCATGCTGTCGAGCCTCGCGGGGCTTCTCCTCTCCTATCACCTCAGCCTGCCATCCGGCCCCGCGATCATCCTGGTCGCCGGCGCCGCCTATGGCGCGTCGATCGTCATCGGCCCGGTCGGCGGGCTCGTCGCACGGGCCTGGCCCGGCCAAACACTCCAGACCTGAAAGGAACGTCCATGATCCTCCGCAGAACGCTGCTCGCTGGCGCTGCCATCTCCGCCCTGTCGCTCGCCGCGCCGGAGGCTGCCCGCGCGGATGCGCCCACCCGCGTCGTCGCGACCTTCTCGATCCTCGGCGACATGGTGGGCCGGATCGGCGGCGAGCACGTGGCGCTCACGACCCTCGTCGGTCCCGATGGAGACACGCATGTCTACCAACCGACCCCGGCGGACGCCCGTGCGGTGAGCGAGGCCGAGGTGCTGGTCGTGAACGGTCTCGACTTCGAGGGCTGGCTCGACCGGCTGGTCGAGGCGGCGGAGTTCGACGGCACCCATATCGTGGCAACGGCGGGCATCGACGCGATTGCCTACGAAGAGGGCGACGCGCACGGGCATGACGACCACGCCGAGGACCATGCGGAGGGCAAGGACCACAGGCACGACGACGAACACGCAGACGGCGACGACCACGGACACGCCGACCATGCGGAGGCTGGGGGTCACGATCACCACGACCACGGGGCCTTCGACCCCCATGCTTGGCAGAGCCTGACGAGCGCCGTCGCTTACGTCGACGCGATCACGGCGGCGCTGGCGACGGCCGACCCTGCGAACGCGACGGCGTTCTACGAGAACCGAGCGGCCTATGTGGCCGAGATCGAGGCGCTCGACCGCGAGATCCGCGACATGATGGCGGCGCTGCCTGAGGACCGGCGCACCGTCGTCACCTCCCACGACGCCTTCCAGTATTTCGGCCGCGACTATGGGCTGACCTTTCTCGCGCCGCAGGGGCTGAGCACGGAGTCCGAGGCCTCGGCCAAGGACGTCGCGCGCCTCATCGAGCAGATGCGCGAGCAGACCATCTCGGCGGTCTTCATCGAGAGCATCAGCGATCCGCGTCTGATCGAACAGATCGCCAACGAGACCGGCGCCACCGTCGGCGGCACGCTCTATCCGGGCGCGCTCTCCGGCCCCGACGGCCCGGCGCCCACCTATCTCGACATGATGCGCCACAACGCGACCACGCTCGCGCAGGCGCTGGGCTCGTGAGCGGAGGCGCCGTCATGACCGCAACCGACACCCGCCTCCCCGTGACCGTGCTCTCCGGCTTTCTCGGCGCCGGCAAGACGACGCTGCTCAACCGGGTCCTCAACAACCGCGAGGGCCGGCGCGTCGCGGTTATCGTGAACGACATGTCCGAGGTGAACATCGACGCCGACCTCGTCCGCGCCGACACCGAGCTCAGCCGCACCGACGAGACCTTGGTCGAGATGTCGAACGGCTGCATCTGCTGCACGCTGCGCGACGATCTCCTGGCCGAGGTGCGCCGGCTCGCCGCCGAAGGCCGCTTCGACTACCTGCTGATCGAGTCGACCGGGATCTCCGAGCCGCTGCCGGTGGCCGCCACCTTCGACTTTCGCGACGCTGAGGGGCAAAGCCTCTCGGATGTCGCGCGGCTCGACACAATGGTCACCGTGGTCGATGCGGTGAACCTGCTGACGGACTTCTCCAGCCACGACTTCCTGCGCGATCGCGGCGAGACCATGGGCGAGGAGGACGAGCGCACGCTGGTGCACCTTCTCACCGACCAGATCGAGTTCGCCGATGTGGTGATCCTCAACAAGGTCGCCGATGCCGCCCCGGAACGTGTCGACGCCGCGCGCAAGATCATCCGCAGCCTCAACGCGGACTGCGAGATCATCGAGACGACCCACTCGGATGTGGAGGCCCGGCGGATCCTCGACACGGGCCTCTTCGATTTCCAGAAGGCGCATGAGCATCCGATGTGGGCCAAGGAGCTCTACGGCTTTGCCGACCATGTGCCGGAGACCGAGGAATACGGCGTCACCTCCTTCGTCTATCGCGCCCGCCGCCCCTTCGACCCGATGCGCCTGCACGGCGTGCTGAACGCCCCGCTGCCCGGGGTGATCCGCGCCAAGGGGCATTTCTGGGTCGCGACCCGCCCGGACTGGGTGGCCGAGTTCTCGCTCGCCGGCGCGCTCTCCTCGGTGCGCCCGCTCGGCACCTGGTGGGCGGCGGTGCCCCGGGAGCATTGGCCGAACGATCATGCGGCCCGCACCTACATGCAGACGCATTGGGCCGCGCCCTTCGGCGACCGGCGGCAGGAGCTCGTCTTCATCGGGGCCGGCATGGACGAGGCGGCGATCCGCGCGCGGCTCGACGGGTGCCTGCTCGGCCCCGAGGCCGGCGACGACCCTGCGCTCTGGACCGGCCTGCCCGATCCCTTCCCGATCTGGCGGCGCAAGGAGGCGGCGGCATGAGCTTTGCCAGGGAGATCCTGACGGACGCCGCGATCGGCGTCGGCGTGGCGGAGACGCCCGAGGGCCTGTCCGCCATTCACCGCCCGGGCTGCGCGGCCGCGATCTGGCAGCGCCGACCGTTGCCGAGCTTTCAGGCCTTTATGGATGGGCTGGAGCCCGACCGGCTGCCGCGCGCCCGCATGATCCTGCGGCCCGAGACCGTGCGCGCCGCCGCGGCCGAGGCCTGCGACGAGGCGGGGACGCCCGAAGGCCCCGAGCGCGACCGGTTGGTCGACGACACGGCGGCGCTCGCCACCATGTTCGCGGAACTGCTGCGCGTGCCCTATCTGCGGCTTCGCTACGACGTCGTCACGACGAACGCCTGCCGGCTGTTCCATATCGACCGGGTGACCACCCGGCTCGTCTGCACCTATCGCGGGACGGGCACGCAATACGGCGTCTCGACGGACGGGGCCGAGCCGCGCCGGATCTTCACCGTGCCGACCGGGGCGCCGATCCTGCTGCGGGGCACGCTCTGCCCGATGCGCCCGAGATCGGGTCTGCTGCACCGTTCGCCGCCGATCGAGGGGACGGGCGAGACGCGGCTCGTCCTCGTCCTCGACCCGCTCGTGCATCTCGAGGACGAGCCGGAGCAAGAAACCGTGCACTGACAATCCAAGCAGGAGGGAGAAGCCCCATGAAGACGCGCGCCGCCATCGCCTGGGAGCCGAACAGACCGCTCGAGATCGAGGAGATCGACCTCGAGGGGCCCAAGGAGGGCGAGGTTCTCGTCCGCATCGTGACCACGAGCCTCTGCCACACCGACGTCTTCACCCTCTCGGGCGAGGACCCGGAGGGCCTCTTCCCCTGCATCTTCGGCCATGAGGGCTGCGGGGTGGTCGAAGAGGTGGGCAAGGGCGTGACCTCGGTCGTCCCCGGCGACCACGTGATCCCGCTCTACGTGCCGGAGGACCCCGACTGCCCCTACATCAAGTCCGGCAAGACCAATCTCTGCCAGACGATCCGCAAGACCCAAGGCGCGGGCGTGATGCCGGACGGGACCTCGCGCTTCTCCTACAAGGGCAAGCCGATCCTGCACTACATGGGCACCAGCACCTTCAGCGAATACACGGTGCTGCCGGAGATCTCGGTCGCCAAGATCACCAAGGAGGCGCCGCTCTCCAAGGCCTCCGTCATGGGCTGCGCGGTGCCGACCGGGATCGGCGCCGTGCGCAACACCGCCAAGGTGGAGGCCGGCGCCACCGTCGCCGTCTTCGGGCTCGGCGCGGTCGGCATGGCGGTGATCCAGGGCGCGGTGCTGAGGGGCGCGTCGCGGATCATCGGGATCGACATCAACCCCAACAAGTTCCCACTGGCGATGTCGCTCGGCGCCACCGAGTGTATCAACCCGAAGGACCACGCCGAGCCGATCCAGACCGTGCTGGTCGAGATGACCGATGGCGGCCTCGACTACACCTTCGAGGCGGTCGGCAACGTCCACCTCATGCGCGCGGCGCTCGAGGCCTGCCACAAGGGCTGGGGCGAGTGCACGGTGATCGGCGTCGCCGGCGCGGGCCAGGAGATCGCGACCCGGCCCTTCCAGCTCGTCACCGGGCGGGTCTGGCGCGGCACGGCGTTCGGCGGCGTGTTGGGGCGCAGCCAGCTTCCGGGCATGGTCGATGAGTGGATGCGCGGCGAGTTCAGCGTCGATCCCTACATCACGCACCACATGACCCACGGCCAGATCAACACGGCCTTCGACCTGCTGAAGGCCGGCAAGTCGATCCGCTCGGTCATCCATTTCCAGCCGTCCGACACCATGACCGTGAACACGCTGCCCGGCGAGCTGGTGTCTGAGTGACGTTGCGGCGCTGGTGGCGTGCCCCGGTGGTCCGAGGCGCGCCACGCAGTCGTGGCGGAGCGCAAGAGTCACACGAACACCCGAGACGAGGACGCCATGTCGCCAATCCCGACGACCTACGAGGAATGGGAACACTGCATCACGGTCAAATGCGGTCTCCCATTGACGCGCGACTTCATCGCGGCCCGGATCGCAGCGCTCGAAAACCCGCACGACGACCACACGCGCAAGTTCGTCGCGACCTGGGGAGAGCCGCACCGGGCGCAAACACTGCAATGGTTTCGCGAAGCCGCGGCGCGCCTCGACCGATGAGCAGGACGAACCGCGGCCGGACGAGCCTGAAGCGGCGGCGACGCAACGAGGACCCGATGCGCGAATTCGACCGGCTGCCGGCCGAGCTTCGTGCCTGGCTCGCGAGAGCCGTTCTGCCCTGGCGGCCGCGATCGGTGCGAAAGGCCTACGACCGCGCGCTCGCCCGGACCGGGGACAGGAGCCAGGCGCTGACGATCCTCGATGCGATCGAAGCGCGCCTCGTCGCGAAGGATGCTCGCGTGGTGTGGGGCGGCGATCATCCGGCCACGCGCCCTGTCGACCGGCGCCCGGCGCCATGACGCGACGGATCCCGATCACCATCCTGACGGGCTTTCTCGGGGCGGGGAAGACCACGCTTCTCAGCCGGGTCATAGACGCGCCCGGCTTTGCCGACACGGCGGTCATCGTCAACGAGTTCGGCGAGGTGGGGATCGACGGCGCGCTGGTGACCCGGGCCGACGAGCGCGCCTTCGAGATGTCGGTGGGCTGCCTCTGCTGCACCGTCTCCGGCGATGTGCGCCTCGGTCTCCTGCGGCTGGCGGCGGCGGCGGAGGCCGGAACGGGGCCGGCCTTCTCGCGGGTGGTGATCGAGACGACAGGGCTCGCCGATCCCGCACCGCTCCTGCAAACCTTCATGAGCGATGCGGAGATGATCGACCGGTTCGCGCTCAACGGCATCGTCACCCTCGTCGACGCCGTGCACGGCGCGCAGGCCATCGAACGGTTCGAGGAAGCGCGCCGGCAGGTCGCCGTCGCCGATCTGCTGATCCTCACCAAGACCGATCTGGCCCGCGACCCGGCATCGCAGCGTGACCTCGAGGCCCTGCGCGAGACCCTTCGCCGCCGCAATCCCAACGCGCGTGTCCTCGACGCCGCGACTGTCGAGCCCGCGGCAGTCTTCTCGCTCGCGGCGTTCGATCCCGCGGGAAAACCGCCCGATGTCCGCGCCTGGCTCGATTTCGAGCCGCCTTCGCATCGCGCCCGCGGGCATCACCACGACCACGACGTGAACCGGCATGGCGACACGGCCACCGCCTTCTGCGCGAGCGCCTCGGCGCCGGTCGAAAGCGCGGCGCTCATCGATGCCATTTGCGCGCTGCAGGCGACGTTCGGGCCGGACCTGCTCCGCATCAAGGGGCTGGTCGCGGTGACGGACCCGCCCGGCTGCCCAATGGTCATCCACGCCGTCGGCCACGTCATGAGCCCGCCGCGCCTCCTCGACGGCTGGCCGGACGGGATCGACGCCACGCGGCTCGTCGCGATCGTGAGCGGGCCGGGGCGCGACAAGGCGCCGGAGATGCTGTATCGCTTTCTCCCGGAGTTGAGACCGTTCGAGGCCGTTCCGAAGCCGTCGAGGGCCCACGCCTCATGAGCCGCGTGTCATGCCTCGCCCCGCTGATCGCGCTGCTCCCCCTCGCGACCGCGCCACCGGCCAAAGCCCATCCGCATGTCTTCGTCGATGTGACGGTCGACATCAGGGCGGGTGCGGACGAGACGATCGAAGCGCTTTCGATCACTTGGCGCTTCGACCCGTTCGAGACGCTCTACACGCTCTCTGCAGAGGGCCTTGTCCCGGCCGCGGACGGCACGCTCGACGAGGCCGGGCGCAGGCACCTCGCCGCTTCCTACGCGAACTGGCACCACGGTTTCGACGGCTTCGCGGAGCTGACCGCCGGCGGCAGACGCATCGACCTCGGGCCGCCCGAGGACGTGACCGCCCGGCTGGTCGATGGACGCCTCGAGATCGCCTTCACCCGAGCCATTACGCCGCCTGTCGAGATCGACGGGGCCGAGATTGCGGTCTACGAGGCGACCTACTATTACGCCGCGACCGTCGCCGAGACGCCGACGCTCTCCGGCGCGGCGAGCGCGTGCGGGGCGCGTCTCATCCCGTTCGAGCCGGACGGCCGGATCGCGGCGGTGCAAACCTCGCTCTTCGAGCTCGGACGCGAGGAAACGCCGTCCGTCGAGGGGGTCGGCAGGCTCTTTGCAGACAGGATCGTCCTCTCATGCGGCTGAGTGGTCTCGCAATCGCTGCCCTTCTGCTCGGCGCCCTCATCTGGCTCACGGGAAGCGAGGCATGGCGCGACTTGGCGGTCTGGGCGGTGGCAGAGCAGCGCGCCTTCCAGACCGAGATGGCGAGCGCGGTGCAGGCGATCCGGGCGGGCGCGCCCGGCGCGTGGCTCGCGCTCCTGGCGGCGGCAGGCGCCTATGGCTTCGTGCACGCCGTGGGACCGGGGCACGGCAAGTTCCTGATAGGCGGCGTCGGGCTCGGCACGGCCGTCTCGGCCGGCCGGCTGATCGCCGTGGCGCTCGTCTCGAGCCTCGCCCAGGCGCTCTGGGCCATCGTCCTCGTCTATGGCGGCTTCTGGCTGCTGGAAGCCTCTGCGGCGCGTGTCACGGGCCTGTCCGAAGCCGTCCTCGCGCCCCTCAGCCACCTCGCCATCGCGGCAATCGGCGCGGTCCTCGCAGTGCGGGGCATCCGCGCGCTCTGGAGACCCCGCGCGGCCAGGCATGCCGCGGCAGCCGCCCACGGGCGCGCCAACTGCGGCTGCGGCGGGCACGGACACTCCGCTCACGACGTGGCGCGGATGGGCTCGCTCAAGGAGGCCGCGGCCGTGGTCTTCGGGATCGCCGTGCGCCCGTGCACTGGGGCGCTCTTTCTGCTGGTCATCGCCTGGCAGATGGACATTGCGCTTGCCGGCGCTGCCGCCGTGATGGTCATGGGGCTCGGGACAGCAGCGACCACCATGCTTGTGGCCGGGTCCAGCGTCGCGGCCCGCCGGCTCGTCCACGCGTCCAGTGGCAGCCTTGGCGCCCTTGCGGTGGCGGCACCCTCCATGCAGCTCGCGGCGGGTCTCGCCATCATCTGGTTCGCCTTGGCGCTCCTCCGCGTCGGGACCGTCTGAACGCAAGGAATGCCCACGGGACGGCGCGCGGCTCGAATAACGCCCGCACGAGGGTCCATCTCTGCCCTTGCGGCATCACCCGCTGAGCGCAGATTGTCACGGGCGGTGAGCGATCCTCCGGCTCGACCGCAGTCGCCCAGTCCCCAAAACCCGCCATTCCCGCCATCGCGCGCAACGACACCTCTGGGGGTCTCTCGAGACGAACGTCCTGGGGAGCACACCGTCTGGCATGAGTTGGCACGCGCACATCGAACGGACCGAGCGAGCGTGAGTGAAGCTCCGCAAACCAGCCCCGTGACTCCGCCATGACTCGCGCCGGGTTTGCCGGGGGTCTATCGTCTTCGACGACGCGGCCAGGGTGCGCGGGTCCAGCAGGCGGTGCACGGCGCCACAGCCCGCGCCTATGCACATGAAGGACGGCGCGCGGCGCGCTTCGGTCCGGAAGGTCCCGTCCGGCGCAGCACCCCGAAGCCGACGCCTTGGCCGCAGCCGACGCCGGCCCTCGGTCGAGAGGGGGGGGGCGGCGGATCGGCGCGGTCGCTCGGCATCCGGTAGAGGCATTTCCTCTCGATCCGGTTGCCCTGGGGCGTGCGGATGCCGCGTTTCGAAATCTCCCGCGCGAGCTCGACACCCGCACGGACCCCGCCTTTTCGATCGCGCCAAAGACGGCGGGGCCGGTCGAGATCGACCGCCTCCGCTCGCCCGAGGGGGCGCCCCGCGCGCCCGAGCGGCCCGGGCGGGGGTCGATCCCCCGCCCGGGCCGAGCCCCCGTGAAGGCTCAGACGCGGAGCTGGTAGCTCGCAGCGACATAGCGGAAGCCCTCGCCCTGCGCCTCGAGATAGCCGACCGCCGGGGAGGGCATGTGGTAGCCGACGAAGGGGATCCGGTCCGCCGCGATCATGCCGAGCACCCGCTTGCGCGCCTCGACCGCCTTCTCCTTGTCCATGTCGAAGCGCACATGCCAGTCCGGGCGCTGCAGCGAGACGACGTAGTGGTTGGAGGTGTCCGCGATCAGCATCAGCCGCTCGCCCTCGCTCTCGATGTGGAAGGCGTGGTGGCCGGGCGTGTGCCCCCAGGCGTCGATCGCCTCGATGCCGGAGGCCACCGCGTCGCCCGGGGCGATCATCCGCGCCTGCTCGGCGAAGGGCACGACCTTGCTCTGCACGAGCTGCGCCCGGGTCGACATCGCGTCGTCGAACAGCAGGTCCTCGTTCGACCAGTAGTCGTATTCCGCCGCGCCGAGGACGATCTCGGCATTCGGGAAGGCCGGCTGGCCCGCCTCCGTCAGCCCGCCGATATGGTCGCCGTGGAAATGGGTGATGACCACCTTGTCGATCTGCTCGGCCGAGAAGCCCGCCGCGGCGAGGCGCTGGAGGAGCAGGCCCGCGGCCGGGCGCCGGCCGGTGTCGCCGCCATTGCCGGTGTCGAAGAGGATCACCTCCGAGCCGGTGTTGACGATCGTCACGGTGAAGGGGATCTCCATCGTGTCCGCCGGGAGGAAGTTGTCCTCGGCGAGGGCTGCCACGTCCTCGGCGGCGACGTTCTCGCCGAAGATCGGATGCGGGCCCGGGATCGCCACGGCGCCGTCGAGGAGGGTGGTCACCTCGAACTGGCCGATCTTGAAGCGGGTGTGGGTCGGCTGGGTCGCGCCGAGCATCGGCGCCTCGGCGGCGGCGGTGCCGGGCAGGGCGGCGGCCGCGCCGGCGGCTGCGGCCGCGCCGAAAAGGCCGCGGCGGGTGAGGGCGAGCGTGTCCATGGAGGGTCTCCCTGGTTGTGTCCGGTTGCGGATGTCCGGGAGTATCGTGCGAACGGAACGCCTTTCCAGAGCAAACCGACCCTACCCCGCGGAAACCGTCCCCCGGCGGCCGGAGAGGGCGCGGCTCGTGCCATGGGCCGTCTTGTCCCACCAGAAGGGGGCGACGACGAGCTCCACCACCGCCTTCCAGGCCGCGAGCGCGCCGAGCGTCCAGTAGAGCGGCAGCGTCGGCACCACCCAGATCAGTCCGAGCTGCCCCCGCCGCCCGAGCGCGAGCGCGGCGCAGGCGAGCATCACCGCCTGCCCCATGCCGAGCGAGATCGAGGCCGGCCAGACCGCCCAGCCCGGCAGCGCCGTCTGCCAGAGGCCCTGTCCCGTCACCGCCCAGCCGAGCACCGCCGCCCAGAAGAGCGGGATCGCCAGATAGGAGGCCGCGCCGCCGAGGAACAGCAGGTTGAGCCCGAGGAAGCCCCGCGGCCCGAGCTCGCGCCAGAGCCTGCGCGGGGCGCGCATATGGCTCATCCAGGTCAGCAGATAGCCCTTCAGCCAGCGCGAGCGTTGCCGCACCCAGCGCCAGGCGATGCAGTTGGCCTCCTCCTCCGTCACCGAGCGCAGCACCGCCACGCGCCAGCCGCGCCGGGCGAGGCGCATCCCGAGATCGGCATCCTCGGTGACGTTGTGCGCGTCCCAGCCGCCCGCCGCCTCGAGCGCGGCGCGGCGGAAATAGACCGAGGTCCCCCCGAGCGGGATCGGCAGCCCGAGCGCCTGGAAGCCGCGGAGCAGCACGTCGAACCAGATGGAATACTCGATCTGGAAGCAGCGCGAGAGCCAGTTCTCCCGCGCGTTGTGATAGGCGAGCTGGCATTGCACGCAGGCGATCTCCGGCGGGCTCGCCGCGAGGCGTTCGGCGACGGCGCGGAGCTGGTCGGGGGCGGGGCGATCCTCCGCGTCGAGGATGCCGATCACCTCGCCCCGGCAGAAATCGAGCGCGTAGTTGAGCGCCCGCGGCTTGGTGCGGGGGCGGCCGTCGGGAACGGTGAGCGGGCGGATCCAGTCCGGCAGCGCGCGGGCGGCGACGGCGGCGCGGGTCTCGGCGTCGGAGGCCTCGAGCAGCAGGCGCACCTCGAGGCGGTCGCGCGGATAGTCGAGCCGGGAGAGGGCGGCGACGATCTCGTCCACCATCCCCGCCTCGAGATAGAGCGGCACGAGGAGCGAGATCGTCGGGAGCGGCCGGCGCGCGCCGAGCGAGGCGGTGCCCTCCGGGGCGGGGGGCGCGCGATCGGCCTCGCGTCGCCCGGCGAGAAGGGCGGCGATGCGCAGCGCCCCGGTGGCCGCGTTCAGGAGGAACAGAAGCCCGAGGAGAACCGCCGCCCCCGCGGGCCCCGCCGCCCAGAGCCCGAGCGCGAGCGCGAGGCCGGCGAGCGCCACCCCCCGCCGCATGCCGCGCAGCCCCCGGAGGCTGGCCGAGAGCGGGGTGCGCGTCGCCGCCTTCTCGGCGAGGGCGGGGCCGAGCGCCTCAGTCACCGCCGCCTCGAGCGCGCCCCGGGTGCAGACGGCGAGGCAGGCGCGCCCGGGCTCGGCCCCCAACCGGGCGAGGCCGCGCGCGGCGAGGGCGGGGTCGGCCGCGGCATAGACCGTCGCCCCCCCGATCCGACGCCAGGGGAGAAGGCCGTAACGCAGATAGACCGGCGCGGCCTCGGCGCGGAGGAGCCCCGGCGACGGGGGTTGGCGGGCGAGATCGACGAAGCCGAGCCCCCGCCGCGCGGCGAGCGCCGCGGCCCTGGCCCGCTCGCCCCCCTCCGCAGGCTGCGGCGCCGCAGCCCGGACCCAGGCCCCCGGCGGCGTCGGCGCGTTCACGCCCGCGTCGCGATGTCTGGATCACGCCTCACGATGCCCTCCCGCAACTCGTTGCAAGAAGGCTAAAATTCGAGGCTTAATGTTTTCTTAACGGCGCGGAGGCGCGCCTTGCAGGGTCAGGCGCCCTTGGCCGCGTCCATCGCCTCGGCGAAGCGGGCGAAGAGGTATTGGCTGTCCTGCGGGCCCGGGCTCGCCTCGGGGTGATACTGCACGGAGAACACCGGGCGGCCCTCGAGCCTGAGCCCGCAATTCGACCCGTCGAAGAGCGAGCGGTGGGTCTCGATCACGCCCGCGGGCAGGCTCTCGGCCTCCACCGCGAAGCCGTGATTCATCGAGGTGATCTCGACGCGGCCGGTCTCGAGGTTCTTCACCGGATGGTTCGCGCCGTGATGGCCGTGCGTCATCTTGACCGTCTTGGCCCCGAGCGCGAGGCCGAGGAGCTGGTGGCCGAGGCAGATGCCGAAGACCGGCGTCTCGGCCGCCATCACCTCCCGGATCATCGGGACGGCATAGGCCCCGGTCGCCGCCGGATCGCCGGGGCCGTTGGAGAGGAAGACGCCGTCGGGGGCGTGGGCGAGCACCTCCTCGGCGCTCGCCGTGGCGGGCAGGACGATCACCTCCGCGCCCGCGCTCGCGAGGCTGCGGAAGATCGTGCGCTTCGCCCCGTAGTCGATCGCCACGACCTTGTGGCGCGGCGCCTCGAGCCGGCCGAAGCCCTGCCCGTGCTCCCAGCGGGTCTCGGTCCAGACCTGGGACTGCGCCGTCGTCACCTCCTTGGCGAGATCCGCCCCCTCGAGGCCCGGGAAGGCGCGCGCCGCGGCGATCAGCGCCTCCGGATCGAGCCGGCCCTCGGGATCGTGGGCGAGGGCCGCATGCGGCATCCCGCGCTCGCGGATCCGCCGGGTGAGGCGGCGGGTGTCGACGCCCGAGATCCCGATCCGCCCGCGCCGGGCGAGCCAGGCCGAGAGCCCCTCGGCCGCGCGCCAGTTCGACGGCTCGGTCACCGGCCAGCGCACCACCATGCCGCGGGCGACGGGCTCCGCGGTCTCGTCGTCCTCGGGGTTGGTGCCGACATTGCCGATATGGGGGAAGGTGAAGGTGACGATCTGATGGGCATAGGAGGGATCGGTCATGATCTCCTGATAGCCCGTCATCGCGGTGTTGAAGCAGAGCTCGCCCACGGTCTGCCCCGCCGCGCCGAAGCCGTGGCCCCAGAACAGGCTCCCGTCGGCGAGCGCGAGGCAGGCGGTGGGCCGCGCGGACGTGCCGCGCCCCGGCGCGGCAGGGGCAGGAGGGTTCATCGGCCGGCTCCTCGACTGGATCGCAGCCCGCCTAGCCGATCGGCCCCGAGCGGTCAAGCGCGCCCCCGATTTGCCGCCGCCCTCCCGCCGCGCTAGGTTCGCTGCGCGACGCAGCAATCCGAGCGAGCCCGATGGACCGCCCGTTGAAGACCCGGATCTCGGACGCCCTCAAGGACGCGCTGCGCGAGCAGGACCCGCTGCGCATCTCGACGCTGCGCCTGATGCTCGCCTGCCTGAAGGACCGCGAGATGGCCCGGCGCGCCGAGGACGGGGTGGACGACACGCTGCCCGAGGCGGAGGCGCGGGCGCTGCTCGCGCGCATGGTGCGCCAGCGCGCCGACTCCGCCGCCGCCTATGACGAGGCCGCGCGCATGGAACTCGCCGAACAGGAGCGCGCGGAGGCCCGGGTGATCCAGGAATTCCTGCCCCGCCAGCTCTCCGACGGGGAGGTGGCCGAGGCCGTCGCCGCCGCGATCGAGGAGACCGGCGCAGGCTCGATCCGCGACATGGGCAAGGTCATGGCCGCGCTCAAGGCGCGCTACCAGGGCCGGATGGATTTCGCCGCCGCCAGCGCCCGGGTGAAGGACGCGCTGGCATGACCCGGAGGAGCCGATGAGCGCCGACGACGCCGAGCGCCGCTTCGTCCGCGGCCGCGACATGATCGACCGCGGCCGCCAGGCCCTCGCCGAGGGCCACCGCATCATGCGCCAGCTCTCCGGGGAGGTGCGCCAGGCCCGCGCCCGCGGCCAGATCAACCAGATGATCTGGGATTGCGAGCGCCTCTCCAACAGGCGCGCGCAGTTCTTCTCCCAGTCCGGCCAGGACGCCTTCCTCGACGAGCGGGTGTTCGGGGGCAAGCGCGGGGGCGTGTTCGTCGAGATCGGCGGGTTCGACGGGCTGGCCGGGTCCAACTCGCTCTTCTTCGAGCTGATGCGCGGCTGGTCCGGCCTGCTCGTCGAGCCCGCCGCCGGCCCGCGCGCCAAGGCGGCCGAGTTCCGCCGCTGCCCCTGCCTGCCGATGGCCGCGGCCGGCGAGGCCGGCGAGGCGGAGTTCCTCGAGATCGAGGCCGGCCTCGTGCAGATGAGCGGGCTGACCGAGACCTACCCCGAGGCGGTGCTGGAGAAGGTCGAGGCCGATCCGCGGCACACGGCGCGCCGCCGCCCCGTGCGCACCCGCAGCCTCGCGCAGATCCTCGACAGCCAGTATCTCAAGGAGGTGGATTTCGTCTCGCTCGACGTCGCCGGCGCCGAACTCGCCGTGCTCTCCGCCTTCCCCTTCGAGACCTATTCCGTCCGCGCCTTCGCCATCGACGCGCTGCATCACGGGCCCGCCATCGCCAAGCTCATGACCGAGAAGGGCTATTCCCGGGTCGAAGCCCTCGGCGGCGACGACATCTACGTCCGCAAGGACGCCTGAGCCCGGCCCGGGCCTCCCTTGCCGCGCCGGGAGCGATCCGCTATCCGGGCCGCGCATACCGGGAGGGCCCATGCCGAAGGACAAGAAGAAGAAGGCGCCGCGGCCGAAGGCCGTCCCCCCGCGGGGCTTTCGCGACTATATGGGCGCGGAGGTCACCGCCCGGCGCGCCATGCTCGACCGGATCTGCGAGGTCTACCACCTCTACGGCTTCGAGCCGTTGGAGACCCCCGCCATCGAGACCGTGGAGGCGCTCGGCTCGTTCCTTCCCGATGTCGACCGCCCGCATGACGGCGTCTTCGCCTGGCAGGAGGAGGACGAGAGCTGGATCGCGCTGCGCTACGACCTGACCGCGCCGCTCGCGCGCGTCGTGGCGCAGCACCGCGAGAGCCTGCCCTCGCCCTACAGGCGCTACGCCGTGGGCCCCGTCTGGCGCAACGAGAAGCCGGGGCCCGGGCGCTACCGCCAGTTCTACCAGTGCGATGCCGACACGGTCGGCGCGGCCTCGGTCGCCGCGGATGCCGAGATCTGCATGATGCTCGCCGACGCCTTCGAGGCCATCGGGATCGGGCGCGACGACGTGCTCATCCGCATCAACGACCGCAAGGTGCTCAACGGGGTGATGGAGGCGGCCGGGCTGCTCGACCCCGCCGATCCGGAGGCGTCCTCCGAGGCCCGCGGCATCGCGCTCCGCGCCATCGACAAGCTCGACCGCCTCGGCGAGGACGGCGTGCGCGCGCTGATGGGACCGGGGCGCAAGGACGAGTCGGGCGCCTTCACCCCCGGCGCCGGGCTCTCGCCGGAGCAGATCGACCTCCTCGTCGGCTTCACCGCCGCCCGCCGCGCCACCGGCGCCGAGACCTGCGCGCGCCTCGCCGAGCTCGTCGGGCCCTCAGAGACCGGCCGCGAGGGCGTCGCCGAACTCGAGCGCATCGCCGAGCTGATGGAGGCCCAGGGCTACGGCGCGCGGGCGCTGATCGACCCCTCCGTCGTCCGCGGCCTCGGCTACTACACCGGCCCGGTCTACGAGGCCGAGCTCACCTTCGAGATCACCGACGAGGACGGCCAGCGCCGGCAGTTCGGCTCCGTCGCCGGCGGCGGGCGCTACGACGATCTGGTGAAGCGCTTCACCGGCCAGCAGGTCCCGGCGACCGGCATCTCCGTCGGCGTCGACCGGCTGCTCGCCGCGCTCGAGGCGATCGGTCGGCGCGGGGAGGAGGCCCAGGGCCCCGTCGTCATCCTCGCGCTCGACCGCGAGCGCATGGCCGACTACCAGACGATGTGCGCCGAGCTGCGCGCCCACGGGATCCGCGCGGAGGTCTTTCTCGGCGGCGGCAACATGGCCAAGCAGCTCAAATACGCCGACAAGCGCGGCGCCCCCGTCGCCGTCATCGAGGGCGCGGAGGAGAAGGCGGAGGGGCGCGTGCAGCTCAAGGATCTCGTCCTCGGCGCCAAGCTCGCCGCCGAGATCGAGAGCCGCGAGGAATGGACCCAGCAGCCCTCGCAGATCTCGGTGGCCCGCGCCCAGCTCGTCTCGGAGGTCCGCGCCATGCTCGCGCGCGGACGCGGCTGAGCGCGATGGCCGACTGTCTGATCGGCGCCGATCTCGCGCTGCGCGAGGCCGCCCTCGCCCGGCTGACCGCGCTCTTCTCCGCGGAGGGCTTCGCCGCGATCGAGCCGCGCCACCTGCTCGACGCCGACGTCCTCCTCGACCTCTATGGCGAGGACATCCGCACGCGCGCCTTCCTCTTCCCGGAGCCCGTCACCGCCGGCGAGCTCTGCCTGCGCCCGGACTTCACGGTCCCCGTGGCCATCGCCCACGGCCAGGGCGGCTGGGCGCGGCGCGCGGCCTATGCCTATGCGGGCCCGGTCTTTCGCCTGCAGGACCGCACCGGCCGGCCCATCGAGTATCTCCAGGCCGGGATCGAGCGCTACGGCGATCTCGACCGGGCGCGCGCCGATGCCGAGGTGCTCGCCCTCGTGCTGCGCGGGATCGAGGCGCTCGAGGTGGCGCCGGGGCCGGTCACCACGGGCGATCCGGGGGTGTTCTTCGCCCTCGTCGAGGCGCTCGAGATGCCGGAGATGCGCAAATCCGCGCTGCGGCGGCACTATTGGCGGCCGGCGCGCTTCCGCGAGCTGCTCGCCCGCTTCCGCGGCGCCCGGCCGGAGCCCTCGCCGCTGCGCGCGGCGCTGATGGCCGCCATCGCCGCAGGGCCCGAGACGGCCGAGGCGCTGGCGGCGCAGGGGCGCGCGATCGTCGGCGCCCGCGGGCCGGAGGAGGTGGCCGAGCGCGCCGCCCGCCTCGCCGCCGAGGCCGCGGAGCCGCCGATGGCCGAAGAGCAGGCCGCCCTCGTCGAGGCGGTCCTCTCCGTCAAGGGTCCCTCCGGCGAGGCGCTCGCCCGGCTGCGCGCGCTCACCGCCGAGGCCGGCCTCGACCTCTCCCCCGCGCTCGAGCGCTTCGAGGTCCGCCTCGACGCCCTCAACCGCGTCGGCATCGACGCCGAGGAGCTCCCCTTCGACGCCCGCTTCGGCCGCATGATGGAATATTACGACGGCTTCGTCTTCGAGATCGAGGCGCCGCGGGCCGGGCTCCCGCCCCTCGCCGGCGGCGGGCGCTACGACCGGATGACCCGCCGCCTCGGCGCGGCGGAGCCGGTGCCCGCCGTCGGCGCGATGATCCGGCCCGAAGCCGCGCTCGCGGCCCGGCTCGGGGGGGCGGCATGACCCTCGCGCTCGGCCTCCCCTCCAAAGGCCGGCTCCAGGCCGACACCATCGCCTGGTTCGCCGCCCGCGGCATCGAGATCGCCCCCTCCGCCAACCGCGAATACCGCGCCGAGGCGCGCGGGGCGGACGGGCTCTCGGTGGTCATGCTCTCGGCCGGCGAGATCCCGGGCGAGCTCGCCGCGGGGCGCATCCATCTCGGCGTGACCGGGGAGGACCTGATTCGAGAGCGCGTCGCCTTCCGCGGCCGCGACGTCCGCCTCGCCGCGCCGATGGGCTTCGGCCATGCCGATCTGGTGGTCGCGGTGCCGGATTTCTGGATCGACTGCGAGACGATGGCGGATTTGGACGAGGTCTGCGCCGCCTTCCGCGCCCGCCATGGCCGCTCGCTCCGCATCGCCACGAAATACCACAATCTCACCCGCTCCTTCTTCCGCGCCCGCGGGGTTGCCGACTACCGCATCGTCGACAGCCAGGGCGCCACCGAAGCCGCGCCGAAGAACCGCACGGCCGAGGCCATCGTCGACATCACCTCCACCGGCGCCACCCTCGCCGCGAACCATCTTCGCGTCCTCGAGGACGGGCTGATCCTGCGCTCCGAGGCGACCCTCTGCGTCTCCGGCGAGGCGCCCTGGCCCGGTCCGGCCCGTGCCGCCTATGCCGCCTTGGCCGAGCGGCTCGGCCTTGCCGCGCCGCCCCCGCCCGAACCCTGAGCCCCCGGGGCGGGCCCCGCCTCGGCCGCGGTCGGGCACCGCCTGAGCCGGGCGCGGGGCTGCCCAAGCCCGGCCGCGGCGAGCCCCGGGGAGGACCTTGGGGCAGCGGCATGCCTCTGCGCCCGGCCCCGGACCGGGGCCGGTCCTGTCCGCTGCGATGGGCTCGCCATGGGATCCACCTCCCACCGCCCCTCCCGCAGCCTGCCTTCCCGAGCCCCCGAGACACTCACCTGCGGGCCGCGATCGCCACCGTCACGGCCTCGGTCAGCATGTCCTCCACCCGAGGGGCGAGCGCATGGACCATCGCATAGGCCGCGAGCGGCGTCGCCGCGCGCCGCGAGCCCCCAGTGGCGGAGATCGGGGCGATCGGGGCGCCTTCGAGCCGCGCTTCGGCGACCCCCAACGGCCGACGCGCGGCCGGCTCCACGAGGACCGCGAGGCCGACCGCCTGCGCCTCGGTCATCGCCGTCGCCGGGATCGCGCCGCCGAGCATCGGGACCTCGGACAGCGCCGCGGCGAGCGGGTCCGACTCCGCCCGCACGGACAGCTCGTAGACCAGCACCGCGTCGAACCCCGCCGCCGCCGCCGCATCGAAGGCCGCCCCGAGCTGCGCGCCGAGATCGTCGCCCAGGGCCTGCCCGCTCGCAGGGGCGGGCAACGCGAGGATCGGGGCAGGCAGCGCGGCGTTTACCTGATGGAATGCGCCGCGCCAGCGGCCGGCCTCGGTCGCGGGGATCGGGGTCAGTCGCCCGTCCGCCACCCGCAGCAGCCCGACCCGCGCTGGCACCGGCAGCCCCGCAAGGGCGAGCCCGCCCGCAGCCGCGGGCAGGGCGCCCGGCAGGACGGTCGGCGCCGGACCCGGCGCGCAGGCGGCCGCGAGCGCCGCAACGGAGAGCGCCCAGACGGCGCGCAGGCAGCGCTCGAGGCGCATGGCGAATCCTCCCGACCCGAAGACATCGCCCGATCCTACCGCGATCACGGTTAACCGACCCTTGCCGTGGCACGGGGTCCGGCTGCCCGCGACGGCTTTGCCAGCGGCGCCCGACACGCTCGGGGGCCGCATCAGCCAGACCGGGGGCGTAGGCTTGGCTTCTCCGCGCCACCGTCGCCGGGAGCGGCCAGGCGATGGGCCGCGGCCGCTATGCGAGCGTCGGCCTCGCAAAAGCGCGAGCGTGCCGGAATGCCGGCGCGGGTGCCGGAGTTCGGCAGCGGGTCGCCGGGGCTCCGGCGCCCCGGCCTCGCTCAAGCCGCCGCGCCCGCGAGGATCTCGGCTTGGTCCGCGCTCTGGCGGCGCAACTCACCGAGACGGGGGCGGCGAACACAGAGGGGGAACGGCCGCGGCGTCCCCGTCACTCCCGCATCATCACCCAGTCGAAGGCCCGTGTGGGCAGGAGCCGCTTGAGGAAGGCGGCGACATAGGTCGGCGTGGTCACGTAGTAGCGCGCTCGCGGGCGGGGGCTTTCGAGCGCATGGATCACCTTGGCCGTGGTCGCCGCGCAAGAAAGCTCGAACCGATCGGGCGGCGGCGGTTCGGTGTAGAGCCGGGGCTCCAGCGTCTCGCGGTAGAACTCGGCCCAGGCGGAGCCCTCGCGGTCGATCCAGCGCTCGTAATGGGCGCGCGCGTTCTCCCGGATGCGGGTGCGGATCGGGCCCGGCTCGATCAGGATCACCCGGATCGGCGTGCCGCGCATCTCGAGGCGGAGCACGTCGGTATAGCCCTCCAGCGCGAACTTGGTCGAGACATAGGCGCCGCGCATCCGCAGCCCGGCGAAACCGAGAACCGAGGAGTTCTGCAGGATCCGCCCGTGCCCCTGCCGGCGCATCGCGGGGATCGCGCGGCGGGTAAGCTCGTGCCAGCCGAAATAGTTGGCCTCGAAGATCTCGCGCAGCCCGTCGGTCGGCATGTCCTCGAGCGCGCCGGGCGAGGCGAAGGCGCCGTTGTTGAAGAGCGCGCCGAGGGTGCCGCCGGTCCGCGCGAGCGCCTCCTCGAGCCCGGCGGCGATGCTGTCGGCGGACTGGTAGTCGAGCGGCCAGCTCTCCAGCCCCTCCGCGCGGAGCCGCGCGCAGTCGGCCTCCTTCCGGCAGGTCGCGAAGACGCGCCAGCCGCGCCCCGCGAGCGCATGGGCGGCATGGTGGCCGATGCCGGAGGAGCAGCCGGTGATCAGGACGGAGCGGCGCGGGTCGGGTCGATCTGTCATGGGCGGATCCTGGCAAAGGGCGGAGGGAACGCGCGAGCGGGACGGGCCGGCGCGGGCGTCAGGGCGACTCCAACGCGCCGCGACGACCCGCGCGCCCGGCCGGACCGTCCGGCGCGCGGCGCGCTGCGACCGACGGTCCAGGCCGCACCGGTCGCGGGGGCGCGGCGGCGAGCGGCGGCGCTCCGATGCGGAGGCGGGCGCCGGCTGCGCCGATCTCGGCCCGGGGTCGCGGCGCGCACGGGCGGGGGGAGAGCGGAGGCGGGCACGTCATCGCCGCTTGCGCCGGCCGCCGGCGGTGCGGGCGTGGAAGGTCGGTGGCTTCGTCGCCACCCAGCGCAGGAAGGCCGCGATCCTCGGATGCGCCCGAAGGGCCTCGACCGTCGCATAGCGGCGGGCGAGCTCGGTCTCGGTGAGCGCCGCGTGGATCTCGTTGTGGCAGATCTGGTGGAGGAGCACGGTCGGCCCGTGCTTGCCCCCTTTGAGCTTCGGGACGAGGTGGTGCAGGCTCTGCCGCGCTTCGGGCGGGATCGGACGGGCGCAAAGCGGGCAGATCGGGTGTCCCTCGCACACCGCGCTGCGCTGCGGATCGTCCATGGCCCGGCCTCCCCTTTCGCCCCCAATCAACCTAGGCGCCCGCCGCGGGGTCTTCCAGCGCTGCGAGAGCGCGCGCAGCTTCGCGGCGACCCCACGCCCGGCCTCTCCTGCGAGACGGCGCATCCGACAAGGGCAGGTCGCGGCGGAGACCGGCAGGAGGACCCTCCGGAGGATCGGCACGGGTGGCGCCTGGCAACGGGCCGGCGGGCTCGAGGCGCGCGACGGCCCGGTCGGGCAGGCGCAGATGCCGGCACGCCCGGACGGCGCGCGGGGACGCCGATGCACCCGCGACGACGGCGTCCTCCCGGACGAGCCCGCCCGTCCGGCGGCCGCACATGGCCGTTGCTGGCGGTGATGCACGGTGTCTGCCGGGATGGGCGATCCGGGCCGGCATGTCCCGCAGGGCCTCGTCAACGGCACCGAGGCTCGCCGCCCCCCGAAGCCTCTCGGCCCCGCTGCGCCGGTTGTGTCGCCGCCCGGCGCATCCTCCTGCCGGCCTCCGCCGCGGCGGCTCCCGCCCAAGACACCGTTTCGGCCGGCGACGGGGCCGCGGTCCATCCCCGGGCCAGTCGGCAGCGGCCGAGACGGCGGCTCCGCCGGATCAGCCCCTGCCGGGCGGACGCCAATCGCGCCCGCCGGCCCGGGCGGGGCGATGCCGCCAGGATCCTCTGCGCCTCCGGGCGCCCGATGCGGGGCGCACCGACCTCCCGCCGCCCCCGGCAAGTCTCTACCGAGACGATGCTGCATCCCCGGACACGTCACGCGACGGCGCATCCCGGGGCACCCAAGCCCTGCGCCCGGACCCTCGCCGCCCCCCGTCGATCGCCCTGCCGCGCGCCTGCGCCGCATCGCCGAGCGAGGCCGCCGAGCCCCCAGACAAGCGCACCCCTCGCCCGGGCCTGCGGACCCGCTGCCGCGCCGACCCTCTCGGATCGCCCGAACCGCCCAGCCTCGCAACGCCGTCGCCGCTGCGCCCCGCCGACGGTCCGGCCATCCCGACCGTCGCCGCGCGCCGCGGGCCCAGGCGGGCGGTCTTGCCCCGGAGGTCGTCGCGGCGCGTCCGAAGCGCCCTGACGCCCGAACAGGCGGTCCGGCGAGGCGCGCCGGACGGCGGGCATGTCGCGAATGGCGGGCGGGAGGGTCCAATCCCGCCTTGCCGGCCCCGCGCGCCTCTGGGCAGATGGGCGCCGCAACCGCGAGAGGAGACGCAGGATGGCGGACGGACCGGAGGAGACCGAGACCCTGGTGGTGGAGAGCTGGACCGAGTGGGACCCGCTCGCCCATGTGATCGTCGGCCGGGCGGATGGCTGCCACATCCCCGCCGCGGAGCCCGCCCTCGACGCCAAAGTCCCCGAGGACAGCGACATGCGCGGCCGCCACGGGCTTCGCCCGCAGGAGACGATCGACCGGGCCAACGCGCTCCTCGACGGCTTCGCCGATCTCCTCGCGGCCCGCGGCATCCGCGTCGACCGCCCGGAGCCGATCGACTTCTCCGAGCCCGTCGTCACCCCCGATTTCCGCGCCGAGAGCATGTTCGGCTGCATGCCCGCGCGCGACGTGCTGCTGACCGTCGGCCGGGAGATCGTCGAGGCGACGATGTCCTACCGCTGCCGCTGGTTCGAATACCTGGCCTACCGCCCGCTCCTCGAGCGCTATTTCGAGGCGGATCCGGGCTTGCGCCACACCGCGGCGCCGAAGCCGCGGCTCACCGCGCGGAGCTATCGCCCCGACTATCTCTCCGAGGCGATCTCCGAGGCGCAGCGGCTGGAGTGGACCGCGGCCAAGCATTTCGTCACCACCGAGGCGGAGATCCTGTTCGACGCGGCCGACGTGCTGCGCTTCGGCCGCGATCTCGTCGTCCAGCACGGCTTCACCACCAATCTCAAGGGCATCGACTGGCTGCGCCGCCATTTCCCCGACCACCGGGTCCATGCGGTGAACTTCCCGGGCGATCCCTACCCGATCCACATCGACGCGACCTTCACCCCGATCCGCCCGGGGCTCATCCTCAACAACCCCGCCCGGCGCCTGCCCGACGACCAGCGCGCCCTCTTCGAGCGCAACGGCTGGGAGATCCTCGACGCAGCGCCCCCGGCGCATCAGACCCCGCCGCCGCTCTGCTACTCCTCGGTCTGGCTCTCGATGAACCTGCTGGTGCTCGACCCCAAGACCGTCTGCGTCGAGGCGAGCGAGGTCTACCAGGCCGACCAGCTCGACCGCCTCGGCCTGGAGGTCATCCCCGTCGAGCTCCGCGACGCCTACGCCTTCGGCGGCGGCCTCCACTGCTGCACCGCCGATGTCCGCCGCCTCGGCCCTTGCGAGGATTACTTCCCCCGGCAATGATCCCGCCGGGAGCCCGCCATGACCGAGACCGAGACCCCGACCCTGAGGCCCGCCGCCACCAACCCGTGGTATGTCCTGATGACGGTGGCGGGGGAGCAACCTCGCGAGGGCTATGTCGACGGAAACTTGCACCGTCGAAACCGGCGGTATTGGAACGGATGGGCTTCCGCGAGCTTGAGCGACGCGGAGAAGGCCCGATTGATCAAGGAGCGCCGTGTTTCACGAGAGGAGATCGACCCGCTTTCACCCGATGAAACGCGCGACATCCGCCGGACGCTCTCAGAGCGCTGCGGGATCGATGAATTGCCTGACCCGGAGCATTCTGTTTCTCTGAACGAAACAGATTTCCCGAATACCCTTTCAGCAAAAGGCTTCATTTTTCCCATCGTAACATTTGCAAACTCAATCTTTCAGAAAGATTGTGTTTTTGAGCGCGCATTATTTTTGCGATATTCTGATTTTCAAGAATCAAAATTCACCCGAAATGCTCAATTCGACGGTTCAGTATTTTTTGGATCTACAAAATTCAATATTTTACGAATTGAAGAGTTAGCCTCTTTCAATTTTGTAAAATTTTATAACTCTGTAGATTTTTCTGAGTCGGTTTTTTTCACGAGACAGGTTTTTCAAATGCTGAGTTCCATCACCGCGTCGACTTCCGAGGTGTAAACCTGTCCGGGCCGACGACGTTCTCAGGCGCGCGGTTCACCGGAAGCGCGACGCCTCCGCTACTCTATGAGGCGCCGCTGCACGAGGACACCGATTGGAACGTGGCCGAGTGGCCCCAGGTTCCGACCGGCCGGGAGTTGGCGCGGTATCACCTGCGGGCCTACGAGCGGCTGAAGCTCCTGATGTCGGACCAGAAGAAGCATGCCGACGAGCAGATGTTCCTGCGCCGGGAGCTCGCCTGCCGCGAGATGATGGAAAAGAGCCCCGTGCTGCGCTGGGGCTACCGGCTCTTCCGCCTCTCCTGCGACAGCGGCTGGAACCCGGTGCGCCCGGCGGCGCTTCTGTTCTGGGCGTGGTATGGTGGCTGGCTCGCGATCTGGGGGTCTCAGGTGCTCGGCTGCGACATGGCTGGCATATGTGTCGAGGGGGGCCGGCTCGGGGTCTTCCAGACAGCGACGCTCTCCTTCTCCAACCTCTTCGGGGTGCTCGGCATCGGGCGGTATTTCATGGCCGAGGAGCTCGCCTCGCTCAACGCGGCGTCCGAGGTCGTCTCGGGCGCGCAGATGATCGCGGGGCCCGTGCTGCTGTTCCTGATGGCGCTCGCGCTGCGCAACCGGTTCCGCCTGCCCTGAGCCGGCGCGGCGACGGGGCGTTTTCCCTCGGCCGGGAGGCGGTGCTAGGGTTGGGGGGACGCGAGAGGAGAGCGACCATGCCCGTGATCGACCGATCCGCCGACCGACAAACCGTCATCACCACCTTCGAGACGAGCCCAGGGCAGTGCGACGACCTGCTCGAGGCGCTGGAGGACGCCTACGAGAGTTTCATCCGCCGCCAGACAGGGTTCCTCGGCGCGGGGCTGCATGTGAACGACGCGCGCACCCGGATCTGCAACTATTCGCAATGGGCGCGGCGGGAGGACTTCCTCGCCATGCTCCGCTCGGCCGAGATGCGCGAGCGCAACCGGCAGTTCGCCACGCTCTGCAGGGGGTTCGAGCCGGTGATGTACGAGGTGGCCGCGGTCTACGACTGAGGCGGGCGGACCGAGGGGCGCGGACCGAGGGCGCTCAGACGAGGGCCACCCGCTCGGCGCGCTCGGGGTCGGGGAAGGGGCGGTAGAGCCCCGCCTCGGCCCGGGCGATCATCGCGTGCACCGGCGCGTGCAACCGCTCCACATCGTCGTCATGGCTCGCGAGCAGGCGGAAGGCGCGGTCGAGCCCCGCGAGGTCGGTCGCCTCGATCTCCAGGAGGAAGTCGCGATGCGCGTCGGAGGCGAGCGACAGCTTGCGGCGCAGGAGCCGCCAGCGGCCGATGGCGCCCCGCTCGGCCAGCCAGTCGAGCCACTGCTGCAGCGCGTGGGCGAAGGCCAGCGCCTTGGCGTCGTCCTTGAGGTCGATCATCACGTGGTAGAGGTTCATGCGCGCCTCCCTGACTGCGAGGGACCATGCCCGAGGAGCGGTTAACAGCGGGTGAGGAAGCGGCCGACATCGCGGTGATCGGCGCCGGGCCCGCCGGGCTCGCGGCGGCGGAGGCGGCGCTCTCGGCCGGGCGGCGGGTCACCGTCCTCGAGGCCAAGCCGAGCCCCGCGCGGAAGTTCCTGATGGCGGGGAAATCGGGGCTCAACCTCACCAAGGCGGAGCCGCCGGCGCGGTTCCTCGCGGCCTTCGGGGACGCGCGGGACCGCCTCGCGCCGATGCTCGCGGAGTTCGGGCCCGAGGCGGCGATGGCCTGGGCCGAGGGGCTCGGCGAGGCGCTCTTAATCGGCTCCTCGGGCCGGGTCTTCCCGGTGGCGATGAAGGCCTCGCCGCTTCTCAGGCGCTGGCTCGCCCGGCTCGGGGCGGCCGATCTGCGCCCCCGCTGGCGCTGGACCGGCTGGGCGGAGGGCGCGCTCGCCTTCGAGACGCCGGAGGGCCCGCGGCGGCTGCGCCCGGCCGCGACGGTGCTCGCGATGGGCGGCGCCTCCTGGCCGCGGCTCGGCTCCGACGGCGCCTGGATGGGCCCGCTCGCCGAAGCGGGCGCGCCGACGGCCCCCTTCCGCCCGGCCAATATGGGCTTCGACATCGCCTGGTCCGAGCATTTCCGGACCCGCTTCGCCGGGGCGCCGCTCAAGACGGTGCGGCTCTCGGCCGGTGGGGTCTCGGCGCCCGGCGAGGCGGTGATCACGGCGGCGGGGATCGAGGGGGGCGCGGTCTACGCCGTGGCGGCGGCGCTGCGCGAGGCGATGGCGCGCGGCGCGCCGGCCCTCCTCGAGATCGACCTCGCGCCGGGGCGCAGCGAGGCCGCGCTCGCCGCCGCCCTCGCCCGGCCGCGGGGGCGCGACAGCCTCGCCAACCATCTGCGCAAGCGCGCCGGGATCCGCGGGGTCAAGGCGGGGCTCCTGCGCGAGGGGGCCGCGGCGGCGCTCGACGACCCGGAGGCGGCCGCGGCGGCGATCAAGCGCCTCGCCCTGCCGGTGCTGCGCCCGCGCCCGCTCGAGGAGGCGATCTCGACGGCCGGGGGGCTCGCCTGGGAGGGGCTCGACGCGGATCTGATGCTCCGCGCCCGCCCCGGGGTCTTCGCCGCCGGGGAGATGATCGACTGGGAGGCGCC
Source organism: uncultured Limibaculum sp. (assembly GCA_964576075.1). Classification (GTDB taxonomy): domain Bacteria; phylum Pseudomonadota; class Alphaproteobacteria; order Rhodobacterales; family Rhodobacteraceae; genus Thermohalobaculum. The sequence goes on along the minus strand of CAZNTX010000044.1, from coordinate 2,029 downwards.
GACGGGGGGCTACCTCCTCACCGCCTGCCTCGCGACGGGCTTCCATGCCGGCGCCGCCGCGGCGCGCTGGGCCACCCGGCAGGCCGCCTGAGGGGCCCAGCGGCGCGGCGGAACGGGTGCCCTCCGCCCCCGGTCCGGCCGCAGACGGCGGAGCGGCGCGGGCCGTCCGCGGGCCGATGGGGGGCGTGCCGGTCCGGCCTGGCGCGGCGCCTGCCCGGGTGGGCGGGGCCCGCGGACGGCCCGCGCCGCGGGGGTCAGCGCAGATCCGGCAGCCGGTAGCCCCGCTCGCCGAGCGCCTCGCGCAGCGCGCGCTTCGAGATCTTGCCCGTCGCCGTGTGCGGCAGGCGCTCCATCACCACCACGTCGTCCGGCAGCTGCCATTTGGCGAAGCGCCCCTCGAGATGGGCGCGGAGGCTCGCGACATCGGGATCGCGGCCCGGGCGCGGCACCACGACGAGAATCGGGCGCTCCTGCCAGCGCGGATGGGGCATGGCCACCGCCGCGGCCTCGGCGATGTCGGGATGGCCGACGGCGGCGTTCTCGAGGTCGATCGAGCTGATCCACTCGCCGCCGGACTTGATGAGATCCTTGATCCGGTCGGTGATGCGGACATAGCCGAGAGGGTCGATCGTCGCCGCGTCGCCGGTCTCGAACCAGCCCTCGGCGTCGACCGCATCCGCCTCGGCCTTGAGGTAGCGCTTCAGCACCCCGGGGCCGCGGACCATCAGCCGCCCTTGGGTCTCCCCGTCCCAGCCGATCTCGCGGCCGTCGTCGTCGAAGACCGCGAGATCGACGGTGAAGGGCGGGTGGCCGACGGAAAGCTGCGTCGCCATCCGCTCCTCCTCCGGCAGCGCGGCCACCTCCGGCTTGAAATTGGCGAAGCTGCCGAGGGGCGAGGTCTCCGTCATGCCCCAGGCATGGAGCACGCGCACGCCGAACTCGCGCTGGAACGCCTCGATCACCGCCTGCGGGCAGGCCGATCCGCCGATCACCACCCGCTCGAGATCGGGCAGCCGTGCCCCGGTCTCGCGCAGATGGTCGAGGAGCGGGAGCCAGACCGACGGCACCGCGGCGGTCACCGTCACCCCGTGGCCGAGCATCTCGAGCAGGCTCGCCGGGTCGAGAGTGCGCCCGGGCAGCACCATCGCCGCCCCCGCCATCGGCCCGGAGAAGCCCGTCGACCACCCGTTGGCGTGGAAGAGCGGCACCACCGGCATCAGCACGTCGCGGCAGGAGAGGGCGAGCATGTCCGGCTGGATCATCGCCATGGCGTGGAGCACGTTGGAGCGGTGGGCGTAGACCACCCCCTTCGGCCGCCCGGTGGTGCCGGAGGTGTAGCAGATCCCGCAGGCCGCGCGCTCGTCCACCGGCTCCCAGGCCTCGGCGGGGGGCCCCGCGATCAGCTCGTCATAGGAAACCGCGCCGGGCAGCTCCGCCTCCGCGGCCCCGATCACGATGAACCCGCGCAGCCCCCCGGCGCGCAGCCGCTCGGCGATGGGGGCCAGCACCGGGGTCAGCGAGCCGTCGACCGCGATCCAGGCATCCTCCGCATGGCCGACGATGTAGACGAGCTCCTCCGGCCCGAGCCGCGGGTTCAGCGAGTGCAGCACCGCCCCCGCGCCCGGCACGCCATACCAGAAGCTCATATGCTCCGCGGTGTTCCAGGCCATCACCCCGACCACCTCGCCCGGGGCGATCCCGAGCCGCCGGAGCCCCGCCGCGACCTTCAGGGCATCGGCGCGCAGATGCGCCCAGTCGGTCTCGCCGACACCGCCGTCGGGGCGGCGCGAGATCACCCGCCGGCTCCCGTGATGTCGCGCCGCATGGTCGATGATCGCACCCACGCGCAGCGGCCAGTCCTGCATCTGACCCAGCATCGGGCCGTCCTCCCTTGTCTTTGGTTTTGTCTGTGCGCGAGCCTAGCCGGTCGCGCATCGCTGTCCAGCGCGCGGGCGGCGCCCCGCTGCGCGGAGAGGCCGGTTCCCGGAGATGCCCCGGGGCTCGGAATCGACCGGGCGAACGCCCATGG
>CAZNTX010000043.1:0-32866 GCA_964576075.1 uncultured Limibaculum sp. | reverse complement strand
TCAGATCCCAAGCCAGATCCCACTAGACAAGAAGGGCGTTCAGCCACCGCTTACGCATCACCTTCCTCGCGGCTCGGAGCGGGGCGCCGGGGTCCACGCCGGTCACGCAGGGGCCAGTCGGCTGTTTGGCCGCGGCCGTGGCGTCATGGGTGGACCGTGTCGACAGGCGTGACGCGCGCCCGCGCCCTCGCGGGATCGCCAGCCCCATCGCCCTTGTCTGCTGCGCGACTGGGGGCTCGACATGGGCGCGGACCGGCCGACATGGAGCCGACGACCACGGTCTTCCCGCAGCAGGAGCACGCCCACGGGATTGCGACCGCCAAATCCGGGCTCTTCAGGCGCAGCGGCCGTGCGGACGGGGTCAGCGGCTGCCGGAACCCAGATGCTTGCGGAGGAAGGCCGTGCGGTCGGCCTCGCCGGGGATCGCGTCGGCGAGGATCCGGTAAAAGCTCTCCAGGCTGTCCGCCTTCATCGACGCCTTCTGCACGAGGACGCGGGCGACGGGGCCGAGATGGCTCGCGAGCGAGTTCTGGGTCTGGGTGAGCGTGTCCGGGTCGATCGCGACGCGCTGGCCGGAGCCGCGGGTGAGGCTCGAGGAGAGCTGCATCGCGGTGTCCGACATGTCGGTATCGGTCGCGGAGCGGCGGAACTTCTCGGCAATGGCAGGGTCGGGGATGTCGTCGGCGAGCAGGCGGTAGAGCTCGGAGACGGAGGTGGCGCGCTTGGCGGCGCGCTTCACCATCACCTTGGCGATCGGGCCGACATGGCGGGCGAGGCGGCGCTCCGCGGTGGCGAGCACCTTCTCGTCGAAGCCGGCGACCGGACGGGGCGCGACCTCCTGCGCGGCGGGGGCGATGATCGTCGCCTCCGCCGACGGACCGGCGCCGGCGGCGAGCGCGTTGGCGAAATCGGTCGCCGAGGCGTAGCGCTCCTGCGCCGCCTTGCCGAGGCCGCGCCAGATCGCGCGCTCGACGCCCGGCGGCACCTCCGGGTTGAGCGTGGTCAGCGGCGCCGGGCTCTCGTTCAGCACGCGATACATGATCTCGGCGGAATTGGCGCCGGCGAAGGGGCGGCGCCCGGCGAGCATCTCGTAGGCCACGACAGCGGTGGAAAAGAGATCGGAGCGGTGGTCGATCTCCGAGCCCATGAACTGCTCGGGCGACATGTAGGACGGGGTGCCGACCACCGAGCCATGGGCCGTCATGGTCGAGCTCTCGACGCGGGCGATGCCGAAATCTGTCACCTTCACGGTGCCGGCGTCGAGCAGCAGGATGTTGCCCGGCTTGATGTCGCGATGGACGATGCCGTTGGCATGGGCCGCCTCGAGGGCGGAGAGCACCTGGGAGGCGATGTAGAGCGCCGACTTCACGTCGAACGGCCGCTGCGAGATCAGGAAATCCGACAGCGGCCGGCAGGCGCAATACTCCATGGCGATATAGGGGACGCCGCCATCCTCCCCGAAATCGTAGATCGTCACGACATTGGGGTGGATGCAGCGCGCGGCCGTGCGCACCTCCCGGGCGAAGCGCTCGCGCCAGGAGGCGGCGTCCTGATCGGCGAGCAGCTCGCGCCGGATCGTCTTGATCGCGACGTCGCGCTCGATCGCCGTGTCGAAGCCCTTGTAGACGACGCCCATGGCGCCGGTGCCGAGGACACCGTCGATCCGGTATTTCCCGATATAGCTCGGGGTGCCCTCGGGCGACGCGGTCATCACGCGGACGGCCTCCTCGGTGTCACTCGATCATGCGCAGCGCGTTCTCGAGGCTGCGCCGCATGCGGTTGAAGGAGTCGGTCAGCGAGGCGATCTCGCCGCCGCCCTTGGCCTCCATCTCCGGCGCGTCGAGATTGCCGAGGCTGATCTCGTTGGCCAGCGACGAGAGCCGCTCGATCGGGCGGATGACGACGACGCCGAGCAGCATGTTGATGATGACGAGCATCGTCAGGAACACCGCGGCGAGCGCCACCATGACGACCATGAAGGTCTCCTGCGCGCGCTCGAAGGGCACGGACATCGGTACCGAGACGATCTGCGCGCCGACGATCTCGTTCATCTGCCAGCCGAAGCCGTTGGCCTCGCCGTATTTCTCGATCATCGAGGGGGGCGCCTCCGCCGGCGTCGAGTGGCACTGCAGGCAGCCCGGATTGGTGATCTGGATCGGATTGGCGAGGGCGAGCATCCGGCCCGTCGCCCCCTCGCGCTCGACGACCAGCTCCTTCTGCGCGGGATCCTCGCGGAAGGCGCGGATGATGTCCTCCTCCCAGGTGTTGGCGCGGTCGGCGGGGTTCGTCGGGTTGAGGGCGGCTTCCTTGTAGGAATAGTCGTTGTAGCTCGGATCGGCGTCGGAGACGCGGCGGAAGTTCTCCTGCGCGGCGAAGGACGGCACGGTGTGCGGCAGGAAGCCGACGCCGGTGATCGTCTGCAGGAGCGGACGGATCTCGTCGGCGGTGTAGGCGCGCATGGCGCGCGCGCTCTCGCGCATCACCCGCGCCTTGGCCAGAACCTCGTCCCGGGCGTTGTCCGCCAGGAACCCCCAGAGGAAGTATCCGATCACGCCATAGCCGAGCGACAGCGCCGCCAGCAGAACAAGGTTGAACTTCAGACGCAGGCTCATGCTCTCTCTCCCGAATCAGCGCCGGGGGGCTCGTGAATCCCCCTGTATCGGCAACAGGTTATCGTCCCGCGAACTCCAACAGAACCTCAGTCTGTGCGGCATCGAGCACCCCGGTTTCAGCGAAGCCGCGCAGTCTCTGGAAGTTGCGGATGGCGCGGCGCGTTCCGGGGCCGAAATCCGCGTCGATCGCGAGGAGATAGAGGCCGAGATCCTGGAGCGCGCGCTGGATCTCGCGGCGCTCCTCGTCGGTGAGCTGCGTCTCGAACTCCTGCGGCGAGAGCGCGCGCTCGGCCGCGGCGGCGAGCTCGGCCTCGGTGGCGGGCTCCGGCTCGGGCTCGGCTTCCGGCTCGGGCGCAGGCTCTGCGGGGTCGCCGGCCTGGGGGGCGGGAACGAACCCGAGGCGCTGGCGCTCGCCCTCCGCCTCGGCGGGGTCGGCGGGTGCAGGCTCCTCCGCCTCCGCCGCAGCCTCCGCCTCGGGCTCCTCGGCCCCTGGGCCCGGCTGGAAGCCCGAGGGCTGGACCGGCTCCGCGGCCTCGGCCGCGGGCTCGGCGGCCGCAAGCTCCGGTGCCTCCGCCTCCTCCTCCGCGCCGGCGACGAGCGTCAGGGCCACCGCGCTGCCGCCGAGCGCGACATAGACGTCCCGCCCCGCGCGGCGCTCGGCCTCGGCGGAGAAACGGGCGACGATCTCACCCATGGTCGCCTCGGGCCCCGGATCGGCGAGGGTCGCGGCGAACGCCTCGGCGAGCTCCGCCGCCCCGACGGGGCCCGAGAGCATCTCGCCCGGCGCCGTGCCGAGCACCACCGCCGCCCGGTCCTCCGCGGCGATCTCGGCGAGCCCGCGCTCCATATCCGGCAGATCGTCGATCTCGCGGGCGGGATAGGCCCCGTCGATCACCACGAATTGCAGCCGCCCGCCGGCATTGGAGAGGGCATTCAGCACGCTGTTGACGCCGACGCCCTGGGTCACGAGATCGAAAGGCCGATCGAGACGGGCATTCTTGGCGACGAGGAAGTTCCGCCCCTCGAGTTGGCGCGCATAGCCGGCATAGTAGAAGACGACGGTCGCCTCCGGATCGGCGTCGAGCGCCATGCGGCGAAGCTCGGAGAGCATCACCCCCGAGGTCGCGTCGTTGATCGTCTTGACGTGGAAGCCCGCCGCCTCGAGCGCGTCGCGCACCGGCGCGGAGACCTGCCCGGCCTCGAAATCGGTGATGTCTCGGTAATCGGCGTTGACCACCACCAGGGCCACGTCCTTGGCCGCGGCGGGTGCGACAAGGGCCAGGGAAAGCGCGAGGGCGGGGAGAAGTCGGGATGCTGCCATGTCAACCACGCGGGACCACGGTTTCGTCGGGATCGTCCTCGGCGCCGCATTCGGGGACCTCGACGACGATGACGGAGATGTTGTCCGCGCCGCCCCCTTCGAGCGCCGCGGCGAGGAGGGTGTCGGAGACCGTCTCGATCGGCTCGGACAGGAGAACGTGGCGGAGATAGAGATCGTCGGCATATTTGGTCAGCCCATCGCTGCAGAGCAGGAAACGGTCGCCCGGCGCGACCGTGCTGCGCCGCTTGTCGAGTTCGAGGCTTTCGCCGACGCCGACGGCGCGGGTGATGACATTGGCGTGGGGATGCGCCTCCGCCTCGGCGTCGGTCAGCCGCCCGGCCTCGACGAGATCGGCGACGAGGGAGTGGTCCCGGCTCACCCGGGTGAGCTCGCCGTCGCGCAAGAGATAGAGCCGGCTGTCCCCCGCCCAGAGGCAGGCGAAATGGCCCCCGGCGACGAGGAGCACCACCACCGTCGCGCCGATGGTGGCCCCGCCGCTGCGCTTGCTCTCGTCCTGGATGGTGTCGTGGGCGGCGAAGATCGCCTCGCGCGCGCCCTGCATGAGTTCGGCCGGCGAGAGCCCGGCATCGAGGGCAGCGAGCGCCTCGGTGACCGTCGCGCTCGCGAAGGCGCCGTTCTTGTGCCCGCCCATGCCGTCCGACACCGCCCAGAGATTGAGCTCGGGGAGCGCGAGCACCGCGTCTTCGTTGGCCGTGCGGACGCGGCCCACATGGGTGCGCATCGAGTAGCGCAGCCCCCCCTCGCCCACGGGCGTCATCGGAAGCTCCCCTCCCGCGGCCGCCTCGGCCATGCGCGCCTCCCCCCTCTCGCCATCTCCGGGTCCCCGCCCGCCTTCGACGCTCACAACGACTTCACGCAGCGGAAGCTGCGCAGCGCGGGCAGCGTGAACGGATTGATCGCAGAGCCCGCCCGCATCTGGAAGACGGCGATCCGCCCGCCGATGTTGAACACCACGCGCGAGCGGTCGGCGACGTTGGTGCGGCGCATCTCCGCGGCGTCGAGCATCCGGAACCAGGCCCAGGGCCCCTCGCGGGACAGCGCGTTCTCGACCCCGCCGAGCTGGGGCGTGAAGGCGATCCGGGTCCGCCCGCCCGCCTGGCCCGGCCACTCCATCGGCGTGGTCTGCGGGGCCTCGTGGGCGTAGGTCAGCGTCTTGCCCTCGACCTCGAGGGTGACCGAGGTGGCGTTGCTGTCGAGCGCGAAGGGCTTCAGATCGAAGGTCACCTTCGGCAGCCCGGCGCCGAGGAAGAAGCTGTCGCGGATATCGGCGGCGTTCTGGAACTGCGTCAGCACCGCCTGGGAGATGCCGAGATCCGCCCCGCTCACCCGCCTCCAGCGCCAGGGCTTCGAGGTGGTGTCGACATGCTCGAGCAGGTGCTGCTTGAAGAAGCCGTCGATCATGCCGTCGGGCGCGAAGAGCCTGGCGAAGTCCTGCAGCGCCATGTCCGAGCGCGAGCCCCTGGCGAAAGGATAGCGCCCGACCATGGTCTTCTCGCAGAAGGGGAGCACCTCGGATTGCCAGCGCTTGTTGAGGGCGGCGCGCTTGTTCTCGGCGCTCAGCCCGCTCGCGGCCTCGACCACCTGCATCGCCCAGCGCTGCATCGGGCCCTGCTGCATGGCGGGATCCTCGGCGGCCTCCTTTAGCCGGATCACCGCGTCGCCGGTCGCCTCCTGGGCGATGGTGCCCCCGCGGGTCTGCGCGGTGAGGTCGACGTTCACCTCGCGGATGAGCTCGATCATGTCGTCGAGGCGCGAGGGGACCCCCTCCCCGCTCGGCACCGCGAAATCGCGCAGCCAGGCGAACTGGTCGACGACATACTGCCCGGGCGGCGGCGGGGGGGGCGGCGCTGAGCCGTCCGCGCCCGGCCGGCGCGAGCCCTGCAGCGCGGCCATCACCTGCTGGGTCTGCGCATCGAAGATCGAGAAGAAGTTCTGCCGCGCGACCGCCGTCGCCGTGTCCACCGCCTCGTTGGCGTCGAGCGGCAGCCCGTCGCTCGGATGGCGGGTGAGCTCGGTCTCGCGCGCGGCGCTCTCGAGCAGGTTCTTGAGCGGCGAGTTGGCGCCCGAGAGGATGTTGGTGATCCGCCGGGCATCCGAGATCGAGGCGGGGGGGATGATGTCGATATCCGCGAGCACCCGGTCCCAGCGCGCGACGAAGTCGTCGTAGTAGAGGTTGAAGACGTCCCGCGTCAGCCGGTCGAGCGCGTCCTCGGTGATCCCGGTCTCCGCGGCCGGGCCGAACACCCAGGCCTCCGCGCGCATCCTGGTCTCCACCTCGAGCGCCTCGCCGAGGAAGACCTGGGTGAAGCCCTTGTAGGTGTAGATGCCCTCGATCCCCTCCGAGAGCGGGTCGCCCGAGGGGCGGATCAGCGCCCGGGTCGTCTGCGGCCCGCCGGCCTCCGAGATGCGCCAGTCGGGCACCGCCTCCGCCGCGGGGCTCGTCACGATGCTCTTGTAGATGCGCTGCGCGAGCGGGCGGTCGGCGAGGCGCTGGCGGACGAGTTCGACGAGCGGGCCGTTGAGCTCGAACTCCGCCATCGGGTTCGACAGCAGCGCCGCCAGATGGACCCCGAGATCCTCCCGAAGCTGCGCGTTCGCCGGCCCCGGGAACTCCAGGAACCAGTCCGCCGTCATCCATTTCGTGACCATGTCCTCGTCGAGCGAGGGGGCCTGCAGCCCGAGCGAGAGATAGACCTTGAGCGCCTCGTAGAGCAGATCGGAGTTGTTCAGGTTCGACTGCAGCTGCCGCTCGAGGCGCAGGAGAAGCCGCGGCAGGAAGAGCTGGTTCAGCGCCTTGCGGTAGCTCTGCCCCGCCGCGGTGCCGACCGCGTCGCCCTGATAGAGGCCCCAGGTCATGTCGATCGGCGGCTCGGGGTCGTTGACGGTCGCATTCCCCGGCATGTCGCGCAGGATGTTGAGCGCGGGCACCACCGCGGCGATGTCGATGTCCTCCACCGGGTTGATCTGGATGCCCTGCACCGCTTCCTGATAGCGATCCACATCGGTCGAGGCGCGGGCGAGGAGATCGCTGTTGCCGAGGAAGCTGATCGTCCAGAGCGTGCCGAAGAGCCCGAGCACCACGACCCCCGCCGCGATGGCCCCGCGGAACACCCAGCGATAGCGCCGCTCCACCTTGTCGTCGGAGGAGACGAGCCCCGCCTCGCCGAAGATCACGTCGCCGAGGAGGCGCGTGAGGAAATAGCTCTTGCCCTGCCCCTCCCCGGTGCCGACCGCCTGGCGCCCGATGCCGAAGGTCTGCGCCATGCCGCGCATCAGCCGGTCGATCGGCGTGCCCTCCTGGGTGCCGGAGGTGAAATAGACCCCGCGCACCAGCTGGCGCTCCTCGAAGGCGGAGTCCTGGAAGACCTCGCCGAGGAAATCCCGGGCCACCGTCCTCAGCGACTCCACCTGGCTCGGGAAGCCGTAGATCAGCGACCGGCGGCGATGGTCGACCTCCTGCTGCAGAAGCTCCACCGTGCGGTCGTTGAGCCGGGAGACGAGGGCGTCGAACTCCTTGTCGAAGCCCTGGAGCGGGGTCGCCCCCTGCCCCTTGTCGAGCGGCAGCGTGAAGCCCCAGACCTGCGCGCGCTCCTCCTTGCCGAGCCGGTCGAAATACTCGGCGAACCCCGCCATCAGATCGGCCTTGGTGAACACCACATAGACCGGGAAGCGCACGCCGAGCCGCTCGCGCAGCTCGCGCAGGCGCGCGCGGATCGCGAGGGCGTGGGTGCGCCGGGTCTGCTCGTCCTGCAGCGAGAGATCCGAGAGCGAGATCGCCACCATCGCGCCGTTGATCGGCTGGCGCTTGCGGGTCTTCTTCAGGAGATCGAGGAAGCCGAGCCAGGACTTCGAGTCCGCCGCCTCGTCGGATTCCTGCGTGGTGTAGCGCCCGGCGGTGTCGATCAGCACGGCCTCGTTGGTGAACCACCAGTCGCAGTTGCGCGTGCCGCCGACGCCGGTGACCGCGGCCTTGCCCATCTTGTCGGCGAGGGGGAACTTGAGCCCGGAATTGACGATCGCGGTGGTCTTGCCCGCGCCGGGCGGGCCGATGATGATATACCAGGGAAGCTGGTAGAGCGCGCGCCGCCCGCCCTTGCCGCCGAGCTTCGACTTGCGCAGGATCTGCAGCGCCTGCTTCATGCGGCCCTGAACCTCGGCGATCTCGCCCTTGGCCGCCTCGTCGGAGGGATCGACCTCCTCCACCGCGGCCTCGGTGATCTCCTCCTCGAGCTTCTTCTCGCGCCGGCGGCGGAAGATCAGCACGAGCACGAGCGTCAGCACGATCAGGAAGACGAAGACGCCGATGGCGATCAGCCGCGACAGCTCCGTCTCGAGCGGGCGCCACTCGTCGATCGTCAGCATCGGGCCGAACATCCAGATCAGCGCGATGACGGCCGCGCCGAACATCAGCGCGAGCCCGATCGGCGACATCACGAAGCGCGTGATGTAGAAGAGGACGGTGCTCATGAGGTTCATGCGGGCACCTCAGCTCGACTTGATGATGAAGATCTCGATCCGCCGGTTCTTCGCCCGGCCCTCGCGGGTGGCGTTGTCGGCGATCGGCTCGGCGGCGGCGCGGCCCTCGGCTGAGAGCCGCTCCGGCGCGACGTTCTGCTTGGCGAGGAGCTTCATCACCGACTCGGCGCGCTTCAGCGAGAGCACGGTGTTGTTCGGGAAGCGCGCGGTGGAGATCGGCACGTTGTCCGAATGGCCGACCACGAGCACGTCGCCCGGATAGACGAGCACGTCGGGCAGCGGATCGGGGCTCTGGGACTGGCGCGGGTTCGGCTCGGTCTTGGCGAGCTCCTGCCCGATGCGCGCGATCAGGTCGACGAATTGCGGCTGCAGCCGGTCGGAGCCCGGCGCGAACATGTTGGCGCCCGCGATGCGCACGCGGACCGTGTTGCCCTCGTCGCTCACCTCGACGAGCCCGGCATCGATCTCGGGCTTGAGGAAGCCGGTGATCTTCGTCGTCTCGCTCTCGCGCACCACCTCGGGCGGCGGCGGCGGGGGCGGCGGCGGCGGGATGCGATCCCCATCGCCCTGCTCGGCGCTCTTGATGGCGACCTGCGCCGTGGGCACGAGCGAGGCGAGCTGGCCCTCCACCCGCCCGGTCTCGCCCCCGAGCATCCAGGAGAAGCCGAGGAAGAGGAGCACGAGCACCGCCCCGGTCACCCCGGAGATCAGCCAGATCGGCGCCCAGGCCGAGAGCGGCTTGTGCGGCAGCTTGAGCCCCTTCCAGCGCGGCGAAAGCTCCCGCTCGATATCGCCCCGCTGGCTGCGGATGAGACGGGCGAGATTGTCGCGCAGCGTATAGTGCTTCTCCGGCCCGCCCTGGTCGATCCCGGCGCGCAGCCGCCCCTCGAAGCCGAGCGAGAGGCAGACATAGAGAAACTCCAGCAGCTCGCGATGGCGCGCCGGCTCCTGCTCGAGCCGCTCGAGCAGCTTGTAGACCCGGTCGCCGCCCCAGCCCTCCTTGTGGAAGGTGTCGACCATCGACTGCTTCGCCCAGTTGGACTGCTCGCCCCAGGGCGTGTTGAGCACCACGTCGTCGACGGTGGCGCAAATCAGATAGCGCGCGATGCGCAGCTGCTGCACGTCGATCTGCTTCTCGAGTGCGCGCTGCTCGAAGGCGCGGACCTCGCGCACCACCGCCTGGCGGAGCGCCTCCGGATTGGCGTGCTGCGCGCGGTTGCGGATCCGCCCGACGAGCGCGAAGAGCGGCGCCGCGGCGGTGCAGAGCGGGTTGAGCCCCGAGAGCGCCTGATCGACGCCGACGCTCGCCCCCGCCGCCGTCGCCTTCGGCGCCACCATGCCCCCCTGCGGCGCACCGCCCGCCCGGGGCTGCGGCTGGGGCTGGGGCTGGCGCGGGGCCTGCGGCTGGATCGGGCGGATGACCGTCCGCTCGGTGTCGCTCGGCTCGGCGAAGGGATCGTCCTGGCTCATCTCCACCCTCCCGGCGCGGTCAGCTGTTGCGGATCGCCCAAAGCTCCATGACGAGACCCGGGTAGTCCCCCGCGACGAAGATCGCGAGCCCCCCGGAACTCGTCATCTGCTTCCACAATGGACTATTTCCGTCCAACTCGAAATAGACAACTCCGGCGTGGAACGGAATCTGCCGCGGCGCCACCTCGAGCGGGCGCAGACCGACCCCGGGCAGCGCCGCGTTGACGAGTTGGCGGATGGTCTCCACCGGCCCGATCTTCGCCTGCGCGGGGAAATGCCGGCGCACCTGGTCGCCCGGGATGTCCGCCTTCGCCGAGAGCACGAAGGTCGCCGTCGTCAGCAGCCGCTTGTCGTGGATCACGCCGACGCGCACGCCGTATTTGCGCTCCTCGAGCGGGATCGAAACGGCGTTCGAGTCCCCCACCGCGGAGAGATAGGTCCGCAGCGCGCGCATCACCGGCTGGAACACCGAGGTCAGGTCGGTGTGGTCGTAGGCGGGGAATTCCGGCGGGCGCTTGTCCTGCGCCCAGAGCGAGGCGAGCTCCCCCGCGAAGCCTGCGCAGAACTCGTAGACCCGCTCGGGATGCAGGTTCTCGATCGTGTTCATGTGCCGGATCTGCGGCAGCGCCCGGTTGTTCATGATCAGCAGCAGGAAGTCCGAGATGTCGGCCACCCCGCGCGCCCCGGCCCCCTGGTTGAGGATCGCGGCCAGCGTCTCGGAGCGCTGGTTGACGAGGCCCTCGAGCTCGTTGAGGAACCCCGCGAGCGCCGGCGCCGCCCGGGTGTCCATCACCGTCGGGATGAAGGCGCGGTCCATCACCAGCGCGCCGTCGGGGCGCACCTCGATCACCCGGGCGATCGGGATCACCAGCATGTCGGAGAGGTCGTCCATCTCCAGCATCAGCGAGAGGCGCATCTTGCCGATGGCGAGCGTCACCGGGCGGCGGTCCCGCCCCATGACGTCGGTGACCTCGATCTCCTCGGGCTTGAAGCGCGCCGCACTCGCCTCGCCCTCCTCGAGCGCGATCTCCTGCGCGCCCGGGCGGCGCATCGGCACCGCGAGATAGACGACCGAGTTCTTCACCGTGTCCGGCACCTGCAGGGCGGGCGGCGCCACATCCGCCTCCGGCACGCGGAAGGCCGCGCCGTCCGGCGTCACGCCCGCGCAGGACTTCACCGCGATCCGCCCGAGCTTCAGGAGATCGTCGTCGAGCACGAGCTCCGTCAGCCCCCACGGATAGGGCGCCGCCGCCCGGGTCACCCGGCCGACGAGCGCCTCCGTGTAGCGCGTCTGCTGCTGCAGATGGTGGGGCTGCAGGAACAGCCCCTCGCTCCAGATGACCTTGCTTTCCCAGGACACGTCTTACCCCCCGGCCGAGACGGCCGCGATCAGCCGTCCGCCGGGGCGACCTTCACCCCTTCTCCCGTGACGGTCAACCCGATCGCGTTCGGCGCGCGGGGCGCGAGATCCTGCGTCGCCTTCCAGCCAGGGCGGTCGATGTCGCGCAAGCCGGCGACCACGCCCATATGCGGGACCGCGGCGTCGAACACCTTCTCGTCGGTCAGCGTCTCGCCGGGCGCGAGGAGGTATTCGTCGATGGTCACGAGATCCTGCCCGAGCGTCGCCTCCCCCTCGTCGTAGAGCGCGAAGAAATCCGCAGCGATGAAATTCGCGTCCGAGTTCAGATAGTAGACCCGGATGCGCGCCGGCGCGCCGCCGTTCATCTCCGGGCCGCCGGTGATCGTGAGCGCCACCGTCGTCGGCGCGGGCGGGGGCTCGGCGCAAGCCGCGAGGGCGAGGGCCAGGGCGAGGGCGATGGGGGCACGCATGGGCAGGGTCTCCGCTCTATCTGTCGCTCAGTTTCTTCAGTTGTTCCTCGTAGGCGCGGGCGAATTCGCGGCCGAAGAGCGTCTGGAAATCGTCCTCCGCCTCGCGGGCGATCTGGCCGTAGAGCTCCTCGTAGACCTCCCAATAGCGCGCCTTCTTGCCGGAGAGCATGTCGAGGAGCCCGCCCTCGCGCTCGAGCCGGCTGACCAGGGCGGCCGGGTCGAGGCGCACGAGGATCGCCTTGAGGGCCGCCTGCATCCCGGTCATCGTCGCGACCTCGTGGGCCTTGATGTCGGCGAGGGCCTGTTCGGCGGCCTGGTCGGAGGGCAGATAGCCGGGAACGGCGGGGCGCACCATCGCCTCGATCGCCTGCTCCGGGCTCACGGAGAATTTGAGCGGGTTGTTGCCGTTGGCCTGGATCTGGGTCTGGCTGACGCGGAACTCGTCCTTGATGGACTTCCGCGTCATCAGCACCTCGCGCAGCCCGGCCACCATCACCCGGAAGGCGCCGCCGAGGCGCTCCATGGTCTCGACGAGCTCGGCATCCGAGACCTGCACCTGACCCGCCCCGGCGGCGCGCAGGAAGGCGCGCGCGGCCTCGGCCTCCGCCCCGCTCGGCGCGGCGGCCGGACGGCGCGGCGCGGGCTCCGGCTCGGGCGGGCGCGGGCGGGCCGCGGCCGGCGGCTCCGGCGGAGGCCCGGCCGGGGGCTCGGGCTCCGAGGGCGGCGCGGGCGCGACCTCCGGCTCCTCCGGCAAGGGCGGCAGATCTGCGCCCGAGCCGGGATCGAAGGGATCGGCGAAGGGGTCCGCCCCCGCGCCGCCGCCACCACCGCCGCCGCCGCCGAACTCCTCGTCGAAATCGTCCCCGATCAGCGGCTGCCCGCCCCCGCCGGGGCTCGGCGCCTGCGCCGTCGGCGGCTTGTAATAGCCCTGCTGCTCGGGGACGTGGTCCGAGGCCGGCCCGTCGCCCCCCAGCAAGTCCTTCTCCTCCTCGCCGAGCGCTCCGAGCAGGTCGTCGTCGTCCTCCGGCAGGAGCGAGGCGCCGGTCACCTCCCGCCCGTCGGGTCCGGCGAGCGGGTCGACCCGCTTGAACGGATCCTGCCGGGCGAGGCCCACCGGATCGCCGGGCAGCGCCTCGCGCCGCCCGCCGGGCGGGGGCGCGTCGAGGGCGCCGAACATGTCCTCCTCGTCCTCCCCCGCGAGCGGATCGACGAGCGCCTCGTTCTCGCCATAGCGCCCCCGCCCCTGCCCCGCGGCCGAGGAAATCGAGGTCTGCTCCGCCGGCGCCGGCAGATCGTCGAGCGGGTCGAACGCGCCCCCGAAGGACTCCGCCTCGTGCTGGATCTCGACGCGCAGCTCGTAGCGCCCGACCGAGATGGTGTCGCCGTCGTTCAGCGGCATCGGCTGGTCGCCGATCCGGTCCGGCCCCTGGTTGAGGAAGGTCCCGTTGGTGGAGACGTCGAGCAGGAAATAGTCCCCGCCGCGCTGCTCGAGCACGCAATGGCGCTTGGAGATGTGGCGCTCGGGGTCCGGCAGGGTGAGGTCGTTGTCCTCGCCCCGGCCGATGGTGAGCACCCCGCCCTCCATCGTCACCGTCTCGAGGTCGCCCGGGATCATCCCGGAGCCGATCGCCCTCAGCGTCAGTGCCACGTCCGCCTCCTCTCTCGCCCCGTCCTCAGCCGCCGACGATGACCGTCACCGCCCCCGGCCCGGTGATCGCGCCGCCATGGGCGTTGGTGTCCAAGAGCCGCGCCCAGAGCCGGTTCTGGATCAGCACGGTTCCCGACCCCTTGGCCGAAGTCCCCGGGGTGCCGACGCAGACGCAGGTGTTCCCGGGCGCCGGCACCGCGGGCCGGTTGAGCGCGAGCACCGTCGGCACGCCGGGGGGCGCGATCGCGCCGCCCACATGGGGCTTCGGCCCGTCGAACATCGGGCAGACATGGGTGTCGCCGATCACGGATCCAGGGGTCATTCGCGGCCTCCTCTCAGGCGGTCTCGGTTTCCTCGTCCTCGTCGTCCTCCGGCTCGGGCTCCGGCATCGCGAGCGCCACGTCCTTGCCGTTGCCCCCCTTGGCGATGTCGAGCCCGCGCTCGACCTGCATCCTCAGCCAGGGCAGCTCGCCATCCTCCGGCGCCGCCTCCATCGAGACCATGATCATCCCGAAGACGAGGTTGGCGAACATCCCTTCCGGAACCTTCGCCTCCTCGAGATCGCCGGGGCCCATGGTGCCGGTCGAGTAGACCGCGGCGAGGGCGCAGAGATCGGTGTCGTCGGAGGATTTCGCCTTCTTGAGCGTCTCGAAGCAGGCCTCCCGCGTCTCCTCGCCCGGCTTGAACACCCAGCGCTCCGCCGGGCCGAGGCAGATATGGGGCGCGAGCTCGGTCTCCCGCCCGAGGAGATCGCGCCCGGCGAGGCAGGTCCACCAGACCGCCTCGCGCCGCGGCAAGGTCTCCGAGAGCACCTTGACCATGTCCATCGCCGCGATCACGTCGGCGCCCGCGCTCTTGCCGAGATCGGCCAACAGTTCCGCCGCGCTCGCCTCGGGGCCGACGGAGAGCGGCGTCTGCGGCAGCATCTCGATCGCCGCGAGGTGTTTCAGAACAGGGCCTTCGGGAAGTTTCTTCAGGCCCTCGTATAGTGCGGGATCGTCCATGCCCGCCTCCTCCGGCTCAGTTGATCTTGGTCGCGCTGCCCTTGAGCATCGCGATCCCGCTCGCATTCAGCTGCAGCATGCCGCCCGCCTTGACCTTGCCCATGCCCTGAGCGTTCAGGTCCACCATCGGCGCCTTGATCTTGATCGAGGCCGTCGAGATGTCGATCTTCGAGCCACCGACTTGCAGCGTGATCTTGGTGTTCGCCTTCAGCGTGATCTTCTGCATCGCCTGCACCGTGATCGACTTCATCACCTTGATGTTCTGATTGCCCTTGATGTCGAGCTTCTGGTTCTTCTTGACGGTTTCGTTGTGGTTGCCGTCGACCGTCATGTTGCGGTCTTTCTTGACCGAATAATCTTCCTTACCAGTCTCGACCGTGAAGGTGTGGTTCCCCTTCTTCACCGTCTCGGTCATGTCGTTCTGGATGGTGAGCGAGTAGTCGCCCTTGTCCTTGTGCTCCAGCCCGACGGTGATCTCGGCATTGTTCTTGACGATCTGCTTCCAGTCGCGCTCGGACTGGATGCGGATGAACTCCTTCTCGATCTTGTCCTCGAAGACCAGCTCGTGGAACGTATCGCTCTTGCCCTTCTCGGACGAGCGCGTGGTCCAGCCCATCATCGTCTTGTTCGCCGGCAGGGTGTAGGGGTGCTTGGTCGCGTCGTTGAACAGCATGCCCACGATCATCGGCCGGTCCGGGTCGCCCTCCTCGAACTGCACGACGACCTCCTGGCCGACGCGGGGGATCCACACCATGCCCCAATTCTTGCCGGACCAGGGCTCGGCCTTGCGGATCCAGCAGGAGGAGTTCTCGTCCTCCTTGCCCTCGCGGTCCCAGTGGAACTGCACCTTCACCATGCCGTAGCCGTCCGGGTCGGTGTAGATCTCGTCCTTGCCCTTGCCGACGACCTTCGCCGTCTGCAGCCCGGGGATGCAGGGGCGCGGGCAGGGATAGGGGGCGCGATAGGGCGCCGAGGAGGGCTGGGCGCGGAAGGTGACGCGGTAGGGGTCCGGGTTCTTCTCCGGGTCGAGCGTCACCCGCTCGCCGAGCGCGCTCTCCTCGAGCTCGCCATAGTCGTAGTCGGTCTCGATCTGGAGCTGGTGGATCGCCTCGATCACCAGATATTCCCGGTTCGCGCTCTTCCTCGGGTGGTTGGTCAGCGTGAACCGCCCGCCGCAGGAGAGCGTGCGCACATTCCCGACGCCGCGCACCCGGTCGTATTCCGCCGCAAAGGCCTCGGCCCGGGTCCGCGCCAGCACGTCGCCGCGGCCGGTCTCGAGATAACGGCCGGGATAGTCGTATTCCTCGTATTTGTTGTGCTTATGCGTGCCCTTCTTCAACGTCTTCGCCGAGATCATCTCGGAATTCGGCGTCTTGAAGTTGTAGTCGTTCAGCGTCACCGTCGCCGTGCGCAGGTCCATCCGCTCGCGGAAATCGAAGATGTGGTCCTCGCGCCGGCGATAATTGTCCTTCTTGAAATAGAAGCTGATGTCGCTCCGCTCCTTGATGTTCTCGTGCTTGGTGGTATCGTCCACCATCACCATGGTATCTTTGTCACGCTCATAGTCGAAATAGTAATAGATCCCCTCCTCGACCATCAGCCGGTGGACGAAATCGTGATCTGTCTCGCGATACTGGGTGCAGTAGACGCGCTTCGGGAAGGTCTGGGTGGTATTGTCCTTGAAGTCGGAAAAGCCGGCATCGGAGAAGATCTGCTTGATGATCTCGAGCGCGCTCTTGTCCTGAAAGATGCGGCAGTCCTTGGTCTGATCGAGAAACCAGTTCCAGGAGCGCAGCGAGGCGACGAAATGCGCCTGCCCCTGCAGCGTTCCCTCATAGATCACCTGCACGCAATGGCCGGAGAAATACCGCTTGTTCTGCCCCTCGGTCTGAATCTCGATCGTCACCGGACGGCCGAGCACCTTGTCGAGATCGAGGTCCATCTTCGCCGAGAGGAACTCGACGTCGATCTCGGTCACCCGGCTGAAGCCCTCGCGCACCTCCGCGCGGAGCAACTGCATCTCCTCCTCGGAAACCGGGCCGTACATCCGGATGGAGCGGCCCTCGAACTTCAGGTTCGACACGCCCATGGCGCCATTCTCCCATTCTCGCCCGACGGGGGCGTTGCGTCAGAACTCCGGATGCAGGTCCACCACCTTGTCGAGCGAGCGCAGGAGCGCCATCGACGAGGGGTTGATCTGCCAGAGATCCCCGAGATCGACGTCCTCGGGCAGAACCCGGTCGCGCAGGAACGGGCTCGGGATGATCACGCAGCCGATCGGAAACGGCACCCCCTCCTGGACCGAGAGCATCGCATAGAGATGCTCCTCGCCCCGCCAGAGCCAGAACCGATCGTTCATCGAGATCACGAGGATCTCGTAGTCGTCCCAGGGACGGCCGCCGCCGCCCTCGCCGCCCGTGCCGGTGTCGTCCATCACAGATCCTTCAGCAGCGCATCCAGTTCGTCGTCCACCGCATCCTCGTCCTCGCTCGGGGTCTCGGCCGCGTCGTCGCCGAAGGAGGCGAGCAGCGCGTCGAGATCGTCGTCCGCGGCCTCCGCCGCCGGCGCCGGCTCTTCGGCCGGGGCATCCAGATCCGCGAGAAGAGCGTCGAGCTCGTCCGCTCCGGGCTCTGGCGCGTCCTCCGGGGGCTCGTCGAGGCTCGCGAGCAGCGCGTCGAGATCGTCCGTCCCGTCCGCCTCGCCGCCGTCCTCGGCAGGGGGGGCCTCTTCCTCGGCCTCGAGGCTCGCGAGCAGATCGTCGAGATCGTCCCCCTCCTCGCCCGGGATGAGCGGCGGCTCCGCGGCCGGCTCCTCCGCCTCGGCCCCGCCGGGCTCGGCCGCCGCAGCCGCGGCCGCGGCAGCCGCCGGCGCCGCCGCGAGCGCGGCCTCGACGCGGGCCTTCATCGCCGCCGGCCCGCCGATCGCGTTCTCCGCCCAGGGCCCGGCCAGCGGCTCCCCCGCGAGCGAGCGGAACGAGCCGAGGCGCACCTCTGGCCGCCCCTGGATCGAGAGCACCGGCATGTAGCCCCGCTGCGCCGCCTCCGCGACGGTCTTCTCCGTCAACAGCCGGTCGGTACAGGGCAGCGCGATCTGGTCGCCGTATTCGTCGCTCAGGAAGTGGAAGGGGATGTCGTCGAGCGTCATCACCGAGCCGAGCTCGACCTTGCCGTTCCCCTTCACCCAGGCCGCCCCGAGCAGCGCCGCGACGAGCACCGCAGGGTTGGCCCAGAGCATGCCCTTCAGCCCCTCGCGCCGGGTGAACTCCTCGAACTCGAACGGCTCGATCGGGTCGGTCCGGCTGCCATAGGGCTGGCGCAGCATGAAGCGCGGGCTCGCGAGGCCGAGATAGACCGCCTCCGGCAGCGCCTTCAGCTCGGCGAAGGCGGCGGCCACCAGCGGGTTGAGATCCTCGGTCTTGGTGTCGAAGAGCTTGGCGGCGATCCCGGCGACGAAGGGCGCGTCCATATAGGCCGCGATCTTCGCCATGCGGCCGAGAAGCTCGGCATGGGGCGGGGTCTCCTCGAACTGGTAGAGCCCGATCACCGCCGCGAGCCGCCCCTGCCCCGCATCGAGGCCGGGCTTCTCCGCGAGCATCTGGAAGAGGCCCGACTCAGCGAGATCCTCCGAAAGCGCGAGGTCGATCCCGAGCTCCTCCGCCGCCACGTCGTAGACCACGAGCTCGAGCCCGCCGCCGGTCTCGATCCGCCGGGCGAGGAGATCGAGCGAGCGCCACGCGCTCTCGACCGCCTGGAAATCCGGGTTGTGCAGGAGCGCGCGCATCACGCCGGAGAGCGCCTCGTCGACCGCGGCCACCATGGCGGGCAGCTCCGGGTCCGGCGCCTTCACCACATAGGGCGCGACGACGCGCTGGATCAGCTCGTCCGTCGGCGTCGGCTCCGGCTGGGGCTCGGCGCTCTCGCCCATCAGGCGGGCGAAATCGGAGAGCTTGAGATCGGCCGGCACCTGCGCGCCCCGGGCCCTGCGCCGGGCGAGCGCGCCGAGGGCGCCGTATTCCGCCCCCCAGGCCTTGAGATCCTCGAGCGCGCGGTCCGCCCGGCCGGACTTGAGCAGCCGGCGCAGGTTCTGCAGCTCCTCGAACACCTCCACGGTCTCGTAGAGCTCGTCCGGGTGGAGATCGTCGAGGCTGCCGAGCTCCACCTGCACCGCCGCCCCCCCGGGCCCGATCGGCAGGGTGAGCTGGGTGCGGAAGCGCGCGATCACGTCGTCGAGCGTGTCGACGTCGAGCTTCATGGCCTTGCGCTTGCCGAGCGCCTCGCCGGTCTCGAGATCGCCGCGATTGGCGCGGCCGGAAAAATCCCCGAGGATCGCGATGCGGAACTTCGTCCGCGGCTCGGCCACGCCGCCGGGGCTGCCCGGCACCGTCAGCTTGCCGAAATCGAGGGCCGACCCCCCGGCCTCCCCGAGATCCGTGTCGGTCGCGGTCATCCGAGCCTCCCGTTCTGCCGCGGCCCGCGCGGCGCCCCCCTCCGGGCCGTCTCCGCACGCGCGAACGCGGATGCGGCCTCATCCGACTGTCTCGCACCACAGCCCTGGCGGCGCAACAGTTTCGCCCCCATGGCCCCGCTCCGACGGGCCCTCACGGGTCGCCCCCGCCGCCACGCGCGCGCGCCTCGGCGAGCTGGATCGAGAGCCGGCGGATGTCCTCGTGCAGCGCCTCGATCCGCTCCGCGACGGCCGCGTTCTCCGAACGCACGAGCTCGCGCAGCCGCTCGAGCTCCTCCTCCGTCTCGGCCTCCACCGCGGCCTGCATCGCGTTGACCAGGATGCCGATGAAGAGGTTGAGCACGGCGAAGGCCGTCATGGTGATGAAGGGGACGAAGAACGCCCAGGCCCAGGGGAACACCTCCATCACCGGGCGCACGATCCCCATCGACCAGGACTCGAGCGTCATGATCTGGAACAGCGAATAGAGCGAGCTGCCGAGCGTCCCGAACCATTGCGGGAAGGCCTCGCCGAACCAGAGCGTCGCCATGATGCCGAAGATGTAGTAGATCACCCCGAGCAGCAGGACGACCGCGCCCATCCCCGGCAGCGCGTCGACGAGCGCCTGCACCACCTCGCGCATCTGCGGGATCGCCGACATCACGCGCAGCGCCCGGATCACGCGCATCCCCCGCAGCACCGAGAGCGAGTCCGTCTGCGGCAGCAGCGAGACGATCACCACGAGCAGGTCGAACAGGTTCCACGCGCTCGCGAAGAAGCGCATCCGGTAGGCGTAGAGCTTCAGGATCATCTCGATGACGAAGATCGCGATGACGACCTTGTCGATGATCGAAATGATGAAGAGCGAGCTCTCCGAGAGCTTGGCGCTAGTGGTGACGCCGAGCAGGAAGCCGTTGAGAATGATGACGCCGAGGATGAAGTTCCGCGCCTCGTCGCGCTCGAGCCCGGCGCGGATGCGGGCGCGCCAGGAATCCGGGTCGAGCCGTTCGAGCTCGTCGAGCGCGGCGTCCTGGCTGTTGAGCGAGCGGTAGCCCGAGACGAGGCGCAGCGCCCGCGCCACACGCACCAGCCGCAGCATCGAGAAGTCCCCGATCGCCGGCACCAGCGCCACGATGACGACGATCAGGTCGAAGATGTTCCAGGCCGAGCGGAAGAAGCCGCCGCGATAGGCATAGAGCTTGAGCACCATCTCGCCGGCGAAGACCACGAGGGAGAGCTTGTGGATGCCGACGAAGATGTCCGCAAACTCGCCGGAGAGCGTCTCCGACGAGCTCAGGATCAGCGCGATCACGTTCAGGATGATCATCCCGAAGATCGCGTTGTTGAAGGGCTCGCTGTCGACGATCCGGCGAATGCGCTCCCGGCTCGTGAGCGTCTGGCCCTCGGTCTCCGTGCTCATGCGCGCCTCCCCGGAGCTTCTGCCCGGAGCGCGTATGCCCCAGGCGCTCAATGCCTTGCCGCGAGTTTTTCACCCAAACTCTTGGCCCAAGGCGACCCTCTCCGCAAGCGGCCTCACGCGAAGGCGTAGGAGAAGTCGCCGTTCTCGATGCCGACCGAGACCTTCTCGATCTCCTCGCCCTCCATCATCCGGCGCAGGAACTCGCCCGAGATCGCCGGCAGCATGGTGTTGGTCAGGATCGCGTCGATCATGCGCCCGCCGGACTCGAGCTCCTGACAGCGGCTGACGATGGTCTCGACCACCGCGTCGGAATACTCGAAGGGCACGCCGTGGCTCTCCTCCACCCGCTTCTGGATGCGCCGGAGCTGCAGCTTGGTGATCTCTGCGATCATCGCCGGGGTGAGCGGGTAATAGGGGATCGTGACGAGACGCCCGAGAAGCGCCGCCGGGAACACCTTGAGCAGCGGCTCGCGCAGCGCCTTGGCGATGCCCTCGGGCTCGGGCATCAGATCCGGATCCTGGCACATATCCATGATCATGTCCGACCCGACATTCGAGGTCAGCAGGATGAGCGTGTTCTTGAAGTCGATCATCCGGCCTTCGCCGTCCTCCATCTGGCCCTTGTCGAAGACCTGGAAGAAGATCTCGTGGACGTCCGGATGCGCCTTCTCCACCTCGTCGAGCAGCACGACCGAATAGGGCTTGCGCCGCACGGCCTCGGTCAGGATCCCGCCCTCGCCGTAGCCGATATATCCCGGAGGCGCGCCCTTGAGGGTCGAGACCGTATGCGCCTCCTGGAACTCGCTCATATTGATGGTGATGACGTTCTGCTCCCCGCCATAGAGCGCCTCGGCCAGCGCGAGCGCCGTCTCCGTCTTGCCGACGCCAGAGGTGCCGGCGAGCAGGAACACGCCGATCGGCTTCGAGGGATTGTCGAGCCCCGCGCGGCTGGTCTGGATGCGCTTGGCGATCATCTCCATCGCGTGGTCCTGCCCGATCACCCGCTCGCCGAGGCGGTTGGCGAGCTCGAGGACGTTCTTGATCTCGTCCTTCACCATCCGCCCGACGGGGATGCCGGTCCAATCGGCCACCACCGAGGCCACCGCCTGCTCGTCGACGATGGGCAGGATCAGGGGATGCTCCCCCTGCAGCTCGTGCAGCTCCGCCTGCTTGGCGCGGAGATCGGTCAGCAGCGCCGCCCGCTCCTCCTCGCCCATCTCCGAGCCCTCGGGCGCCTCCGCCGCCTCCGGCCCCTCGACCGCGCCGCCGCCCTCGCGCAGCTTCGCGCGCATCTCCAGGATCTCCTCGACGAGCGCGCGCTCGGTCTCCCAGCGCGCCTCGAGGCCCGCGAG
Organism: uncultured Limibaculum sp.; assembly: GCA_964576075.1. Lineage (GTDB taxonomy): Bacteria > Pseudomonadota > Alphaproteobacteria > Rhodobacterales > Rhodobacteraceae > Thermohalobaculum. The sequence continues at coordinate 11,269 of CAZNTX010000043.1, read as the reverse complement.
GCGCTCCGCCTCCGCCGCCTTGGCATGCTGGATCGCGGCGCGGCGCTCGGTGACGTCGAGCCCCGCCGTCTCGTCGCGCCCGATGATCTCGAGCTCGGTGTCGAAGGCCTGGATGCGCCGGCGGCTGTCGTCGACCTCCGCGGGCACGGCATGCTGGGAGATCGCGACGCGGGCGCAGGCGGTGTCGAGCAGGCTCACCGACTTGTCGGGGAGCTGGCGCGCCGGGATGTAGCGCGCCGAGAGCTTGACCGAGGCCGCGAGCGCCTCGTCGAGCACCTGCACCTTGTGGTGGCTCTCGAGCATCGAGGCGATGCCGCGCATCATCAGGATCGCCTTGTCCTCGGAGGGCTCGTCGACCTGCACCACCTGGAAGCGGCGGGTGAGCGCGGGATCCTTCTCGATATGCTTCTTGTATTCGGCCCAGGTGGTCGCGGCGATGGTGCGCAGCGTGCCCCGTGCGAGGGCGGGCTTGAGCAGGTTGGCCGCGTCGCCGGTGCCGGCCTGCCCGCCCGCGCCGATCAGCGTGTGCGCCTCGTCGACGAAGAGGAGCGTGGGCTTCGCGCTCGCCTGCACCTCCTCGATCACCGAGCGCAGACGCTCCTCGAACTCGCCCTTCATCGAGGCGCCGGCCTGCAGGAGACCCACATCGAGGGTGAGGAGCCGGCAATCCTGGAAGGACGGCGGCACGTCGCCCTTGGCGATGCGCAGCGCGAAGCCCTCGACCACAGCGGTCTTGCCGACGCCCGCCTCGCCGGTGAGGATCGGGTTGTTCTGCCGCCGGCGCATGAGGATGTCGACGATCTGGCGGATCTCCTCGTCGCGGCCGACGATCTCGTCGATCTCGCCATTGGCCGCGCGCTCGGTGAGGTCGACGCAGAACTGCTTGAGCGCCTCCTCCTTGCCCATCTGCGCCGGGCTCATGGCGCCGGAGGCCTCGCCCGGCACCGCGCCCCCGCCGACGCCCGAGCCGTCCTTCGCCGCGAGATGGTCCTCCGGCGAGCCCTCGACGATCTTCTCGAACTCCTGGTCGAGCTCCTCGGCCTTCACCTTCTTGAACTGCGGCGAGATGGCGAGGAGCGCGTTGGAGAGATTGGGGGTCTTGGCCATGCCGAGGATCAGATGGCCGGTGCGCACCTGCCCGGTCTTGTGCCCGAGCGAGGCCCAGACCCAGGCGCGCTCCACCGTCTCCTCGAGATGGGAGGAGAGATCCGAGATCGAGGTCGCCCCCCGCGGCAGATCGTCGAGCGCGGCAGTGATGTCGCGGGCGAGGCCGGCCGCGTCGAGCTCGAAATGCTTGGCGATGCGGTGGATGTCCGAGTCCTGGTGCTGCAGGATCTGATGGATCCAGTGGACCATTTCCACATACGGGTTGCCCCGCATCTTGCAGAACACGGTGGCGCTCTCGATCGCGCGGTAGCCGAGCGAATTGAGCTTTCCGAACAGGTTTACGCGGCTGATCCCCGCCATGGTCGTCGTCCCCTCTGTCAGGCCGGTTCGGGTTCGCGCGCGGTCTGGCCCTCGACGCGCGGCATCAGAACGAGATCGTCGGCGTCGCGCGTCTCGTCGCGCCGCCCCATCCAGGTGGTCCAGCCGAGCTGGCCCTGCTCGCCGAGGCGGAACTCCGGCACCTCCGCCGCGGCGAGCACGAGATCGACCTCCCAATCGAGCTCGTCGCCGATATAGTTGCGCACGATCGCCGTCAGCCGCTCCAGGCTCGCGCCGCCGGGCAGGAGCCGGCGATAGGCCTCGAGCGGGATGGGCCCGATGCGGATGCGGAACTTCGCCTGGCGCGACCAGACCCGCGCGCCGAGGGTGATCGACTCCCCGAGCCGCGCCCGCGGCCGCCCCGCCGGCAGGGCGAACCGGTCCTCCGGCGCGAGCTCGAGCCAGGAGCCGACGAAGCTCTCGATCGAGACCGGCGCGTTGAAGAAATGCGCGATGATCGCGAGCAGCCCCTCCTCGTTGCGCGCATCCTGGGCGAAACGGCCGGAGAAGTTGAGCTTGGCCACGTCCGGCAGCGCGTCGCGCCCCTTGAAGGCCGCCCCCTTGCGCCCGATGACCGCGGCCACCTTCTCGGCGAAAGGGTCGTCCGCCGGCCGGTCGTAGGAGGGCGCGGGCTCGGCCGAGGCCCAGGCGCGGTAGAACAGCGAGGCCATCCGGTGATGGAAGACGTTCGCGAAGGCGACGAGGGTCGGGTCGCGCCAGTTCCGCAGCCGGTCGCGGGCGTATTCGGTGAGATGCAGCGGCATCGAGCCGTGCGGCCCCCAGACCCCGAAGACATGCTGGCGGAGCACCGCCGGCGCGCCGTCCCTCGGCAGAAAGAACGCGTCCACCGTAGAGGGCGGGAAGGCGAGCTCGGGGTTCTGCGCGAGGCGCACCGCGTCCTGGCTCGGCCGGCGCGAGCGCCCGAGCCGCGGGCGATCTGCAAAGGTCGCCTCGAGAAGGCGCAGCGCCTTGAAGATGTGGTAGCGTTTGGGATCGGCCTCCAGCCCGCTCAGACGGGTCAGATCAGGAGCCGGCGCCCGCTCCTCGCTGTCCATCGCGCGATTTCTCCCCGATCCTGGCTGCGGATGACGGTTTCGGTAAAGCTGTTGAGCGACACGTATTTGGCGAAGAACCGCTCGAGCACCGCGCCGAGCAGATAGACGCCGGTGCCCTCGAAGTAGTTCTCGTCGAACTCGACCGTCACCTCGACGCCGCGCACCGCGGTGGAGAGCACCTTGTCCTTGAGCCGGCGCACGATCGGGCGCGAGCCGATGCCCACGACGCCCTCGAGCTGCTTGGCCATCGCCCGGTCGCCGAGCGGCGAGTAGATCCCGAGCAGCTCGCGCAGGGCCGCCGCCCCGCCCGGCGCGTCGCCGTCGGCGATCGAGAGATAGCTGAGGCTCAGATGGCTGATGATCCGCCAGGCCGGGTCCCCCTGCGCGAGCGAGGGGCGCGGGCGCGTCGGCGAGACGATGGCGCGGATCTCCGTCACCGGCCCGCCGTCCGGCAGGTAGAAGTCCGTCTGCCCGCCGCCGATGGAGAGGACGAGCGGCAGATCGCGATTGGTGCAGACGGTCTCCACCGCGAGCTGCTCGATCTTCTCGGAGAAGGGGGCGTTCGCGCTGTCCACGAGCGAGAGGAAGATCTCCGAACCGAGATAGGAGGTCCGCGCCCCCTTCAGCCGCTGCTTCTCCGAGCGCGCGCGCATCCGCCGCTTGACCGCGTAATAGGCGGTGTGCGTGTCGCCCGCCGCGGTGATGTCGTCGGTCGAGTAGAAGGGGCGGAACTCGATGTCCTCCTCCCCCTCCCCCGCGATGCCGATCACCCGGGAGACGTGGTGGATCTCGAAATCGAGCGGGGCCGTGCGGTCCGGCACGATGTGGTGGTCGATATCCACCTCGCGCACCTGCACCCGGTCGCAGCGCTTCTCGAAGAGATTGATCGCGGGCGTCGCGAAGAGCTCGAAATTGTGCGGCTCGATGGCGTTCTTGAGCTCGAGATTCGTCTCCTTGAGCAGGATGTAGAGGTCGAGCTCCGTCCCCTCGCACCGCGCCACGCCCCGCCTCAGCCCGCCGAGGCGGACGAAGAAGAAGCGCTGCGGCATCGCGAAATATTCCTGGAGCAGGCGGTAGCCGTCGAACGACTGCCCGGGATAGGGCAGGAGCGCCTCCTCCGGCTCGAATCCCACGGGCTCGATCGGACAGTCCCCGAGCCGCTCCACCCAATCCGCCCGGCGATCGGTGGAGCGGGCATAGAGCGCCACCCGGTCGCGCATCACGTTCTCGTAGAGCCGCCAGGGCTCGACGCCGCCGCCGGAGAAATGGACCGTGAGGGCGTCGAGGCTGAGCGAGGAGATCGAGTCCCCCGCGAGATGGCGCAGCCTGAGCCTGAGCGCCGCGCGCGCCTCCGGCGGCTCGCCGAGCCCGGCGGCCACGAGCTCGCCGCGCCCGTCGATATACTCGACCTCCGAGACCTCGAGCGGCCAGAGCGTCACGTCCTGGGCGGTGCGGAAGAGGCAGGGGGTGACGTCGGCCTCGCGCTGCGGGCTGCGGAGCTTGGTGCCGCGGGGCAGCAGAAAGCCCTTCTCGAGCCCGCCCTGGTCCGCATCCGGCGTCAGCCGCGCGACGATCATCGACGGCGTCGGCGCCGTGTAGTGCGGATAGACGATCTCGAGGAGATGCTGCGTGAAGGTCGGATATTGCAGCGAAAGCTCGAGCTGCACCCGCGCGGAGAGGAAGGCGAAGCCCTCGAGCAGCCGCTCCACGTAAGGGTCGAAGACCTCGAACCCCTCCATCCCGAGGCGCGCGGCGATCTTCGGGTAGGAGACGGCGAACTCCGCCCCCATCTCGCGGATGAAGGCCAGCTCGTCCTCGTAATGCTTGAGGAGACGGGTGTCCATCGGCCCCTCAGCGGTGGTGCTGCACGGAGAGATCGCCCGTCGTCACGTCGAGCTCCGTGCGCATATAGAGCTCGATCGGCAGCGGCTGCGCCCAGAGCTCGCCATGGATATCGAAGGCGACGACGGTGCGGTCGAGATCCTCGGGGTCGACCACCTCGATCTCGAGCGTCTCCGGCAGGATCCGCGGCTCGAACACGCGCACGCATTCTGCGAGGCGGGTGCGGATGTCGAGGCTGCGGCGGGTGTTGGTGGCGATGCCCGCGATGTCCGGCACGCCGTAGTTCGCGGTGGAGGCGCGCACGTTCGGGTAGCGCTCCAGATCCTGCACGCTCTCGAGCGCGGTGGTGTTGAACAGCCAGCGCAAATCCCGCAGCACGATCTCGCGCAGCCGGCGCAGATCGATCACCCGGTGGTCGCGGCCCTCGCCCCGCTCCTCCGGAGCGTCGTCGGTCAGACGGTCGAGCAAGGAGGGCTGGAGGCGCTCGGCGATCGACTTGTCAGCCATCGCCCGACCCCGGCCCGGCGCGCAGCGCGACCTCCGCCTCCATCTCCGCCGCATCGGGCTCCGCGGCCGCGCCCTCCGGCGCCTCGACTTCGAGCCCGATGGCGCGGACATCCATCAGCGCCACCTCCTCCGCATCGGTCGCGAGGATGCGCGCGCCGGCGCCGGTGAAGAGCCCCTCGGCCTGCTCGTCCCACCGCGTCGCCTTGGCGAGCTTGAGCTGCGGGTCGTCGAGCTCGCCGGCGAAGGGGTAGCGCGTCGGGATCAGCGCGGGCAGCTCGCCCCCCGAGGCCGAGGTGAGCTGCGCCGGCGTCCACACCCGGTCGCGCAGATCGGCCGGCTCCTCGATGGCGATGGCGCGGATCTGGTTGAAGGGCACCCAGTAATACTTGCCGTTCAGCACGACCTCGAGGAGCGGGCCGAGGCGCATATCCGCATCGGCGATCCACTCGAAGGGCTGGCCGTTGAGCTCTCCGGAGGTCATGGGCGCGGCATCGAACGCCTCGGCGCGGAGCTGCTCGGCGCCCTTCGCGTCGCCCCGGGCGAGGGCCCCGAGCCCCTGCATCAAAAGCGCGATCCACTGCTGCGGCTCGCCGAAGACCAAGGGCGCCGTCTCGCCCCGGAACACCCGCTCGCGCACCAGCTCGCAGGCGATCGCCTCGCGATAGGTCTGCGCCATGGGCAGCGCGGCCGCATCGAGCTGGCCGCAGAGGCGGAGCTGCGTCAGCGCCTTGTTCCAGTCTCCGAGCACGCTCAGGAGCTGGAAGAGGAAAATCCGGTGCTTGGCCTCCGAGGGCTCGCGCCGGACATCCGCTTGGAGCGCGGCGAGCGCCGCATCGAGGTCTCCGCTGCGCAGCAAATCCAAGGCGGTCATGCGCCTGCTCCCATCTGGTTCCTCGGCCTGCAGGGGGTGCGGCGCGGTCCGAAGGCGGGGCGCCGCCGGCCCCGGGCGGGCCGTGTCGGCAGGGGAGCGGCCCCGGGGCGCACGCCCGGGGCCGCCGCGTGTCGTCTCTCCGAGAGGATCAGGCGACCTGGTCGGAGAACTCGTTCTTCACCCGGCTCCACATCGCCTCGGCATGCTCGCCGGCGAGGCCGTCGGAGCTCTGGGCGGTGTAGGAGATCTTCACCGCGCCGTAGTCGACGACCACCGAGTCCTCGGCCTCGTCATCGCCCGATTGGGTGGTCTCCATCTCGGCCAGCACGCACATGACGAACTTGAACTCGAGATAGGGCATCTGGTTGCGGCGGATGACGACGGTCGCGTCCGGGAAGTGGGTGCCCTTGGCGAGCTCGCGGAACAGGTCCGTGGTCGAGCCGTCGGTGCGCTTCTTGATGTTCACGCGGTCGAACTTGACCTTGCCCGCGCCGCCGGCGCCCTTGGTGGCGGAGCCCGGGTTGGTCGCGTTCTCGGCCTTGAGCGTGAACTCGGTCAGCTCGATGGCCTGCTTCTTGCTCAGGGTGGCGTCCTGCGACTCACCCTTGATCTTTTCGCCCTTCGGCCCGGGCGAGAAGTACATGTAGGCATCCCACGGTTCGGCGTCAGCCATGATGGTCTCCTCAGGTTGGTAGCTTCACACTAGTCAGGTCAAGACGGTGATGTTGACAACCGTTTCGTGCCGATCACCCCTTCTCCGAGGGCAGCTTCGACACCAGCCGGAGAGACACCGTCAATCCCTCCAGCTGATAATGCGGGCGCAGGAAGAACTTCGAGCTGTAGTAGCCGGGATTACCCTCGACTTCTTCCACCACGACTTCCGCTTTGGCGAGCGGCTTCCGCGCCTTCATCTCTTCGGACGAGATGTCCGGGTTGAAGTCCACGTAGTTCTCGATCCACCGCTGCAGCCAGTTCTGCATGTCGGTGCGCTCCTTGAAGGAGCCGATCTTGTCGCGGACGATGCACTTCAGGTAATGCGCGAAGCGGCAGGTCGCGAAGAGATACGGCATGCGCGCGGAGAGGTTGGCGTTCGCCGTCGCGTCCGGATCGTCGTATTCCTGCGGCTTCTGCAGCGACTGGGCGCCGATGAAGGCGGCCACGTCGGAGTTCTTGCGGTGGATGAGCGGCATCATGCCGTTCTTGGCGAGCTCGGCCTCGCGCCGGTCGGAGATCGCGATCTCGGTCGGGCACTTCATGTCGACGCCGCCATCGTCCGTCGGGAAGGTGTGCGTCGGCAGGTTCTCGACCGCGCCGCCGGACTCCACGCCCCGGATCCGCGTGCACCAGCCATAGAGCTTGAAGGCGCGGTTGATGTTGACCGCCATGCCGTAGGCCGCGTTCACCCAGCAGTATTTCCGGTGATCCGACCCGTCGGTGTCCTCCTCGAAGTCGAACTCGTCGACCGGATCGGTCTTCGCGCCATAGGGGTAGCGGCCGAGGAAGCGCGGCATGCAGAGCCCGAGATAGCGGCTGTCCTCGCTCTCGCGGAGCGACCGCCAGGGTGCGTATTCCGGGGTCAGGAAGATCTTGGTCAGGTCGCGCGGGTTGGCGAGCTCCTGCCAGCTGTCCATCTGGAACAGCGAGGGGTTGGAGGCCGCGAAGAAGGGCGCATGCGCCGCCGCCGCCACCTTCGACATCTCCGAGAGCAGCTCGACATCCGGCGGGCTGTGGTCGAAATAGTAGTCACCCACCAGGCAGCCATAGGGCTCTCCGCCGAACTGGCCGTATTCCTCCTCGTAGACCTTCTTGAACAGCGGCGACTGATCCCAGGCCGTGCCCTTGAACTTCTTGAGGGTCTTGTGAAGATCCTTCTTCGAGATGTTCATCACGCGGATCTTCAGCATCTCGTCGGTCTCGGTATTGTTGACGAGATAGTGCAGGCCGCGCCAGGAGCTCTCGAGCTTCTGGTAGTCCTCGTGATGGATGATCTCGTTGATCTGTTCGGTCAGCTTGCGGTCGATCGCGGCGATCATGTCCTCGATCGTGCGCAGCGTGTCGCCCTTGACGAGGGCGCTGTTCTCGAGCGCCTGCTCGGCGAGGGTCTTGACGGCTTCCTCGACGGCCGAGCGCGCGCCCTCGGATTTCGGGCGGAACTCCTTCTCGAGGAGCTGGCTGAACTCGTCGGGAGCGAAGGCGGTCTCGCCCTGGGCGGCGCCGGCTTGGGCTTCGGTGTCGACCATGGATCAGTCCTCCTTCTTCTCGGCCTCGGCCTCGCCCTCGTCGGAGGGCTTCGGGCTCGCGGCCAGCGCCTGCAGGAGCGTCGGGTCCTGCATCACCTTGCCGATCAGTTCCTCGGCGCCGGCCTTGCCGTCCATATACGTCATCAGGTTGGACAGCTGGGTGCGCGCCTCGAACAGCTTGCGCAGCGGCTCGACCTTCCGCGCGATGGCGGCCGGGGAGAAGTCGTCCATGCTCTCGAAGGTGAGGTCGACCATCAGGTTGCCCTCGCCCGTGAGCGTGTTCGGCACCGCGAAGGCGACCCGCGGCTTCATCGACTTCATGCGGCTGTCGAAATTGTCGACGTCGATCTCCAGGAACTTGCGGTCCGCGACGGCGGGCAGCGGGTCCTCGGGCTTGCCGGAGAGATCCGCCATCACCCCCATCACGAAGGGGAGCTGGATCTTCTTCTCGGCGCCGTAGACCTCGACGTCGTATTCGATCTGCACCCGCGGCGCGCGGTTTCGCGCAATGAACTTTTGGCTGCTGCCCGCCATCGGTCACATCTCCTCTGCGTCCGTTGCATCCACTCTAACGCCGGTGCCCGCTCATGGCCAAGCGAGACTGCGTATCAGTCCGGTCTCAGTCGTCTCAGACCCGCCACGAATCGCGCGTGCGCGTGTCAGTAGCCCTCGTCGCCGCCCTCGCGGCCCGCGATCATGTTGAACTTCTCCAGCCCCTCCGGCGCAAGATCCTTCATGATCGTGACGAAATCGGCGTTGACGAGGCGCTTGGCGCGCTCGAGCAGGAGCGGCAGCGGGCTCGTCGGCTCGTTCCGCCCATAATACTCGATGATCTTGTCGAGCGCCTGAGTCACGTCCTTGCGGCTCGAGATGCTGCCGACGCCCTTGGCCTGCGCGGGCCCGCGGGCGGCGGCCGGCGCAGCCCCCTCCTCCGCGCCCTCCGCGCCCTCCTCGGGCGCCTCGCCGCCCTCGGCGGTCTCCTCCTCGCCCTCCTCGGGCGCGATCAGCTCGGCCGCAAAGTGCTCGAAGGCGTGCTGCATGTCGTAGAGCGTGCGCGAGAGCGTCGAGAGATCCGGGCCCATGGGGCCCACCTTGTCGTCGAGCACGCGCTCGAGCGCCTTCAGCGTTTCGCGGCAGGAGGTGATCGACTTGTCGAGCCCGCGCAGAAACTCGGCCGGAGTGTCCTGGAAGGCGGCGGAGATCGCGCCGGGATCGGGCACGTCGTCGTCCTTGCCAGGCGGGACCTCGCCGCGGGCGAGCTGGATGTCGCGCAGCGAGAAGCGGCCGAAGCCGCGGCTCTCGGTCATCGGGGCGAGGCGCAGGCCGCGCAGCACCGTGTCGTTGTCCGCGAGCCCGGCGATCGCGTTCATCCGCATCGTCGGGTCGTCGTCGTCGTCCGGATCGAGCTGGGGGTGACAGCTCTCCCAATACTCCTCGCAGCAGCGGCGGATATAGACGAGCGAGTCCTCGAGCCCCTTCAGCCCCTCGACCCGGAGCGCGGCATTGGCGTAGTAGACCGCGGCGCGCATGTCCTTGCTGCGGGCGAGGACCTTCTTGGCGGCGGCGATGACCTCCTTGTAGTCGGGCTCCTCGCCGGCGATCACCGAATCCCCGACCTGGTGCTCCTCCTTGGGCATCGCGGCGAGCTCGAGGTCGATGAAATCCGGATCGTATTCGAGATCCTCGCCAGAGGGCGCATCCTCGCCGAATGACTTCAAGAGCTCGTCGAAATCGAGTGCCATGGCGCCCCCCAAGCAACCGAACCGGCGGGGAGCCTACGCCGAAATGTCGCGCCGGTCCAGCGAACAGCGCGGACAATTTCTCTCGATACCTTCGCCATCGGCGCTTGCCGGGGGCGGCGGGCTCTGGCAGGGGAAGCCCGACCCCGCGCCCCGGACCGAGAGAGATGGAGTTTCACCGCAGGATTCTCGCCGTCGCGGCGATCGCTCTGACCCCGCTCGTGGTGCTCGCCTGCTACGCGGCCTTCGGCGATTTCGCCGCACGCGGGCTCTTCCTCGTCGACATGGAGGCGGACTATCTCTCGGGCGTCGTCGCGACGCTCCTCTATCTCGCCGCGATCCAGCTTCTGCCGGTGCCCGCGCGGCACCGGAGCCTCCTCACCCTGCTCTGGCTCGCCCGGGCGGCCACCGGGCTCGGGCTCATGCTCTATTACGAGGGCTATTACGGGCGGATCGACGCGCGCGGCTATTATCACGAAGGCGTCGCCATGGCCGAGCCCTGGGCGCGCTTCGCCTTCGGCGCGGGGACGGACAACATGAAGGGCCTGGTGGCGCTCCTCTCCGGCGTCACCGACTCCTACACGGCGATCAAGATGAGCTTCGCCTTCGTGGGGCTCATCGGGGTCTATCTCGGCTACCGCGCGGCCACGATGGCCTACGGGCGGGACCTGCCGGGGCTGCTCATCGGGCTCGGGCTGTTCCCGAGCGTGCTGTTCTGGTCCTCGATCCTCGGCAAGGAGCCGATCTCGGCGGTGGGGATCGGGCTCGCCTGCCTCGGCGCGGTCGGGTTCCTGACCGAGCGGCGGGCGGGGTGGTTCGTGGTGTTTCTGATCGGGGTCGCGATCGCGGCCTGGGTGCGGCTCTGGCTCTCGGTGATCTTCCTCGCGCCGATGATCGCGACGATCGTCTTCCTCAGCCGCACGCCGCTCTCGCTCCGGATCGCGGTCGGGCTCGCGGCGGTGCCGGTGCTCGCGCTCTCGATGCAAGGCTTTCTGGCGCGCTTCGAGATCGACACCGCGCAGGATCTCGTGGCGGAGGCGAACCGGATCGGGGGGAGCTTCGCGCGCGGGGGCTCGGCGCAGGAGCTCGAGGCCTTCGGCGGGCTCGCGGAGATGGTCGCCTTCATGCCGGTGGGGATGTTCACCGCGCTCTTCCGCCCGCTGCCGGGGGAGATCATGAACCCCTTCGGCATCCTCGCGGGGCTCGAGAACGCGGCGATCCTCTATCTGCTGGTCAAGGGGCTGCGCCGCCAGCCGCTCCGGCGGGTGCTGGCCGAGCCGGTGCTGCTCTGGGCGATCCTGACGCTGCTCGCCTGGGCGGCGGTCTACGGCTTCGTGAGCTATCACAATCTGGGGACGGCGTTCCGGTTCCGCTATATCGTCTCGCCGATCCTCTTGCCGCTCGCGATCTTCCTGGCCTACGGGCCGGTGCTGCGCCCGCGGGGCGCGCCGGCGCCCGGCTGAGCCGCGGCCTGCCTCCGGGCGCCCCGCCCACCCCGGCCGCCGGAGCGCCAGGCCGGACCGGCGGCCT
>CAZNTX010000042.1:671-33042 GCA_964576075.1 uncultured Limibaculum sp. | reverse complement strand
CTCGGCGAGATCTTCATCGACATGCACAAGGAGGGCGCCGCCTTCCGCGCGATGATGAACAACTTCGCCATCGCGGTGTCGGTCGGGCTGCAGTATGGCGTGCCGCTGGAGGAATTCGTCGAGGCCTTCACCTTCACCCGGTTCGAGCCCGCGGGCCCGGTGCAGGGCAACGACTCGGTGAAGCAGGCGACCTCGATCCTCGACTACATTTTCCGCGAACTCGCCATCAGCTATCTCGACCGCACCGATCTCGCCCATGTCGCCCCGGAGGGCGCGCGCTTCGACGCACTCGGCGGCGGCGAGGGCGAGGGCGCGGGCTCGAACCTCGCCGCGACTTCGCCCGAGGTGGCGAGCCCGGCGATCGAGGCGATCAAGCTCGTCTCCTCCACGGGCTATCTGAGGAAGCGCCTGCCGAAGGAGCTGCAGGTCGTCTCCTCCGGCCTCGGCGGCGCGCCGGGCGTGTCCGGGGCGAGCCTCGCCGTCGCCGCGGAGACGGTGACGATCCCGGCGGCCGGGGCCATCGGCGCCGCGGGCGCGGCCGCCATGGAGCGCATCGCCGAGGCCCGCGCCAAGGGCTACGAGGGCGACCCCTGCGGCGAATGCGGCAACTTCACGCTCGTTCGCAACGGCACCTGCCTGAAATGCGACAGCTGCGGCTGCACCACCGGCTGCTCGTGACCAGGCCGCGGGAAGGGAGGACGCGATGACCGACGCGGATCTGACAAGGCTCGACGAGACGCTCCCCGGTTGGCCCCGCGCCTTCACCTATGGAGCCAGCAACCTGGCCGGCGACATCCATCTCGTCTGCCGCGCTTGCGGCGGGCCGGCCACCCTGAGGAGCGGCGCCCGGGCAGTCGCCCGCCCACGCTGCGCCGCCGCCCGGGGCGCCACCTAAAGATCGAATGCCGGCCCGCCCAAGCCTCGGCGGGCCCACGACCCAGGCCGCAGCCAAGAACCGATCGAGCAGCAGACAACGACGCGGACCTGATAATCGCTCGGGGGAGGGCCAACCGCTCTCCCCCCTTTTTCGTTTCGGGCAGGCCATCGGGGATCGCGGTCCCTCCGCCCCGCTTGTGCGCCCGAGCCCGGTCGACGTTCCGGACCTTACGACTTCCAGGAACGCCGAGCCGCTCCCGTCGCGGCCTGCGGCCGCGGGCTCTCGGCCACGCCCGCTGACGCGGCCGCGGCCAGCGAGCGGAGGCCCGCCCCCACCCCCGCCGCCTCCGCGCGCCAGCGGCGCGCGGAGGCGGCGGGGGTGGGGGCGGGCGTTCGTCGGAAGGACGCCGGCGCCCGCAGGGCGACGGGGGCCGCGCGAAACCGATGCCGGCAGGGCCGGTCTCGGACCTCGGCCCCGGCGGCGTGCCCGAGACCGGCGCGCATCGCGGGGCGCGCGATTCTTGGGCAGTTGGCAGTGGCGACAGCGGGCTGCGGGACGCGGGGCCGCGACGACCGCGATGCATGGACATCAGGGTGCCCGGGCCTGGCCGGGGGGCCTCGCTGGCCTTCCAGCGATGGGGACGGCGCGTGCGCCCAAGGGGCGCGGCGCCGAGACTGCGACCGACGACGGGGACGGGCCCGGCCCGGTCGCGGTCAGCGCGGCTCTGTCCGGGAGACCTCGGCGGGGCGCTCGGCGGGGCCGGCGCTCCGCTCGGCGAGCTTGGCCCATCCGACGATGAGGAGGCCGATCAGGGCGAAGGCGAGGAGAACGCCCGTCCCCGTGCCGCGGGAATAGCCGTCCTCGCCGGACATCGCGCTCAGCCCGTCGCGCCGAGGCCCGCGCGCATGGCGAGGCGGCGGAGGGGCGTCACCCTGGAGATCGCGCGCAGGCCCATCAGGCGCAGATCGCGGAGCGGCTGCGGCTCGGCCTGGGCGAAGCGGTTGAGCAGATCGACCCCGGCGACGCGGGCGGCGACTTCCGGATGGCGCCGCGCCGCATAGGCCGAGAGGAGCCCGGGCGCGCCGATATCGCCTTGCCCCGCGCCCGCGGCGAGGCGGGCGAGGCATTCGGCGTCGGCGAGCGACATGTTGAGCCCCTGTGCGCCGATCGGCGGGATGACATGGGCGGCCTCGCCGAGGATCGCGACGCGCTCGCCCGTCATCGCGCAGGCGAGTTGGGAGACGATCGGCCAGACCGCGCGGTCGCCGGCGATCTCGAGCGGGCCGAAGAGGCCCATGGTCTCGGCGGTGAGCTCGGCGGCGAGGGCGGGGGCGTCGAGCGCGGCCAGGCGGGCCGCCCGCGGGCCCGGCACCATCCAGACGACCGCAGAGGCGGGCCGGCCGTCATGGTCGGGCATCGGCACGAGGGTGAGCGGGCCGCCGGTGCGGTGGATCTCGGTGGAGACGCCGCCATGGGGCTCGGGATGGGTGACGGCGAAGACGAGCGCCCGCTGCCCATAGGCCCAGCGCCGCGCGGAAATGCCGGCGAGGCGGCGGAGCGCGCTGTCCCGCCCGTCGGCGGCGACCGCGAGGCGGGCGGAGAGGCGCGCACCGTCGGAGAGCTCGAGGATCGCCTCGGAGGAGCGCGGCAGAAAGCCCGTCACCGCGCGCCCTGCCAGGAGGCGCACCCGCGGGCTCTCGGCGATCGCGTCGCGCAGCGCGGCCCGGGCGGCGGAGTTGGCGACGTTCCAGCCGAAGGGGGCGTCCTGGATTTCGCGGGAGACGAAATCTGCGCGCTCGCGGGGGGCCCGCTCGCGCCCGCCGGCATCCACGATGCGCATGGTCCAGAGCGGCGCCGCCTCGCGGGCCATGGAGGGCCAGACCCCGGCGCGCTCGAGCGTCGCGATGCCGGGGGCGAGATAGGCGGTGGTGCGGAGGTCCTCCGCCCCCGCGCGGGCGGTGCCGGCGGTCTCGGGCGCGGGGTCCACGACGGCGACGGCGTGCCCGTCCGCGGCGAGGCGGAGCGCCGTGGCCATCCCGGCGATGCCCCCGCCGGCGACGGCGATGTCGGTATCTATCGCGCTCATGGGAATGGTGTATGACCCGGCACCGCCCCGATCAAGGCGGGGCGGCGGGGCCATGAGGTCGCGCCCGGCGGTCAGCCGCGGCGGCGCATAAGACCGACGAGACCGAGCGCGGCGAGCAGCAGGGGCGCGGTCGCCGGCAGCGGCACGACGGCATCGAGATCGGGGATCGTCAGCTCGATCGTGTCGCCGCTGGTCGGGACGGTGCTGGTGTAGACGCCGGGGATGAGGCCGAGCCCCGCGAAGGTCGCGTTGACCGTGAGGCTGCCCGAGATCGTCTCGCCCGCATAGCCCGCAGCGAAGCCCACATCGTCTTCAGCGAAGATCTTGAACTGGTCGCCGGTCGCGGTCCCGAACTCGATGACGTTGGCGCCGAAGACGGGAAGCGACGGGATGTCGTAGACGTCCATCCCGAAGTCCGGGCCGGTGAAGAGAATCGCACCAAAGGCCGGCGCCACGACCTCGTTGACGTTGCCGCCGTCCACCGGGTTCAGACCGGTAAGGTCGAGCGAGCCTTCGAAGCTGAAGACGGTCTGGCCCCCGATCTCGGTGGCGTCGATCAGGATGACGGCCTGTGCCGGCATCGCGAAGAGCGCGGCCGTGGCCGCAAGGACGGTCAATCTCGTCATGGCGTGTGCTCCCATACTCCACCCGGCCGTCTGGTTACGCCCAGGAAAGTATCGATGCAAGATGTCTACGCGACGAACCGGTCAGCGGCGGGACCGGAAGAACGCCCGCAGGAGCGCCGCGGCCTCCGCCTCGGCGATGCCGCCATAGACCTCGGGCGCGTGGTGGCAGGTCGGATGCGCGAAGACGCGGGGGCCGTGGGCGACGCCGCCGGTCTTCGGATCCTCCGCGCCGTAATAGAGCCTGGCGATGCGGGCGAGCGAGATCGCGCCGGCGCACATCGGGCAGGGCTCGAGCGTCACCGTGAGGTCGAGGCCCGGCAGCCGCTCGCTGCCGAGGCGGGCGCAGGCGGCGCGGATCGCGAGGATCTCGGCATGGGCCGTCGGATCTGAGAGTTCGCGCACCCGGTTGCCGGCGGCCGCGATCACCTCGGCCCCGCGTGAGACGACGGCGCCGACCGGCGTCTCGCCGCGTGCCGCGGCGGCGCGCGCCTCCTCCAGGGCGCGGGGCATGTGGCTCGTGAACGCCATGGCGGCGGAGCCTAGCCTGCGCCCGCCCGCCCGGCTAGGCGCGGGCGCGGCGCTCTGCTAGAGGGCGCGCATGGCGGAGGAGGACCGGACAGAGGGCGAGCGGATCGCCAAGCGCCTCGCGCGGGCGGGCGTCGCCTCGCGCCGGGAGGCCGAGCGCATGATCGAGGCGGGGCGCGTCAGCGTGAACGGCCGGCGGATCGAGAGCCCGGCGCTCAATGTCCGCCCCTCCGACCGCATCGCGCTCGACGGCCGGGAGATCGGCGCGCCCGAGCCCGCGCGCCTCTGGCGCTATCACAAGCCCGCCGGACTCGTGACCACCGCGCGCGACGAGAAGGGCCGGCCGACGGTGTTCGACCGGCTGCCCGAGGGGATGCCCCGGGTGGTGTCCGTCGGCCGGCTCGACCTCACTTCCGAAGGGCTGCTGCTGCTGACCAACGACGGCGAGATCAAGCGGCGTCTGGAGTTGCCCTCCACCGGGTGGCTGCGCCGCTACCGGGTGCGCGCCCATGGCAGCCCCACGGCCGAGACCTTGGCGCCGCTCGAGCGCGGGATCGTGCTCGAGGGCGAGCGCTTCCAGCCGATGCAGGTGGCGATCGAGCGCCAGCAGGGGGCGAATGTCTGGCTCTCGATCGGGCTGCGCGAGGGGCGCAACCGGGAGATCCGCCGGGCGCTCGAGGCGGTGGGGCTCGAGGTGAACCGCCTGATCCGGGTGAGCTACGGCCCGTTCCAGCTCGGCGATCTGGCGGAGGGGGCAGTGGAGGAGGTGAAGCCGCGGGTGCTCGCGGACCAGCTCGGCCTACCCCGGCCTGGCCGGCAGGAGGCGGGCGAGGCGCCCCCGCGCCGGCCGCCGCCGCGGCGGAAACGCTCCTGATCTGGCCCCGCCGCCCGCCGCCTGCTAGGCTGTGTCCGACAGACAGGAGCGCGACGATGTCCGATCCCGAGACGACGGCCCCGCGCGCGGGCCGGGCCCCATGCCCGGGGCGCCATGCGACGTTGACGCTGGCCCTGGCCCTGGCGCTCGCGGCACCCGGGCGCCTGGCTGCGGAAGAGCCCCCGAAAGACGGCCTCGGCCTCGCCCCGCCGGCCACCGCCGCGCCCGCCCCATCCGGCGGCC
This sequence comes from uncultured Limibaculum sp., assembly GCA_964576075.1. Classification (GTDB taxonomy): domain Bacteria; phylum Pseudomonadota; class Alphaproteobacteria; order Rhodobacterales; family Rhodobacteraceae; genus Thermohalobaculum. Next base: position 27,811 of record CAZNTX010000042.1, on the reverse strand, counting down.
TCACCGACGCGCCCCTCGATCCCGCCCGCGCCGGCCGGATCCCGGGCCGGGTCGAGCCGCGCCCGACCGGGCTTTTTCTCGGCACCACCCTGGAGCTTCTCGGCACCGGCGGCGAGGGCCCGACCATCCCCTACCCCTATATCGGCGGCGGCTGACCCGGCCGGCGTCTGCCATTGCCGCGCCCTGCGGCCCGGGGGATTCCGAGCTATCACCTCCGACAAGGATCTCCACCGCTCGGCGGAGCCCTGGCCGGGGCCTTGCGCGTCGGATCGCGCCCGCGCGCCACGCCTGACAGACCGCGCAGGCCGCCGGCCCTGCCCGGCCTCCGCTTGCGGCGGGAGGTCAACCGTGCCCGGGAGTGCCGTGGGTGCCGGGCTTGGAGCGTCTGTCGACGATGGCAGGGAGGCAGGGATGGGACGCCCCTCGGCGGTGCCGGGCGATGTCGGCACGGCGGATCGCGCGCGGCTTGCCAGGGAAGGCCGCAATGCGGGCCAGAGCCGTCGGTCGCTGGCATTGGCTGCGGTGAGTGGCGGCTGACGGCGCACAGACATGGCGGCGGCCAGCTGGGCCCGGGCGTGGGGCGCGAGCGTGCCATCCGGTCGAGCGCCGGGCCGCACCGGCCGCTCGGCCCTCCCGGCGCCGATGGGCTGGGAGCCCGGGGTGCTCGGCTCCGCCATTGGCTTCGCCCGGTCGCGCCAAGTCTCCCAGACGGAGCCGTCGGTCCGGGACGAGGCTCGGATCGGGCAGACAACCGAGAGTGTCCGCCGCTCGGCACGGCGCGCGGCCCCCGGCGCCATCTGCCCCGAAGCGGGCAAGCATGCGGGGCGAGACCGGCCGAGGTGCGACAGCCGCGCCCGCGATCGTCGCCCCGCTGCCGGGCCGCTCGTCCGAACTGACCCAAGGCGAGAGCGTCTGGCCATACATCCGCGAGACCTGGCTCTCGACCCGGGGGGAGCGCCAGCACGACGACATCGCCGGCCCGTCCTGCGCGCCGTGGAGCGGCTTGGTCGGCCGCGGAAGAGCATGCCCAGGGGCCTCCGCGATCGGGCTCGTGACCACCGATCAGGGCCAGCCGGTATCCGCTTCCCCATGGCGCGAGGAGGCGCGCGCACCCAAGAGGATGGATTGGGATCACTGCCGCGCCTGCCCGGGCCGTTGGCATCTCCGATGCGGGGGAGCACGGGCGAGCGGGGCGTGCGCGCCCGGCCGCCCACCGTCGGGCGCGAGGCCGGTTCCACTGAGCCGTTTCGCGCGGCCCACGGCGCCCGTTGGGCGCCGCGGGCCTTCCGACCCGGGCCCGCCCCCACCCCCGCCACCGCCACGCGCCGCTGGCGCGTGGCGGTGGCGGGGGTGGGGGCGGGCGTCCGCTGGAGGAACGGGGGGCCGCGGCAGCGGTCCGCCGCGTCCAGCAGGTGAGGCCCCGGGGACACCGCGCCCGCGGAGAGCTTTGCCGCGCCACTCTCGATGCCAAGGCGACGCAGGAGATCGGCGTGGCGAGGCCCTCCTGGGTCTTGGTCTTCGACGGCCGGACGAGGCGGCCGGGCGATCTCGGCGACCGGATCGAGGCCTTCGCGGAGGCGGTGGAACTCGAGATGGTCTGCCGGCCTTCGCGGCGGCGCTGACCTGCTCGGACGGGGTGCGGCGCCGCCGTTCGCCAGCCGCTCCGGTCGCGATGCTGAAGATCCTGATCATCCGGGCGCGAAACCCCCGCTCCGACGGAGATGTGGAGGTCCCGATCTCCGATCGGCGGTCCTTCCCGCGGTGCTTCGCCCCCGGGCTGCAGCACCGGGTGCTCGACGCGAAGACGATGGTCTCACCGCCTTTGGCAATTACCCAGGAAAGCCTAATGCAAAGCAGAAGGGGGAGGGAAATGCGCCGGGCCAAGTTTGAGCAGAACTTGCCCAAGTCGAAAAATGCTGGGGCCGCTTTATGAGGAAGTCTGCCGGCTGTATCCTGAATATATGCCAACTGAATTTTCTGAGCCGGCTCCCAGTGGGAAATAACTTGCGCGCGTGCCACACAGGGAGACATGCGCGCAAGTCCCTTCCTACTCCTTAATGTCTGAGGGATCTTCCAGCAAGTTCTCGCGCGCTGGTTTGCAAGGTCCGCGGGCCGCTCGACGGGGCCGGGGCGATCGGGGGTTGTGCCGGCGGTTCGACGGCGCCCATGGCGAGGCCGGGACGGCAGCCATCGAGGAGGGTGAGCCTGCGGCCGAGTTCCGGCCCTGGAAGCAAGCGAAGGCGCGGGGAGAGGTCACCGAGGCCCGTTGGGCGATCGAGGTCCGCGAAGTGGGCAAGCGCGCGGTCGGCAAGACACTGCCCCCGTCGCGATCTCCGGCTTCGGCGCCGAGGCGCATGGAGGCATCGGCCGCCGCCATCGGTCGATCCGTCGTCGGAAGGTCGCCGACGCAGCCGCCGATGACGGTCGGATGCGGCGGCGCTGGCTCCTGGACGCCGACCGCACGGGCTCGGGCGATCGGACGGACGGCGCGTCCCGCTCGTCGACGGCCGAGGCCATGCTCGACCGGATCGACGGCCTCGGCCATAGCCGCCGGCGGCGCCCGCCGTTGCCGCCCGATATCCGCCGCGGCAACGCCACGCGGGCGAGGCGCCGGGCCCTCGAGGGGCCCGTCTTCGCCGTCCGGAACCGGGCGCTTGCGCCCAGGGTCGGGACCGTCGGCCTGGCGCGCGCGAAGCCGAGGATCGGCCCGTCCAAGAGCGCCTCCGACATCCTATGGCAGGTCCGGATCGAAGGGGCAGAGCCGGTCTCGCGCGGGGATCGGGCGCGAGGGCGGGCGCGGACTGCGTCTGCGTCATTCAGCCGATCCGGGCCGGTGCCCGCGCCCGGCGCTCAGCGCCTCGGCGCCGGCTTGCCGGGGGGCTCGGTCGCGGGCGGCCGCCGCGGGGCGGGGGACGGTGGCGGGGCCGCGGGTTCACCAGCGCGGGGCGGGGGCGTAGGGGACGACCGTCTCCAGGGTGAGGGCGGGCTCCTCGGGCCCGATCCACTGGCGGGTGCGCCAGAGCCGGCCGGTCTCCGGGTCGACCCAGTGGCGGTTCTCGACCTGCCTGCGGGGATTGGCGCAGGTCTCGGCGATTTCCACCACCTCGTGCCGGCGCCCCAGGATCTCGACGAAGCGGCGCGCGCCGGCCTCGAAGCGGCAGGCGAGCACGATGGAATAGCCCCGCCCGTCGCGGACGCGATATTGGTATTCGCGGGTCGCCTGCCCGGGCCAGGCGGCGAGCGGGCGGGGATGGTAGACTGGGTCGCCGCGTTCGCTGCGCACGGCGCGCAGGTCGCGCCCGAAACCGTGGGTGCGCGCGATCCCCCCGCCCCGGAGGACGAGCGCGCGCCCCTCCGCGTCCTGATAGGTGACGAAGCCGCCGGAATCGGCGAGCGCCGCGACATAGCCGGGGGGCGCGCCCTCGGCGGAGACGGCGAGGATCGCGGCCCCCGTCGCCTCGAGGTCGGCGCGGGTCGGCGCAGGGGCGGGGGGCGCGTCCCCCGCGAGGCTCTCATAGGCGAGGAGGCCGATGCGGCCCAGGCCCGTCGGCCCCTCCGAGGAGCACCCGGCGAGCGCGAGGAGCAATGCGAGGAGCGCCCCCCGTCTCATTCCCAGAACCCTCCCGAGCGGCGCGCGAGGCCGCCCGCATCCGCATCCTCGACCCTCGGATAGAGTCGGTTGGCGATGTCGAGGCGCTGCCCGCCGTCGCGCGAGAGCGGCCGGATCACCGAGGCGATGCGCGAGCGGCTCTCGTAGGGCAGCGACCAGTTGAGCGGGATGGTGAGGAAGAGGCCCTTGTCGAAGGAGCCCTCGCCGAACTCGTCGAAGGAGACGTCGGTGAAGGTGGCGAAGCCGCCGATCTCCCAGCCATTGGCGAAGCGGCGCTTGAGGCCGACGGTGCCCCCCCAGTCGCCGGCGAGATAGCGCCCGGCGTCGAGCTGCATGGAGACGCCGCGGAACGGCGTGTCCCAATAGAGCGAGACATGGCCGGTGACGGTGTCGTAGTCGCGCAGATCGAAGAGCGTGTCGAAATCGCGCTGGCGGACATAGGCGAGCTCGGCGCCGAGGCCCCAGCTCTGGGTCGCGGGCTTCCAGAGGAGCTCGCCCTGGATGCCGGCGAACATCCGCTCGAGGAGCCCGCCGGAGACGCGGCCGTAGATCTCGGGCGCGAGCTTCGTCACGTAGTCGGCGCTGAGGCGGGTGATCGCCGGGTCGCCCTCGTCGAGATAGCGGGCGAAGTCCGAGCGCACGCGGGGCAGCTCGCTGTCTGAGGTGCGGGTGATGCCGTCGAGATTGCCCACCACGCGCTTCGAGACGGTGCCGGTGAGCGAGAGGCCGGGCGCGAGCTCCACCCCGCCGGTGACGGCGATCTGAAGATCGGCGCGGACCGGCTCGTCCGGGTCGAAGAGCGAGACCGGGATCTGCGGCTCGATCGCCCAGGAGATGCGCGGGGTGCGATCGAGCGCCTGGTCGAAGGCCGCGCCCGAGAGGGGGGCGGCGTCGGCGATGCGGGCGGTCGACCAGGTCTTGCGGGCGGCGTCGGGGCGGTTGACCTGCTCTTCGAGGACGGTGCGCGAGAGCGAGACGGCGACGACGGGGAGCCCCGCCTCCACCGGCACGATCTCGAAGGTCTCGACCGAGGCCGGCAGGCGGCGCGCCATGGCGCGGGCGGCGCGGCCGATGGCCCGCGGCATCTGGTTGTAGGTCGGGTTCTCGAGATGGAGGCGGGCGGCGCGCGGCTCGAGCTCGAGGGCGACGAGGCGGAGCGCCTGCGCCTCGAGTTCCTGGGCCAGGGCGGCGCGGAGCGCGGCGCGGGTCTCCGGCTCCTCGGCCCAGCCGGTGGGGTAGGCGAGATGGGCGCGGCGGGCGCGGGCGATGGCGCGCTCGCCGGCCGGCCGCAGCGCGAGGGTGCACAGCGCCGCGCCGTCGGCGCTCTCGAAGGTGAGGGCGTCGAGGAGGCCCGCCTCGGCGTCGATCGCGGCGGCCTCGGCGAGGGGGCAGGCGTCGTCGGCGGCAGGCGCGAGGCGCGCCCGGCCCCAGCGCACGCCGCCCTCGCCGGTCTCGACGGCGATCTCGGCCACCGGCGCGTCGGCGAAGAAGGTGGTGACCTCGGCGCCCTCGACCAGGCTCGCGACCTCGCCGAGGGCGGCATCGGCGCGGGCTCGGGCGGCGGCGTCGACGGGCCGCTCGGGCAACGGGGAGGGGGCGGGGACGTCCTCCGCCGCCGCGATCGGGTCGAAGAGATTGCCCGAGATCGTCAGGCGGACGCCGAAGGATTCGCCATACATGTAATAGGCGCCGATCTCAGCCCAGTCGACCGGGCGGTATTCCACGCCGAAATTGACTGGCATGTTCTGGTCGAAGCCGGCGTTTTCCTCTTCCTGCGCGTAGTCGTCGTTGGAATACTCGAGTTTGAGGGTCAGCCCGTCGAGGGGCGTGCGCCAGGAGAGGCTGCCGAAGACGCCGGCATCGCCCTGGAAGAAGCTGCCGAAATTGACGTCGCCGCCGAGCGGGTCGGGCGCGTCGCGGGTGCGGAAGCCGTCGGCATACCAGCCGAGGGGGTTGTTGAAGTTCTCGGCGGTGGCGAAGCGGCCCCAGCCGATGCCGCCGGTGACGGCGAGGTCGCCGCCGAGAAAGCGCTTGGTCGCGGCGACGTATTCGCCCGAATAGATGCCGGTGCCGAGGAAGTCCTGCAGCCCGACGGCGATGGCGGGCCAGAGATCGCCCTCCTCGACGAGGCGGAGCTTGAGGTCGAAGCTGCGGTCGTAGCGGGCGACGCGGGGCTGGGTGGTGCCGCGGAAGACGTCGTCGAGCACGCTGTAGCGGAAGGCGCCCTCGAGGAAGGGGAAGATCTGGAAGGAGACGGTGTTGCGGGTGAAGCCGCCGAAATGGGACACGGTGGCGGTGAGTTGGGCGTCGGGCTGCATCTCCGCCGAGGGCGTGTCGATCGCGCCGGTCATGCCGAAGAGGTTGTGCGAGGGGCGTTTCGGCGGGATCGGCGCCTCGGCGCGGGCTTCGGCGCATAGGAAGACGGCGCCCGCCAGCACCCATGCCGGCGGGGTCCTGCGCCAGTCGCGCCGCCCGCGCTCGCCTGCCATCGGTCTCGTTTCGCCTCCTGCCTCGGGGGCGAGTGTAAGCGGGGGACGAATCGGCGTCCAGTGGCTCGCACGGCGCCCGGGCACCGGCGAGATGTGGTGGCGTGGGGCGGTGTGGGGCGCTATGTCTGGGGGTGGTCGCCCGGGGTCTTGACCCATGGGTTTGTTCCAGTAATGTTCCAGCCTCGCCTGGAGGACACGATGCCTGACGCCACATCCGCGCCGTCCGAATTCCGCGCGCCGATCGCCGAGGCGATCTGGGACATGAAATACCGGTTGAAGGACGGCGAGGGCCGCCCGCTCGATGCGAGCCTGGCCGACAGCCACGCTCGCGTCGCCCGCGCCCTCGCCGCGCCGGAGGGCGAGCCCGCGCTCTGGGAGCCCAAGTTCCGCGCAGCACTCGAAGGCGGGCGCTTCCTGCCGGCCGGGCGCATCCTCGCGGGCGCGGGCACCGGAAGGTCGGTGACGCTCTTCAACTGTTTCGTCATGGGGACGATCCCGGACTCCATGGCCGGCATCTTCGAGATGCTGAAGGAGGCCGCGCTCACCATGCAGCAGGGGGGCGGGATCGGCTACGATTTCTCCACCATCCGGCCGAAGGGCGCGCGCGTCGCGGGGGTGGGGGCGGATGCGTCGGGCCCGCTCTCCTTCATGGATGTGTGGGACGCGATGTGCCGCACCATCATGTCCGCGGGCTCGCGGCGCGGCGCGATGATGGCGACGATGCGCTGCGACCATCCGGATATCGAGGACTTCGTCGCCGCCAAGGCGGATGCGGCGCGGCTGAGGATGTTCAACCTCTCGGTCCTGGCGACGGACGCTTTCATGGACGCCGTCGCGGCCGATGCGCTCTGGGATCTGCGCTTCGAGGGGCAGGTCTATCGCACGCTGCGCGCGCGCGATCTGTGGGACCGGATCATGCGCGCGACCTACGACTATGCCGAACCCGGGGTGATCTTCATCGACCGGATCAATGTGCGCAACAATCTCGCCTATTGCGAGACCATCGCGGCGACGAACCCGTGCGGGGAGCAGCCGCTGCCGCCCTACGGCGCCTGCCTGCTCGGCTCGATCAACCTCGCCGCGCTCGTCCGCCGGCCCTTCGAAGCGGGGGCGGGGATCGACGAGGCGGAGCTCGAGGAGCTGGTCGCGACCGCGGTCAGGATGATGGACAACGTGGTCGACGTCTCGCGCTTCCCGCTGCCCGCGCAGGCGGAGGAGGCGCGCGCCAAGCGGCGGATCGGGCTCGGCGTCACCGGGCTCGCCGATGCGCTCGTCTTCTGCGGGCTGCGCTACGGCTCTGAGGCCGCGGTGGCGCAGACCGGGCGGTGGCTCTCCCTGATCCGCGACGCGGCCTATCGCGCCTCCGCCCGCCTCGCCGCGGAAAAGGGGGCGTTCCCGCTCTACGAGGCCGGGCCCTATCTCGCCGCGCCGATGGTCGCTGCGCTGCCCGAGGACGTCCGCGCCGAGATCGCGCGCCACGGGATCCGCAACGCGCTCCTCACCTCGATCGCGCCCACGGGCACGATCTCGCTCCTCGCGGGCAACGTCTCCTCCGGCATCGAGCCGATCTTCGCGCTCGACTACACCCGCAAGGTCACCCAGCCGGACGGCTCCAAGACCACCGAGACGGTGGAGGACTACGCGCTGGCCGAGTGGCGCAGGCTGCGGGGGGAGGCGCCGCTGCCCGAGGCCTTCGTCACCGCGCAGGACCTGACCCCGTCGGAGCATGTGGCGATGCAGGCGGTGGCGCAGCGCTACGTCGACAGCTCGATCTCCAAGACGGTGAACGTGCCGGCCGAGATCTCCTTCGAGGCCTTCAAGGAGGTCTATCGCGAGGCCTACGAGAGCGGGTGCAAGGGCTGCACCACCTATCGGCCGAACGCGGTCACGGGCGCGGTGCTCTCCGCGGGCCCGGAGGCCGGCGCGCCCGACCATGCCGAGCCGCTCGACCGGCCGGACGCGCTCCCCGGGCAGACCTACAAGCTCAAATGGCCCGACAGCCCCCATGCGATCTATGTCACGATGAACGACATCGAGGTCGGCGGGCGCCGGCTCCCCTTCGAGATCTTCATCAATTCCAAGAACATGGAGCATTATGCCTGGACGGTGGCGCTCACCCGCATGATCTCCGCCGTGTTCCGCCGCGGCGGCGACGTCTCCTTCGTCGTGGAGGAGCTGAAGGCGGTGTTCGACCCCCGCGGCGGCGCCTGGATGAAGGGGAAATACGTGCCCTCCATGCTCGCGGCCATCGGCGGGGTGATCGAGCGGCACATGATCGAGATCGGCTTCATGGAGGCGCGCGCCGGCCTCGGCTCGGAAGCCGGGGCGGAGGTGTCGGCCGAGCCGCGCGCGGTCCCTGTCACCTGCACCGCCTGCGGCAGCTACAACACCGCGATGCGCGAGGGCTGCGCCGTCTGCCTCGATTGCGGCTTCTCCAAATGCGCGTGATCGGGGGTGGGGCGCCACCCCGCGCGCCCTATCTGCCGATAGAAACGAGGAGGCGCCGATGAGCGGACCGCTGAGCGGCATCAAGGTCGTGGATCTGACCAGCATGGTCTCCGGCCCTGTGGCGACGCTGACGCTCGCCGATCAGGGGGCGGAGGTCGTCAAGATCGAGAAGCCAGAGGGGGGCGACCATTCGCGCAAGGTGGCCGGCCGGCGCGGGGGCTTCTCCGCCTCCTTCCTCAACAACAACCGCGGCAAGCGCTCCGTCGCGCTCGATCTCAAGCGTCCGGAGGGGGTGGCCGCCCTGCGCCGCCTCGCGGCCCGCGCCGATGTGTTGGTGCAGAACTTCCGCCCCGGCGTGACGGATCGGCTCGGCCTCGGCTGGGAGGCGCTCGCGGCGGAGAACCCCCGGCTGATCTACTGTTCGATCAGCGGCTTCGGCCATGAGGGCCCCTATGCCCACAAGCCGGTCTACGACCCGCTGATCCAGGCGCTCTCCGGCCTCGCGACCGTCCAGGCCGGCAACGATCTCGAGCGTCCCCGCCTCGTGCGCACCATCCTGCCGGACAAGCTGACCGGCCTCCAGGCCGCGCAAGCGATCACCGCGGCCCTCTTCGCCCGCGAGCGGACGGGCCGGGGCCAGCATATCCGCCTCTCCATGCTCGACACGGTGGTCGCCTTCCTCTGGTCGTCGGACATGACCGGGCACAGCTTCGTGGGCGACGAGGTGCCGGACACCCAGGCGCAGAGCTATGTGGAGCTGATCTATCGCTCGGCAGATGGCTATCTCGCCGTCTCCGCCTATGCCGACCGGGATTGGGCCGGCCTCTGCCGCGCCGTCGGCCGGCCGGACTGGATGGAGGACCCCCGCTTCGCCACCGTCGCGCTGCGCGAGGAGAACAAGCCCGCCCGGCTCGAGCTCACCCAATCCGCCCTCGAGACGCGGCCGACCGCCGAGTGGATCGCCCGGCTCGAGGCCGAGGACGTCCCCTGCGCGCCGGTGCTCACCCGCGCCGAGATGATCCGTCATCCCCAGATCGCCGCCAACGGGATCCTCCGCGAGGTCGACCATCCCCAAGCCGGGCGCCTGCGCCAGACCCGCCCGCCGGCGAGCTTCTCCGCCACCCCGCCCGAGCCCGGCGCGCCGGCCCGCCGGCTCGGGGAGGACACGGCCGCCGTCCTCGCCGAGGCGGGCTACGGCGCGGCGGAGATCGAGCGGCTCTTCGCCGAGGGGGTCGCCGCCGGCCCCGTGGAGGCGGAGGCATGATCGTCTTCCACTACGCGCCGACGCCGAATGGCTGGAAGGTCGCGATCATGCTCGAGGAGACCGGGCTCGCCTACGAGACCCGGCTGATGTCGCTCGCCGAGGGGGACCAGTTCGCCCCGGAGTTCCTCGCGATCAGCCCAAACGCCCGGATGCCCGCGATCCTCGACGACGAGCCGCCCGCGGCCTACGGGCCGGAGCCGCTGCCGGTGTTCGAATCGGGGGCGATCCTGCGCTACCTCGCCGAGAAGACCGGCCGCTTCGCGCCGGAGGGGGCGCGGGCGCGCAAGGAGCTCGACGAGTGGCTGTTCTGGCAGGTCGGCAATCAAGGGCCGATGGGCGGGCAGCTCAGCCATTTCGTCAATTACGCGCCCGCGGGTCAGGATTACGCGCTGGCGCGGTATCGGGGCGAGTTCGAGCGCACCCTCGCGGTGCTCGAATTGCGCCTCGCCGGGCGGGACTACATCCTCGGAGACTACTCCATCGCCGATATGATCGCGTTCCCTTGGGCCTTTATCGCCAAGCCCCTCGGGGTCTCGCTCGAGCGATTCCCACGGGTTGCGGACTGGCGCGCGCGCATCAAGGACCGCCCCGCCGTGCGCCGCGCGATCGATCTTCACAAGGATCGGCAGAACCGCGGGCGCCACACCGCCGCCAACAACCGCGTCCTCTACAACCAGGGCGCCGACCATCTGCTCCGCCTCGCCGCGGAAAGCGGATCGCCGGAGGGGGATTTACCCAAGGGCGGTTCGTGATAGGGTCTGCGACGATGGGGCGCAGTTTGGGTGCGCCGGGAGGAGGGAGGGCCCGATGCCCGAGCCAGAGCCGATGCGCGGCGCGGCCGTCCTAGGCGCCTGGAGGCCGGCGTGAGGAGTCCCGGCGAGCCCGTCGGCCTCACCATCGCTGCACCCCCGGTGGGCGACGGGCTCGAGCCGCTGCTCGATGGGCTCTCCGCGCTCGCCCAGGCGGGAGAGCCGGGCGCGCTGCCCGTCGGTCTTGCGATCGGGGCGCAGGCGCTCGAAGCCCTCGCCGAGCCCGCCGCCCGCACCCGCCTCGCCGATGGGCTCGCCGCGGCCGGGCTCGCCGCCGTCTCCGCCGATGGGACCATCCCGGGCCCCGTCGCCGGACCGCGCCTGAAGGAGCGCGCCTATCTGCCGGATTGGCGGGACGAGGAGCGGCTGCATTACACCACCGCGCTCGCCGAGGCGATGGCTGGGCTCGCGCCCGAGGGGGAGCGCATCTCCCTCGCAACCATCGGCGGCGCCTATCGACCGATCGCTCAAGGAGAGGAGGCGGAGGCCGATGTCGCCGACGGTCTGCTGCGGGCGGCGGCGCACTGTGTCGCCCTCGCGCGGCGGACGGAGCGCCATGTCGCGATCGCCGTAGAGCCCGCCCCCTTCGCCATGATCGAGACGGCGGCGGAGGCGGCGGCCTTCTTCGCGCGCCGGATCTACGCCCCCGCGTCGGTGCGCCGCTTCGCCGCGCTGGCCGACCTGCCCTGGGCGGAGGCGGAGCCGGCGCTCCGGGCCCATCTCGGCCTCGGATACGACACCGCCCATGCCGGGGTGATGGCCGAAGACCCGGGGGCGACCCTGCCCTGGCTCGAGGCGGAGGGGCTCCCGGTGCACCGGTTGCGGCTCTCGGCGGCGGTTGCGCTCGCGCCGGTGACGGCGGAGGGTGCGGCGGAGCTCCTCGGGCTCGCGGCGGCGCCGGGGCTGCAGCCGGCGATCGGGGAGAACGCGGCGGGGGGGACGCTGCGCCTCGCCGATCTGGAGGGGGCGGCACTGCCCGTCGGTGCCCGGCTCCGGGCGCTGGTGCGGCGGCCGATCTCAGAGACCGAGGGCGGGGCGCTCGAGGTGCTCCGCGGGCCGGCGGAGGCCGCGCTCGCCCATCACCGGATGCGGCCGGTGGCAGGCCGGGTCGAACTGCTCGCGGCCGGGCCGCCGGAGGCGGTGGCGCGCGATCTCGCCTGGGTGCGCGCCCGGCTCTGAGGCTCAGAAGCGGAAATAGATGAAGGGGCTGTAGGCGCCCGCGAGGACCTTGGCGCCCGCGGCGGCGAGGAGGAGCGCGTAGAGGACGCCGCCCGCGAGCGCGGGGCCCGGGCGGAGCCGCTCCGGCCAGGGGGCGAAGCGCGGCGTCTCGACCCATGGGGCGAGGGCGCGCAGCAGCCACGGGCCCGAAAGCGCGACGCCGGCCACGGCGGCGACAAGCGCCTCGTTGGTGAGGACGGCGGCGAGCGGGATCGCGGCGTCCCAGCGCAGGAGCGCGGCATAGAGGCCGGCGGCCCCCGCGAGGCTCTCGGCGCGGAAGAGGACCCAGCCGGCCATCACCGCCGCCATCGTATAGGCCACCGCCGCCCAGCCGGGCAGCCGCGCCAGCCGCGCGCCGAGGCCCGCTCTCTCTATCGCCAGGAAGGCGCCGTGGAGCGCACCCCAGAGCACGAAGGTCCAGGCCGCCCCGTGCCAGAGGCCGCAAAGCAGGAACACGATCCAGAGGTTGAGATAGGTCCGCGCAGGCCCCAGCCGGTTGCCGCCGAGGGGGATGTAGACATAGTCGCGAAACCAGGTGGAGAGCGAGATGTGCCAGCGCCGCCAGAACTCGGTGACGCTCCGCGCGGTGTAGGGATGGGCGAAATTGCGCGGAAAGTCGAAGCCGATCAGGAAGCCGAGGCCGACCGCCATGGAGGAATAGCCGAGGAAATCGAAATAGATCTGCAGCGTATAGGCGAGGATCCCGGCGAGTGCTGCGTCGGCGCGCAGGCGGTCGGGCTCGGCGGCGAAGACCGCATCGGCCACGGGCGCGACGCTGTCGGCGATCAGCACCTTGGCGGCGAGGCCCGTGGCGAAGAAGGCGAGGCCGTAATAGAGATGGCGGAAGCTGACCTGCCGGTCGGTCAGCTTCCCCGCCACCGAGGCGAAGCGCACGATGGGCCCGGCGACGAGCTGGGGGAACATCGAGATGTAGAGCCCGACGCGCAGCAGCGAGCGCTCCGGCGGACAGTCCCCCCGCGCCGTGTCGACCAGGAAGGAGATCGCCTGGAAGGTGAAGAAGGAGATGCCGAGGGGAAGGTGGATGCCCTCCGCGGCCGGCGCGTCGAGGCCGAGGACGTCCGCCGCGAGGAAGCCGAGATACTTGAAATACCCCAGGAGCCCGAGATTCGCGCCGACGCCGAGGGCGAGCCAGAGCCGTCGGCGCGCGGGATCGTCGGCCATGAGCCGCCCGACCGCCCAGTTCATCAGGATCGCGGCCAGCATCACCGCGAGATAGGCGCCCTCTCCGGCGGCGTAGAACACGAGGCTGAAGCCGAGGAGAACGAGGTTCGACCGCGGCGCGGCCAGGACATAGGCCGCGAGGAAGGCGGGGAGAAAGAGGAACAGGAAGTCGGTGCTGGAGAAGACCACAGGCGCCTCCCGGGCGGGCGCCCCCGTCTAGGCGGCGCGGAGCGCGGCGTCAATCGCGGCTCAGAAGCCCCCGCCGGTGCGGAAGCCGCCGGAGCCGGAGCTCGATCCTCCCCCGCTCGGGAAGCGCAACCCGCCGAAGCCGGAGCGGCGGCGGCGGGACGGGCGGCGGTAGCTCTTGCCGAGGGCGTCGGCGAGGGTGCCCCGGGCCGCGCCCTTCACGATGTCGCCGAGGATGCCGCCGAGGGCGTCGGCATTGTCGAACCCGCCCCCCGGCGCACCATAGCCGCGGCTGCGGAAGCGGCGGCGCTCTGCGGCGAGATCGGCGCGGCGGCGGGCGATGTCGCGCTCCTCGGCGCGGGCGCGGGCGAGCTCGCGGGCGAGGCGGGCCTCGGTGTCGGAGATGTCGGCGAGGCGGGCGACGGCGCGGTCGTCCTCCGGCCCCGGGGTGGCGCGGGCGGCCTCGGCGAGGCGGCGGAGATCGGCGCCCTTGAAGCTCTCGGCGAGGCCGTCGAGGGCGCGCACGAGGCCCTCGTCGCGCTCGGGATCGACGAGGCGGGCGGCCTCCTCCTCGAGCGCGGCGCGGTCGGTCTCGAGCCGGTCGATCTCCGCTTCGACGGCGTCGAGCGCGCCCTGCGCTTCGGCGAGCTTGGCCTCGAGCGGCGCGGCGCCGGCGGCCTCGAGGCGGGCGCGTTCGAGCGCTTCGAGCTCTCCCCGGGCGGCCTCGGCCGCCTCGGCGAGCCGGTCCGCATGGCCGCGCAGGCGCGCGGGGATCTCCTGGAGGCGGGTGTAGTCCGGCCGCGCGCGGGCATAGCCAATGAGCTTCGCGACCCAGGCGTCGAGCGACTTGACGAAGCCGGACCCGCGATAGGCGGGCGTGTCGTAGGCGCGCGCCCAGAGATAGGAGAAGAGCGGGTCGGCGTCGTAGGCCTTGGATTTCTCCGCGCGGTCGGCCTCGGCGCGGTCGGCCTTGGCGTCGGCGGCGGCAGCCTTGGCCTCGGCGGCTTCGAGGGCGGCGCGGCGGGCGGCGTAGTCCGGATCGTCCTCGAGGGCGGCGGCGGTGGTCTCTGCGAGGGCGTCAAGCTCGGCGGCGGCGGCTTCGACCGCGTCCTCCGCGCTCTCGCGGCGGGCCGCGGCCTCGGCCTGCGCGCTCTCGAGGGCGGCGCGCTCGGCCTCGATCTCGGCGAGGCGGCGCTTGCGGATCTCGAGCGCGTCCAAGGCGGCGCGCTCGGCGCGGTCGAGCCGGTCGGTGATCTTCTCGCGGGCGAGGCGGTCGAGCCGGTGCTGGGCGAGGGTGCGATAGGCGGCGGCCTCCGCGCGGCGGAGCTCGGCCGATTCCTCGGCGAGCTCGGCGAGCTGGCGCGACAAGCGGCCCTCGGCGGCGCGCAGATCCGCCTCTGCCTGCTCGATCGATCGGTAGACGTCCCGTGCCCGGCGCATCGCTCCCTCTCTACCAGTCGGTAATCACGCCGCCCTGGACCGGCATCCGCCAGTCCGTGGCCAGGCTCCCGGCGGGCTTGGCGCCGAGCACGCTCTCCTCGAGGAGCCCGTCGTCCTGCTTGTCGCGCGCGATCCGGCGGTAGGTCTCGGCCGGCACGCGCACGGCCCATTTCGCGGCGCGCACGGTCTCGCCGGTCTCCTCGTTGGTGACCGGGAGCGTCAGCGTCTCGCCGTCGGGGCCCACGGGTTCCACCACGATGTAGAGATTGCGCGCGGCCTCGTTGACATCGGGGATCCGCTCGACGCCGGTCCTCTCCCCCGGCCGGTTGACGATGCGCAGCTCGTAGGCCGCGAGGAGCCGGTCGGTCAGCGCGGAGAGGCGGGCGACGGCCTCGCGCGCACGGTCGAGATCGCCCGCGGCGAGGGCGGCCTCGGCGGCGCTGCGCGCGGCGCGGATCTCGCCCTCGGCGGCCTCCGTGCGCGCGGCGGCCAGGGCGGCGCCGGCGCGCTCGGAGAGCGTCTGCGCCAGCCGGTCCTCCGGCGCGGGGGAGAGCGCCGCCCAGCCGAGCCAGAGCGCGAGGAGCCCCGCAGCGCCCCCGGCCCAGGGCCCCCAGCGCCAGCGGCTCACCCAGAGCCGGGCGAGGCGGACCTCCATCGACGGCTCCGGCGGCTCGTAGACGAAGCGGCTCTCGCGGAGCGCGGCGATGCCCTCTTCGAGGATCTCGTCGGTCACCTCGAGGCCCTGGCCCTCGTAGATCTCGCGCAGGCGCCGCTTGAGCGCGGCGTCGCGGCCCTCCTGGCCGAGATCGCGCTCGAGCGCGATGCGGTCGTGGCGCAGCGTGTCCACCACGTCCATCGCCATCATCAGCTCGTCGAGCTTAGGGCGCTCCGCCCCGGTCCCTGTCATCGCCGATCAGAGGCCGAGCGCCGCGCCCTTCTCGGCGAGGCGGGCCATGCGGCGCTTGCCGTCCTCCACCGCGTCGCGGATCTCCTCGGAATTCTTGGTGGCGAGGCTGCGCATCTCGGTGATGATCTCGCCCGCGGTCTCCTGGTAGTTGACGACGGAGTCGACGAGCTTCTTCACGGCCTCCGCGCGGATCGTCGGCCCGTAGCCGGCCTTCAGCGCCTCCTCCTGCACCTTGGCGCCGATATCGGCGAGCACCTCGATCGACTTCGAGACGCCCTCCTTCATCGAATTGAGCGTCTCCGTCGCCTCGTGCAGCCCGAACATGCCGGTGAACGAGGCCTTGAGCGCCGTCAGCACGCTCTCGTTGGTGGTGAAGAAGGAGACCGACTGCTGATAGACGCGCGTCTTGGCGGAGGTCGTCTGCATCAGCCGGGCCATGATGACTTCGGAGGTGTTGTAGCCGATGGTCAGGTTGTCGGCGAGGTCCTTGGCGATCTGATAGCGGCCCTCTTCGGCCTGCATCTCGCGCAGGCGCTCGTCGCGGGCGAGCTCGAGGCGGGCCTTGGCGCCGGCATCCTCGCCCTGGAAGGCCTCGACCTCGGCGGCCGCGGCCTCGAGCGCGGTCTTGCCGGCGTGGAGGCGGGCCTCGGCCGTCTCCAGGATCTCGAGGGCGGCGACCTCGGCCTGCTTCAGCGCGCCGCGGAAGTCGCGATAGGCCTCGAGGATGCGGTGCTCGCGGTCGATGATGTCCTTGGTGTCCTTTGAGACCTCGAGATAGATGTCCCGAAGCGCGTCGAAGCGCCCGGCGATGTCGCCGCGGGAGATCTTCATCCAGGCATTCGTGGCGCGCTCGAAGACGTCGATGGAGCCGTCGGCGAGCTGGTCGACGAGGCGTTTGGCGTCGTCGCGGATCGAGTTGAACCCGTTGGTGATCGTCTCGTAGCGCTGGCCGATCGACATCTGCGAGATCTCCTCGCGGACGATCTCGTTGAAGGTGCTCATCTGCCCGAGGGTGCGGGTGATGACGGCGATCCGGTCGGGGTCGATCTCGGCGATCTGCTCGAGGAGCCCGGCGATGGGCGCGGCCTCGGGGGCGGCGTCGCGGGCGAGGCCGAGCTCGCGCAGGCGGCCCATGGCCTGGTCGAGATACTGCATCGGGGTCTTGGCGGTCTGCTGGGTCGCGGCGGCGTCGGTCATTGCTCTCACTCCTCGGGCGCTCCTCTCAGGCTTCATAGCGCGGGGCCGCGACGGTTTGGAGACGAATTTTGCCGGCCGTGCCCGCGGCCGCCGCCGCGCCGCCGCCCGAGGCCCCACCCACCCGGGCAGGCGGCGGGGCTCGCTGCGGCGTCCAGGCCCCCCACAGGCCTCGGGCGGCGGCGCGGCGGCTCCGTCCGCGCTCCATCCCCCACGACGCCGCGCGCGGCGCAGCCGCGCGGCGGTGGCGGGGGTGGGGGCGGGCCACCGCCGGGACGGGGGCCGGGCGGCGACAGCCGTCCGGGTCCCGCCGGCCCCGCGCCCCCGTCCCGCGCGCGCGCCTTCAGGCGGCCGGGAGATGGGCGCGCCGAAGGTCCAGCGTCGCCCGGCCCTCGGGATGGGGCAGCCTGCGGAGCCAGACCGTTCCCGGCGTATGCGCCCGAGGGTCGAAGCGGGCGAGGCGGCGGCCCTCCGCTTCGAGCGCGTTGATCGGCCGGTCGTCGCGCGCGCGCCCGCCGGGATGGACCACGTGATAGGTGCAGCCCCCGCGGGAGCGCCCCGTCGCCCGGTCCACCACGTCGAAGACGAGGGGCCCCTGGGCCGGGATCGTCGGGTGCAGGCAGCGCGGCGGCTGCCAGGCGCGGAAGCGCACGCCGGCGACGCGCCCCCCCGCCGCGGTTGCGCGGAGCGGGATCTCCACGCCGTTCACCGCAAGCGCGAGCCCCTCTGGCAGCGGCCGGTCGAGCGCCACCTGCAGCCGCTCCACCGAACTGTCGACATAGCGCGCGGTCCCCCCGATCACGCCCTCCTCGCCGAGCACGTTCCAGGGCTCGAGCGCCATGCGGATCTCGAGGCGCACCCCCTCGATCTCCACCGTCCCCATATGGGCGAAGCGGAAATCGTATTGCGCGCGGAACCATTCTGGGTCGAAGGCGATCCCGTGGGTGCGGGAGAGATCGCTCAGCACCTCGCCGAAATCCTCCCAAACGTAATGCGGCAGCATGAAGCGGTCGTGCAGGCGCGCGCCCCAGCGGACGAGCGGCGCCTGATAGGGCGTCTCCCAGAACCAGGCGAGGAGCGCGCGCAGGACGAGCGCCTGCGCCGCCGACATCCGCGCATGCGGCGGCATCTCGAAGGCGCGGAACTCGACGAGGCCGAGGCGCCCCGCGGGCCCGTCCGGCGAATAGAGCTTGTCGATGCAGATCTCGGCGCGGTGGGTGTTGCCGGTCACGTCCACGAGGAGGTCGCGGAACAGCCGGTCCACGAGCCAATGCGGCGGCGGCGGCCCCCAGCGGGGGGGGAGCTGCGCCATGGCGATCTCCATCTCCTCGAGCGTCTCCATCCGCGCCTCGTCGATCCGGGGGGCCTGCGAGGTCGGGCCGATGAAGAGGCCGGAGAAGAGATAGGAGAGCGAGGGGTGGCGCTGCCAATAGGCGACGAGCGAGGCGAGGAGGTCGGGGCGGCGCAGGAACGGGCTGTCCGCCGGGCTCGCGCCGCCGACGACGATGTGGTTGCCCCCGCCCGAGCCCGTCGGCCGCCCGTCGATCTGGAAGGAGGAGGCGTCGAGCCCCGCCTGCCGGGCCTCCTCGTAGACCGCCTCGGTGATCGCCACCTGCTCGCGCCAGGAATGGGCCGGGTGGATGTTGACCTCGACGACGCCCGGGTCCGGGGTGACCTTGATCACGTTGATCCGGTGGTCCGAGGGCGGCGGGTAGCCCTCCACATGGACCGGCTGGTCGAGGGCGGCGGCCGTCTCCTCGATGGCGGCGACGAGATCGACATAGGCCTCCGCCGAGGGCACGGGGGGCAGGAAGACGCAGAGGGTGCCCGCGCGCGGCTCGATGGTGAGCGCGGTGCGCACGGCGGGCATGGTCACCATCTGCCCCGGCGCCACGTCCTCGAAGGCGATCTCGGCCGGCCCGCGGCGCTGGAAGCGGGGCCGCGGGCCCTGGCGGAACTCCTGCGCCCCGGCGAGCGCCTGATGGCCGTGGACGGAGGCCGGATGCGGCGGCAGCGGCTCGTCGGGCGAGAAGGGGTCGCGCTCGAAGAGCTGCGGGCGGTCCGCCTCGTCGAGATAGGTCAGCGACTGCAGCGGCAGGCGGAAGCCCGCGGGGCTGTCGCCCGGGATCAGGAAGAGCCGCCCGCGCCGGGTGCGCCAGCGCTCCGAGGCCCAGCGGAAGCGGCGCTGGCGGGGGCGGCGGTCGTGCGCCTGGGCGAGCTGGAGCGGCAGGACGAAGGCCGCCGGCTCCCCGAGCCCCCGCTCGAACACCCGGGCGAGGCGGGCGCGCTCCTCGGCATCCTCGAGCTTGGCGTCGAGCGGGTCGACGTTCTCCGGCAGCTGGTGCTCGCGCACGAGGAAGGCGGCGACGTCCTCGTAAGCCGGAGCGACGAAATCGGGATCGACCCCGAGGCTCTCCGAAAGCGCCTCGGCGAAGGCGCCGGCGCGGACGGGGGAGACGGTGCCGGGCGTGCTCTCCGGGGCGATCAGGTCGCGCTCGAGCCAGAGGGGCTCGCCGTCCCCCCGCCAATAGAGGGCGAAGGCCCAGCGCGGGAGCTGCTCGCCCGGATACCACTTGCCCTGCCCGAAATGCAGGAGCCCCTCGGGCGCGAAACGCGCCTGCAGGCCCCGGATCAGCCGCTCGGCATGGGCGCGCTTGGTGGGGCCGACGGCCTCGACCGTCCATTCCGGGGCGTCGCGGTCCACGGCCGAGACGAAGGTCGGCTCCCCGCCCATGGTGAGGCGCATGTCGGAGGCCGGGATGCGTGCGTCGATCCGGTCGCCGGCCTCGAGCACCTGCGCCCATTGGACCTCGGTGAGCGGCTTGGTCACCCGGGCGGGCTCCTTCAGCCGCTCGACCTTCATCTCGACGTCGAAGCTCACCTCGCATTCCTCGAGCGCGCCGGTGATCGGCGCGGCGGTGCGCGGCTCCGGGGTGGCGGCGAGCGGGATATGGCCCTCGCCCGCGAAGAGCCCCGAGGTCGGGTCGAGCCCGACCCAGCCCGCGCCCGGGAGATAGACCTCGGTCCAGGCATGCAGATCGGTGAAGTCGTCCCAATGGGGCTCGGGCTCCCCCGGCGCGCCGATATCGGGGCGGAGCTGGATCAGATAGCCCGAGACGAAGCGCGCCGCGAAGCCCATGGCGCGCAGCATCTGCACCAGCAGCCAGCCCGAATCGCGGCAGGAGCCCTTGGCGCGGGCGAGCGTCTCCTCGGCGGTCTGCACCCCGGGCTCGAGGCGGGTGATATAGGCGATCGCGGTCTGCACGTATTGGTTGAGCGAGACGAGCCAGGGGATCGTCTCCCCCTCCCGCTTCGGGGCGCTCTCGAGGAACTCGCCGAGGCGGATGCCGATCTCCGGGGGCTCGAGATAGGGGGCGAGGTCCTCGGCGAGATCCCGGTCGTAGGCCCAAGGGAGCTCGCTGCAGCCCTCTTCGAGGAAGAAGTCGAACGGGTTGATCGCATCCATCCGGGCGATCAGGTCGATCGTCACTTCGAGATGGTCGACCCGCTCGGGGAAGACGACGCGGGCGTTCCAGTTGGAGAACGGGTCTTGCTGCCAATTGACGAAATGCTCGCCCGGGGAGATTCGCTGCACATAGGAGAGCACGGGCGTGCGCGAATGCGGCGCCGGACGCAGGCGGATCACCTGGGGGCTCAACCGCACCAATCGGTCATAGGTGTAGCTCGTTCGGTGGGTCAGGGCGACGGTGATGCTCATGCTCGGCCTCGGCAGCGGTCTCGGTCGGGGGCACCCTGCCGGTTTTCTGCGGCAAAACAAGTCAGCCGCGACGATATGGTCAAAAAAGGGGCGACAGCGCCGCGGCCCGTGTTAACACTTTGCCCATGTATAGCGAGATGCGCGAGAGCGAGGGGGTGCGTCCCGAATACGAATCGGTGGCGCGCTGGATCGAGGAGACCGGGCCGGACGTTCTGCTGACGCGCCGGGCCGAGGCGGAGGCGCTGTTCCGCAGGGTGGGGATCACCTTCGCGGTCTATGGCGAGGGGGGGGATCCGGACCGGCTGATCCCGTTCGACATCGTCCCCCGCATCTTCTCCGCGCGGGAATGGGACAAGGTGGAGCGCGGCTCGATCCAGCGCGCGCGCGCCCTCAACGCCTTCCTCGCCGATGTCTACGGGCCGGGCGAGATCTTCGCCGCCGGCCGCATGCCCCGCGCGCCGATCTTCGAGAACGAGGCCTATCTGCCGGCGATGGCGGGCGTCTCGCCGCCGGGCGGCGTGTTCTCCCACATCATCGGGGTCGACATCGTGCGCTGCGGGCCGGACGAGTTCTACGTGCTCGAGGACAATTGCCGCACCCCGTCGGGCATCTCCTATGTGCTCGAGACCCGCGAGGTGATGAGCCGGATGTTCCCCGCGCTCTTCGCCGACGGGCTGGTGCGCCCGGTCGACGGCTATCCGGAGATGCTCGTGCACGCGATGGAGGAGGTCGCGCCGCCCGCCTGCACCGGCACGCCGCAGCTCGCCATCCTCACGCCGGGGCACTTCAACTCCGCCTATTACGAGCACTCCTTCCTCGCCGATCAGATGGGGATCGACCTCGTGGAGGGCCCGGACCTCTTCGTCGCCGAGGGCCGGCTCTGGCGCAAGACGATCCGCGGCGCGGCCCGCGTCGACGTGCTCTACCGCCGGATCGACGACGCCTTCCTCGACCCCGAGGCGTTCAACCCGGAATCGGTGCTCGGCGTGCCGGGCCTCATGCGGGTCTACAAGGACGGCGGGGTGACCCTCGTCAACGCGCCGGGCGCGGGTGTGGCGGACGACAAGTCGGTCTATCCTTACGTGCCCGAGATGATCCGCTTCTATCTCGGCGAGGAGCCGATCATCCCGAACGTCCCCACCTATCGCTGCGTCGAGCCTGAGGCCTGCGCCCATGTGCTCGACCATCTCGACGAACTCGTGGTGAAGGAGGTGCACGGCTCCGGCGGCTACGGCATGATCATCGGGCCGAAGGCCACCGCGGCCGAGCGCGACGCCTATGCCGAGCGGGTGCGCAAGAACCCGGCGGGCTTCATCGCGCAGCCCACCCTCGCCCTCTCCACCGCGCCCACGCTCTCCGAGCAGGGGCTCGTCGAGCGCCATGTGGACCTGCGCCCCTTCGTCATCTCCGGGGAGACCACCCGGCTCATCCCGGGCGGGCTCACCCGCGTCGCGCTCCGCGAGGGCTCGCTCGTGGTGAACTCCAGCCAGGGCGGCGGGGTCAAGGACACCTGGGTTCTGAGCGCGTGAGGGGGTCGCCATGCTGAGCCGCGTCGCCGGATCGCTCTACTGGATGTCGCGCTATGTCGAGCGGGCGGAGAACGTCGCCCGCCTCCTCGACGCCGGGCGGCGGATGAACACGCTGCCGACCTCGGCCGAGGCGCGCGCCGCGGAATGGGCCTCCATCGTCATCGCCGCGGGCTGTTCGGAGACCTTCCCCGAGCGCCTCGAGACCGCCAATGCCCGCTCCGTCGCCCAGCATCTGATCTTCGACCCGGACAATGCGTCCTCGATCCGGTCCTGCCTGCGCCAGGCCCGCGAGAACGCCCGCGCCGTGCGCCAGGCGATCACCGCCGATGTCTGGGACGCGGCCAACCAGGCCTGGCTCGAGATGCGCGCCAAATCGACCGCGAGCCTCATCGGCGGCGAGTTCGCCCAGCTTCTCGACTGGACCAAGACCCAGGGCCACCGCTTCCGCGGCGCCGTCGACGACACGCTGCTGCGCGACGCCGGCTACAACTTCATCCGCCTCGGCCAGTATATCGAGCGGATCGACGCCACCGCGCGCCTTCTCGACGTCAAGTATCACGTCCTCCTGCCGCCGGACGAGCAAGTCGGCGGGCTGATCGACGAGGTGCAATGGCTGCAGATCCTGCGCGCCGCCAATTCCTCGCGCGCCTACCGCCATGTCTATCGCAAGCCGGTGCGCCCCGATCTCGTGGTGCATTTCCTGGTGCTCAACCCGCTCACCCCGCGCTCGATGAAGTCCTGCGCGCAGATGCTGGTGCGCCATCTCGATTTGCTGAAGACCCACACCGAGTTCAGCGACGATTGCCATGTCCGCGCCTATGCCTTCCTCGGCCGGCTCGAGGACCTCACGGTCGACGACGTTTTCGCCCACGGCCTCCACGAATGGCTGACCGAGCGGATCCAGGAGAACAATCTTCTGGCCAACGCGATCGCGGACGCCTACGGGTTCGGAACCCGCCCGCTCGAGCCGGTGGCGCTGACCGAGGGGTGAGGCCCCCCGCTTCCGCGCCCGCCCGGCCTCTGATACCGAGGGTGGGCAGGGGGAAGAGTGGCGAGGACAGAGCCGATGACCTATTGCGTGGCGATCAAGCTGGACGAGGGGCTCGTCTGCCTCGCCGACACCCGCACCAATGCGGGGCTCGACAACATCGCCAAGTTCCGCAAGCTCTTCACTTGGCGCGTGCCCGGGGATCGGCTGATCGTCATGATGACGTCGGGCAATCTCGCCATCACCCAAGCGGTCATCAGCCAGATCCAGGAGGGGATCGACATTCCCCGCGACGGGATCGAGACGATCTTCACCGCGCCGACGATGTTCCGCGTGGCCGAGGTCGTCGGCACCACCATGCGCAACGTGATGGTGCAATACGGCTCGGCGATCTCCTCCATGGGCGCCTCGGCGGAGAGCTCGATCGTCATCGCCGGGCAGCGCAAGGGGGGCGAGCTGCGCCTCTTCCTCGTCTATTCCGCGGGCAACTTCATCGAGGCGACGGAGGACACGCCCTTCTTCCAGATCGGCGAGCACAAATACGGCAAGCCGATCCTCGACCGGGTGATCCGCCCCGAGACCCCGCTCGAGGACGGGATCACCGCGGTGCTCCTGTCGATGGACTCGACGCTGCGCTCCAATCTCTCGGTGGGGATGCCGCTCGATCTCGCGGTGATCCGGCGCGACCGGTTCGAGTTCGAGCAGCTCCGCCGGATCGAGCAGGACGACGCGGAGTTCCACAAGCTCTCGAACGCCTGGAGCCAGGCCCTGCGCGACGCCTTCACCGAGATGCGGGGGATGGAGGCGACGCACCAGCCGGAGCCCGCGCCCGCCATCGAGCCGGAGCCCGAGCCGGAGCCGGAGGCGCCGCTGCCGCAGTCCCAGCCGATCCAGATCGCCGGCGGCGGGGGCTCTGGCCAGCAGGGCGGCTGATCCTCACTCGGCGGCCACCGGGTCGCCGAGCCGGACGGTCCCCGCCGCCAGCACCCGCGCCGTCACCCCGCCATGGCCGCGCATCGCGCTGTAGCCGCCGGGGCTGAGGGCTTCTTCCATCCGCGAGCAGGGGGCGCAGGGCCCGGTGATCTCCAGCCGCGCCGTGCCGATGCGGACGGTGCGGCCGCGAAGCGCGAGGAGGTTGATCTCCGCCACCGCGAGATTGCGCCTGAGATCCGCGAAGCCGAGCCCGGGCGCCCGGGCGAGGGCCGCGACGACCGGCAGATGCTCGGCCTGGAGAAGGGTGACGGCGCGCTTGCCCGGGGCTGCGCAATGGTCGCCTGCGAGCCCGTCGGCGCCGATCTCCGCCGCCTCGCAGGGCATCACCGGCGCTCGGCGCCCAGGGCGCACCCCGATCCAGGCAACGCGGCCCGGGCCCGCATGGCGGGCCAGCATCTCGGAGAACGCGGAGGGGGGGTGTCAGCGACGGGCGCCCGGACTGCGGAGCGCGAGATAGCCGAGCGCGACGAGCGCCCCTGCGAGCAGCCAGACAGCCTCGGAGATTCCCGCCACGCTCCACTCCCTTCGCACCCGCACCATCTCCAATCTAGACGACTGCTGCGCCGGAAGCTAGCGGCGATCGGCGCCGCCATTCCGCAGAGCAAAAAAAATCGCCCGGGCGAACCCGGGCGCAGTTCACGGGAAGACCGTCTGGGGACGGAGGGTCACTCCTCGACGCCGCCGCCGAGGCTGTGGACATAGAGCGAGACCTGCTTGATCTCGGTGTCGGTGAGGCCCGAGGTGCCGCGGATATCCTCGATCCAGGCGGGCATCACGCCGCCCCGGCCGTAGCGCAGCGTCTCGAGGATGGTCGCCTCGTCGCCGCCATAGAGCCAGATGGCGTCGGCGAGGTTGGGCGCGCCCATCTCCGGCATGCCGAGCCCGCCATCGCCGTGGCAGGCGTTGCAGCCGGCCTCCTCGAGATAGATCCGCTCGCCTTCCTCGGTCGGCTCGGCCATGCCGGAGAGCGAGCGGACATGCTGGGTCACCGCGAGAAGCTGGTCGTCCTCCAGCCAATCGTAGGCGGGCATCTCGCCGATCCGGGTGTCGTAGTTCTCGTCCGGGTTCCAGCGGATGCCGTATTTGATCGTGTGGTAGATCGCCTCGCGCGTGCCGCCCCAGAGCCAGGCGTCGTCGAGGAGGTTGGGGTAGCCCGCCGCCTGCACGCCCGCCGCGCCCGCGCCGTGGCACTGGGAGCAATAGGCGCGGAAGATCGCGGCACCGCCCTGCTGGGCGAACTGCATCAGCTCGGCATCCGCGGCGATCTCGTCGACGGACATCTCGGCGATGCGGTCGGTATAGACCGACTGCGCCGCCTTGTGCTCCTCGATCGCCTCGTGCACCGCGCCGCGATTGGTGTGGCCGAGGATGCCCGCCGTCGCGGTCGTGATCATCGGCCAGGCCGGGTAGAAGATCGTGTAGATCAGCGCCCAGACGCAGGTGGCGTAGAACGTCCAGAGCCACCATTTCGGCAGGGGCGTGTTGAGCTCCTTGATGCCGTCCCACTCGTGCTGGGTGGTCTCGGTGCCGGTGATCTCGTCGATATCGGGCTTGTTGGGATCGTGATCGGCCATGGGACTCACTCCTTGGGCGCGTCGTTGCGGAACGGGATCTGCGCGATCTCGTCATGCGTCTTCTTGGAGCCGGGGCGCAGGGTGAAGAGCACCACGCCCACGAAGAAGACCATCATCACCACGAGCCACCAGCTCGCCGAGAACTCCCGGAGCAGGTGATAGGTGCTTTCGCCGTCCATCTGTTCCTCCTCAGCGCAGGTTGGCGTCGGCCGTGGCCTCGTAGGTCGAGAAGTCGACCATGGTGCCGAGGACCTGGAGATAGGCGATGAGGGCGTCGAGCTCGGTGATCTCGGGCTGGCCGTCGAAGTTGCGGACCTGCGCCTTCGGGTAGTTCTCGAGCAACTCGGCCACCGCCTCGTGATCGGGGTCGACCTGGGCCTTCACATGGACGACCGCGCGGGCGACCTGCTCCTCGGTGTAGGGCACGCCGACGGCCTGGTTCGCCACCAGATGGTCCGCGATATAGACGTAGTCGAGCGGCGTCTCCTCGAGCCAGGGATAGGCGGGCATCACCGACTCGGGGACCAGCGCCTTGGGGTCGCGCATGTGGTCGACGTGCCAGGCGTCGGAGTAGCGCCCGCCGACGCGGGCGAGGTCGGGCCCCGTCCGCTTCGAGCCCCACTGGAACGGGTGGTCGTAAACCGACTCGGCCGCGAGGCTGTAGTGGCCGTAGCGCTCCACCTCGTCGCGCATCGGGCGGATCATCTGGGAGTGGCAGACATAGCAACCCTCCCGGATATAGATCTGCCGGCCCGCGAGCTCGAGCGGCGAGTAGGGGCGCACCCCCTGCACCTTCTCGATGGTGTTCTGCAGCCAGAACAGCGGCGCGATCTCCACGATGCCGCCGACCGTGACCACCAGGAAGGAGAGCACGAGGAGCAGCGTGGCGTGGCGCTCGATAGGCTTGTGCCGGTCGAGCAGGCCCCGGCGGGGGGGCTTGGACTGCTTGTCCTGATCGGACTTCGGGTTCTGTGCCATGAGACGCTGTCTCCCTTACTCGGCGGCGACGGGCTTGGCGGCCCCGATCGGCTGACGCTCGTCGCGGACGCGGCCCTTGATGGTCTGATAGAGGTTGACGCACATGATGATGGCGCCCGCGAGGTAGAGCACGCCGCCGAGACCGCGGACGAGATACATCGGGAACTTGGCGCCCACCGTGTCGGCGAAGCTGTTCACCAGGAAGCCCTGGTCGTCGACCTCGCGCCACATCAGGCCTTCCATGATGCCCGTGACCCACATGGACGCCGCGTAGAGCACGATGCCGATGGTCGCGAGCCAGAAGTGCCAGGAGACGAGGGAGAGCGAGTAGAGCCGCGCGCGGTTCCAGAGACGCGGAACGAGGAAATAGAGCGCGCCGAAGGTGATCATGCCGTTCCAGCCGAGCGCGCCGGAATGGACGTGGCCGATGGTCCAGTCGGTGTAGTGGCTGAGGGAGTTGACGGCCTTGATGGACATCATCGGGCCCTCGAAGGTCGACATGCCGTAGAAGCCGACGGAGACCACCATCATCCGGATCACGGGGTCGGTGCGCAGCTTGTCCCAGGCGCCGGAGAGGGTCATGAGCCCGTTGATCATGCCGCCCCAGGAGGGC
>CAZNTX010000042.1:0-661 GCA_964576075.1 uncultured Limibaculum sp. | reverse complement strand
CGTCTGCGCCCAGTCCGGCAGCGCGGTGTAGTGCAGGTGGTGCGGCCCCGCCCAGATATAGAGGAAGATCAGCGCCCAGAAGTGGACGATCGAGAGCTTGTAGGAATAGACCGGGCGCTCGGCCTGCTTCGGCACGAAGTAATACATCATGCCGAGGAAGCCGGCGGTGAGGAAGAAGCCGACCGCGTTATGGCCATACCACCACTGGGTCATCGCGTCCTGCACGCCGGAGAAGAGCGAGTAGGAGGCCGAGCCCCAGATCGAGACCGGCACCGCGAGGTTGTTCACCACATGCAGCATCGCCACCGTCACGATGAAGCTGAGGTAGAACCAGTTGGCGACGTAGATATGGCGCTCCTTCCGGTTGAAGAGCGTGCCCATGAAGACCATCAGATAGGCGACCCAGACGACGGTCAGCCAGAGGTCGATATGCCAGGCGGGCTCGGCGTATTCGCGGGACTGGGAGCCGCCGAAGAGATAGCTGGTCGCGGCGAGCACGATGAAGATGTTGTAGCCCCAGAACACGAACCAGGCGAGGTTGCCGCCCCAGAGCCGCGTCGCGCAGGTGCGCTGGACCACGTAGAACGAGGTCGCGATCAGCGCGTTGCCGCCGAAGGCGAAGATCACCGCCGAGGTGTGCAGCGGCCGCAGCCGGCCGAAG